>CAYPCQ010000005.1:0-126868 GCA_964409245.1 uncultured Verrucomicrobiota bacterium
GACCAGGTGGCCGGCGTGACGCTCACCAGCCTGGGAGCGGTGGCCACGGCGGCGGTGGGCGCCTACGATATCATTCCCAGCGCGGCCGCAGGCACGGGCCTGGGCAATTACACGATCACCTATGCCAAGGGCACGCTGGCGGTGGGGGCCAAGGCGCTGACAATCACGGCCAATAGCACCAGCAAGACCTACGGCAGCACGGTGAACTTCAATGGCACGGAATTCACCTCCTCCGGATTGGTGAATAGCGACCAGGTGGACCGTGTGACGCTGGTTAGTTCCGGCGCGGCCGCCACGGCGGGAGTGGCCGGATCGCCTTACGCCATCATCCCGAGTGCCGCGGTGGGCACGGGGTTGGGCAATTACACCATTGCCTATGCCGGTGGCCAGCTCACCGTGAACCGGGCGGAACTGACGGCGACGGCGGATGGCAAGAGCCGGGCCTATGGGGCCGCGGATCCGGCCTTCACGGTCACCTATTCGGGCTTCGTGAATAACGAGGCGGCGGCGGCGGTGAAAACTCCCGCCACCGCCACCTGCACGGCCACGGCCACCAGCGGGGTGGGGAGCTACCCCATCACGCCCAGCGGCGGCGCGGCTGACAATTACACGTTCAAATATGCCCAGGGCACGCTGACGGTGACCCCGGCGGCGCTGACGGCACGGGCGGTTCCGAAACGGCGCGCCTACGGCACGGCCAACCCGGCGCTGACCATCACCTACACCGGATTCCTGAACGGGGACACGGCGGCCAGCTCGATCACCGAGCCAGCGGTGGCCACGACGGCGGAGCTGATCAGCCCGGTGGGCCTTTACCCGATCACGCTCACGGGCGGGTCGGCGGCCAACTACAAGCTCACGCTGGTCAACAGCACGCTGACGGTTTACAAGGCGGCGCTGACGATCACGGCCAGCAGCACGAGCAAGACGTACGGCAGCACGGTGACCTTCACTGGCAAGGAATTCACTTCCTCCGGGCTGGTGAACAGCGACCAGGTGGCCGGCGTGACGCTCACCAGCCTGGGAGCGGTGGCCACGGCGGCGGCGGGCAGCTACGGCATCATCCCCAGCGGGGCGGTGGGCACGGGCCTGGGCAATTACACGATCACCTATGCCAATGGCACGCTGGCGGTGGGGGCCAAGGCGCTGACGATCACGGCCAGCAGCGCCAGCAAGACGTATGGCAGCACGGTGAACTTCAATGGCACGGAATTCACCTCCTCCGGATTGGTGAATAGCGACCAGGTGGACCGTGTGACGCTGGTTAGTTCCGGCGCGGCCGCCACGGCGGGAGTGGCCGGATCGCCTTACGCCATCATCCCGAGTGCCGCGGTGGGCACGGGGTTGGGCAATTACACCATTGCCTATGCCGGTGGCCAGCTCACCGTGAACCGGGCGGAACTGACGGCGACGGCGGATGGCAAGAGCCGGGCCTATGGGGCCGCGGATCCGGCCTTCACGGTCACCTATTCGGGCTTCGTGAATAACGAGGCGGCGGCGGCGGTGAAAACTCCCGCCACCGCCACCTGCACGGCCACGGCCACCAGCGGGGTGGGGAGCTACCCCATCACGCCCAGCGGCGGCGCGGCTGACAATTACACGTTCAAATATGCCCAGGGCACGCTGACGGTGACCCCGGCGGCGCTGACGGCACGGGCGGTTCCGAAACGGCGCGCCTACGGCACGGCCAACCCGGCGCTGACCATCACCTACACCGGATTCCTGAACGGGGACACGGCGGCCAGCTCGATCACCGAGCCAGCGGTGGCCACGACGGCGGAGCTGATCAGCCCGGTGGGCCTTTACCCGATCACGCTCACGGGCGGGTCGGCGGCCAACTACAAGCTCACGCTGGTCAACAGCACGCTGACGGTTTACAAGGCGGTATTGACCGTGACCGCAGACGCCAAGCAACGCCCTTACCTGACGGAAAACCCGGCGCTGACCATTACGTACACCGGTTTTGCCAACCAGGAAACGGCGGCGGTGCTGAATGTGCTGCCGGTGGCGTCCACCACGGCGGACCTCAACAGCGCGGTGGGGAGCTATCCCATCACCCTGAGTGTCGGCAGCGATAACTGCTACGACCTGGTCCTGCTTGGCGGGACGCTGACCGTGGCGCCAGCCACCCCGGTGGTGACGGTGGCCTCCTCGCTCAATCCGTCGGTTTATTCCACGAACGTGGTCTTCACGGCGGGCATCACACCCGCCACGCTGAGCGGGGAGATCACCTTCAAGGTGGATGGTGTGGTCTTGGGCAAAGCCACCCTGGCGGGCGGTTCGGCTTCGCTGGCGAGCAGCGCCATCCCGGGCGGCCCCCACCAGGTGACGGCGGTTTACGGCGGGAGCGCCAATTATGCCAGCGTGGCCTCGGCGCCGCTGGCCCAGGTGGTGGAGAAGGCAATCGCGCCCATGACGCTGCGCTCCTCGGCCAACCCGAGCACCTACAGCTACAACGTGACGTTCACGGCCACGTTTGCCACGAACAACCTCACCGGCACCCTGGCCCTGCTGGATGGCTTGGTGCTGAAGGACTGGCTGGCCAGCCAGAACCTGCCGCAGGTGGGCGCCACGCCGGATTGGGCGGCGGTGCAGCAATGGCTGCAGGCCCAGGGCCTGGCGGATCTGCCGGCGGTGCTGCCGCTGCTGCCGCCGGGTTCGGTGGTAACCAGCGGGCCCGTCAACGGCGCCTCCGGGGCGGTGACGACCAGCGCGTTGAGCGTGGGGGTGCACTCGATGCTGGTGGTTTACAGCGGCAACGCCAATTACCGCGAGAACATCTCCGGGGCGTTCACCCAGACGGTGAACAAGATCAGGCCGTTCGTGCTGGTGGGCAGCTCGGGCAACCCGGCCAATTATGGAGAGACGGTGGAATTCACGGCGATGGTTTACCCGACCTCGGTAAGCGGGACGGTGACGTTCAAGGACGGGACCACGGTGCTGGGGACGGGGACGCTGGCCTCCGGCATGGCCACGCTGGCGGTGAACAACCTGCCGGGGGGCACGCGGATGATCACGGCCACCTACCCGGGCAGCGACATCTACGCCGAGGTCACCTCACTGCCGCTGCCCCAGGAGATCGCCCCGGCTGGCGAACCCCCGGTGGCGAACAACGACGCGCTGGAGGTTTACCGGAACAACGCAGGGAGCGTGGCGGTGGCCGCGCTGCTGGCCAACGACACGAATCCGGCCGGCGGCACGCTGGCGGTGACCGGCGTGAGCGCCACGAGCGCCAAGGGCGGCACGGTGGCCTTGGTCAACGGCACGGTGACGTATGCGCCGCCGAAAAATTACGTGGGGACGGACAGCTTCACGTATGCGATCACCGATATCCGCACCTACACGGTTACGGGAGTGGTGAATGTGACCGTGAATGACTCCCAGATGATCCAGCTGGTTTACGGGCCGGTGGTGGCGGGCGGCATCATTGTGCTGCGCTGGTCCGGGGAGCCGGGGACCACTTACACCATCGAACACATGGGATCGGCCGATGGGGATTGGGCGAAGCTGGCCAACCGGGAGGCTCCGGTCGAGGCCGGGATCTGGGGGTTGGGCGTGTTTGAGTATTCGGAACCCGCCAACGCCGTGAGCGGTTTCTACCGCGCGGTGTTTCCGGCTTACTGAGCAAACAGTGATTAGCCGGGCAAGGCGGGCGCTTCGGCGCCCGCCTGACCACCGTGGGATGGCCCGGGCACCCGCGTCCCCGCCCGCTACCCCGGTGTTTATTTTCGGTTGCGGGTCATTGGCTATCAATGCTTTATGAATGGATCTTGATCTGAATCTGGCGCCCCGTGAAGCGGCCTTATATCGGGCTTGAAATCGGCCCGCGCGCCAGTAAGATTAGATCTATAGGTGAAACTTTCTTCACAGATGCACCGGCCTGCCGAACTGGAAGGCGAAGTCTCCAGGAGGGGAAGCGGTGCAAATTCTGAGGAGCTTCAGAAAACCCTTCGCCAGTGGAACGATACGGATTCCCCTTACCCAAGGGATAAAGGCATCCATCAATTAGTTGAGGAACAGGTCCGACGGACCCCCGAAGCGGCCGCTGCCGTTTTTGGGAAGGAAACTCTAAGCTACCGGGTTCTGGATCGCCGCGCGGAGGTTCTGGCGAGGATTCTGACCCGGAAGGAATCGGGCTGCTCCTGCCTGGTGCCTTTATGCCTGGAACGATCGCTGGAAATGGTGGCCGGCATCCTTGGGGTATTGAAAGCCGGCAGCGCCTATGTCCCCCTGGAGCCGGGTTATCCGGACGACCGCATCGCCTACCTGGTCCAGGATACCGGGGCGCGGATCATCCTGACCCAATCGCGGTTCGAGGAACGGCTCAGGCGGATCTGTGGCAACCAGGTGGAAGTGCTGGCGATCGATTGGGATTGGCAGGAAAAAGAGCGCGAAGCGGAGGGGCATGAGCTGAGGGGGGGAGGGGGGAAAGCGACCGATCCCGTTTACGTGATTTACACCTCCGGCACCACCGGCAGGCCCAAAGGGGTTGTGCTGGAGCACCGGGCGTTATGCAACCGCATCTGGTGGATGCAGCAGGCTTACCAGCTGGGGGCCGAAGACAAGGTCTTGCAGAAAACACCCTACAGCTTCGATGTGTCCGGCTGGGAGTTTTTTTGGCCGCTCATTACCGGCGCCAGCCTGGTAATGGCCCGCCCGGATGGGCACAAGGATCCCCAGTATTTGCGCGAGCTCATCCGGAGCGCGCATATTTCGGTGCTCCATTTTGTGCCTTCGATGCTGGGCGCCTTTCTTTTGGGAGGGGACGGGGGAGGTTGCCCAAGCCTCCGGAAGGTGATTTGCAGCGGGGAACCATTGCCGGTGGCGCTGAAAGACCTGTTTTTTGAGCATTTCCCAGACCTGGAGCTGCATAACCTTTACGGGCCAACCGAGGCGGCGATCGATGTCACGGCCTACCGCTGCCGGAAAGCGGACCGGCTGGTCCCGATCGGGAAACCGATCGCGAACACGCAGATCTACATTGTCGATGAAGGGTTGAACCCGGCGCCGGCCGGAAGCACGGGCGAGTTATGCATCGGTGGCGATGGGCTGGCCCGGGGGTATCTCAATCAACCAGAGCTGACCGCCGGGAAGTTTGTGGATAATCCCTTCCGGCCCGGAACCCGGATTTACCGGACGGGCGACCTGGCGCGCTGGTTGCCGGATGGGAATATCGAATGCCTGGGGCGGTTGGACCAGCAGATCAAGATCCGCGGGAACCGGGTGGAGCTGGGGGAAATCGAGGCCGTGGTTTTGGAGCAGGACGGCGCTGGCTCCTGCGCGGTGGTGGCGGTGGGGGAAGGCGAGAGCCTGAAGCTGGTGGCCCATGTCGTGCCGGACCCAAGGCGGGCGGCGGGCGTGCATCACCAACTGCGCATGACCAGCCAGGCCCAATGGGGGGGGATGGAGCTGCGGGCGTTGGAGAACGGGCTGGAGATTGCCCACTTGAATGCCAGCGAAACGGAATTCCTGTATCGGGAAATCTTCCAAAACAAGGCCTATCTGAGGCATGGGATCCGGTTGCAGGATGGGGATTGTGTGCTGGATGTGGGGGCCAACATCGGGCTGTTTTCGCTGGCGGTTTTCCTGGCGCATGACCGCTTGAAAATCCACGCTTTTGAGCCGATTCCCGAGATCCACCGGGCACTGGCGATGAACGCCGGCTTATTTGGGGACGGCTGGGCTGCGCATGCCTGTGGGATTTCGGATGTGAGCGGGACCGCGGACTTCACATATTACCCGCACTTGTCGATGGTGTCGGGCGCAGCCGCCAATCAAGCGGAGGAAGCCGAGGTTGTCCGGTCGGTTTTATTGCGGGAACCGGGAGGCTCCGGCGCCAGCCTGGCCGCGTCCGAGATTGATGAATTGATCCAAAATCGCCTGGCTTCCCGGACTGTCCGGTGCGAATTGCGGACCCTTTCCCAGGTGATCCAGGAAAACCAATTGGGAACCATCGATCTGTTGAAGATTGATGCGGAGAAAATGGAGGAGCGCGCGCTGCGCGGCATCCAGGAGAGCGACTGGGGCAAAATCCGGCAATTGGTGATCGAGGTCCATGATTCAGAAGGGCGGCTGGAAAGAATCAACAAATTGCTGGCTGGCAAGGGGTACGAGGTGGTGATCGACCAGGACGATCTGCTCGGTTCCTCGAGGATCTACCAAGTCTATGCCTGGAGGGCGCCTGTGCCGGAGGGGCCGGTGGTTGATCCATCCCGGGTGTCCCGGTGGCAGGGCCCGCTGGAATTTGCCCGGCGGATCCGGGAAGGGCTGCGGCTGAAGCTGCCGGACTATATGGTGCCGGCGATGATTGTCCCCTGGGAGCAGCTGCCCGTGACCGCCAACGGCAAGCTCGACCGCCAAGCGCTGGCCCAACGCGGGATCGCCGCGCCGGCCAAAAAAAAGCGAAGCCTACCCCGCTCGGAGATCGAGGCACGGCTCACCGGCGTCTGGGAAGAGTTGCTCGGCATGGTGGACATTGGGACTGAAGACGGCTTTTTTGAATTGGGAGGGAACTCGCTATTGGCCGTCCGGGCGGCGGACCGGATCAGCAGGGAGTTTGGCTGCCGGTATTCGGTGGCGTTGTTTCTCCAGCACGGACGAATCCGGGAAATCGGCGAGTATCTGGCTTCGCTGCAGGAGGCGGAGGCGGAGCCGGGCGCTGCAGCGGCCAAGGCCCCGAAAAAAAGCGCGGCCGGCGGCGCGCCTGAGGCTGAATCTGTGGAGGCCGTTTTGAACCGCCACCCATCGATCCGGCAAGGCGTGGTGGTGAGCCGGCGGGATGAACAGGGCCGCGAAACCTCAGTGGCCTTTGTGATCCCGGACGAGGAATACTTCCGGGCACGGAACGCCACCAAAGCGGCGAAGGACCGGCTGGATCAATGGATTTCGGTTTGGGAGCGAAATTACCAGCCGATCCTGGGTGGGGAAGCCAGTTCGACGGAGCGCGTCAACAGCATTGGCTACGTGCGGAGCGATTCCGGGGCGCCCATCCCGGAGGCGGAGCTTCGGGAAGGGATCGAAATAACGGTCCAGCAAGTGATGGCCCGGCGGCCGAAGTGCATTCTGGAGATTGGCTGCGGCACGGGCATGCTGCTGTTCCGGTTTGCCGGGCTGGTGGAGCGTTACCTGGCCACCGATCTTTCCCGGAATGCCATCGAACACATCCAGGTTTCCTTGAAAACCAATCCGCATGCGGATCGCGTAACCTGTTTTTGTTGTGATGCCTCGGATCTGGGGGGAGTGCCGGTTGAGGCGGCGGACACGGTGGTGATCAACTCCGTGGCGCAATATTTTCCGGGCATCGATTACCTGACCTCCCTGATCGAGACGCTCGCCCGGCGGCTGCCAGCCGGAGCCCGGATCTATATCGGTGACGTTCGTGATCTCAGGTTGCTCCGGATGTTCCATGTCTGGACGCTCCAGCGCCAATGTGCGGAATCCACCAGCAAGAGCCGGTTTCGCAAGCTGCTGGCGGACCGGATCAAGCTGGAAAAGGAATTGGTCATCCACCCGGCCTATTTCAGGAACCTCCAAAATTCGGTCCCCCGGATCCAGCAGGTTCTGATTGAGCCAAAGACCGGAAAATTCCCGAATGAATTTGTCCGCTTCCGCTACGATGTGTTTCTGAACCTTGATGAAGCTCAGCCGGAAGGGGTTTCGGCGGAGGTCCGGCCGTGGGGATCCGGTGCAAACCTGGAGGATTTAAGGCGAGCTTTGGCCTCCGGCCAGGGACAGGCCCTTTACCTTACCGAGGTGCCGAACCGGCGCTTATGGAAGGAACAGGCCTTTCTATCCTGGCTGGATTCTCCGGGGGAGGAAGAGCCCATTTCCAGGATCATGCATACCCTGGAGGGCCAGGCGGGGCAGGGGGTGGACCCTCTCGAATGGGTTGCGCTGGCGGAAGCATCCGGCTGGCGAGCGACCTTGCATTGGGAACACGAGCAGGAGGATGGAAGGTTTGAACTCTACTTGCGGCCAGCCAGCCACCCCGGCGGCGAATTGCCCGCCAGGCTGCAACATGATTTCGCCCGGACGCCGCGCCGCCAATGGTCGAATCATCCATCGCTGATGCTGGACTGGGAGGAGCATGTGCCCGCCTTAAGAAAGGCGCTGGAGACGGAACTGCCTGGCGGTTTGCTGCCCTCCAGGTTCCTGCTGGTGCACCAATTCCCCCGGCTGGCGAACGGGGAGGTTGACCGGGATGAACTGGCGGGGAAAAAAGCGAAAAGAATCCAGCCTGAGGCAGGGCAGGGAAACACGGCCCCGCTGCCCGGATACTATGACCAATGCCTGGCCATCATAGGCATGTCCTGCGTTTTCCCGGGGGCGGCGGGTCCTGGGCAATTCTGGAATAACCTCTGCCAGGGGGTGGAGAGCGCCCGGTTCTATTCCGAGGCCGAGCTGCGCGCCCTGGGGGTTGCGGAGGAGCGGATCCGGGATCCCCGGCTGGTTCCGATGCGGATGGCCATCGCCGGCCGGGCGGCGTTTGACGCGGACTTTTTCAACCTGTCCCCCCGGCAGGCCGAAAATCTGGATCCGCAGGCGCGGTTGTTGCTGGTCCATTCCTGGCAAGCCCTGGAAGATGCGGGCTACGCCGCCGGGTCGATTCCGGAAACGGCGGTGTTCATGTCGGCGGCCAATAATTTTTACCCGAGCGCATTAAAACTGGAGGCGGCGGAATTGCAGGGCATGGATGGCCACGAAGCCGGGCTTTTCAGCCAGCCTGGCATGATCCCCGCCTGGATCTCCCACCGCCTCGGGCTGCAGGGGCCCAGCTTGTTTGTGCAGAGCTTGTGCTGCTCCTCCATGACCGGGCTGCACCTGGCCTGGCGGAGCCTCCTGGCCCGGGAGGCGGACTACGCCTTGGTGGGCGCCGCCAGCTTGTTTGCCCCCGACAAGATCGGGTATCTCTATGAGCCGGGTCTCACCCTTTCCCCGGACGGCCATTGCCGGCCATTCGACGCCACGTTGAGCGGCATGGTGGAGGGGGAAGGGGTCTGCGTGGTGCTGCTGAAGCGCGCGGCGGAGGCCATCCGCGACCGCGACCACATCTATGCCTTAATGCGGGGGATTGGGGTTGGCAATGACGGGGCGGATAAGGCCGGATTCAACGCTCCCAGCCTCAAAGGCCAGTCTGCGGCGATCCGGAAAGTCCTCCAGGATACCGGGCTGGCCGCGGAGTCGATCCGCTACGTGGAGGCGCATGGCAATGGCACCCAGCTGGGGGACGCCATCGAAGTGGCCGCGCTCAGCGAGGCCTATGCGCAAGGGACGGGTAGGAAACAGTTTTGCGGGCTGGGCTCAACGAAGCCGAATATTGGCAATGTCGATACCGTATCCGGTTTGGCCGGCTGCGTTAAGATTGCCTTGAGCCTGGGCAAAGGATGTTTTCCGCCGGTGGTCAACTACCGGAAGCCGAATCCGGCGATTGAATTCACCCAGTCTCCCTTCTACGTGGTGGAGCGGATGGAGTCCTGGCCCGCGGAGGCGCACCCGGTGCGTATTGCCCAGCATGTATATTCCCTGGGGGGCATGAACGCGCACGCGATCTACGAGGCTTATTTGAATCGTGATCGGGCGGTGGTGGAAGGGCCGAATGGGCCCGCCCTCGTGCCGTTGTCGGCGCGCAACGAGGAGCGGCTGCGGGCCGGCGCCCGCAGGTTGATGGTGTTCCTCAAGGGCCGGCCCCCGGCGGATCCCGGGACCGATGCCCGATATCTGCTGGAACTGGCCTGCACGCTGCAAATCGGGCGGGTGCCGATGGAGCAGCGCGTGGTCTTTTTGGCCGGCGACCTCGCGGAGCTGATCCAAAAACTGGAACAGTTTGCGGCGCACGGCCAGGCCGGAGAAGGAATCGTTGCTGGAACGGTCAGCCGGACCAGGGATCTCCTGGAGATGATTGGGGACGAAAAGGATCAGCTAGTTTTTGCGCGGCAGCGGATCGCCGAAGCCAGATGGGACCGCGTCGCGCATTTGTGGGTTCGGGGTTGTGCCATGGACTGGCGCGCGCTTTATGGGGAACACCCGCCATTTCGCATCAGCCTGCCCACCTACCCTTTTGCGGAGACGGAACACTGGCTCGGGAAACCAGAGCGCCAGGAAAGCCCGGACCCGCGTCCGGCGCCGGAACCTGATCCAGTAATTTCCGTCCTGCGGCGCAGGCTGGGGGAATACCTGAAAATCCGCGAGGATGACCTGGATGGGGACCGCCCCTTTGGCGAAGCCGGATTGGATTCCGTTTCCTTGATCCGGTTCTGCAATTGTTTGAACCAGGAGCTCGGGCTGAACCTGGCGCCTCCGTTGCTTTTCGAATACGCCACCATCAACCGGCTGGCCCGGCACCTGGCAGCTGCTTACCCATCACTGTTTGCGGCGGCACCGGGTCCTGGCGGGAAAAACGAGCAGCTGGCGGCAGGCCCGGCAGGCTGCCTTCCGAAGGCCTGGCCCGGGAACCGGGAACCGATTGCCATCGTGGGGATGAGCGGCCGGTTTCCGCAGGCGGCCAGCCTGGAGGAATTTTGGGAGAACCTGAGATCCGGGCGGGATTGCATCCGGGAAATTCCTCCGGAGCGCTGGGCTTGGGAGGCCGAGGCCGAAGATCCCGATGAAGCGAAGGCCCGGGCCAGGATCCAGTGGGGAGGCTTCATGGACGGGATTGACGAGTTCGACCCGCTGTTTTTCAACCTCTCACCGCGCGAGGCAGAGACGATGGATCCACAAAACCGCCTGATCATGATGTATGTCTGGCTGGCGATGGAGGATGCGGGCTATTCGGCGGGCAGCCTGTCCGGCACCAACACCGGGCTCTTCATCGGCACCGGGGAAACCGGCTATGCCAGCCTGTTGACCAGCGAAAAGCAGCGGCCCGATTACGGTTTTTTGGGCGTCTATCCCTTCAGCGGCCCGAATCGGATGAGCTATTTCCTCAACCTGCACGGGCCCAGCGAGCCGGTCAATACCGGGTGTTCCTCCTCGCTGATCGCCGTGCACAAGGCGGTCGAGGCGCTGCAGAACCGCACCTGCGACCTGGCCTTTGCCGGAGGGGTGAACACCGTGCCGATACCTGACAGCCACATCAGCTTCAGCAAGGCGGGGTTGATTTGCGAGGGGGGCCGCTGCCAGCCATTCTCGAGCCAGGCCAGCGGATTTGTGTGGGGCGAAGGGGTGGGGATGATCGCGCTGAAGCGGTTGAGCGACGCCGAGGCGGCGGGGGATTCTATTCATGCCTTGATTCTGGGTGGTGCGCAGAATCACGGAGGCCGGGCCAATTCCTTCACCGCTCCCAATCCAGCGGCCCAGGCGCAATTGCTCACCGCCGCGTTCCAGAAAGCCGGGATTGATCCCCGCACCATCGGCTACATCGAAACCCACGGAGCCGGCACCAAACTGGGGGATCCGGTGGAGGTCGAGGGCCTCAAGCGGGCCTTCCAGGATTCAGGCATTCGGGAGCCGGATGGCAGCCCGGCTTGCGGGCTGGGCTCGGTGAAATCAAACATCGGCCATTTGGAATTGGCTTCCGGAATTGCAGGATTGTTGAAGGTCGTTCTGCAGTTGAAACATAAGACGCTGGCCGGGAACCTTCATTGCGATGAAATCAATCCCCTGCTGGCGATCCAGGGCAGCCCTTTTTACATCGTTCGCGAAACCACCCATTGGCCAGCCAGCCAGGATGGCCAGGGCCGGGATTTGCCCCGGCGAGCCGGGATCAGTTCCTTCGGGGTGGGGGGATCGAATGCGCATGTGGTGGTCGAAGAATACCTTCCCGGGCGCGTAGCCACGGAACCGGAACGGACTGGGCAGGGGCCGTATCTGGTCGTGCTTTCCGCCCGGAAAGAGGAACCGCTCCGGGAAGCCGCCCTCCGGCTGCGTGAATACCTGAAGCAAAAGCCCGGTTTAAGCCCGCAGGGCCTGCGCAGCCTGGCCTATACGCTCCAGGTGGGACGCGACGCCATGCGCGAACGCCTGTGCTTCGTGATCCACTCGGTGGAGCAACTGGATGAAGGGCTGAACGCATTCCTCGAGGGAAGGCTTGCTCCGGGCTGCGGTTTCCGGGGGCGTGCCCTGCCAGGCGCGGAGGCCAAGGCTCAATTGGCGGGTGATTTTGCCGCCAGGAAAGAATACCGGGCGTTGATGGAATTTTGGGTCAGCGGCGGATCGGTTGACTGGCGGCTGCTGTATGGCGGACGGTTGCCCGCCCGGATGCCTTTGCCCGGCTACCCGTTTGCCCGCGAGCGATACTGGGCCGCCTCCGTGTCCAAGATTGGCGGGAAGCAAACTTCTGCCGGGAATGCCAGGCGGCCGGAATCTGCGCCTTCGGATTCGCCAGTCACTTGTTTGGTGGAGAAAGTGTGGAGGAAGGAAAGTGTATCCCCATGGGGCAGTGGAACATTCCCAGGCTCCACTTTGGTTTTCGTCAACGAGGATTCGGTTGACTTGGCCAGGGATTTCAGCGGCTCGGGCGTGATGGTGGTTGGCAGCCACTGCGTGCCGCCAGCGAGAGCGGACTGGGTCGTGGATTTCCGGGATGCCGCCAGCGCCGGCCTCGTCGCCCGGAAGTTGGCCGGCGCCGGCGCGGGGGTGGCGCGCATCGTGGATCTCAGCGATCTCTATCGGCTGCCGAAAGCCAAGGACGAGCCCAAACTTGGGAAACTGGTGCTTTACCAGGCGCTGGCCGGGACCTTTGCGCCCCGGCGCATCCTTTACTTCACCAAGGGGCTCCAAAGCTTCGGCGCCGCGCCCATGAGTCTTGCCGGGGGCAAGCTGATCGGTTTGATCAAGATGCTGGGCGCCGAATATGACCACCTTTGGGCAAGGGCGATCGATATCGATCAAGGTGGCTTTGAGGATCCAGGCTGGCTTCGGGAAGTGGTTGAAGCTGAATTCAGTTCCACCAGCGGGGAGGTTGAGGTTTGTTATCGGGACCGGATGCGGTATGTGCCGGAGCTGGTCGCTGAAAACCTTCCGGGAGAGGAAACCCCGCTGAACCTCAGTGAGGATGCGGTTTATGTGATTACGGGCGGCACCCGGGGCATCGGCTTGGAAATCGCCCGGCATCTGGCCTTGAAGGGGGCCCGCAAGCTGGCCTTGCTGGGCATCCAGCCGCTGCCATCCAGGAAGGATTGGGAACGGATGGTCCGGGAAAACGGATTGTCTGCGGCGGAGCGGGATAAACTGAAGCAGCTGATGGAGCTGGACCGCAGCTTGGAGGAGCTGCGGGTGCATTCCGGTCCCTTGACGGACCTGCCAGCCTTGCGGGCCTTTTTCGATCAGGTCCGAACGGAATGCGGGCCCATCCGGGGCATCATCCACAGTGCCGGGGCCTATCCGGAGTTGAATTCCCGGGCTTTCGTCGCGCGGGATATGGAGGCGATCCAAAAAGTGATGGAGCCGAAAATGGATGGGTTGGAAGGGCTGCACGAATTGTTCCAGGATGATGGCCTTGATTTTTTTGTCACCTTCTCCTCGCTATCGGGCCTGATTCCACGGCTGGCGCGCGGCTTGAGCGACTACGCCATGGCCAACGCTTTTGCGGACCATTTTGCGGCTTACCAATTCCAACAGCTGCGGCGCACGCGGTATCGGACCATTTCCTGGGTGGATTGGAATGACGTGGGCTACGCCGCCAGGATGTCCCCCGGGGACCGGGACCGGTTGGAACAAAGCCTTGGGGAAGTTGGATTGGATTCCTTTTCGGCCCGGGAAGGATGCCGGCTTTTTGACCTCGCCATGGGCGTGCCCAACCGGAGTTGGGTTTTGCCTTGCCACCTGAACGCCAGAGTGTTCGAGGCGGCACGGCCGGAATTGTTGTGGAGCCCGCGGGGCGGGGCGGGGCGGCGGCCCGCGCCCCCAAGCGGCCCAACTTTTCTGGAACGATTGGATCGCCAATTAGACCATTGGGAGTCGGAGCGCGGTCCCGGAGTTGCGCTTTCGCCGGATGCGTTGGGTGAGTTTGCTGCCTTTGACAAACTCAAGGATTTGGATGCCCCCCGGGTCGCGCGCATCCATAATCTCCTGTTCCCCATGGACGTGCTGCCAAAACCGGGCAATGGGAAGGGCGGGGAATCGCTGGCCACGGTGGTTCGCCGGCATCTCTTTGACGTGCTAAAGATACAGGAACTGGATGATGCCACCCCGTTTCAAGACTATGGATTGAACAGCATTTCGGCGATGGTGTTTTCCAACCGCCTCGGCAAGGAACTCCGGTGTGAGGTGGACCCCGGCTGGCTGGTGGATTCGCCGACGGTTGAATCCCTGGTGGCGCACCTCCAATCTCAAAACGGACAGCATGGCCAGTAGCCCGGGCATGAACACGAGTGAACAACTGCAGCGGATCGAGGCGGCGATGAAAGGCGCGGCCAAAGCTCCGGCGCCGGTTCCCTTGGAGCCTGCGCGCCTGCCAGAGCCGATCGCCATCGTTGGGTTGGCCGGGTATTTTCCGGGGTGCATGTCCATCCGGGAATTCTGGAAGGCACTGGACGAGGAACGCTGCCTGCTCGAGGAGATACCGCGGAATCGTTTCGATTGGGAAGGAATGTATGACCCGCTGGGTGGGGATCCGGAGCGGAGCCGCTCCAAGTGGGGAGGGTTTATCCCGGATATCCGAAGTTTCGATCCCGGTTTCTTTGGCATATCCACCGGGGAGGCCAAAACGATGGATCCACGGGAACGGTTGCTGCTGATGGCGGCCTATCACGCGCTGGAAAACGCCGGATACGCTCCCCGCTCGTGGAGAGGCACCCGGACCGGGGTTTTTATGGCCGGTGAGGAAAATGAATACGCCGCGCTGGTGCGGGAGCGGGATGGCGGCTCAGGAGCGGGTATCGATGAGGGAGCGAACCTGATCGCCAGCCGGATTTCCCACAGCTTCGATTTTCGCGGGCCGAGCGAGTTCGTCAACGCCTTGTGCGCCGGTGGGGCGGTGGCCCTGAACCGGGCGGTCCAGAGTTTGCGGGCTGGCGAGATTGCCGCGGCCGTGGTTGGCGCCGCCAACGTGATCCTGAGTCCGGCGCCGTTCATCCAGCTCTCAGGCATGAACCTGCTCAGCCCGGCTTGCGCCATTCATTCCTTTGGCCGGGGGGCGCAAGGGTATCTGCGCGCCGAGGGAGTGGCCTGCGTGTTGCTGAAGCGGCTGGCGCAGGCTGAGGCCGATGGGGACGTAATCCACGCGGTGATCAAGAATAGCGCCGTGAATCATAATGGGCGGGGCGGGGCTTCGCGCACCGCGCCGGATCCTTTTGCGCAGGCTGAATTAATCCGCGCCTGCTGCGAGCAGGTTGGATTGGATCCGCGCCGGCTGGGATACATTGAGGCCCAGGGGATGGGGCACCCGCTGGCGGATATTGCCGAATGGCGCGCCTTTGGTCTGGCTTTAAAGGCGGTGGCCAAAGAGCAGGGAGTGGTCATGAAACCGGGAGGCTGCCTGGTGGGATGCCTCAAGCCGATGTTGGGCCACATGGAAGCCGCCTCTTCCCTGGGTGCCTTGTTTAAGATCATCCGGGCCATCCAGATCCAGACCATCCATGGCATTTACGGATTCACGGAAGCCAATCCCGAATTGAATTTGGATGATCATCCGTGTGGGCTGGCCACGCGGGCCATACCCTGGCCGCGGACCGGACCGCCGCGGGTGGCCGGCCTCAACGCATATGGCATGGGTGGGAATAATGCCCACGTCCTCATTGAGGAATACGTGCGGCAGCCAGGCCCGGTGCGATCGGCCCCGCTGCTCGCGCTTGTGGTTCTATCGGCACCCACGGAGGCCAAGCTGGCCCAGGTGGCGGGAGCCTTGCTGGATTGGATCGAAAAGCATCCGGATCAAGACCTGGCAGACCTGGCCTACACTTTGCAGGTTGGCCGGGACGCCTTGGACTGCCGGCTGGCAATGGTGGTTGACTCTCTGGAGCAGCTAGGGAGCGGGCTTGCCTGCCAGCTCACCCCGGGCAGCGCCCCACCGGCTTTCGTCTGCCAAGGGCGCGCAACGCATCAGGATGCCACACCTCCACCCTTGGGTGATCTGATCGCTTGGGGACGGCATTGGGCCGGTGGGGGAGCTGTATCGTGGAACGATTTGCATCGGGGAATATCCGTGCGCCGCATTTCTCTGCCGGAATATCCCTTCGACCCGTGTGAGTGTTGGGTGGATGAAACCACCCGGACACTGCCAGCTCCGGCGCCGGGACAGCCCTTGGTGGAGCAGGTGAAGGCGCGCCTGGCGTCGATGGTGGCTGAGGAGCTGGGTTGCGCCACCTCGGAGATCGATCCAGGGAAACACTTCATGGATTATGGCATTGGGTCTCTCATGGGATTGAGATTGGCGCAAAGGCTGGCCCGATCCTTTGGCGCCACCGTTGGCTTGCAGGACTGGCTGGAGAATCCAACCATAGAGGCTTTTTCACAATTTCTCACCTCCAAGGTGGAGGGCCAGGGGAGCAGCGAAACCGCCGCCCGATCCCAGGATGGGAAGGGCGCGTTCAGCCAGTGGGAGTGTCCGTTATCCGAATGCCAGCGGGGCTTGTGGGCGCTGCAGAAGATGCGTCCGGGGATGGCCGCGTATAACGTGCCCATCGGCATCCGGGTTTTCCAGCGCCTGGACGGCGGGCAGCTGCGAAAAGCCTGCCAGGCACTCCTTGACCGGTATCCGCTTTTGGGGTGTTCGATCCGGGAGCGTGATGGTGGATTAGTCCACGAACCCGCCAGCGCATCGTTCCAGTTTGAAGAACTCGAAATGGCGGAAACGGGGGCCGCGTCCATCGGGGATCTGTTAAGGGACCGGCTGCGGGCGCCATTCACGCTGGAGGAAGGCCCCTTGATCCGGTTCCATCTTGTCCATTGTTCCCCGAAGGAGTCCGTGGTGCTGCTGGTGGCGCATCACTTGGTGATGGATGGTTTGTCCTCTGGCCCGGTGATGACCACCCTTTTGGACGCCTACCTGGCCTGCACTCAGGGGATTCCGTTTGCATCCGCACCCAGCGAAGTTCATTTCGGCGATTTCGTCCTTTGGGAAAAAGACCAGCTTGCGGGAGAATCTGGAAAACGGCTTGAATCCTACTGGAAAGAGCAACTCTCGGGCCTGTTGCCCACCTTGCGGTTGACCGCGGAACCCCCTGCGCCAGAGGGCCGGGGAGGGCCGGGGGAATTGGTATCGGTAGTGTTGCCCAACGGTTTGGTGGATGGGCTGAAGGCACTGGCCCGGGCGCACCGCGCCAGCCTGCCAACGGTATTTCTGGGCTTGTTGCAGGTGATGCTCCATCGCTATTCGGGGGAGGATGATGTATCCGTGGGCGTGGTGGCACAGGTCCGGCCGGATGATCGCTACGCCAACCTGGTGGGATATTTCATCAACCTGCTGCCCATTCGGACCCGGGAAGTGTCGAAACACAACTTTGCCGGCTTGGTGCGAAGCCTGCAGAATACATTGGCCGTGGGAATCGATCATGCGGCTTACCCGTTTCCAAGGATGGTCCAGGCCTTGGGGCTCACCCCCAATGGCGAATCGAATCCCATCGTGCAGGCCGGCTTCGAGTATCAATCATTCCTGCCGGAGCTCGATTGGGAGCGGCGCTACCAGCAGTGCCTGCCTGTGGAGCAGTTGGAAAATCCGCGCCAGGCGGGAGAGCTGGATCTGGTCCTGGAGGTGGTGGAGTTGGCGGATCGGATGGAGGTGCATTTCAAGTATGATCCTTCGGTCCTGGGAGGAAAATTCGTTCACCGGATGGCGGAGCATTTCCTCAACCTGGCGGGGTCGGTCATTGCCGACCCCGGCCGGAGGCCGGGTGGCTGCCCGATGCTAGGCGAAAACGAAGCGGCACAATTGCTGGCTGGGTGGAACGATACGCGCAGCGAATATGCCCGCACGGCCTGCGTTCACGAATGGATCCAACGCCAGGCCCGGAAAACTCCGGATGCTCCGGCGGTGTGGTTTGAGGGGCAATCCACCACTTACGGCGAGCTGGATCAGCGCAGCGATGTGCTGGCGTGTTATCTCCAGCGGCTCGGGGTGCGGCCCGATCAGCCGGTGGCGCTCCACGTGAATCGTTCCCCGGAAATGGTGGTGGCGTTGCTGGGCATCCTCAAAGCGGGCGGAGCCTATCTGCCGCTCGATGCGGGCTGCCCCGAAGAACGGCTGGCTTTCATGGTGCGGGATAGCGGGGCCACGATTTTGCTGACGCAGAGCGCATTGGCTTCCAGGCTCGCCTTTTGGAACGTGCAGGCCAGCGCGGGCGGGAATCGCCAAACCATCGAGCTGGACCGGCAGTGGCGGGAGATCGCGGATGCCGGCCAGGGGCGGACCGTGGAAAACCGGGCCACGCCTGACCACCTGGCCTATCTCATTTATACCTCCGGCACCACCGGCAATCCCAAAGGGGTGATGATCCCCCACCGGGCGCTGGCCAATTTCCTGGCTTCCATGGAGAAAGAGCCTGGCTTGGGGCCAAGGGACCGGCTGCTGGCCGTGACGAACCTGAGCTTTGACATCGCCGGCCTGGAGCTTTTCCTTCCCTTGGTGAGGGGGGCGCAGTGCTGGATATGTCCGGCAGCGAGCGCAAGCAACGGCGAACAATTGCGGGAAACCATTCGCCGGGCAAGGCCCACGGTGATGCAGGCGACTCCTTCCACCTGGAAAATGCTGTTGCATGCCGGCTGGCGCAACGAGGAGCGGGCAAGGGTTTTTTGTGGCGGGGAGGCGCTTTCCGAGGATCTGGCCCGGGCGTTCATGGCTGGGGGGATGGAGGCCTGGAACCTGTATGGGCCAACCGAGACGACCATCTGGTCAACGGTCCAGCGGATCGAAGGCAGCCTTCCGATGGGGATTGGCAGGCCTATTGCCAATACGCGGATTTATATTGTGGATCGTTATGGGCAGCCCGTGCCCGTGGGGGTGGCAGGGGAGCTTTTAATAGCCGGAGACGGATTGGCTCGTGGATACTGGAACCGCCCGGAGTTGACGGTGGAGAAGTTCATCGAATTATCGTTCATGCCGGGCGAGCGCGCTTACCGGACGGGCGACCTTGCCTGCTGGCGCGAGGATGGGACGATCAAATACCTGGGCCGGGCGGATCACCAGGTAAAACTGCGCGGACACCGCATCGAGTTGGAGGAGATCGAAAGCCACCTGAACCGCCATGCTTCAGTCCGGGATTCGGCCGTGGTCGTGAGAGAACACCAGGGAGCGAAGCAGTTGGTGGCTTACTATGTGCCAGCGGATGGGAAGGCTGATCCAGGCGCGGAGCAGCGGGGGGCCATCGAGGTTCATTTGCGGCGTTATCTGCCCGATTACATGATCCCGGGATTTTTCGTTCCGCTCCCCGTGGTGCCGCTCACTCCGAACGGGAAAAAGGACCGGAGATCTTTGATGGCCCGCCGGTTGGAGGCGCCAGCGCAAGGCGGGCCATCGTCCCCGGCGGCACCCCAGGAGGAGGCCATCCTGGCCATCTGGCGGGATGTCCTCGGAGTGGAAAACCTCCGGGCGAACGACGCCCTATTCACCGTGGGGGGCGATTCGGTCTCCGCGGTGATGATCGCCGAACGCATCAGCCGGACCCTGGCGGTTCCTTTTACGGCGACGGATATATTCCGGTGCCCAACCGCCCGGGCGATGGCCGCCCACGTTGCCACCCTGCAAGCCGGCGCCGCCGAAACCGCATCCGCAACCATTCCGGCGGCAGCCAGCGAACCGCCCGCCCGCCAGGCGCCCGCTCCCTGCCCGGAGTATTATCAGGATTCCATCGCGATCATCGGCATTTCCTGCCAATTCCCCGGGGCGGAAACGCACCAGGCGTTTTGGGCGAATCTCAAATCCGGGGTGCATAGCGCGGTTTACTTCTCCAGGGAGGAACTCCGCCGGGCCGGGGTGCCGGAGGCACTGGCTCGGAATCCCGCCTTTGTGCCGGTGCAGATGACCATCGAAGGGAAGGATTGCTTTGATCCGGATTTCTTCCGGATCCCGGCCCGGAACGCCGCCTTGATGGATCCGCAGTGCCGCTTGCTCCTGATGCATGCGTGGAAAGCGATCGAAGATGCGGGTTACGTCCCTGCCGAGGTGGCGGACGCCGCAGTTTTCACCGCGGTGAGCAACACCTTTCACGCTTCCGCCAGGGTTAATGCGGACAGCGATCTGAACGATGGGGAGAACTACGTGGCCTGGCTCCTCGCGCAAGCGGGGACGGTGGCGACGATGATTTCGCACCAACTGGGCCTCCGGGGCCCCAGCTACGCTGTCCATGCCAACTGTTCGTCTTCGCTGGTGGCGCTGCACACCGCCTTCCAAACGCTGCGGCAGGGCGATGCGCGGTGTGCCTTGGTCGGGGCGGCCTCGCTGGTTCCCGGTTCGAAGATCGGTTACCTGTTCCAGGAAGGAACGAACCTGTCGAGCGATGGGCGATGCAAGGCTTTCGATGCGGCAGCGGATGGCATGGCCGGGGGGGAGGGAGTTGCCGTGCTGCTGGTGAAGCGGGCCGGGCTGGCGGTTCGCGATGGCGATCACATCTACGCCATAATCAGAGGGATAGGGGTAAATAATGACGGCTCCGACAAAGCCGGTTTTTACGCTCCGGGTCTGACGGGGCAAGCCGGCGTGATTGAAAAAGCCCTGAGCGCGGCCGGCGTTCATCCGGAAACGGTCAGCTATGTGGAGGCGCACGGCACCGGGACCAAGCTGGGCGATCCGGTGGAAGTGGCGGCGTTGAGCCAGGCTTATGCGGCACAGACGGAGCGGAAGCAATATTGCGGCATCGGCTCGGTAAAATCGAATATCGGCCACCTGGACACCGCCGCCGGGCTGGCCGGATGCATCAAGGTTGCGCTGAGCCTGAAGCATCGGGAGCTGCCTCCTACGCTTCATTACCGGGCGCCCAATCCGGCCATTCCTTTCGCGGACTCCCCTTTCTACGTAGTGGACCAATGGCGTGCTTGGGTTTGGGCTGACGGGCCCCGGCGGGCCGGGCTCAGCAGCCTGGGCCTTGGGGGCACCAACACCCACGCCATCCTGGAAGAGAGCGTGGTTTCCCCCATCACGCAGCCAGGGCATTCCGCCGGACCGTTTCTGGTGGTGTTTTCCGCCCGGAGCGATGACCGCCTGCGGGAGATGGCAGCCAACTTTCTCAAATTTGTGCGCGAACCAGCCGAGCCGGTTTCGTTGGCGGACCTCGCTTTTACACTGCAAGTGGGACGCCTGCCTATGCCGCATCGGCTGGCCGGTGTCGTTGGGACCATGGAGGAGCTGGCGGAGCGGCTGCAGGCCTGGCTGGCCGGCGGCAAAACCATGGCTGGCTGGTGGGCGGGGATTGCTCCGGACGAAGGGACGCTGCCGGAAATCAGGCCGGATGACGGGGTATCCGGGGAATCAATCAGCCAATGGCTTGCGGAGCGGCGGTTGCCGCAATTGGCCATGGCCTGGGTGCAGGGGAGGCCGGTGGATTGGAAACTTCTCCACGCCGGCCCCGCGCCGAAAAGAATCAGCCTGCCAACTTATCCCTTTGCCCGCGAGCTTTGCCGGCTGGCCGCAGCGATGCCTGAGTCCCGAGCCATGGCTGGCGGATTGCCCGCTGAATCCCGCTGGCTGCATGCCCTGCTGCACGAGAATGTCTCCACCCTGAATGGCCAGCGCTACCGCACCACCTTCACCGGCCAGGAATTCTTCCTGGCGGACCATGTGGTGCAGGGCCGCCGCATGCTGCCCGGGGTGGTTTGCCTTGAAATTGCCCGGGCCGCCGTCTCCCAGGCGGCGGGCCTGCCATCCCAATTCCGCCTGGAGCACATCGCGTGGCCCAGGCCTTTTGAAGTGGGGGATCAGCCTCGTTCGCTGCAAATCGATTTGCGCAAGGGCCAGGGGGAAGAGGTGCATTTCGATATTTCCACCTCCGGCCAGACCCCGGATTCGGAAATGGTTTTGCTGTGCCAGGGAGCCGCAGTGAGGCCGAAGCCGGCCGCAGCGGGCGCTTCGCTGGCGGTGGCACTCCAGGCCGGGAAGTATCCTCTTCGCTTTGGAGCCCGGGAGTGTTACGCGGAGCTTGAACGGCTGGGGATTGCCTATGGCCCAAGCCACCAAGGGATCGTGGAGTTGTTTGCCGGCCCGGATGGCGTGCTGGCGAGACTCTCGCTGCCTGGTTCAGTGAGTGGCACCCTGGATCGGTTTGTTTTGCATCCCAGCCTGTTGGACGCAGCCATCCATGCCTCCGTTGGATTCGGCCTGCAGGACCGCCACACAACGGGCCAGGAGGGTGCGTTTTTATTGCCTTTTGCCCTCCAGGGATTGGAAATGCCAGGCCATTGCAGCGCCGAAATGTGGGCCCGGATCACGAAACGGAACGAACGGGCCGCTGCGGCTGAAACCGAAACGCTGGATATCGAATTGTGCGATCTGGATGGGCAAATTCAGTTTCGCTTGGAGGGGCTCTTCTCGCGCCGGGCTGGCGGATTGGCCCGCGCCAGTGTACCCAGGGCTGGGGAGACCTGGCTGGCCCGCCCGGTTTGGGTGGCTGCCGAAGTGGCTGGGGACCGAGCCCGGCCGCGGTTCGAGGAATGCCATGTGGTGGTGTGCGGTCTGCCGCTGCAGAATGGCAGCGTGGATCTGGTCCGCAACGGCTACCGATGGCTCGAGGTTCAAACCCAGCAGGAGTGCCCCGCCCGTCGTTTTGCAGCAGCTGCGGAAGCCGTGTTCCAGAAGGTGCGGACCATTCTGGAGGGCAAACCCAAGGGCAATATTCTCCTGCAGGTGGTGGTTCGCCAACCGCAGGATGCCGCGTGCTTGCAAGGCCTCTCCGGGCTGCTGCGCACCACCTGCCTGGAAAATCCGGCCGTCTTTGCCCAAATCATTGGCGTCGATGAAGGGACACCCCGGCAGGATTTGCCTGCCCTCCTCCTGGAAAACGCCCGCTGCCCGGAGGCCGTTCAGATCCGCTATCGGGATGGGAAACGGGAAGTGCTGCGCTGGGACGACCTCCCGGTGGCGGAGGTTGGCGCGCGAATTCCCTGGCGGGATGGAGGCATTTATCTCATCACCGGCGGCGCCGGGGCGTTGGGATTGATCTTCGCCGCTGAAATCGGGCGCCGGGTGAAAAACGCGGAGGTGATCCTGGCCGGGCGCTCCGAGGCGGGCCCTGAATTCGGCGCGCGGATGAAGGCGCTGGGTGTGCGCTGCGTTTACCGCCGCGTTGATGTGGGCAATGCCGCTGAGGTGGCGGCGCTGATTTCGCGGATCAAAGACGAGGTGGGCCAGCTGAACGGAGTGCTGCACGCCGCGGGCATCATCAAGGATGATTTCATCCTCCGGAAGTCCCCCGCCCAATTCCAGCAGGTGCTGGCCCCCAAGGTCATGGGAGCCGTCAACCTGGACCGGGCCCTCAGCGCGGCGGAGTTGGACTTTTTCGTGGTCTTCTCGTCGATCTCCGGGATTTTGGGAAGTGCCGGCCAGGCTGACTATGCCACCGCCAATGCCTTCCTCGACGAGTTCGCGGAATATCGTCAGGGGCTGGTTTCCAGCGGGCTTCGGCAGGGCCTCACGCTTTCCCTCAACTGGCCGCTGTGGCAAGAAGGGGGGATGCGGGTGGAGGCCGCGCTGGTCAAGGAAATGACCGGGCGGACGGGTTTTGTCCCCCTCGAACAGGGGGAGGGGCTTGACGCCTTTTATGCCTCAATGGCCGGCCATTCGCCCCGCATCGCGGTCCTGTGTGGTGATCGTGAGCGCATCCGCGCCTATGTGGATGGCTTGGCCAGCCGCCAGCCGGAGGATTTGGATTCCGGGCCTTCCGCCGTGGAGGACACGACCCGCCTGGCAGCCTCCGCCCGGGAATGGTTGAGGCGGGAACTTGCGGCGGCATTGGAGCGTCCGGTGCAGCGGATGAAGGACCAGGAAAAATTCGAGCGCTACGGCGTGGATTCAATCCTGGCGGTCCAGCTGACGAACCGCCTGGAGACCTCGTTTGGATCCCTGCCCAAGACGTTGTTTTTCGAATACCAGACCGTGCAGGAGCTGGCGCAATACTTTCTGGAAAAGCACCGGGATAAGCTTCGGAAATTGACCGGAATCCAGGCGGCAGCCACGGCGCTGGTTCCCGCTCCGCCACGGGAGAATCCCCAGCCGGCTGCGCCCACGGTGGCGCCGGATGTCAATCCGACGGATATTGCCATCATCGGGCTTTCGGGGCGTTATCCGCAGGCGGCCGATCTTGATCAATTTTGGAAGAACCTGGTGGAAGGCC
Source organism: uncultured Verrucomicrobiota bacterium (assembly GCA_964409245.1). Lineage (GTDB taxonomy): Bacteria > Verrucomicrobiota > Verrucomicrobiia > Limisphaerales > UBA1319 > CAIMWS01. The sequence goes on from CAYPCQ010000005.1 coordinate 24,198, forward strand.
GGGATTCGATCACGGAGGTTCCCGCCAGCCGCTGGGATTGGCGCAAGCATTACACCGGGGATGCGCAGCGGCCCGGGGACCACGCCAGCAAGTGGGGCGGTTTTATTGAGGACGTGGATTTGTTTGATCCACTTTTCTTCAACATCTCACCGCGCGAAGCCGGCTTGGTGGATCCCCAGGAGCGTTTGTTTCTGGAAACTGTATGGAACCTGCTGGAAAGCGCCGGTTATACCAAAGAAAAGCTGCGCGAGCGCCACCAGGGGCGGGTGGCGGTCTATGTTGGCGCCATGTATCAACAGTATCACGCGATCCCATCGGATCCCCTGTCCGAAGCGATCGTGTCCCTATCCTCATTCAGCGGAATTGCCAATCGCGTTTCCTATTTCTTCGATTTCCAAGGCCCCAGCATCGCGGTGGACACCATGTGTTCGTCGTCGCTGGCGGCGATCCAGATGGCGTGTGAAAGCCTGCGCAGCGGGCTCGTGTCCATGGCGGTCGCAGGCGCCGTCAACCTCACCATTCATCCCCATAAATTTACCGGGCTGACCGCCGCCAAGTTGATGGGTTCCCATCCGGGCAGCCGCAGTTTTGCGGACGGGGATGGCTATCTTCCGGCTGAAGGGGTGGGGGCGGTGCTGCTTAAACCATTGGCGAACGCCATTCAGGACCGGGATCCGATCCTGGCGGTGATCAAGGCGGTGACTGCGAGCCATAGCGGGCAGTCGGGTGGATTTGGCGTTCCCAATCCACAGGCTCAAGCCCGGGCGGCGGAGGATTGCCTCCGGTGGTCTGGCGTCGATCCCCGGACCATCGGCTACGTGGAAGCCTCGGCCAATGGTTCTCCTTTAGGAGACGCCATTGAGGTCAAGGCGCTCTCCAATGCTTTGGCCAGGCATATCCAGGAGCGGGGCACGATCCCGATCGGCTCGGTGAAAGCCAACCTCGGCCACTCGGAGGCGGCCTCCGGGATGGCGCAGTTGTCCAAAGTGGTCCTGCAAATGCGGCACAGCTGGCTGGTGCCTGCGATCAAGGCCGGAAAGACCAATCCCAATATCGTATTCCCGGAGACCCCGTTTTATCTCCCGGAGCAAGCAAGCGAGTGGCGGCCGCCGGCGGGGATGGCTGGTGATGCAAACCGGACTTACCCCAGGCGGGCGTTGATCAGCTCGGTTGGCGCCGGCGGTTCGACCGGGCACCTGATCCTCGAAGAGTATCCGGCCAGCCAGCCGGTGGCGGAAGCCGCCGCTTCTGCCAGCGGGCCCTGGCTGATTGTGCTTTCGGCGCGGAATCGGGGCCGATTGGAAGCCCAGGTGCGCAATCTTGGCGAGTTCCTTAAGAAGGTTCCGGCAATCCGGCTGGCCGGTGTGGCTTACACCTTGCACGTGGGGCGGGAGCCGATGGAACATCGTGCGGCCCTGATCGCCAACTCATTGGAGGAGCTGGTCCGGAATCTCGAAGGACTGGCAGAGCACTTCCGAAACGAGGGGCAGCCCGCGCTGAATTTCCCGGTATTCATGGGCAACACCGAAGAAAGCGATCCGGCATTCCGCGAACTGCTCTCCGGGGCTGCCGGGAGCATGATCCTCAGTGAATGGCTGGCCGGGAGGGTGCTGGAGAAGCTTGCCACGTATTGGGTGCGGGGAGGCGACGTCCGATGGGAGCCGCTTTATCATGGCCTGGACCCGGTGATTGTGAATTTGCCGACGTATCCTTTTGAACGAAGGCGCTGTTGGTTGCAGGAAACGGGAAGCACGCGTGCCTTGGAAGTTGCCCCGGCGCCCGAACGCCTGCCTCAAAGGCCGATCACCGCTGGCACGAACGGTCTCGGCACTTTCTTAAAGGCGGAGATTTCCACGCTGCTGGGGCTGGATCCCGCTGAATTGCCGCTGGCCAAGGCGCTGAACAGTCTTGGGTTTACCTCGATTGACGCAGTCAGCCTGAAATCCAAATTGGAGCAGGAGTTCGAGGTGGAGGTTCCGATTGCCACCTTAAACGTGTACCAGAGCATTAATCTCATCGAGACCGAACTCCAGCCTTTGGTGGGCAAAGCAGTTGAGCGCCACTTGTCCGGGAATGGGGGCAACGGCCGGAAAGTGAAAATGCAGCCAGTCCTGGTTGCAAATTTCGGGGACCGGCATCAGCCCTTTCCGTTGAGTGATATTCAGGAATCGTTTTACTTGGGGCGGAAAATCGGCGGGCAGGATCGCACGGGCTGCCATATTTATTTTGAGATTGGCAGGCAGGAATTGGATGTTTACCGGCTGAACGCAGCGTGGAACCGGTTGGTGCAGCGTCACGATATGCTGCGGGCGGTGATTTTGCCTGATGGCACCCAGCGCATTCTGGAGGAAACTGCACTCTATCGCTTCCGAACCGTGGATCTGCGGCGCCTGGACCTTAAGCAGCAGGCGGACCGGCTGGGCCGGACGCGGGAGGAAATGTCCCACCGGATCTATAATCCCGAACAATGGCCTTTATTTGACATCCAGATCAGCATCCTCCCGGATAAACGCTTCATCCACTTCAGCATCGATGAGCTGATCGTGGATGCCTTGAGCATTGATTTGCTCTTCCAGCAATGGCTGCAGTTTTACGAGGATCCCCAGCTCGCACTGCCCCGCCTGGAGCTTTCGTTTCGCGATTATGTCCTGGCCACCAAAGGCTTTGCCGAATCCGCCCGGGCACAGAAGGACCTTGAATACTGGCTGGGCAAGCTGCGGGAAATGCCTGCGGGACCGCAGTTGCCAGGTTTCGCAAATGATCAGGCCGCCAGCCGCGCGGTGCCGCATCGTTGCTCCCGGTTGGAGGGAAGGTTGAACGCTCCGAGCTGGGCGGCGCTGAAACGCCGGGCGGAATCGATCAACGTGTCGCCGACGGCCTTGGTGCTTGGGCTTTTTACCGAAAGCTTGCGCGCCCAATGCCGGGAAAAGACCTTTTCCCTGATCCTGACTTTCTTCAACCGGATGCCGATCCATCCCCAGGTGGATCAAATCCTTGGGCCCTTTATCTCCACCAGCATTTTTGTGGCTGAGCCGCCCGCGCACGAGAGCCTGCCGGACCGGATTCGCCAGACCCAGCGGCAACTGTGGGAAGACCTGGACCACAACAATGTCAGCGGCATTCGCGTGCTGCGGGAGCTGAAGCGCCGGCGCCATATTCCGGGCAATATGGCGTTGCCCGTGGTATTCACGTCGATGCTCGGCAGCCGGGCGGGGATGCAGGAGACCCTGTTAAAAGATCTCACCTTTTCCGTGACGCAGACGCCGCAAGTTTACCTGGACCATCAGCTTTACGAGCAAGCCGGAGAACTGCATTTCAGCTGGGATGCGGCCAAGGAATGTTTCGCGCCCGGAGTGATCGATGCCTGGTTCCAAAGTTATTGCCGGTTCCTGGAAAATGCGGCGGCGAATGATAGCTCATGGGAAGGCAGCCAGTGGCAATCCGGCCTGCAGGCCACCGGACCGAAGCCACCCCTGCAAGCCCATCCGGAAGACCGCCATAAACCGTTTGCGCTCACCGATCAGCAACAAGCCTACGCCTTCGGGCGGAGCAAGCATGGCTCGCAAACCCCCTCCAACGTCTATTTGGATTTCGAGGCCGGCGAGCTGGAGGTGGCCCGCTTGGAGGCGGCTTGGCGGCGTGTGATCGAAGCCCATCCCATGCTCGCGGCCACGATCAATGCCAATGGCACGCAGCAGTTGCTCGATGCGGCGCCGGCTTATTCCATCAGTGTGCAGGATCTGGCCGGGCTTGAAGAGGACCAGCTCGCTGAGGCCCTGGCAGCCATTGAGCGGGAGATGATGGCCAGGATGTGCCCGCTCAACGGATGGCCGTTCTTTGAATTGCGGGTTTCCCGCTTGCGGGGCGGCCAAACGCGGGTGCATCTCTGCGTGGACATGATCATCGCCGATCCTGCGAGCATCGATTTTATCGCCGAGGAGCTGTTCCAAGCCTACCTCGATCCCACAAAAGCGCCGGCCGCTCCGGAGATCGCCTTCAGCGATTACCTGCGTTACCAGGGGGCGTTCGCGCGCAACGGGGGGCAGGCCGCCGCCGCGGAATACTGGGCTGGCAAATTTTCGGACCTCCCGCCGGGGCCGGTCCTGCCGGGCGGGGCAGGGGATTCCCCGGGGATAACCAGCCGCCGGTCGGAAATGCTCGAAGGGTGGGACCGGCTCGTGGGCAAGGCGAACGAGCTCGCGGTGCGCCCCGCCATGATTCTCCTCGCGGCCTTCGCCGAGGTGCTGTGGGACCGCGCAGGCCGCCAGCCATTCACGCTCGTCATGCCCTGCTGGCAACGGCCGCCCGTGCACCCGGAGATTTACCGTGTCGTGGGCGACTTCACGGCCATGTGCTGGCTGCCGGTGCGGCGGTTGGAGGGGACGTTCCAGGCAAGGGTGATCCAGTATCATCAGCAAGTGCAGGCGGACCTGGCGCACAGCGCGGTGAGTGGCTTGAAGGCGCTGAGAAAGGCGGCGGCGAAAAGGAAAAATGCTGGCCGTGAGGCATTGCGATTCCCGGTGGTCTTTACGGATTTAAGCCCGCAGCCGGTCTTCCGGTTGCCCGAAGGCATCCGCCTTTGCCGTTCCTCAAGCCGCACCTCCCAGGTCCACCTGGACAATATCAGCGCGGAATATGGCGATAAGCTGGGCCTTTATTGGGACGTGGCACAGGGCGTTTATGCCGATGGATTAATCGAGCAGATGTTCGAGGACTACCATCAGATCCTGTCCGGGCTGGCCAATCACGAGGCCTGGTGGGAAGCAAAACATTTGCTGCCGCTGGTGCATGAGGCATCCAAAATCCGTTTACCGGGAACTGCCTCCGCTGCTATGCTGGGGAGTGTGACTCTATGACCGGCGAGCGCGAATCTCAGAATAGGGAAGCCCCCGGGGGTGTGATGGGAGACCCTTCCCTGGCGGGACTCCACTATTTATTCGAGCAGGCCGTGGAGCAGCGCCGGGAAGACACCGCCGTCCGGTTTGGCGGGGAGGTCTTGAGCTATGCGGAGCTTAATCAACGAGCCAACCGGTGTGCTCATTATCTCAGGGATCTGGGTGTGGGTCCGGACGTCCTCGTGGGCGTGTTGATGGAACGGTCCCTGGAACTGGTGGTCGGCTTGCTGGCGATCCTGAAAGCCGGGGGGGCATACCTGCCATTGGCTCCGGATTACCCGGCGGAACGCCTGGGATTCATCCTCAAAGATGCCGGGATTACCCTGGTTTTGACTCATTCGGCAGCGGCCAGTGCGCTCGCCGGTTTAGCGGTCACGGCTGTGAGCCTGGATGAGGAGCGGGAGTTGTTTTCCGGCCTGCCCGAGGGGAATCCCCTGGCGGCCGCCGGGCCGCGCGACCTGGCCTATGTGATCTATACTTCAGGATCGACCGGCCTGCCTAAGGGGTGCCTGATCGAGCATGCCTCCATCTGCAACCGTCTGTTGTGGATGCGCGATCATTACGGCATTTCGGGTGAAGACCGCATATTGCAGAAAACGGCCTATACGTTTGACGTGTCGGTGTGGGAGTTCTTTCTTCCCCTCATTTCAGGGGCCAGCCTGATATTGGCGAAACCGGGCGGCCACAAGGACAACCGGTATCTGAAGGACCTCATCCAGGCGGAGGGCATCACCGTCTGCCATTTCGTGCCCTCCATGCTCCGGTTCTTTCTGCGCCAGGATGGGGTGGCCCAAGGTGCGAGTTTGCGGCACGTTTTTGCGAGCGGCGAGGCGCTTTCATACAGCTTGATGAAGCAGTGCCTCGAGAAGCTGCCGGCAAAGCTTCACAATCTATACGGGCCGACCGAGGCGGCAGTGGATGTGACCTATTGGGAATGTGCCGGTCGGCCCGACCAGAAGGTGCCCATCGGCAGCCCCATAGCCCGGACGGCCATCCACATCCTGGACCAGGATCTGCGCCCCCTCCCCACGGGCGAATCCGGGGAATTGTTCATTGGCGGGATCGGTGTGGGCAGAGGCTATTTAAACCGCCCGGAACTGACCCGGGAGCGTTTCCTAAAAGACCCCTTTTCAACCGATGCCAGCGCCCGGCTCTACCGCACCGGCGACAAGGCGCGCGTGCTGCCGGATGGCCAGGTTGAATACCTCGGCCGCCTGGATTTTCAGGTCAAACTGCGCGGATTCCGCATTGAATTGAGCGAAATCGAGGAGGCCTTGCGCGGGCATCAAGCCGTGGAAGATGCCGCGGTGCTGGTGCGCGAAGAAAATTCGGATGACCCCAAACTGGTGGCTTACCTTGTTTCCCGCCAGCAATCTCTTTCCGTCAAAGAGGCAAGGGATTTCCTCAAACGGAAGCTTCCTCAATACATGGTGCCCAATCAATTTGTGGTGCTGGCGGCATTTCCTGTCAACGGGCATGGCAAGCTGGATCGCGCAGCGCTTCCCTGGCCGCTGGCGGAGGATTCAGCTGCGCATCTGAAATCCGGGGCGGCAGAGCAAGCGGTGGAGCCGCCGGCCAGGGGAGCGGTGGAAAATGCCGAACGGAATATGGGTGGTGACCGGCATGCCGCGGAGAAGGTCTTCACCCAACTGGCTGACGCGGAGATCGCTGCGGATTTGCGGGGCCTATTTCAACGGGCTCTGGGTGCTGGTTCCATACCTGAAACCGGGGATCTGTTCGACCTGGGCGCCACTTCTTTCACCATGGTGCAGGCGGTTGATTACATCCAGGCCCAATACGGGGTGGTGGTCCCCCTGGATGTCTTCCTGGATAGCCCAACGGTGCAGGCTATTGCCGCGTATGTGCAGCGGAGTACCGGCCAACCGGCGATCGGTCTGCCCCAGGATGCTGCCTCCGATGGTGGAGGCGGCGCCTTGCGGGGTGATCAATCAGCCCAGTTGTCCACGATTTCCCTGGCAGCGGCCGGATTCAAGGATGAGGCCTATATCCAAGGCGCGGCGATCCGCCAGTTTTCGGGCCAGCCAGTGCCGGGGGAGGCGCTCGGGCGATTGCTGACTTTGCTGGGGTGCGATGCGCGCCGCAGCGGCCCCCAATACCTTTACTCCTCCGCCGGTGGATTGAGAGCGGTCCAGACTTGCCTCTTCATCCGGGAGAATCGGGTCGAAGGGATGCCGGAAGGATATTACTATTATCACCCCGAGGAACACCGTCTTTATGCCCTTGAGCCGGGGCCGCGGATTGGGGCTTCCGTGTTTGAACCCTCTGACCGCGAGGCGTTTTCCAAGGCGGGTTTCGTCCTTTTCCTCATCGCGCAGATGGATGCCATCCAATCCATGTATGGCAATGCAAGCCCGGTGCTGGCGGTGGTTGAGGCGGGGTATATGGCGCAAGCGCTGATGGAACATCAGGTGAGCTTTGGATTGGGCCTGCGCCCGGTTGGCTGGATTGAGTTCGAAGCGATTCGCGGAGGTTTCCAGCTCGAGCCAGCGCATCAATTCATCCACTGTTTGCTGGGGGGAGCGGACGCCGGCCAAAATCAGGAGAACGAATCCGGTGGGGCGGTGGATTGGGCGGGCAGGAATGCTCCGGAAGCTCGCGCAAATGTTTTCCCAGGCCCGGAAGCAGGGGCCTTCACCCAATTCCTGCAGGCCGAAGGCATGGGCGATGGCCTGCCAACCCCGGAGCAGAAAGAGGAGCTGCATCGGCAGAAGCTCCATTTGCGGCGTTTCCCGCCCGGCACGAAGACCATTGCTCTGAAAACATGGGAGGCCGATGCGGGTTATTATCGGTTGCGATCGGCGAAGCGCGTTTACCGCGATGCGCCAGTCGCCTTTGAACGCTTCAGCCGGTTCATGGCCCTGCTGGCAGCGGACAGCCGGCGGGGATTTGCGCGGTATTTGTATCCCTCCGTGGCCGGCCCGCATGCGCTGAAGGTGTTTGCCTATATCAAGACCGGCGGTGTGGAGGGCATTCCCGGGGGTTTGTATCGTTACGATGGCTCCCGGCACCAGCTGGAGCGGGTGGCGCCTGCCCTGTCAGCGGACTTGAAGTCCTGCTATACTCCCTTCAACCGGAAGCATTATCAGTCCTCGAAATTCTGCCTGTTCCTGGCCGGCCCCACCGCCAGCCTGAAGCCATTATTGGGCGGGGACAGCACCTATTTCTCACTGCTGGAATCCGGTTACATCGGGCAGTTGTTGCTGGACCGGCAGGCGGAGTTTGCCGTGGGGGTATGCCCGATCGGAGGGATGAGATACGAGAAGATCCGGGAAGATTTCAAACTGGATCCCGAAGATGTGTTCCTGCACAGCTTCGTCGGTGGCGAAGTCGCTCCGGAATGTCCGATACCGTGGGATCCGCTGGCGATTGGGCAGGATGCGCCGCAGCCGGTAGCGAAGCCCGCAACCGGGGAATTGCCCCGGCCACCGGCGCCTGTGCGCGAGGCCATCGCTGTGGTGGGCATCAGCGGGCGGTATCCCGGGGCGGAGGATGGGCCGGCGCTGGCCAGGAATCTGAAAGCGGGCAAGAGCAGCTTTAAAGAGCTGCTTTTCGATCCATCAGGCACTTACCGGACTGGCCAGGGGGCCAACGGACACCCACCGGCGTTGCGCCATTGGGGCGGATTCCTGGAGGAGGTGGATTGTTTTGATTCTTTGTTGTTCCAGATCACGCCGGCCGAAGCCCGCACGATGGATCCGCAGGAGCGGTTGCTGCTGGAGGCGGCTTGGGGATGCCTTGAAAATAGCGGTTACACCGGCGCGGAGTTGAATCGCACCGCCGGCCGGGTCGGGGTGTTTGTGGGCGCCATGTGGGATGACTACCAGCATTTCCGCCCCGCGGTTTGGCCGCCCGTCCAGCCGGGAGAAGCCGTATCCGCGCATCATTCCTCGATCGCCAACCGGGTTTCGTTTTTCTTCAATTTCAAGGGGCCGAGCGTGGCGGTGAACACCTCCTGCTCCTCGGCCTTGACCGCGCTCCATTTTGGCTGCCAAAGCCTTGCCACGGGCGAATGCAAAGCCGCCCTCGTGGGGGGGGTGAACCTCATGGCGCATCCCTATCACCAATGGGTGCTATCGGCCTCCGGGCTGCTCAGCGCGGATGAGGAATGCCATCCCTTTGGCCTGCAAGCCAATGGCTGGGTGGCCGGGGAAGGGGTTGGCGTGGTCCTCCTTAAGCCTTTAAGCGATGCCGTGCGGGACGGGGATGCGATTCGGGGCGTGATCCTGGGGACCGCGATCAGCCACAGCGGCCGCACCAGCCGTTATGGCCTGCCGGGCGCGCAGCGCCAGGCGGAATCGATGAGGGAGGCGCTGGAAAAAGCGGGTCTGTCCGCCAGTGACATCAGCTACATTGAGGCGGCCGCGCCGGGCGCGGGGATGGCGGACGCCGCGGAGGCCGCCGCGATCAAGGAAGTTTTCGGCGCCGGGGGCGCGCGCCAATCAACCATCCATGTGGGGAGCCTCAAGGCGAACCTCGGCCATTTGGAATCCGCCTCGGCGATGTCGCAACTGGCCAAGGTTCTCCTGCAATTCCAGCACCGGGAGATTTTCCCCACCCTCCAATTCCAGCCCGCCAATCCCTTGGTGCAGTGGCAGCATACGGTGTTGAAAATCCCCGGCGCGGTGGTTCCGTGGACCGTGAACGAGGAGGGCGGCCAGGTTCGCCGGCGCGCCCTGATCAACGCCTTTGGCGCCACGGGTTCCGGCGGGCACCTGGTGGTTGAAGAATACCAGGCCCCTGGGCCGCCAGACTGCACGGCGGAGACTTTGATTGTGCTATCCGCCGCCACCCAGGGCCAGTTGGCGGCCTCCGCCCGGAGATTGTGTGATTTCCTGGCGCAACCCGATTCCGACTCGGCCCCGATTGCGGATATTGGCTATACCTTGCGCGTGGGGCGGGAGCCGATGAAGATGCGCCTCGCCTTGGTGGCGCACTCACGAACGGAGCTGCGGGAAGGATTGGAGGCATTCCTGGCCGGTACTCCAGCGTTGCCGGGTGTTTGCAGCGGAGAAGCCGGCAGCCATCCCGGCGGAACCATCCTGCCGCCGGATGGGCATCCCCTGGAGGTTGCTGCGAAATGGGTTGCCGGAGCTTGCGCCCTGGGGCCGGGGAAGGCAGACCCCAGCCATCGGCGGATTCCGCTTCCGGGCTACTCATTTGCCAGGGAGCGCCATTGGATCGGTGCGCACGCCGCCGGCGGTGGCCAGCCTGATGCAGCCCCCGCTGCGCTTCGGCCAGGAATCGAGACCTATCTCAAGGAGTTGTTCTCGCAGGTCACGGAAATTCCCCGCGCCCGGATTGAACCGCAAGCCATGTTCGATTCGTATGGCATGACTTCGCTCATGGTGCGACGGCTGAACGGCCTTTTGGAGCAGGATTTTGGCAAGCTTTCCGCCGCTCTGTTATTCGAACGGCAGACAATCGGTGACTTGGCCGATTATTTTCTGACGCAACATGCCCGGACCGTAAAGTCGCTTTTCCCGGAGGCGGCCGCGCCGTGCCCTCTGCCCGTGGGCAAGCCCGAAATGAGGCGGGAGACGGTTCCGGCTGGCCCGCCTGCCCCCAGCCAGCGGGCAAGGCAGGAACCGGAAATCGCAATAGTCGGGGTCAGCGGGAAATATCCCAAGGCGGCGAATGTATCCGCATTTTGGGAAAACCTCCGGAACGGGATCGACTGCATTTCGGAAATCCCCGGTGAGCGCTGGGACGACGCGCGGCTCCAGGCGGAGGCCGGCCGGCATTCTCGGTGGGGTGGATTCATTGACGGGGTTGACGAGTTCGATCCATTGTTCTTCAGGATTTCCCCCCGGGAGGCCCAGGAAATGGATCCCCAGGAGCGTCTTTTCCTACAGGCTGTCTGGCATGTGTTTGAGGACGCCGGTTATGCCCCCTCTGCCTTGAGCCGCCAAACCCGGAGCCGGATGGGTGTTTTTGTGGGGGTGATGTATGGCGAATACCAGATGCACAGTGGCTGGAACGGGAAGGAGGGCGATGGCTTGGTGGTGAGCGCGCTCTATGGCTCCATTGCCAACCGGGTCTCCTATGTGCTTGATTTCCACGGCCCGAGCATGGCGGTGGACACGCTCTGTTCCTCGTCGCTGACCGCGTTGCACCTGGCTGTGCAAAGCATTCGTGCCGGGGAGTGCGAGGCGGCAGTGGTGGGCGGGGTCAATGTTTCGATCCATCCCAACAAATACCTGCTCCATGCCCGCATGGCGATGTCCTCCTCGGACGGGCGGTGCCGCAGTTTTGGGAATGGGGGAGACGGATTTGTTCCCGGGGAAGGGGTGGGCGCCATCCTGATCAAACCGCTGGCAGATGCCGTGCGGGATGGGGACCAGGTGTATGCCGTCATCAAAGCCACCGTGATCAACCAGGACGGGAAAACCCATGGGTTCACCGTGCCGAATCCCAATGCCCAGGCAGCCATGGTTTCCGAGGCCATCCGGCAAGCGGGGGTGGATTCGCGGCGGATCAGCTGCGTGGAAGCGCATGGCACGGGCACCGCCTTGGGGGATCCCATTGAGATCACCGGATTGACCAAAGCCTTCCGCGAATTCACCTCCGACAAACAGTTTTGTGCGATTGGCTCGGTCAAGTCGAACATCGGCCACCTGGAGTCGGCGGCGGGAATGGCCGGCCTCACCAAAATCCTCCTGCAAATGCGCCATCGGAAGCTGGCGCCTTCCTTGCACTCCAGGGATTTGAATCCGGAAATAGAGTTCCAAGAAACGCCCTTTTTTGTGCCGCAGACCCTGGCGGATTGGGAGCCGCCACGCGTTGAAAAAGAAGGCGCCGTCCAATCCGGACTGAGGCTGGCCTGCATCTCCTCCTTTGGGGCGGGCGGTTCGAATGCGCATGTCATCCTGGAAGAATTCGCCGGCGGGGATCACGCGGCCGATGCCGGTGGGGCTGGGAGGCCACAATTAATCGTGCTTTCCGCCCGGGACAAAGACCGGCTTCGTGAAGTGGTGGCACAACTGCACGAGTTCATCAGCAGCAATCCGGAATATCGGCTGGCAGATCTGGCGGGCACGCTGCAGGTGGGCCGTGAAACCATGGAGGAGCGTCTGGCTTTCGCCGTCAGCTCGCGGGCGGAGCTGGCGGAGAGGCTCCAGGCGATTTTGGACGGACGGGAAGATCCGTCGATCCATCGCGGCAGCGCGGAGCAGAGGCATGCCTCCCTGCATTGGCTCATGGAGGATGAGGATCTCCAGGCGGCGATCAGTTCCTGGATTGACAAAGGCAAGTATGACCAACTGCTCAAGGCGTGGGCGGCGGGGGTGAAAGTGGATTGGCGGGGCTTGCCCGGCCATCGCCCACGGCGCCGAATGAGCCTGCCCGGTTACCCTTTTGCGCGCGAAAAATATTGGGTGCCCAAGCGCCCCGCCGGGCTTGGATCACCCAGCCTTCAGGCGCCCTGGCTGCACCCGCTGCTGCACCGGAACACGTCGGATCTATGGGAGCAGCGATTCAGCTCCGCGTTCGATGGCCGCGAGTTTTTCCTGGACGAACACCGCTTGCGGGGGGAGCGCGTGCTGCCCGCAGCCGCCTGTCTGGAATTGGCCCACGCCGCGGTCGGATTGGCGGCCGGCGGGCAGGCGGGCCAGATACACCTGAGTAATATTGTTTGGGTCCAGCCATTTGTGGTTTCCCCCCAAGGCCGTGCCATTCACGCCGGCTTGCAGCCTGAGGGGCAGGGCGGACTGCGGTTTGAGATTTATGCTGAAGGGCCATCCTCCCCCCGGTTGGTCATCAGCCAGGGCCAGGCCAGCTTCGGCAACTCCGGCCATCCGCCCGAGCTGGATTTACCGGCTTTGCGGGATCGCCTGCCGCAGGCTGATCTTTCGCCTGCGCAATGCTATGAAGCATTCCGATCCTTCGGGCTGGAGCATGGGCCAGCCTTCCAATGCCTCCGGGAAATCCGCCGGGATGCCGAAGTCGTGCTGGCCAAAATGGTCCTTCCGTCTTCGGTGGCGGCCACCCGCGCCGCTTATGTGATGCATCCGATCCTCCTGGATGGATTATTCCAGGCGACGCTCGCGCTGGGCGAGGCCGGATTATCCGGCAATGCGGCCCTTCCCTACGCGCTGGATGAGCTGGTTTGTTACCGCCCCTGCGCCGAGGAGATGTGGGCCTGCGTGCGCCGCAGCGTTCCGAACGGATCCAAGCTGGACTTGGATCTTTGCGACGCGTCCGGGAAGGTCTGTGTTCGCATCAAAGGTTTCTCAACCCGCACCTTCGAGCCGGCGCCCGCGCCCCGGGCCACCTTGTATCGTCCCGTCATGCGGGAAAAGGCTCATGCAAAGAACGGTTCCGAGCCTTCCTGGAGCCGTTATTTCCTGGTCACATGCGGCCTTGACGCAGAGGCCACCTCCGGCCTGGCGGCAGGGTTGAGCGGAACCGCCCACGTGATGCTGGAACCGGGCATTGGGGATTGCGCCTCCCGCTATGAGGCGGCCGCGGAGCAGCTTTTTGAGCTGACCCAGCGGATCTTGTCGGGAAAAATGGCCGGTGGGGTGCTGGTTCAGTTGCTCATTCCAAGCGCCGCCGAAACCATGGTTTATCGCGGCCTCAGCGGATTGCTGCAATCAGCGCATCATGAAAATCCGGATTTCACCGGACAAACCATTGAGCTGGATGCGGGCCAGGGCGCCGCAGAGGCCGTCAGGATCGTGGTGGAGAACCGGTTGCATCCGGAGGATGCGCAAATCGCCTGCCAGGCGGGCCGGCGGAGTGTGTTTTCGTGGGAACGGCTTTCAGCCGCTGAACCTCCGTTCAGGATCCCCTGGAAAAAGCAGGGGGTTTACTGGATCACCGGCGGCGCCGGCGCACTGGGATTGTTGTTCGCCCGGGAGATTGCCTCCCAGACCGGATCGTGTGTCCTGGTGCTCACAGGACGTTCCGTTTTAATCCCGGAAAAAATGCAGGTGCTCCGCGCCTTGGAGCGTCCGGGAGTGGTGGTTCAATACCGGACGGCGGATGTCGCGGTTGCCACCCAAGTGCAGGCCTTGGTGCAGGACATTGTCAGGGAGCATGGTTCACTGGATGGGATTTTGCACGCGGCCGGCCTGGTGCAGGACAACTTCATCCGCAAAAAAACGGCTGGCGAATTTGGCAGCGTCCTGGCGCCGAAGGTGCGGGGAACGATTTGCCTGGATGAGGCGACCCGCGGAATTGCCTTGGATTTCCTGGTCCTCTTTTCATCCACGGGGGGCGCCATGGGGAACGCCGGCCAGGCCGATTACGCGGCGGCAAACGGCTTTCTCGATGCCTTCGCTGAGCTGCGGAACACTCTGGTCCGGGCGGGGCAGCGCCAGGGATATACCCTCTCGGTCAACTGGCCGCTTTGGAAGGACGGGGGGATGAAAGTGGCCGCCGGGATGCTGAAGATGCTCACTGCCCAAAGCGGCCTTGAGCCGTTGGAATCCGCCTCCGGCCTGCGGGCTTTTGCGGAGGCGTTCAACTCCGGCTTGAGCCAGGTAATGGTGTTGCCGGCGCACCGGGAAGCGCTGGCCGTCCCACCGTGTGCGCCCTCCTGCCAGGGCGCTCCGCAGCCGGCCCCGCCCGCCCGTGCCGGATTCGATTCCGCCGGGCCATTGCCCGAAAAGGCCCTGCGCTTTTTCCGGACGCTCCTGGCTTCCACCATTTTATGCCCGGTGGAGCGCATCCAGGTGGACGAATCCTTTGACTCGTATGGCATCGATTCGGTGATGGTCATGCAGATGACCAACGAATTGGAGAAATCATTCGGATCGCTGTCCAAAACACTTTTCTTTGAGCATCAAACCATCCGGTCGCTGGCCGGGTATTTTCTTGAGAACCGCAGGGAGGCCCTGCTCCAGCTGTTCGATGAGAAACCAACGGCCGCGGTGGCGCCGCCGGCTCCGAAGGTTCCGGGCTGGCGTTTGGGCCTGGCCGCCAGCCTTCCGGCTGGGATTTCCGGCGGCCAACCGGCGGCGCCAGCGGAGGCCTTGGACATTGCGGTCATTGGCCTGGCTGGCCGTTACCCGCAGGCCAGGGATCTGGATGCATTCTGGGAAAACCTCAGCCAGGGCCGGGATTCCATAACGGAGATTCCCGCGGGCCGGCGGGACTCGAAGCGGTTTTTTGATCCGATTTGGGACAGCCCCGGCACCCATTTTGGCAAACGGGGCGGTTTCATCGATGAGGTCGATGCCTTTGATCCGTTGTTCTTCAACATCGCCCCCCGGGATGCCCGGCACATCGATCCGCAGGAGCGGCTTTTCCTCGAAACAGCCTGGGCCGCCCTGGAGGATGCGGGATATCGCCCCCGGGATGCCAGGGGCGGTCCCGGCCCCAGGCTGCCTTCCCAAGTCGGCGTTTACGCCGGGGTCATGTATTCTGAATACCAGCTATTTGCGCACGAGCAGACGCTCGGGGGCGAGCCAACGGTCGCTGGCAATATTTACGCCAGCATTGCGAACCGGGTCTCCTATTTCCTGGACCTGCATGGGCCGAGCATCACGATCGATACGATGTGTTCCAGCTCGCTCGCCGGTCTCCATTTGGCCTGCCAGGATCTGAAGCACAAACTGACCGATATGGCGCTCGCGGGGGGCGTTAACGTGACGATTCATCCCAACAAGTATCTCCTGTTGAGCGAGGGGCACTTCATTTCCGGCCAGGGGCGTTGCGCGAGTTTCGGTGCGGGGGGGGATGGGTATGTGCCGGGTGAGGGGGTGGGCGTGGTGGTGCTGAAGCGGCTGGCGGAGGCCATTCGGGATGGCGACCATATTTATGGTGTGATCAAAGGCACGGCCATAAACCATGGCGGGAAAACCCACGGCTTCACGGTGCCCAATCCGGATGCGCAGCACGCGGTGATCGCCGGCGCTTTGGAGGCTGCGGGGATCAATCCCTCGCGGGTGACCTACGTCGAAGCGCACAGCACGGGCACTCCATTGGGGGATCCGATAGAAATCGCGGGCCTGGCCAAGGTCTTCAAGGCCAGCCGGGAGCCCGGCGGCCGCTGCCACCTCGGATCGGTGAAGTCAAACATTGGCCATTGTGAGGCCGCCGCGGGAATTGCCGGGCTGACCAAAGTCCTGCTGCAGATGAAGCACAGCCAGCTGGCGCCATCCCTCCACTCCCAGGTTCTGAACCCGCACCTTAACCTGGAAGCCACACCCTTCACCGTCAACCAGACGCTCAGGGATTGGGAACGGCGGATCGTGGATGGCCGGCCCCTGCCGCATGTGGCGGGGGTTTCCGGCTTCGGCGCGGGTGGGTCCAACGCCCATATCGTGGTGGAAGAATTCATCGAATCGCCCCGGCCCGGCAGCGGGCGATCAGAGCTTCAGGAGCCGTGCGTGATTATTCTGTCGGCGCGGAATGAGAAGCGCCTGTTGGAAAGGGTGGGGCAACTCCACCGGTTCCTCGAGGGGCACCCCGCCCTATCCCTGGCGGATCTGGCCTATACCCTCCAGGTGGGCCGGCAAGCGATGGAGGAGCGACTGGGATTCATCGCCAGCTCCATCGGCAACGTGTCAGAACTCCTTGAAAAGGTGTTGAAGGGGAAAAACGCTGCAGGGATTCGCCGGGGGCGGGTGCTGGACGGCGCCGCCGATACGCTGCGGGTTTTGGCGGAAGACGACGATCTGGATCTGGGGGCCGCCGTGGCCCGGTGGATCAGCAAAGGGAAACTGGAAAAGGTGATCGATCTTTGGGTCAGTGGAATGGATATCGACTGGACCCTGCTTTACGGCCCGGTCCGGCCGCGGCGCATCAGCCTGCCCACCTATCCCTTTGCCCGGGATCGTTATTGGCTGCCTGGGAATGGCCCGGGCCTTTCCGCTTCAACCAGCGGGAATAATCACGGGGCAGCCGCGGAGGCGCCAGAGATTAATGAATGGCTGGTGGTCAAGGAAGAGTGGATGGCCGAGCCGTGGCCGGAGCCGATGGATTGGGAAAGCCGTTGGCGGGCCCAGGCCGGCCGGCGAATCACCTTGCTGGCGGCCGATGATGCCGAGGTCAAAGCATTGATGAGCGCGGTCCGGCAAGGGGCGCAGGATGCCGGATTGGCCATGGGAATGCGCCTGGAATCAGTTTTATTGGATGACCTCGACACCTGGCAGCTGGACCCGCCGCCGGAGGTAATCCTCTTGGTGGCGCCGGTTGCTGGAAGTCCCGAAGGCGACAAACGTCATGTTTCAGCGCTTTTTCGTTTGAGCCAAAAACTGATGCGCGAGGCGTGGGATGCTCCCATCCGGATCTTCCATCTGCACGAGACCTCCAAGGAATGCCCCCGGCTTCGCCTGGAAGCGGTCGGCGGATTGGTGCGGTCCGCGATGCTCGAAAATGAACGCCATGGGTGGACCTGCATCAGTGTGCGCGATGCCGCCGACGCCGGAGCCCGCCACCAGGTGCTGTTGAAGGAATGGCTGGCCGGCGACGGTGCCGGGGCCTTTGCATCGATTCAGCATCAAGGCGGGCAGCGCTGGCGCCACCGCTTGACCGAGTGCCAGGCCGGTCCCGGGGCTGCCTCCATCTTTCGCCCGCAAGGAACTTATGTGGTCGCGGGCGGCCTTGGCCCGATCGGGGAACAGCTTTGCAGCGAGTTGGCCCGGCGTTATGGCGCGCGGCTGGTTCTCCTTTCTCAAGGCGGTTTGGATGAGCAAAAGCGGCAAAAGTGCCGCCAGCTTGAAGCCTTGGGGGCCAGCGTATCCTACCACCAGGTTGATATAGCTGAGCGGGCCGCCATGGAGGCGATCTGGAAAAAAGTGAAGGCCGAGGTGGGCGCCATCCATGGTGTGATCCACCTGGCCCGCTGGGTCGAAGATGGGCTTCTGCTGTCGAAGTCCTGGGCTGCTTTCGAGCGGGTCATCCGTGCCAAAGTGGACGGCACGCTGAATCTCGACGAGCTTTCAGCGGCCGAGCCGCTGGACTTCTTTTTCCTGTTTTCCTCGATGGCGGCTTTCGGCATCCGCGGATCCGCGGATTATGGCTATTCAGCGGCCTTTCAAAACGCCTTTGCCGGCCACCGGGCGCAACGGGTTGCGGCGGGTGAGAGGTTCGGGAAAACCCTGGCTTGCGGCTGGGGTTCCTGGGCCATCGACAAATATCACTCTGAGGAGCGCAATGCCCGGCTGCGGGAGGCAGGATTCAGCTTGATCACCATGGAACAAGCGTTTCCGTGGATTGAAAGCCGCGGCTGGCAGAACGATCCCTTCCTGGGCCTGATGCTTGCCCACGACCGGGCTGGCGCGCGAACGGCTTTGGGCCTGGGTGGCCAGCCAGGCCCTGCCAATTCCGTCTTGAAGGAGGCCGAGGAGCGGATTCAGGAATGGGAGCGGCGTCAGCGGGTGGGTGAAAAAATCACCGCTGCTGAAGTCGGCGGCATTCTCCGTTCGGACCACGTGATACACCTCAGCGCCGCGTTAACTGATCGCTTGCATGCCATTTTGACCGGTTCGGGCAATGGAAGCCATCGCGAAGGTTTGCCGGTGGAGGAGGCGGAAGGGGAGACTTCCCAGGATATGCTCCCGATCATCAAACGCTGCCTGGCTGACCTGCTGGACCTCAACGAGGTGGAGGATGCCAAGTCGTTCCACGATTACGGAATGAATTCG
This sequence comes from uncultured Verrucomicrobiota bacterium, assembly GCA_964409245.1. GTDB lineage: Bacteria > Verrucomicrobiota > Verrucomicrobiia > Limisphaerales > UBA1319 > CAIMWS01. The sequence goes on from CAYPCQ010000005.1 coordinate 42,706, forward strand.
ATTGCCGGCGTGCGGCTGGCCATGCTCCTGGAAAAGAAACTCAAACTCCCGGTGCTGCCGCAGTGGCTGATGGAATTCCCCACTGCGCGCACGCTGGCCACGCACCTGGCCGGGGTGAGGCAAACCGGGGGCGAAATAAATGTTGGAGGCGCCGTTTGATCGGCGGCATGGGAAATATGCCGAACCTGGCTGAAAAACGGACCCAGATCGAGGCTCTCCTGCGTGACGCGGAACGGTCGAAGCCGGCCGTTGCGCCTCCGCAGCCTTCCGTTGTGCCCGAATCCCGTCCGCTGGCGCCGGCGCCGATGGCCATCGTCGGCCTGGCCGGGAAGTATCCCGGGGCGGAGACGATCGATGATTTCTGGGCCAGCTTGATCGGCCGCCGGAATTGCATCCAGGAGATGCGGGGGGAGCGGGCTGAAGAATTCGCCATCCTGGGTGGAGGACGCAACGGGCAGGAAGATCTCCGCATCAAGCATTTCGGGCTGCTCAAGGAGATTCACCGGTTCGACGCTCCATTCTTCAACATCTCCCGCCGCGAGGCGGAGGTCATGGATCCGCACATGCGCCTGTTGCTCGAAACGGTGTGGACCTGCATTGAGAATGCCGGCTACCGCCCCCGGTCGCTGGATCGCCAGACCGGTGTGTTCACCTCGTTTTACAATTATGAGTTCGCGGACCTGCTGCGGGAGCTGGAGGTTGAAGCCGCGAGCGAAGCGTATCTTGCCGCGGGCACGACCGGGGCGATTTTCGCCAACCGCATCTCGTTTCTGCTGGGATTGAACGGGCCCAGTGAGGTTTACAATACCGCCTGTTCCACGGCCCTGGTGGCCCTCCATCGCAGCATCCAGGCGATTTGCGCCGGGGATTGCCGCCAGGCGATCATCGCGGGAGTGAGCCTGCTGCTCACCCCGGGCCGGGTGGTGGCGTTGTCGGGGATGGGCATCCTGAATACAACCGGCGTCTGCAATCCCTACTCCTATCCCGCCCATGGGGAAGTCATTGGGGAAGGGGTGGGGGCGATCCTGATCAAACCGCTTGCACAGGCGGTCGCCGACCGGGACTATATTTACGCGGTGGTCAGGGGAACCGATGTCAATCATCATGGCGACCGATCCGGACGCCTGACCTTGCCATCGGCGGACGCCCTGGCTGATTTGCTGGCGGCAACCTACCGCAAGCTCGGGATCCGGCCCGGGAACCTCCGGTATGTCGAGGGGCATGGCGCGGGGGCGGAGGCCGATGTCATTGAGTTGCGCGCCCTGCAGCGCTTCCTGGAAAAGGCCGGGTTCAAGGGGGGCAAAGTGCCGGTCGGATCGGTGAAAGGGAATATCGGTTTTGGGGAGGCTTCGGGAGGAATGGCGCAACTGGCCAAGTGCGCGCTGGCGTTTCATCATGGCCAGCTGCCCGGGACGCTCCACTTCGATCAGGCCGATCCCGTTTTCGACCTCAGCCATTCGTTGCTGGAAATCCAAACGGCCAATGCCACCCTGGACCACGGTGGGGCCGAGGATTGCATGAGCATCCTGGCCTACGGCCTGGGGGGGACCAATGCCCATGTGGTGGTGAGCGGTTATACGCCAATGCCGGCTGGATTTGATGCGCCCGCCAAGCCGTATCCGATGTTGTTTTCCGCGGGATCAGAGGGAGCCTTGGCGGAATACCTCCGCCAATTGGGGGAACATCTCCGGGTGGCCACCAACTGGTCACGCTATCGTGCCATCTGCGGTTCAGATCCCGCCGTATTGTGGTGCGTGGCTCGAACCCTGGCGGGCCGGGAAAGGCACGCGCAATGCCGGGTTGCCTTCCTGGTGGACAACTTGGCGGTGTTCCAGCAGTGCTTGGTTGATTATCTTGCGGGAACGCCCAACGGGAGGATCATTCGTTCCGGTGAGCCTGCCATCGCGGCTGGCTCGGAGCCGGGCTTGGCGGCAGCCGTTCGCTGGGTGAATGGCGAAAATGCCGCCGGTGAGGATCATTTTGGCGGAGGCTCCCATCAAAAACTGCCGCTGCCGGGAATTCCTTTCGGCGGTGACGTTTATCGTTTGCCGCTGAGCAGAAGGCCCGCCCAACCGGCCCGGCTGAAGATTGAGGATCGATGGGTGGTCACGCGGGATAACCACGGCACCGCAGTGGAGCTGGAGCTTTGCCTGGAGGATTACTTCATCGCTCAACACCTGGTCGAGGGAGTGGCCATCATGCCCGCCGCCGGATATTTGGCCCTGCTATTCCGGATTGCCCGCCAGGTCTTGCGCCAGGAATCCGGCGCCATTGAGAATCTCGCCTGGATCATGCCTTTCGAAATCCAAGGCGGCCCGGCAACCATGCGGTTCGAGATTGCCGAATCGGGCGCTTTCCGTATTTACCATAAGGAGTTGGACCGGCTTTGCTGCAAAGGCCGTTGGCTGCACCTATCGGACACCCTGGCCACCGCTTGCCATCCCCACGTCAAAGCGGATCAGCTGGAGGGGTTTTTGCCGGTGGTGGATAAATCGCTTTACTGGGCCGCCGCGAACGCCCCGGAAACCCGGCAATTCCATGGGCCAGCGCTCAGGCGGCTGGCGGCCATTCACCAGGTGGGTGACCAACTGGTTGGGATTATGGATCCGCTGGACGGCGAGGCATCGCTTCCGGAAATCGCTTTTATTGATTCCGCCTTGGGAACTTGCCGCGGATTTTCCCTTTCCGTTCCGGGCGGGGCGCAGGCGGTAGTGCCTTTCGCTGTGGAAAGGATTCATTGGTTGCGGCCGGTGGATACTTCCCGGAAGGGCTATGCCGCAGTGAAGGAACGCCGGGATGCCCTCGGCCGTTACGATATTTCAATCGAAAACGGAGCCGGAGCGGTTTATGCCGTGCTGGAGGGGTATTATCCCAAACCGTTCACCCGGCTGGCACCCACCGGGGGAACCGCCCAGCCAAGCGCAGTGACTCCCGCTCCCCCGCCCAAAGCGGTCCAGCCGCTGATGGATTGCTTGCTGTCGGAGTTCCGGCAGCGGATAGCGGCGTTTCTAAAATGCCAGGTTGCGGAAGTGCCGCTGGATGAAAGCCTCGCCCCGCTGGGGTTGGATTCGATTGGCATCAACACGCTCACGGATCAGATCAGCCAGCGCCTGGGTTTCGACCTGCCTGCCACGGTGTTTTTTGAATATGCCCATCTGCGGGATCTGGTGGAATACCTGGTCCACGACTTCCAGGCTGAGCTGGAGGCATTCGCCGCCAAAAACGCCGGCACTTCCGGGATGGAAGGAGCAGCAATGGTTCAACCGGCGGAGACTTCCTTGCCGCTGCCCACGCGGAACGATCAGAGCCGGGTGGGTGGGGCGGCCGATATCGCGGTGGTGGGAATGGGCGGCCTTTTCCCGGGAGCCCGCAACGTCCACGAATTGTGGGAGAAAATAAGCAGTGGCCAGGATCTCATCATCGAAATGCCCGAACCCAGGCGCCAGTCTGTGTACCGGGTATATGCGGACGCGCTGCGGGATCTGAAAGGGATTTACGGAGGGTTTGTTGAGGACGCGGACAAGTTTGACGCCGCTTTCTTCGGTTTCACCGAAGCGGAGGTCATGGCCATGGATCCGCAGCAGCGGCTTTTCCTGGAGGCGGCCTGGGCGGCCATCGAGGATGCCGGGTATTTTCCGCCCGCGCTCTCCGGGCGCAAGGTCGGGGTTTATGTTGGCGCGATTGTCAATGACTACAGCGCTTACCTGAACGACGTCGGGTATCCGGTGTCGATGTTCCACGAAGGGACGGGCAGCTCGCTGGCCGGCATTGCCAACCGGCTTTCCTATTTGCTTAACTGGACCGGCCCCAGCCAGGCGGTGGACACGGCGTGCTGCAGCTCGTTATACGCAATCGATCGGGCGGTCAATGATCTGTTGAAGGGAGATTGTGAGGCGGCCCTGGCGGGCGGAGTCAGTTTTGTCTGCACCGCCGCCGGTTATGAAATGTATGCGGCGATGGATTACCTGGCGAAAGATTGGCGCTGCAAGGCCTTCGCCGCGGGTGGCAATGGCTGGAGCAAGGCGGAGCTTTTTGGGGCGGTTTTCCTGAAGCGCTATGAGGACGCGATCCGCGACCGGGATCCCATCTATGCGGTGATCAAGGCCACCGGCACGAACCATGGGGGAAAGGGCTATTTCTATACGCAGCCCAATAGCGGGAGGCACGTGGAACTGATGCGTGAGGTTTACCGGAAGGCGCAGGTTGATCCGAGGTCAATCATCCATATTGAAGCGCATGGTTCCGGGACGGAAATGGGAGACGCGCTGGAGTTCAACAGCATTTCCAGGGCATTGCGGGAGTTTGCCGCGGAGAAAGGCGTTCAGCTGCCCGCCAATCGTTGCGGCCTCGGTTCGATCAAATCCAACTTTGGCCATGCCGAGGCTGGCGCGGGAATTGCCGGATTCATCAAAACGGTCCTTCTGCTTCACGAGCGAAGCCTGCCGCCGACTTTGCACATTGAAAACGTCAATCCACACCTCCGATTAAGCCAGTCGCCCCTCTTCCTGGTCGACAAAGCCAGGACTTTTGCGGAACACGATGGAGCCACGCCCGGGGAGCCCCACAGCGCGGGCGTGCATTCCTTCAATTTTTCCGGCGCCGCAGCCCATGCGCTGGTGGCGGAGCACCTGGCTGGAGGCGAGAATGGATCACTCGGCTTATCGCGGTTTCCCGTATGCATTTCGGCCAAGACTCCGCGGGCCCTGGCTGCGTATTGCCGGGAGCTTGCACAATTCCTGAAAAAGGCTCCTGCCGCCCCGGGGTGGTTTGATCGCGCGGTGTTTACCATCAATCGCACGAAATCGTTCTTCCCCTGCCGCTGCGGTTTCATCGTTCATTCGGCCGGGGATTTGATTGCACAATTGGAGGCTGAAGCGTCCTCCGGAAATAATCGCACCCTGCCCGCAGGTTCAAAACCCGCGCGCAGTGGCAAGGCGGATTATCCATCCCTTGGCGACGGGAATGTGGAATTGCTGTTGGAGCGCTGGCTCGGCGAAGCAGATTTCGATTGGTCCCTGGTGCTGAAACCGTTCTCCCTGGTCTGCCTGCATTTGCCCACGTATCCTTTTGAACATGACCGTTCCTACTTCCCTCAGGCGGCGGCAGGTGCGGCACGGATCGCCACGAGGCCCGAATCGGTTGCTCCGATACCATCCGCGGTTTCCGCACCGGTGCCGGTCCAGCCGGCAGAGCCCGCGCTCTCCGGCACGGTGGAGGATCAGCTGGCCGGGATTCTTGGTGAAATCCTTGCGGTTTCACCATCGGCCATCGATTTGGACCAGAGCGTCGGGGAATATGGCTTTGATTCGCTCAAGATTGTTGCTTTGTCCGAGGCGCTGAACAAACACTTCGGCCTGCAAACGGTGCCACCCGATTTATTCGAGTTTTCCACCCCCCGCGAAATGCTGGCGCTGGTTGCCCCGGCGGACCAAACCCGGTCGAAAAGCCTCGCTGCTCCAGTGGGGCGGCCGGCTTCCGGACGGGACGATATTGCAATCATCGGCATGAGCGGCCAGTTCCCCGGCGCCTCGGATCTCGAACAGTTTTGGCAAAACCTCGTGGCCGGCCGGGATTCGATCACCGAAATTCCCCCGGACCGCTGGGATTGGAAAAGCATTTTTGGGGATCCCCGCCGCGAAGCCGGCAAGACCAATGTCCGGTGGGGAGGATTCATTGAGGATGTGCCGGTGTTCGATCCGTTGTTCTTCCACATTTCCCCGCTCGAGGCCCAAGCGATGGATCCCCAACAGCGCCTGCTCATGATGTATGTGTGGCGGGCGATCGAGGATGCCGGCCATCGACCGTCCAGCCTGGCGGGGAGCCATACCGGCCTGTTCATCGGGACGGGCAGCACAGCCTACAGCGCCTGGGTGGCGGCGGGCGAGGCCGCCAGGGAGGGATACAGCTCCACCGGTTCGATCCCCTCCATCGGGCCGAACCGGATGAGCCACTTCCTTGATTTGCACGGGCCAAGCGAGCCGGTGGAAACCTCCTGCTCCTCTTCGTTGGTGGCGATTCATCGCGCCGTCTCGGCCATCAAGGCTGGCGAATGCGGCCTGGCGATTGCCGGGGGCATCAACACCATCATCACACCCGATGACCACATCGGTTTCAGCAAGGCCGGGATGCTTTGCGAGGACGGGCGCTGCAAGACTTTTTCCGCCACTGCGAACGGATACGTGCGCGGGGAAGGGGTTGGGATGCTCCTTTTGAAATCCCTTTCCGCAGCCGAGGCGGACGGGGATCATATTTACGGGGTGATCCGCAGCAGCGTGGTCAATCACGGAGGCCGGGCCACCTCGTTGACGGCGCCCAATCCGAAAGCGCAGGCGGAGCTGCTGCGGGCCGCCTATTCCAAGGCGGGGATCGATCCCCGGACCATTGGCTACATTGAGGCTCACGGGACGGGCACACCGCTGGGCGATCCCATAGAGATCAACGCCTTAACCCAGGCTTTCAAGGCGCTCTATGAAGCGGCCGGCGCACCCGGCGTGCGCGAAGCCCATTGCGCTTTGGCCTCGGTCAAAACTAACATTGGCCATCTCGAACTCGCGGCCGGGGTGGCGGGTGTCATCAAGGTGCTGCTCCAGCTGCGGCATGGCCTCCTGGTCCAGGGACTCCATTGCGAGCGGATTAATCCCTATATCAAACTGGAGGGCACGCCATTCTATTTGCTGCAGGAGAATCGGCCGTGGCCGCAGGTGATGGGTGGGGATGGCCGGCCCTTGCCACGCCGCGCCGGGGTCAGCTCCTTTGGCTTTGGTGGAGTCAATGCGCATCTGGTGCTCGAGGAATATGTGCCGCCAGCTGAGGCGCGGCCAGCCGCGGCCGGGCCGCTCCGTCCGCAGCTGGTGCTGCTATCCGCCCGGAACCCGGAGCGCCTCCAGGAGACCGTCAGGAATCTCCATGGTTTTCTCCTGCGCCACCCCGGCACGGCGGCCGGGGATCTGGCTTATACCCTGCAAATCGGCCGGGAGGAAATGGAAGCCCGCCTGGCCTTGAGCGCAGGGTCGATCGAAGAGCTGCAGGTGAAGCTGCAGCAGGTTATCAACGGCCAGAACGATGTTGAAGGCTGCCTCCGAGGTTTGGTGGCCGGCCCGGATGGCGGTTCCGGGCAGGCTTCCCTGACGCTCCCGCCGGATTCCCAAACCGATCCGGGACGCCTGGCGGCCCACTGGGTCAACGGGGGCCGGGTGGATTGGGGCACCAGCCAGGCCGGTTTCCGGAGGATCAGTTTGCCGGCTTATCCTTTTGCGCGGGAGCGTTATTGGCGGGGTGAGGCTGCCCGCGCCGCCATCGGCCTTCCGGCGGCCGAGTCGGAGGCCACCGTATTTATCCCACAATGGGAGGACGCGGGATCCTGGGTGCAGCCAACGGCCTTGCGTGCCCCAAGCACGCTGGTGATTGTACAATCCGGAACCGCCTTTGGTTTGCCGCAGGCGCTCACCGAACATTGCCGGCAACGGTTTCCCGGTGCCGCCATCCTCCGCATCCAGGTTGGCGATCAGACCGGCAGCGGGAGTGCTGGTGAATGGCTCTGTGGACGTGATGATGCTGGAGGATTCGAGGCCTGCCTGAGGGATTGTGCATCGATTGACAGCCTGTTCTTCATCGCCAACGAGGAGCCGCTGGACCCGGATTGGCCCGCTCAGGATGAGGTTCAATTGCTTCGTCTGGCAAAGGCGGTCAAGCGCCGGCTATCCGGCGCGGATCAGGCCGCCTGCTTCATATTGACGGTGGATAATTATCGGGTGGCAGATTCCGCGGTCCATCCCCGGGGGGGCGGTTTGACGGGATTGGTTTATGCCATTGCCCAGGGGGATCACCGCCTGCAGGTGCGGAATATCGATTTGTCCGCGGCCGATGCGGACCGCCGGGAATCGCTTCCGGCCTTGCTGGACGCCGTCCTGTCCGAGCCTCCTTCGCATCGGGGTGAAGTGATCAAATTTTGCGCGGGGCAGCGTTACCTCCAGACACTCATCCCCTTGGCCTGGCCCGACGGATCGCCAAAAGGATTCCGCCACAACGAGGTTTACGTCATTCTTGGTGGCAGTGGGCTGGTGGGGGATATGGTAACCCGGATCCTGATACAACGTTGCCAGGCCAGGATCATTTGGCTGGGGCGGAGCCCGGAGGACCACCCGGGCATCCGCGCCCGGCTGGACTCCTATCAGGGACTGCCCGGGAAGCCCATTTACCGGCAAGCGGACGCCTTGGATTTGGCTTCCTTGCGGGGCGCGGTGGAGCGGATCAGGGCGGACTATGGGGAGATCCATGGGGCACTGTTCGCGGGCAATGTCTTTTCTTTTGACAATTCGGTGGCGGAGACGACGGAGCTGGATTTTACCCGCATTCTGGAGATCAAAACCAAGGGCAGCCTCAACTTCGTGGAGGCCTTCAAGGAGGTGCCCCTGGGCTTCATGTGCTTTTTCTCCTCCGCGCAGGCCTATTCGTTTTCGGGTGCGGCCTCTTTGTCGGCTTACGCGGCGGGAATCACTTTCACCGATTCCCTGGTGCGATCGCTTTGGGAAAGTGCGGCCTTTCCCGTCGGCACCGTCAACTGGGGCTTTTGGGAATCTTCAAGGGAAGGCCCATCCGCCGTGGGCAACGCCGGCTTCCTGGATGCGGCCACTGGGGTGGATGCCTTGGATCGCTTCATTGGTTTGCTGCGGGAACGGGTGCTCAACCAAATTTTGTGCCTGAAAACATCGCCGGCCGTCCGCGGCTTGATGCCGATCCATGGAGACCGGTTGACGCTGGCTTCCGGGACCGTTGTGGTGGAAAACCAAGCGGCGCTGGCTCGGGCCGGCTACGTCGGCTACGAGCGGCCGCCGCTGGCGGATATCCCGGGGGCGGACGAATTCGAGGCATGGATGGTCAAACTGCTGGAGGCGCAGATTCGGGATATGGCACTTCCCGCCGGGGAGGAGGCAGCGGTGACGCCCGGATTGCGGCTGTGGCTGAGGCAAACCCGCCGCCTGCTGGAGGAGAAACGGGCGTTGGTCGATGCCTCCGCGGGCGCCGACAGCGTGTGGGCCGCCTGGGAGTTGCGGAAACCCGTCCTGCGGCAGGAACGGCAGCTCCAGGCGCAAATCCTATTGGCGGAGGAATGTTTGCGGAAGCTGCCTGCCGCCCTGCGCGGAGAAATCAGGCCGACGGAGATATTGTTCCCGGCTGGCTCCATGGAAAAGGTGGAACCGGTTTATGCGGATAATAGCCAGTTCACCTATTTCAGCACCGTCGTGGCGGATGCAGTTCTGGCGTTCCTGGAGCAGCAGCGGGAGTTCGATCCCGGTTTCCGCGTCCGGATTCTCGAAATCGGGGCCGGGACCGGGGGCACCACCGCGGTGGTTTTAGCCAGCCTCCGGGGATGGGAACCTTTCATCGAGGAATATTGCTATACGGATGTGTCGCGCGCCTTTCTGGCCCACGGGGAGCGCCGTTTTGCTTCCGGACGGCCATTCCTCAAGTTCCAGTTGCTGGATATCGAACAGGCACCGGCGGCGAGTGAGGACGGCTGGGGAACCTGCGACCTGGTCCTGGCGGCTAATGTGCTGCATGCCACCAAGGATATCCGGCGCACCATCCGGCACGCCAAGGCGGCATTGAAACGCCATGGGCAGCTCATTCTGGATGAGATCGCCGGACCCTCAATTTTTGCGCATCTCACTTTTGGCCTGCTGCCGGGCTGGTGGCGGTTTGAAGACTCTGCGCTCCGCATTCCGGGGAGTTCCGGCCTGTATCCAGAAACCTGGCAACGCGTGTTGCGGGAAGAGGGCTTTGAAACGATCGCGTTTCCCGCCCGGGAGGCACATCGCTTTGGGCAGCAGGTGATCGTGGCCGGCAGCGATGGTGTGATCCGGTTGGAAAAACGCGCCGGCCGGGAAGCAGACGAAAAAACCGTGGAAAAACAGGAGGCGGCCAAACCCACGGGAGCCAATCCGGGCTTGGCCGGCGGCTCCGTTAAGCAACGGATCACGGGGATACTGTCGGAATTCTTAAGGATTCCCGAATCCCAGCTCTCGGCCGGCACACCTTTCTCCGATTATGGAGTGGATTCAATTCTGGGCATCAACTTTGTGGACCGGCTCAGCGCGGAACTCGGGCTTTCGTTGAACTCGGCGATTTTGTTTGAACACTCAACCATTGAACGATTGAGCGCCTTTCTTGCTGAAAATTACCCGGACCAGATCCCGGCGGGCAGGTCCCAGGCCGCGGTTTCCCCGGCGGCGTCTATGCCCGCCGCCACCGCGCCGAAAAAACCTGATTTCCAGGCCGGGATGGGAACCGGAGAAATCGCGGTGATCGGCATGGCGGGGCAGTTTCCGGGTGCCAAAGATGTGGAGGCCCTATGGCGGAACCTGGTCGATGGCCAGGCGGTGGTGCAGGATTTGCCGGCGCACTACCTGGATGCCGGGCAGGTATTCGACGGCTTCGATAAAGCCCGGGAATGGAGCTGCCGGCGGGGTGGGATCCTGGAGGACCGGGCCTGTTTTGATCCGCTTTTTTTCAATATTTCACCCCGCGAGGCGGAGTCGATGAACCCCCACCAGCGTTTGATACTCCAGGAAAGCTGGAAGGCGCTGGAGGACGCCGGGATCAATCCCAGAAGCCTGGGCGGGGCGAAGGCCGGCCTGTTCATTGGCGCCGAACCGTGCGGTTACGAGCATGAGTCCTTCACTGGCGCCTCGGATGCGATCATCGCCTCCCGGCTCTCCTATTTTCTGGATCTGAAGGGGCCGGCGTTGGTGGTGAACACGGGGTGCTCATCCTCCGCGGCGGCGATTCACCTGGCGTGTGAAAGCCTGCGCCATGGCGAGTCTCAATTGGCGATCGCCGGAGGCGTGTTCGCGGTGCTGGGCCAGGAGTTGCTGGTCCGCCTGTCCGCCATGGACATGCTTTCGCCGACCAGCGCCTGCCATTCCTTCGATGCGGCGGCGGATGGGACGGTGTTTTCTGAGGGGGTGGGGGTGGTGGTGCTCAAACGGCTGGCTGACGCCATCGCCGATGGAGATCCGATTTATGGAGTGATCCAGGCCTCCGGCATGAACCAGGATGGCGCGAGCAACGGCATCACGGCGCCGAATGGCAAGGCGCAGGAGTCCCTGCTGGCCGATGTTTACCGGCGTTTCCATATCGACCCCGAACGGTTCAGCTACGTGGAAGCCCACGGCACGGGGACCCGGCTGGGCGATCCGGTGGAGGCCAACGCCCTGGCGCGCGCGTTCAGGCAGTTTACGGCCAGGCGGCACTTTTGCGCCGTCGGCAGCGTGAAGGCTGCGCTGGGGCACGCCTCCGCCGCCGCGGGGGTGATCGGCCTGATCAAGGTGCTGCTCATGATGCGGCATGGGAAGCTGCCCGGGATGCCTCATTTCAAGCAGCTGAATCCGTTGATCGAGTTTGAAAACTCCGCCTTTTATGTGAATGAAACGGCCCAGGATTGGCCGGCCGCCAGCGGCCTGCCCCGGTTCGCCGCGGTGAATTCTTTCGGGCACAGCGGCACCAACGTCCACCTGGTGGTCCGTTCCCATGAGGCGCCGCTGCCGGTGGCCAGCGCTGGCGGTCCCCAGGTGATTGTCCTGTCAGCCAAAGACGGGGATCGCCTGCAGGAAGCCGCTGGAAGGCTGGCCTCGTTTGTGGAGCAGAATCCCGCGTGCGATTTGCGGGCGCTGGCCTGCACCCTGCAAGTGGGCAGAGAGAGCATGCGGGAGCGGCTGGCCTTGATTGTTCACGAGGCTGCCGAATTGCCGGCCAAACTCAAGGCGTGGATCCGCGGGGAATGTCCGGTTGCAGCCTGCTGGCGGAGGACCGCTGATCCGCAGGACCGCGCCATGCACTTGCTGCAAGCCGATGAGGCCTCCCGCGACCTGCCGGCCCGGTGGATTGCCCAGGGCAAATTAGACCTGTTGGCCGAGCTGTGGACTCTCGGGGCCGATGTCGATTGGCAGCTTCTTTACCAGCATAACCGTCCGGTGCGGCTGCGGCTGCCCACCTATCCCTTTGCGAGGGAACATTACTGGGCGCCCAAGCCTGGCCCGGGGAGTGGGCCGGCAGCCCTCCTGCCCAGGCAACCGGCGGAGGAAGAACGGATTCTCTGTTTTGAAGAAAACTGGGAGCCATTCGCTGCAAACGCCAGCCCGCTGGACCCTCCGGCGAACCGGATCCAGACGCTGGTCTGCCTGCTTTCCGATCCGCATCACCAGGATGCCTTTAGCCGGGCCATGCATGCCCTTGCTCCGTCCGCCCGGGTGGTTTTCCTGGGTCAGGCGGACGTGGGACCGGGTAGGGACGCCGAGGCCTTCGGGAAGGCTTGGTCCAAGGTGGGGCCTTGCGATGCTTTCATTTATCTGTGGCCGGTGGAAGACCGCCGACTGATTACGGACATCCTGCCCCTGGCCGGCCTCCTGCAGGCGGTTTCCAAAGGCGGTAACAAGCCCGGCCGCGTGATTTTCGCCGGTGGTTATGCGGATGGTCTGGAGCGATGCCACCTGGAATCGTGGATCGGGATCGAACGATCCCTGGGGCTGGTTTTGCCGGAAGTCCAGGCTGCCGTGCTGTCAGTCCAGGCAGGCATCAGCGCTCCCGTCAGCATGGCAACTTGGGCGGATCGGGTCTGGCGAATGCTCGCCCAGGATAAACTGGAGAGCGTGCGCTATGAAGACGGGATCGGCCATGCCCTCCGGATTCGCGAGATGAAGCTGGCGGCCGCATCCGCTCCCCGGTTGGACGGCAAAACCATATTGATCACGGGTGGTTGTGGTGGCCTGGGCTTGAGAATGGCAAAATGGCTGGCGGCGAAATGGCGCGTTAATCTGGTGCTCACCGGGCGTTCACCATGGTCTTCCGGCCTGCAGGGCATGCTGGCCGGGATTCAGCCCGTGGGATGCCGGGTCCATTATGGCCAGGCTGATGTGTGTGACGCCCAGGCGATGGCGGCAGCTTTACAGGAGGCCAGGAATAAACTGGGGCCGATCCATGGAGTCATTCACGCCGCCGGGATCAAGGATACCCGCACGGTTTTTGAAAAAAGCCCGGCGGAGCTGCAGGCGGTGATGGATCCCAAAGTAAAAGGCACCCTGGTCCTGGATGAAGTGCTGGCGCAGGATCCCCTGGAGTTCGTATGCTACTGCTCTTCCAGCGCGGCCATCCTCGGGGATTTTGGGGCGTGTGATTACGCCATGGCCAACCGTTTTCAAGTGGCCTACGCCGCCCACCGGAACTTATTAGCGGCCGAAGGCAGGCGCCAGGGCAAGACGCGCGTCATTTGCTGGACGATGTGGAGCGGGACGGGCATGGGCAGCCGTGGGGGCGATGAAACCGCGGTTTGCCTCAAAGCCAGCGGGCAGCGGCCGTTGCGTCCTGAGGAAGGGCTCGAGTTGTTTGGGCAATTGCTGGCGCAGGATAAAGGGCAGTGCATCGTGCTCGCGGGCAAGGCCGCGCAGGTCCGGCGCGCCCTGCGTTGCGATTCCGGGCCGGCTGCCCCAGTGCGGAATGGCGCACAACCTGCCGGAGCCCCCGCTGCCATCCTGGCTCCTGGGATCCTGGAGGAAAAGCTCCTATCGGATTTGGGGGAACAACTCAGCCAGCTATTCAAGATACCCACCGCCCGGCTTGGCAGTTCCCAGAACTTCGCCGATTTCGGAATCGACTCCATCGGCTTGGCCGAGCTGGCCCGCCTGCTTTCCAAGCGTTACGGGATTGCGCTCTCGCCATCGGTGTTTTTTGGCCATTCAACTCTCGCGGCGGTGACCCGCTACTTATGCGAGAAACACACGGTGATTTTTAATCCCCAACCCTCCATTCCTGAAAACACGGCGGCTGAGCCTTCGCCATTACCTGTTCCAGAGCCATCCGGCCACCAGCCCTCAAAGGTTCCGGAACCGATCGCGATTATCGGGATGAGCGGACGATTTCCCGGTGCGCGTGGCGTCGATGAGATGTGGCAAATTCTTTTCGAGGGGCGGAATGCGGTCACCGCGATGCCCGCAGACCGGTTTGAACAACCGGCGGGGAGCGGCGGCATGAAGGGGGATCAAGACCAGGCCAGCCGTCCCTGCTGCGGGTGTATTCCCGGGGTCAGGGAATTCGATCCGGTCTTTTTTGAAATATCTCCCGCGGAGGCTGAGGAGATGGATCCGCGCCAGCGGTTGCTGCTCCAGGAGGGGTGGAACGCCCTGGAGGACGCCGGATTCGGGCCGGAGCACCTGGCGCGGCAACGGATCGGGATGTTCGTTGGGGTGGAGGAAGGGGATTATCCGCGCCGGGCCGCCGAGGGGAGCATCACGGCCAATCACACCGGCATCCTGGCCGCCCGCCTCGCCTATTTCCTGAATTTGAAGGGGCCGGTCATGGCCATCAACACGAGCTGTTCCTCCTCGCTGGTGGCTGTGCATCAGGCTTGCCAAACCCTGCGCAGCGGGGAGTGTGAGGCCGTCCTGGCCGCCGGGGTCAACCTGATCCTCGACCCGGACAATTTATTGGCCATGGCCCAGGCGGGGATGTTGTCGCCGGATGGAACCTGTTTTGCGTTCGACCGCCGGGCCAGCGGGATGGTGCCGGGAGAAGCGGTGGTGGCGATCGTCCTCAAACCCTTCCGCCGGGCGGTTGCCGATGGCGACCCCATTCATGCGGTGATCCTCGGCAGCGGGATCAACTACGATGGCAAAACCAATGGGATCACGGCGCCCAGCGGAGTGGCACAAGCGGAATTGTTGCGGAAGGTGTGGGAAAAGGCCGGCGTCCAACCGCAGCAGATCGGGTATATCGTGGCGCACGGCACGGGCACGCGGCTGGGTGATCCGGTGGAAGTCAACGCCCTGGCCGAGGCGTTCAACGGCGCCCCCACTGCGCCAGCGCAATGTGCCTTGACCTCCTGCAAAACCAATTTCGGCCATACTTTTGCCGCCTCAGGCTTGGTGAACCTCGTGGCTTTGGTCCAGGCGATGCGGCACCAGACCATTCCCGCCAGCCTTCACTGCCGGGAACTGAACGAGTTCATTCATTGGGACGGCTGCCCGTTTTATGTCAGCGTCGCGAACCAAGCCTGGCGGTCCAGTCCGGGCCGCGCAAGGATCGGCGGTGTCAGCGCCTTTGGGATGAGCGGAACCAATGCCCATGTGGTTGTCCGTGACCACGCGGTGGTGGACGCTCCACAGCCGGATCTTCCTGGCCATTATCTCCTGGCCTGGTCAGCCAAAACCGCGGAAGCCTTGCGTGAGAGGATTTTGCAGTTTGCGCACTGGATCGAAACGCGGCGTTTCACAAATCAGCAATTGCCGGCCATCAGCCGCACTTTGCTGCTCGGAAGGCATCCCTTCGCCCATCGTTGTGCCGTCGTGGTGCGCCATCTGGAAGAGGCGGCTGAGCTGTTGGCGGCGATCGGGAAATCCCCTCGTCCCGGGGTTTTTGAGGGGACCGTGGAAAAAGCATTTCGATCCGGTGGAATGGCTCCGGAGCGGGATGGCCTGCCGCCCGCCAAGTTCCTCCCGGCCGATGGCCAATCGGTTGGTTTGGCGGACTCCCTGCGCCTCGCGGCGGAGCAATGGTGCCGGGGAGCAGAAATCGACTGGGCGCAGTTCTTCGATCAAAGCCATCCCCAGCGGCTGCATCTGCCAGGCTACCCGTTTTCAAGGCGGCAATACTGGCTGGAATCGGTTGCTGATTCCAAGGCCATAAAGGAGGAGCCGATGGCGGCTCGGAAAGCACCGACTACAACCTGGTGGCAATTGTCCGCGGCGAACGCTGAATCGGTCCAGCAACTGCTCGCGGCCCAAGCGGGGGACATGGATCGCCACCTGGCGGGCTTGCTGGCGGCTGCGCTCCATAGTCTGGGGCTGCGGGAAGAGGATCAACGGCTGGTTCAATCAACGGCCAGGAAGAACCGACCCGCCTATCTGGAGCGCTGGCTTGAAGAAAGCCGCCGCTTGCTTGGGGAGTCGGGCGAATCCGGGGCCGGGGTGCGGCCGCTGGCGCCGGTGTGGGCCGAATGGGATGCCGCCAAGGCTCGCTGGATGGATGATGCCTGCTTGAAGGCCCAAGCCAGCCTGGTGGAACATTGTTTGCGGGCCCTGCCCGAAATCCTTCGGGGAGAGCGCCGGGCAACGGATGTGCTGTTCCCGGATTATTCCGTGGAATTGGTGGAAGCCGTTTACCGCGACAACCCGGTGGCCGATTTATTCAACAATGCCGTTGGCCAGGCCGCGGCCGCCTGGATTGAGCACCGGCTCGGGCGGGATCCGGGCGCCCGGATCCGGGTGCTGGAAATTGGGGCCGGCACCGGTGGGACCACCGCGGCCGTCCTGCCGCTGCTGGCGCCTTTCAAAGAGCATCTCGAGGAATACTGCTACACGGACATTTCCAAGGCCTTTCTCATCCCGGCCGGGTCGAAGTTCGTTCCCGCGCATCCGTTTGTGGTCCCGCGGCTCTTTGATGTCTCCCAGCCCGTGGCTGGACAAGCCATTGCCCCGTATTCCTACGACCTGGTGATTGCGGCCAACGTGCTGCATGCCACGCCGGATATCCGGCGGGCGATCCGGAATGCGGGTTCGACCTTGCGTCCCGGTGGGGTATTGATACTCAACGAACTGAGCGCCAACGGATGGTTTACGCACCTGACCTTCGGCCTGCTCGAGGGGTGGTGGCTGCACCAGGACGCGGCGCTCCGGCTGCGCGGCTGCCCCGCTGTTGCATCCGATACGTGGCAGCGCCTGTTAACCGGGGAAGGTTTTGTCCAGGTTCACTTTCCCCTGGAGCAAGGGCACGGCCTCGGCCAGCAGGTCATTGTGGCGGAGAAGTGTGGAGCGCTCCCGGAATTGCCGGTGGGCGGCCTGGGTGATGCCCCCAAGCCAGCCAGCGCCAAGGTCGGCCCCGAAGCCCCGGCGGTGGCCGGTGGGAAAGCGTTGGGCAAACTGGCCATCGACTATTTCAAGAAGCTGGTTGGGGCCGCCTTGAAGATGGAGGCGAATGACATTGATCCCGCGGCCCCCTTGGAGGGGTATGGCATGGATTCCTTGATGATCGGGAAGGTAATGGCGAGGCTCCGGGAGGCATTTGAGGATATCCCCAGCACGCTGCTGTTCGAGATCCAGACGGTGGCCGCTTTGGCGGAATACTTCCTATCCCACCGCAAGGCGGAAATGATGGACCGGCTGGGTTTCAAGCCCGCTGCCGCTGAAAGCCCCCGGCCGGCAGCCCCAGGAAACGGCCATGAACCGGGAGCGATCACCCGGGCCTGTCCGCCACGTGCCCAGGCCACACCGGCCGGCCCGCGGGAAGCCATCGCGATCATCGGCCTGAGCGGGCATTTCCCTTCCGCCCCCGACCTGGGAACCTATTGGGAGAACCTGAAGGCGGGCAAGGATTGCATCACGGAGATTCCGCCTGAGCGCTGGTCCCTGGACGGTTTTTTCCACCCCGATATGGAAGAGGCGATCGATGCCGGGAAGAGCTACTGCAAATGGGGTGGCTTCCTGGAAGGGTTTTGGAACTTCGATCCGCTCTTCTTTAACCTCTCCCCGCGCCTGGCCCTCGAAATCGATCCCCAGGAGCGCCTGTTTGTGCAGGCCGCCTGGGAGGCTCTGGAGGATGCTGGCTGCACCCGGAATGCCCTGGCTGAACAATACGATAGCCGCGTGGGGGTTTTCACCGGCATTTCGCATACCGAGTTCAATGTGCTGGGTCCGGATTTGTGGCGGGCGGGCAAACAGATCTACCCGCGGACTTCGTTCGGGTCCGTGGCCAATCGCGTTTCGTTCCTGTTCAACCTGAAAGGGCCGAGCGTGCCCGTCGATACGATGTGCTCCTCCGCGCTCACCGCGATCCACGCGGCTTGCGAGTCCATCCTGCGGGGCGAGTGCGCCCTGGCCATCGCTGGCGCGGTGAACCTCTGCCTCCACCCCTCCACCTATGTGGCCCTGTGCGCTTCCCGGCTGCTTTCCAAGAGCGCCAAATGCTGCAGCTTTGGCTTGGGGGATGATGGCTATGTCCCCGCCGAGGGCGTTGGGGTGCTGCTCCTCAAGAAGTTTTCGGAAGCGGTCCGGGACCGGGACCGCATCCATGCGATCATCCGCGGCAGCGCGGTGAACCATGGGGGGCGCACCAACGGATATACCGTTCCGAATCCCAACGCGCAGGCGGACGTCATCCGCCAGGCGCTCGATCAGGCCGGCGTGAACGCGCGGATGGTGAGCTATGTGGAGACGCACGGCGCCGGAACCAAGCTGGGTGACCCGATCGAGGTCCTGGGATTGACGCGGGCCTTCCGGCAGGACACCCCGGAATCCGGTTTTTGCGCCATCGGTTCGGTCAAATCGAACGTGGGACACCTGGAGGCGGCGGCCGGCATGGCCGGAATAACCAAAGTGATCCTCCAGATGCAGCACCAGCAGCTGGTGCCCAGCCTGCATTCCGCACAGTTGAATCCGGACATCAAGTTTGAGGAAACACCGTTCATCGTGCAGCAAAAGCTGGAGCCTTGGCAGCGGCCAGCCCTGGAGATTAACGGAGCGACCATGGCTCAACCGCGGCTGGCCGGCATTTCGGCCTTTGGAGCCGGCGGATCCAACGCTCATGTCATCGTAGAAGAATATGAGGATGTGCGTCCGGGCGGCAGCCAGGGCGGGCCGTGCCTGATCGTGCTTTCGGCCCGGAACCAAAACCGGCTCAAGGAAATGGCCAGGGCTTTGCGCCAATTCGTTTCTGAAAGCCCGGACCTGGATTTGGCGGACCTCGCCTACACGCTCCAGATCGGACGTGAAGCGATGGAGGAGCGGGTTGGCTTCGTGGTGGAATCCATGCCCGATTTGCCAATCCGCCTCACCGCCTTCATGGAGGACCAGCCCGATGTTTTCACCCGCAGCCAATCGCGGGTGGACAAGGCTGCCGCGGAGCGGTTCCTGGATGAGGCGGACCTGGCTGGCCTGGTCTCAAAATGGGTCGAAACCGGGGATTATGTCAAAATCCTGGAAGTTTGGATCCGCGGCTATGGCCTCGATTGGAACCAGCTTTACCCCGCCGGGGCGCCGCGGAGAATCGGGCTTCCAACCTATCCGTTTGCCAAAGAGAAATATTGGTTCCTGGATACGCCACCCCGGCTGAATCGCGACGAGCTGGCGGTCCAGCTTGAGTCGCCGGAGGCGCCAGCCGATTCATGGCTCGTGTTCCGCGAAGAATGGGATACGCAGGAGCTGCCAGATCCGTTGGATTGGCGGGAACGCCTGGCTGGACATGCGGGCAAACACATCGCCATTGCCGCGGTGGATCTGGCGGAAGCCGAGGCCCTGGCATCGTTCCTGCGTCAACTGGAAGCAGAGTCGTTGTCTGCCCAGCCCTTGCGGATCTCCATCCTGGGAATGGATCCTGAATCCAAGATTGCCGAAACTCCCGAGGTGGTGTTGTTCCTGGGGCCGGGCATCAAGGACCGGGCAACCGTCGAGCCATCTGAAAAGGATCTTTCCGCCGTGTTCCACCTCAGCCGCAGGTTGATGAACTCTGGTTGGGATGAGCCTGTGGCCATCTACTATCTTTATGAAAGTGGTGGTGGCCAGCCACGCGTTGATTGCGAGGCCCTGGCCGGTTTCGTCCGCGCGGCGATGAAGGAAAATGAGCAGCACCTTTGGACGCTGATTGGAGATTATGGCCGTGATCCCAGCCGGTCCCGGCCGCAGTTGCTGGTCAGGGAATGGCTCCTGGGTTCATCTGGTGGTGGCGAGATCCGGTATGCCCCGGGCCAGCGCCTGGTCCGGAGGCTGGCCGAAACCAGACTCCCGCCGCAGGCCCGGCTGCCGTTCAAAGACCATGGGGTTTACCTGCTGGCGGGCGGCCTGGGTTATTTGGGGATGCAATTATCCCTCGAACTTGCCCGCCGATATAAAGCAACCCTGGTGCTTTTGACGCGGGGCGCCCTGGATGAATCGCGCACCGCTCATTGCCGCAAGCTGGAGGCGTTGGGAGCCAAAGTCATATTTGAATCGGTGGACATCACGGACCGGGATCGCCTGGCCGCAGTTTACGCGGATGTGGTCCGGCGGGCTGGCCCCCTTAATGGGGTGTTCCACCTCGCCCGCCACCATGAGGATCAGCTGATCGCCCGCAAACCTTGGCCATCCTTTTTGCGGGTGATTCAGCCGAAAGCCCATGGGATGTTATACCTGGACGAATTGACGAAGGATCAGCCGCTGGACTTCTTTGCCGTGTTTTCATCCCTGGGGGCTTACGGGGTTCGCGGAGCGAGCGATTACTCCTATGCGACCGCTTTTCAGAATGCCTTTGCCACACTGCGCAACCAGTGGGTGCGGGAAGGCCGGCGCTCAGGCACTACCACCGCCATGTGCTGGGGGCCGTGGTTGGAGGATCATTTATTCCCGGAGTCGCGCAGCCGGCTGGTCGATGCCGGATTTGCGCTGATCGAAATGGGGTCTGGATTCCAGGTGCTGGGGGAGGCCCTGGCGGGTGGGGTGACGCCGCTGGGATTGGTCAAAATCCGGGATGGAGCGAAGGTCAGGGGGATGTTCGGCTTGGCGGAAAGCCATCCGCCAGTGGTCGCAGGCGGGGACCTGGCTGGCCTCGATCAGTTATTGGGGCATTGGGAGCAGCGCCGCTTGCAGGGGGAGGATGTTTCCGAAGCGGTGGCGGAGCGCATCACGCTGGATGAGCTGAACGTTTTGCCGGGGGCGCTGATCCAGCGGGTGGACCGATTGCTTTTCGGAACGAATGGCAAGGGTGGCGCCGCGCCTGCGGAGGCGGTGGTGGAGGAGGCCCAGCCGAAGCCCAGCAACGGTGTCGATGCCAGGGAGGTTGCCAAGGTTATCCGAACCTTGCTGGCCGAGGTCTTGCATTTGACGGAGATCGATGATGAACGATCGTTTATGGATTACGGGCTGGATTCCATCGCCGGCATGCAGTTGGCGGTGCGGTTGGAAAAGCGGCTCAAAAAGGAAGTTTCGCCGCAATCGTTGATCGGCTTCCCCACGGTGGCCGAGCTGTCAAAGCATTTGGTCCCCTGAAATCAAAACGGTGGCAATTACTATGAAAAGGATTTCTGCCCGGCAGGATTGAACATGTTGAGCATCCAGGAACAAAGACGGCGCATCGCGGAGGAGCTTGAGCGGCTTTCCCGGCTCAAGGCTGGCCGGAAGCCTTTGGCTGCCGCTCCCGCCGCGGGGCTTCCCGTGCCCGATGGCGAACCGGAACCGGTCGCCATTATCGGGCTGTCGGGTTGCCTGCCTGGTTGCCAGTCGGTGGACGCTTTCTGGCGGGCCTTGGACGAAGACCGGCGCCTGCTCGAGGCGCCGCCCCCTGAACGTCTTTCTTTGTGGAACCAGCTTCAACCGGGATGGTCAGGACTGGCGGGGCGTGGGATCCCTGGGGGTGGTTTCATCCCCGATATCCGGAGTTTCGCCCCCGAGTTCTTTGGCGTTCTGCCTGGGCAAGCGCATGGCTTGGATCCCCGCCAGCGATTGCTGCTGATGAGTGTTTACCACACCCTGGAGGATGCGGGATACGCCCCCGGATCCCTGAAGCAAAAACCGGTCGGCGTGTTCGTGGGGATTGAGGAGGATGAATACTTCCAGACCATGCAGGACTTCGGCATCCCGACCATCGGAGGCGATGGGCTGGCTGCCAGCATGGTGGCGAACCGCATCTCGTGGTTCTTTGATTTCCGGGGCCCAAGCGAAGTGGTTAACACGATGTGTTCCGGCGCGGCGGTGGCGCTGCACCGGGCCGTCTGTTCGCTGCGCCTGGGGGAAAGCTCGATGGCGTTGGTGGGCGCCGCGAACCTGATGCTGCGCCCCGAACCCTTCCTGCAGTTGATCCAGACCGGGCAATTGAGTCCGGACCTTTCCATCCATTCGTTTGGCCGGGATGCGCAAGGCTTCTTGAGGGCGGATGGGGTGGCGAGCGTGCTCTTGAAACGCCTGTCCCAGGCGGAATCGGACGGCGACCCGATTTATGCCGTGATCCGCAATACGGCCACTAACTATAACGGCAAGGGGGGGATGTCCATCGCGGCGCCCGATATTGCCGCCCATGCGGAACTGATTGAACGCTGTTATCGGCAGGCCGGGATCGATCCGCGGGAGGTCCGTTACATCGAAGCGCAGGGCATGGGGCAGCCAGTGGCGGACTTGGCGGAATGGCAGGCCTGCAACCGCGCCTTGTTGAAGCTGGCCGGCGAGCGGGGTGTTCAACTGGCTCCGGGCGCTTGCCGCATTGGCAGCATCAAACCGATGACCGGCCACATGCATTCCGCTTCGGCTTTGGGTGCGCTGTTCAAGGTCATCCACTGCCTGCGGACGGAGACTATCCATAAGATCCTGGGCTTTTCGGAACTCAATGCGGATCTTGAAAGCCCGGGGCAGCCATGCGCACCCGCCCGCCACACGGAGCCATGGCCCACCTCCGGGCGGCCCCGGTTGGCGGGGTTGCATGCCTACGGAGCGGGTGGCAATAATGCGCATATCCTCATCCAGGAATACCGCCAGGCGCTCCCCGCGGAGCGGGAACCTGCCCTGGTGATCCTGCCGATATCGGCGGAGTCGGTTGCGCAACGGCAGGAGGTCGTCAGGCGTTTGCTGGAGGCGGTCGGGCAACATCCTGAATACACGCTGGCGCCGGTGGCCCAAACGCTGCAGCAGGGGCGCGATGAAATGGCCTGCCGGCTGGCGTTTGTGGCGGCGGATAAAACGGCCTGGATGGCCCAGGCGCGGGCTTTTCTGGCCCACCAAAACTCTCCGGGGATTTTCCGGAGTGAGGCGGCCGCGAACGGCCAGTTCCCGGATCCCATGGCCCGTGCCGGGCAGTTGGCGCAAGCCTGGGTGCAGGGAGCCGCCGGCCAGGACTGGCCAGCCTCGTCGCAACATCGCCTGCACCTCCCCGGGTATCCTTTCGCCCTCAAGGATTGCTGGTTTGATCATATTCCCCGCGAAACGCCGGCGCCTGCCCGGCCGGCAACCGGCGAGGCCATGGCCAGTGCGGAAGCGGAGGCGATCGTGCGCTCGTTGCTTGGCCGCCATCTTGAAATGCCTTCCGCGCAGGTGGATTTGGATGCCGCCTTCGTGGATCAAGGTTTCAGTTCAACGATGGTTGCCGGGGTTGCCGCTGAATTGAATCGCCGGCATTCGATCCAGCTGGAGCCAGCCCGGTTTTTTGAATTCAAAAGCCCCCGGCAGTTGGTGGGCGCGCTGATGGAATACACCGGGAAAACCGCGCCAGCCCAGGAGGCCGGCTCCCCATGTCAACCGTGTCAACCGCACGAAGTTGCGGGCGGAACGAATGCCGCCCCTCGCCACACTCCGTTTGTCTCCATCGCGATCATTGGCCTGGCCGGGAGGTATCCGGGTGCGTCCAACTTGGAGGAATTTTGGGATAATCTGCGGAAAGGCCGGGACTGCATTACGGAGATCCCGGAAGACCACTGGCGCCTGGCGGAACATTTTGATCCGAATCCAGAGACTGCCGCCAGGAGTGGGAAGAGTTACGGGAAATGGGGAGGCTTCATTTCCGGGCTGAATGAATTTGATCCGCTCTTCTTCAAGATCTCCCCCCTGGAGGCCGAGTCCATGAATCCCAAAGAGCGGCTGGTGCTGCAAACCGTCTGGCATGTCCTGGAGGATGCGGGGCATACGCTGGAGTCTCTGGCGGGTGACCGGGTGGGGGTCTTTTTCGGGGTGACCCGTGCGGGATGGGACGCCTACCCCGGAACGTTCAGTTCGGTTGCCAACCGCGTCTCTTATTTCTGTGGTTTTCACGGGCCCAGCGTGGCAATTGACACGATGTGTTCCTCCTCGCTGGTGGCCATCCACGAGGCCTGCCAGCACCTGCAGACCGGGGGTTGTGATATGGCGGTGGCGGGAGGAGTCAACCTGTATTTACACCCTTCCCATTTTGTAGTCCTGGCGCATGGCCGCTTTCTTTCCCCCGACGGCAAGTGCCGTGCCTTTGGGGCAGGGGCCAATGGCATGACACCCGGGGAAGGCGTGGGAGCGGTTTTGCTGAAGCCACTGGCCAGGGCCTTGCGTGATGGGGATCGGATTTATGGCGTGATTCGCGGATCCGCCAGCAATCATGGGGGCAATGCGAATGGCTTCACGGTCCCCAATCCGGCGGCCCAGAGGGATTTGGTGTTGCAGGCGCTCCAGAACGCCAGCCTCCATCCGCGCCAGATCTCGTTCGTCGAGGCGCATGGCACCGGGACAACTTTGGGCGATCCGGTGGAAATCCGGGGTCTCGCCGAGGCTTATCGGCGCCACACCCCCGAGCGCGGTTTTTGCCGGATCGGCTCGCTCAAGAGCAACCTGGGCCACCTGGAGGCGGCCGCCGGCATCGCCTCGCTCACCAAGGTTTTGCTGCAGATGCAACACCGCGAATTGGTGCCGTCCATCCACGCCGCGGAACTGAATCCGAACATCGATTTTCCCTCAACCCCGTTTGTGGTGCAGCAGGCCTGGGAACCGTGGCGTCCCACCGATGCGGATGGCCGGTCCATGGCCCGCCGGGCGGCGGTATCCTCCTTCGGCGCCGGGGGCAGCAACGCCCACCTGATCGTGGAAGAACCATCGATTCGGGAGAAAATCAGCCAGGAAGAAGGCCCGCAACTGATCGTGCTTTCCGCGCGGAATGAGGACCGGCTGATGGAAGCGGCGCGCGGCCTTCACGATTTCATCCAACAGCATCCAGCCACCTCGCTCCGCGATATGGCTTGCACGCTGCAGTGTGGGCGGGAGGCCATGGAGGAGCGGTTGGCCATCCCTGCGTGTTCGCTGGAGCAGCTGAAAGAAAGGCTTTTTTCAGCGCTGAATGCGCCGGGCGCCAGCGAGGCGGTTTACCGCGGCCGGGTGGAAGTGCGCTGGCATAACCGGGTGCTGTCGAAACCGGAACCGGATCACGATATTCAGCCGGAGCAATGGCTGCGGCACCGGGACTTGGAAAGCCTCGCCAAAGCGTGGGTCAATGGAGAGCGCCTCAACTGGAGCCTGCTCCATCCAGGTGAAAAGCCCAGCCGGATCAGTTTGCCATTGTACCCATTTGCCCGGGTGGTGATCCCCACGCCCGAGCTGATGCCCGAACCCGAACCTGCCCGCCCGGACACGTTCCTGCATCCGCTGGCGCAGCGAAACACTTCGACTTTGAACGCGCAGCAGTTCACCTCCACGCTCCACGGCCGGGAGTTCTTCCTCGCCCACCATGTCGTTGAGGGGCGAAAAATGCTGCCCGCGGCGGCCTATCTGGAAATGGCGCGGGCGGCCATTGAGCGGTCGTTGCCGGAACGCCCCGCCCGCCAGGCCCCGGTGGATCATGCCGTGCCGGTGTGGCGGCTCAGCCAGGTGGTCTGGATGCGTCCGTTGTGTGTGGCGGAGGAACCGATCGAGGTCCAGATCGCGCTGCAGGGGGATGCCTCCGGGCCGGTGCGTTTTGAAATCAAGACCAGCCCGGGCCTGGCCGCCGGCCCGGAACCAGCGCACGCCCAAGGCAGCGCCAATTTTGAATTTGCCGCCCAGCCGGAGGCGATCCACCTCGAGGCCATGCGGCCGGACAGCCCGCGGCAATTTTCGGCGGATCAATGTTACGC
Source organism: uncultured Verrucomicrobiota bacterium (assembly GCA_964409245.1). Taxonomy (GTDB): domain Bacteria; phylum Verrucomicrobiota; class Verrucomicrobiia; order Limisphaerales; family UBA1319; genus CAIMWS01. The sequence continues at coordinate 68,273 of CAYPCQ010000005.1, forward strand.
GGTGTTCACGGCGTTGGGGATCGACTACGGCCCGGGGCATCGAGGCATCGAAAGGTTATGGGCCGGCCCCCGCCAACTGCTTGCCAAATTGCGGCTGCCGGACGCCATCGGAGAAACGGCCGGCCAGTATGTCCTGCACCCCAGCTTGCTGGATGCGGCATTCCAGGCAACCATCGGCTTTGGCCTGCTGGAGGCGGGGGTGAAGCCGGCCGGCGAAGCGGCAGCTCCGGCCGGTAATGGCAGCATTACAATGGACCAACTGGCCCGGCTCAAGCCTTCGCTGCCCTATGCCGTGGAACAGGTGGAAGTTTTCAACCCTGGCGCGGCCCTGATGTGGGCGGTGATCCGCCGCCAGACCGATCCCGCGCAGTCAGGCGCCCTGGAAAAATTCGACCTGGACCTTTGTGACGGGCAGGGGGGCGTCCAGGTGCGCATCAGAGGCTTTAGTGCGCGGATTTTGCGGGAGCCAGGTTCCGGATCGGAAAAGCCTTCGCTCCTGCTGCACTTCCCACATTGGGAAGCAAAGGAAGCGGCATATTTGGCGGGGGAGCCGCCGTCTTTCGAGCGGCGGGTGGTGGTTAGTTGCGGCACTGAGCCTTTGACGCCGGCTGCCTTGCAGGCTGCCGGTGCGCCGCCGAATATCGAATGGCTGCCGGCCGTGATCAAGGGCAGGAAATTGGCCAAGGAATTTTTCAATGCGGTGTCGCAGACGTTCTGCGCGATCCGGAATATTCTCGAGGCCAGGCCAACGGGCGACTCATTGGTTCAAGTGATCATGGGGAGCGGGGGCCAATGGCTGGCTCATTCCGGCCTGGTGGGGATGCTGCGGACAGTCCATCTCGAGTCCCCGCGGTTATTCGGGCAAATCATCCAGTTGGACGTGCCGCCAACAGGTGATCGGCTGGCCGGGATTCTGGCCGAGAACGCGGCTGCTCCGGGCGATGCCTGGATTCGCTATATCAAGAACCGGCGCGAGGTCATCGCCTGGCGGGAATATGCCCCTTCAATCCAGGCGGTTCCCTGGAAGAACAACGGAGTGTATTTGATCACGGGCGGCTTGGGCGGCTTGGGCCGCATCTTCGCCCGGGAGATTGCCACGAGGGCCACCGGGGCCAACATCATCCTGATCGGACGTTCCGAGCCGGGGGAAAATGGGAACCAATTCCTGCGATCCTTGAACGACCTTGGCGCCCAGGCCGCTTACTGGCGGGTGGATCTGCGGCATGGCGGCCAGGTCCGGGAATTCATTCGGGCCATCCTGAAGGAGCGGGGAGCCATCCATGGCATCCTGCATGCGGCCGGCGTCTTGAACGATCAGTATTTGCTCAGGAAATCAATTAAAGATATTGAGACGGTGCTCGGCCCCAAGGTTGCGGGCACGGTGAATCTGGATGAGGCCACGCGGGATGTGGCCTTGGATTTCCTGATCCTGTTTTCCTCGGGAGCGACGCTGGGCAATCCCGGCCAGGGGGATTACGCTGCGGCCAACGCCTTCCTCGACGGATTTGCCCATTATCGGAATGGACTGGTTGAAACGGGTCAGCGCAAGGGCAAAACCATCTCCATTGCGTGGCCCTTCTGGAAAGCGGGTGGCATGCAGATGGACGCCGCCGCGGAGCGATCGATGATTGAGAATTCGGGCCTGATCCCGATGGATACCCAAACCGGTTTGGACGCCTTTTACCGCTGCCTGGCGAGTGCGCACCCGCAAATCCTCGTGCTGCATGGGATGCCGGCCCGTCTGCAGGAAGTGCTGGCTTACCGGCCTGAGCTTCCGGGCAGCAGCCAGCGCGTTGAAAAGCCAAATCCGCCGGAAAAACCTGGCGCTGGGGCAGGGGAGCACTCCACCCCCAACGACGAGCTGGGCGCAAAACTTGCCGGGCATCTCAAACGGCTGATCGGGGAGACTCTCAAGATTCAGCCCGGGGATATGCGGGCGGACCAGGATCTCTACGGGTACGGCTTGGATTCGATCATCGCCTTGGAGGTGAATAATCGCTTGGAAAAGGATTTCCCCCGGCTGTCGAAAACTCTGTTCTTCGAATATTCCACCATTCAGGAATTGGCTGGCTACTTCCTCCAGGCGCAGCGCCAAAACGTTGAGCGGTTGTTTGCCGGGCAGGCAGCTTCCCCGCCGCCACCTGCGCTGCCCGCGGAAGCCCCTTGCCCGCCAGCAACACCCGTGCCTGAAAATCCCTTGCCGCTGTCCGGACCCGGTCCGGAGCAATTGCCAGCGCTGGCCACCGAAACGCCAGTCCCCACAAACAGCCATGCGCTTATGCCAGCGGGAGATGCGCATATGCCAGCGGGAGGCCAGCGGAGGCGTTTGGCCAGCATGGACGAGGTCATCCGGGTGCGCCAATTGGATATCGACCACCCGGCTCCCAGGCCGGCCGTCCGGCCAGCCAGGGTGGAGGGGTGGCCCAACTGGCATTCGGTGTTCCAGAGTTTTGCCATTTTTGACAAAATCCAACCGGGCTTCTCCTTTTCACGAATGTTGGCAGGTGGCGATGATGCCGTCCAGGATGCGGCTTTTTATCTGCTGGGACAGGTGGATCTGCGGCGGTTGCTATTCCACAAGGAAGACTTTCAAAAAGTGTCGCGGATCCTCGACCTGGGATGTGGCCGGGCGGCGGATCTCATGGAACTCGCCTTGAGCCATCCCGGCCTCGCGGGGCATGGGTTGACGATTGATCCCGGGGAGGCGGCCTTCGCCAACCGGATGATCCGCCGCAAAGGCCTGGCGGAGCGGGTGCGGGTTATCCTGGCGGATGGGGCGGACCATGAGTATGAGCAAAATTACGACCTCGCTTTCAGCATCCAGATGATGCACTTCATTCCGGACTTGGAGCACAAGCGGAAGCTGCTGCGAAAGGTCGCCGCCGCGCTGCGGGAAGGCGGGGTATTGCTTATGGCCGAGTTTGTGTGCCTGCTGGCCAAGCCCATGCGGGATCCCGCTTTGAACGTAACGGTCCATACCGCCGGGGAGTGGGCTGGGATCCTGGGCGATAGTGGTTTGGTGCTGGAGGAAGTCGTGGATGCCAGTGTCGGGATCATCAATTTTCTCCACGATCCGGACCTCGACCGGCACATTGCCGGGCTGGATCAACCGCGGCAGCTGGAAATCCGCAAATACAACCACCAGGTCAAAGGCCTGGAGAATCGCTGGGTCGGTTATTGCGTCATGCGGGCCGTGCGGGATGGCAGCAGCGCAACGGCTGCGCAACGAGCGCAGGCCAGCCGGGAACTATTGAGCCGCCGGACAACGCCCGGGCAGGCTCGCTCTGCCAAGGCCAATGGCCGATATGGCGCACTTTACCGGGATCTCACCGGGCATTTTCAGGACTGTGTCCTGACGGCCCGGCCTCAATTGCCACTCATCCTCAACCAAAACCACTGACTATGAACCATCAGGTCATCCATGAGCATGAGTTGGGCAAGCATCCCGAGCTGGAGCAGTTGGTGCGGGAAATCGACGAAAGGCATCCGCCGGTGGGATATGAGCGTTTGCTTTACCCCTGGCTCCTGATCATGCCCGAAAGCCAGGCTTATGCGCGGCTAATTCTCAACCAGGCCAGCCAGCTCATCATTCCGCTCCTGCCGATCGACGAATCTGCCTATCAGCACCTGGACGCCTTCAGCCGGGCCTCCGGCTTGGGGATTCTCCTGGTTGATCGATTCCATCCCTGGCTGGCCCAAACCGGGCTGCGGCTCGTGCCGGTGGGGGTGCTTCAGAATATTGAGCTGGGCGCCTTCAGCTTGCAGGGAAACCGCATGCGCAAGCTGCGCTACATGGTGAACCGGTTCGCCAGCTCGGGGAGGGCAAGGACCGTGGAATATGCCCCCCAGGACCGGCCCCCGTTCCCGGCGATGATCGAATTGATGGAGGCCTGGGGAAAGGCCAAGAATAATGTCATCTGGCACACCGCCCTTTGCATGGAACATCTGCTGAAGGGGGAATTGCCCGCCGGGCACCGGGCTTTTCTGACCTTCCTGGATGACCGGCTATGTTCCATCATCGTGGTCGAGGCTTTTGGGCGGTTGGGCTGCTTGATGGATCAGGAGTTTTACGATCCGGAAAACGCGCCGCTGGGCCACATGGAATTTGCCATTGTGGAAATGATGGAGCGTTTGAGGACGGAAGGCCTGCAGGTGCTGTCGCTCGGAGCCACCTGGCATCCGTTTACCTTTGGGGACCATCCCCATACCGATCCTGAAGGCTGGGCCTGGCTTAAGAAAAACCACGAACGCCCGACGCTCCTCGGGAAAATCTTTGCGCAAGGGCAGTCCAACTACCAGTTCAAGAAAAAATTCGGGGTCGAAGGTGAGCCGTTATTCGCCTATCTGCCACCGGCTGCCCCCTGGTCCACGATCCTCAATTATTGGACCGTTTTTTATGAGCATTCGCTGACCCCCGCCCAGCTCAGCGAGCAGTTGCGGAAACTGTGGCCGGCGGCCGCCCGGCCATCCCCATGCCTGGACCGCCCTGACCAGCGGCAGGCGGCGTGGGATCAAGCGAAGCGGTTCGAGGATCTGGCCTGCTCCGCCAGCCCGCTTGACCTGATGAGCGATACCTGGTTTGGGCGGGAGCTGGAGCCGGTTCGAAAGCGCACCGAATGGTTGAAGACGCAACCGGTATCGGATTCGCTTCCTTTTCTGAAGGAGCTTTTCCACTTCAAGCATTTGATCCTGACCCAGCGGGGGCGCGATGCGGAAGCCTTGTTTTATGGGCAGTATCCCAAGGCCAGGCGGATAATCCTCACCGCCATCCCCTGGACCTCGACGCTGATGCATCAGCTGGGCAATGGTTTTACGGTGGTCGAGGTGCCGGTTCCTTCGGCGCTGGATCCGGGGCCGGATGAATTGTTCAAGGGAGAATGTGATCTGGCGGCCCTCAAGGACCATCTACAGCGGGACGCTTCCGGGGTGGGGATGGTGGGATTGGAATTGCTGAATAACGCAACCGGCGGCCATCCGGTGCGGCTTTCCCATGTGCATCAGCTAAGGGATCTGTTGCAGGGATGCGGAGTGCCGCTGGTCATGGATGCTTCCCGCATCGTTCGGAACGCCGTGCTGCTCCAGCGTTATGATCCGGCAAGCCAGGAACGGGACGTCTGGTGGCTGGTGCGTGAATTGCTGGCCGGGGCGGATTACGTGGTGACCAGCCTCACCAAGGATTTTGGGGTGCCGGCGGGAGGGTTGATTGCCACTAACGATGACGCGCTGGCGGCGCGGATCCGGGAGTGCCAAAGCGCCCAAGGCTCGGTTGACATGGCCAAAGACCTGTTCATTGAGCAGTCGCTGGCCGGCAAAGAGGCGATCCGGCTGATGGTCGAGGAACAGCTGGCGCTCACCAAATCCCTGCAGGACCGCTTGTCGGATTGCGGAGTCCCCCTTTGCGGGCCCGCCTACGGGCATGCCATCGTCATTGATTGTGCGAAGTATCTGCCGGATCCGGAATCCAAGGCGGCCCGGGAAAAATTCCTGCGCGATCTTTTTATACAGACCGGAGTTCGGGGCGGGATCCATCAAGCCGGACAGCAGCGGCAGGGCCGCCTGGCGCGGTGCATCAGGCTCGCCTTTCCATTGGGATTGGCGCGCACCCATGAGGAATTGATTTTCGGGAAATTGCGGGAGTTTCTGGCTCCCCGAACTGCGGTGGAGGCGGCGTCTCCCTTGCGCGTCTCCCCCAGCGATGATTTTTCAGCATTTCTTCCGAACGCCGAAGGCGCGGCGGTGGATCCGGAGCCTTCCGGGATGGAAGCCATTGCCATTATTGGATTGAGCGGCCGCTTTCCCGGGGCGGACAATCACTATGAATTTTGGGCGGGGATCCAAAGCGGGGCAAACTTTGTGCGGGAGGTGCCTGGGGAACGCTGGAATCACCAGGAGTATTTCGATCCGCAGCTGGGCAAAACTTTTGTGCCCCACAAAACGCGCTGCAAATTCGGAGCTTTCCTGAAGGGGCACGATCTTTTCGATGCCGCCTTTTTCAACCTGTCCAACCAGGAAGTGGTCATGATGGATCCCCAGGAGCGCCTGGCCATGGAGGTGGTGTGGTCGTGCATTGAAGATGCGGGTTATATCCCCAGCCAGCTGGGCCACGAAGTGGGGCTCTTTGCGGGCGTCACTTACAATGAATACCAAAAGCTGATACCGCGAACGACCCATTCCTGCTTTCTGACCAGCCGGCTGGCCTACTTTTTCAATTTCAATGGGCCAGCCGCCGCCCTGGATACCGGGTGCGCCTCCTCCATGGCGGCGATTGACGCGGCCTGCCAGAGTTTGAGCAGCCGACGTTGCCGCGCCGCGTTCGTGATCGGTTCAAATGTCATTCTCCATCCTGACCATTATGCCAGTTTATCTCCTGAACTAAGTTCAGCCAGCCAGCCGGAGTCGATGCCGTTTGGCGATGCTGATGGTTGGATTCCGGCGGAAGGCGTGGCCGCCATCCTGCTCAAGCCTTTGAGCCAAGCCATGCGTGACCGGGATCATATCTATGCGGTGATCAAATCCAGCGCCCTGGGGCAGGAAGGCAAAACTTCGTGGTTCTCGGCTTTCAGCCCCAAACGCCAGGCGGATTTCCTCCAGCGGAGCTTCGAGCGAGCGGGTATTTCCCCCGCCACCATCAGCTACGTGGAAGCCGCCGCCAACGGTTCCCCGCTGGGCGATGCCATTGAATTAGAGGGGCTTGCCAAGGCCTTTCGGCAATGGACCCAGCGGGATGGTTGCTGCCCCATCGGCACCGTCAAGGCTAACGCCGGGCATGGCGAAAGTGTATCGACTTTGCTGCAATTGACCAAAGTCTTGCTCCAATTCAAAGCGGGGGAGATCTATCCCTTGCCGCACCCTGAAAGGCGGAATCCGAATATCCGCATCCAGGAGACGCCCTTCCGGTTTCCGGCTTTGACCGAGGCTTGGGACAGGCCCACGTTCCTGGTTGATGGGAAGCGTTTTTCCGTGCCTCGCCGCGCCTCCATTTCCTCTTTTGGGGGAGGTGGAAACATGGGCCATTTGATTCTTGAGGAGGCTCCCCCGGGCCGGGATGGCCCCGATCCGCTGGCTTCCTACCTCATTCCGCTGTCGGCCCAAAACCCGGAACAGCTGCCTGGGAAAGCCGCCGACCTGCTGGCCTTTTTCGACCACCTGGAAACGCTGGATGCCCACTGGGCGGAGACGTATGGGCTGATCCACATCATGCACACGCTCTGGTTGGGACGCATGGCCCAGGCCCAGCGGGTGGCTTTCGTGGTGGCTGATCTGGAAGAGTTGAAGAACCAATGCCAGCGCTTCCTGCGCCAGGAGCCTCATCCCGGCATCATCGTTCAAGGCCAGGGCGTGGCTGGCAATCTGGATGTCCCCGGATTGATTGAATCGCAAAACTGGCCCGAGCTGGGGCGGCAATGGGTCAGCGGAAGGGAAATTCCCTGGGGGCACTTTTTCGAGTCCAAAAAGGCCAATCGAGTCCCCTTGCCGGGCTATCGGTTCGACCGGAAAAGGCATGAAATCTCTCCAGAGGCATTCCGGCGAAAGGGCGGGAATCCCATCCCCGAAAAAACCGTGCCCCGGCCAGCGGGCGGCCTGCGTCCGCGCGCGGAGGAATCCAATTTGATCCGGATCGTCAAAGCAGCGTTTGCCAAAGTGTTGCCGGCTGGCCGGGAGTCGCTGGACCTCGCCCGACCGCTGGATCAGTATGGCTTTGACTCGGCGATGGTGGTTGGGGTGGCGGCGGAATTGGAAAAGCATTTTACCCGAGTGCCGCCAACCCTGTTTTTTGAATGTGGCACCATTGGTGACGTGGTGGAGTGCCTGCGCCAGGCATCGCCCGGGAACGGTGGCCTTGCCAATGAAGCTTCCCGGGCCATTGCCAGCCCGGCTGAAGAATCGTCCGGGAAAGCCTTTAACATCGACCAAGTGGTGGAAGACATCCTATCATACCGCCTGTCGGCTGAGCAGGTTTTGGAGCGGCTTGAATGAACGCAAACAGCAAACCATGAAAAAGAGCCTCATACGATCGATCCTCCGGCTAGTTCAGGATGGCTCCATCCCGAAGGAAGCGGGGGTGCGGCTCTGTTTTGAAGCTCGCCAACTGGAAGCCCAGTCCGCCCAGGACGGGGAGGCCACGGAGGTGGCCATCATTGGTTTGGCGGGGCGTTACCCGCAGGCGCGGAATATCGACGAACTGTGGGCCATCCTGAAGGAAGGGCGGGATGCGGTTACTGAAATCCCAGGCGATCGATGGGATTGGCGCGATTACTTTCATCCGGATGCGGGCCAGGCGGGAGGGCTGGGCAAAAGCTACTGTAAATGGGGCGGTTTCCTGGAGGGGCACGATGAATTTGATCCCTTCTTCTTCAACCTGTCCCCGCGGGAGGCGGATTATATGGATCTCCAGGAGCGTTTATTCCTGGAGGTGGCCTGGGAGGCCTTGGAAGACGCGGGTTACACCCGCCGTTACTTCGGGAAAATGAAGACCGACAATCCCCATTTCCGGGTGGGGGTTTTCGTGGGAGCGACGTGGCAGGAAGGCCAGCTATTCTCGGATTCGGACCAAAAGTGGCAGGGCCCCATCCTCTCCACCCACGCTTATAATATTGCCAACCGGATCTCCTATTTTTGTGGCTTTGAAGGGCCCAGTCTGACCATCGATACGGCCTGTTCCTCGTCCTTGACGGCGCTGCACCTGGCTTGGGAAAGCCTCCGGCAGGGGACTGCGGACCTGGTTTTGGTGGGGGGGGTAAACCTGTCCATTCACCCGAACAAATACCAGGTTCTCTCCGGCGCCGGATTCGCCTCCAAGACGGGCCGCTGCCAGAGTTTCGGAAGCGGGGCGGATGGTTATGTGCCGGGCGAGGGGGTTGGGGCCTTGTTGTTAAAGGCCAAGGCCAAGGCGATCGCCGATGGGGATCATATTTATGGGATCATCAAAGCGAGCGCGATCAACCACGGCGGCAAGACCAATGGCTACACCGTGCCGAATCCGGCGGCCCAGGCCCGCGTGGTGGGCGAGGCGCTGCGCCAAGCAAAAGCAGACCCGCGGACGGTCAGCTATATCGAGGCGCACGGCACGGGCACAGCCTTGGGGGATCCCATCGAAATTGCCGGACTGGAAAAGGCTTTCGGGAGTGGCCTCGGCGCCAGACAATTTTGCGCCATCGGTTCCATAAAATCCAACATAGGCCATTGCGAAGCCGCGGCTGGGATTGCGGGAGTCACCAAAGTCCTGCTGCAACTGGCCCATGGCCAGCTGGCGCCTACGATCCACGCGGAAGTGCTGAATCCGCGGATTGACTTTGCCAGCTCCCCCTTCCGGGTTCAGCGCCAGTTGGAGGAATGGCCGCGTCCGGTCCTGGCGGCCGGCGGCGAGCTGCGGGAATACCCCCGGCTGGCGGGCGTTTCCTCCTTTGGCGCTGGGGGGGCTAACGCCCATGTGGTAATTGAAGAGGCTCCGCGGGAAGGTTTGCGCGAAACGAAATTCAATCCGAGCCGGCCTTTTGCGGTGGTCCTTTCCGCCCGGAACCAGGATCGGCTGGCCGCCCTGGCGGAACGCCTCCTGGCGCACGTCCAGGCGGCTGCCGACCGCAGCCAGGAATATCTGGCTAATCTTGCCTACACCCTTCAGGTGGGCCGGGATGCCTTGGAGGAGCGGCTGGCGTTTGCTGCGGTGTCCATGGACGAGGTCGAAGCCCGGTTGCGCCAGGCCTGCGGCCCGCCGGACCCTAACGAGGATCTTTTCCGTGGGCGGGCGCAAAGTGGAACGAAACCCCAGGCAGGGCAGGCTGAAGCCGATATGTCCGAGTCTCCTTCGGCAAAATCCGCAGTTGAGATCCTTTTAAAACGGTGGGTGCAGGGCGGGCTGGTCGATTGGGAAGCGCTGCACGCGGATGAGTCGCTGCGCCGAATCCGCCTGCCAGGTTATCCATTCGCCCGGGAGCGCCATCCCTTGAGCCGGGCTGTCCGCGAACAGCCCCAGGCAGTCCCGGCCTCCGTTCCGGCTGCACCCGGGGTGGCGGTGGCCGGTGCGTGGGATGGGCTGAGCTACCTTCCGCTGTGGATGGAAAAACCGGCCGCCGCGGCCAGGCCGGCCGAGGATACAGAACCTCATAATATCCTGATTGTTCATGCCCCAGGCATGGCCGGCTTGGCGGAGGCGCTCGAACGATATTATGGCCAGCACCTGCCATCCGCCCGGTTGACCCGGTTGGGGATCGGCAGTGATTTGAAGCTCGATGATCCCGAGTGCGGGCGGGGCCGGTTGGGGGATGTGCACGCGATCGATCGAGTCTTTTTTTTGGCCGCCAGGGATCTGCGGGCCATGGGCGCGGAGAATCTGCGGACCGCAAAGGCTTGTGAGCAGGAACTGCAGTTGCTGCGCCTGGCACGGGTATTTGGCCAGCATGAGGAATTCCCTCTTTACGTGGTTTCTGCCCAGGCGCTTTGGACCGAGGATTGCGGCGATCTTCGCGGGGGTGGGGTGCCGGGCCTGGCTTGCGCCATTGCCCAGGGCAATCATCGCTTCCGGGTGAGGAACATTCAGGTGTCCGCGGGTGATTTGGCTTGTCCGGAGCGCAGGGAGTCCCTGGCGGCCCAAATTGCAGCGGAACCGCCCTCCGATCGGGCCTGCCCGGTCAGGCTGTCCGGAGGAGTTCGGTTTGAACCATCCTTTGCCAGGTGGGAATGGGGACAACCGGAGACGGGCCTGAGGCCCGGCGGAGTTTATGTGATCATTGGGGGGGGCGGCACCGTTGGCGGCGTGCTGACGCGGCACCTCATCCGGAATTATCAGGCTACGGTCGTTTGGATCGGCCGCCGGGCTGCGGCATCCTCGGAAATCGAGGCCGGGCTGGCTGCGCAGGACGTTAACGGCCGCCAACCCTTCTACCTCCAGGCTGATGCCACCGATCCCGACGCCATGAAGCGTGTGCTGGAAGTCGTCAAACAGCGGTGGAAGGCGGTTCACGGGGTGGTTTTCGCCGGCGTGGGGGCCTTCGGCAGCGGCGATTCAGTGGCTCAGGTGCCAGAGGCCGATTTTTGTCAACGGGTGGCCATCAAGACGGTTGGGGTGCGGAATGTGCTCGAGGCGTTCCGGCATGAGCCGCTGGACTTTTTCTGCCTCTTTTCCTCCATCCAGGCCTTTTCCTGGCTGTCCGCCCGGGATAGCGCGAGTTACGCCGCGGCGATCACCGGCGGGGATTCGGAAGCGGAAGCGTTTTCCCGCCAGGCCGGCTTTCCGGTCGGCCGCATTCATTGGGGATTTTGGAAGGCCTCGGTCGAAGGCTCCCCGCTGCAAGCCAGCCTGCAGGGGCGTTTTGGCGCCCTGGAGGACGGCGAGGCCTGTCAGTTCTTTGAACAATATACTGCGCTGTTGCGCCAGAGATGGGTGCGCCCGATGATTTGCATGCGGGCGACGGATGCTATTCGCCAGCTCATGGCTGGCGTTGATACCCAGGCCATGAAGGTTGCCAAAGGAACTGCCCATACCGTCATTTCCGCCCGCTCTCAGAAAAATCCTTCGGTGGCGATTCAGCCAATCCTCCAGGCGAATCAGGCGGCCTGGATTGAACTCGAAGAATGGCTGGCAAAACTCTTGCTGGTCCAGGTCCGGCAGATGGGAGCCTTCTCCCCGGAGGGGCGGGCGAATACCGCGGGGGGATGGCGCCAAGAGGCCCGCATCAGCGACAAGTATCAACGCTGGTGGGAGACTTGCTGCCTTCCCGCACTGGCCGAACGGGGTTTCTTGAAACAGCGCGGCGGCGAGCAGGCCTTGGACCAGGCCGGGCAAATCGATGCCGGGGATCTTTGGCAGCGGTGGGAGCGTCAGAGGGCAGCCTGGGAACAAAATGCCGACCTAAAGCCGGGCGTTCTCCTCGTTGACGCCTGCCTGCGGCGGCTGCCTGAGATATTGCGGGGCGGGCTGGCGGCCACCAGCATTCTCTTTCCCGAATCCTCGATGCAATCGGTGGGGGATGTTTACCAGGGGAATCCCATCGCCGACCTCTGCAATGCGGCGGTGGCGGAGTCGGTGGCGGATAACCTTAAGGAGCGGGTGCGTTTGGATCCCAAGGCGAAGCTGAGGATTATCGAGATCGGGGCTGGCACCGGTGCGACCACCGCGGCGGTTCTGCCCCGGCTGGCACCCTGGCAGGCCCATATCGAACGGTACGATTACACCGACCTATCGAAGGCTTTCCTGCTGCATGCCGAGGACCGTTTTCGGCCGGACTTCAGTTTTCTGAAGACCGCGATATGCAATATTGAGCGGCCCCCCGCCGAACAGGATTTCGAGAGCGGGAGCTACGATGTCGTGATTGCCAGCAATGTGCTGCACGCCACCGCCAATATCCGCCGCACCCTGCGCCATGCAAAATCGCTCCTGAAACGGCAGGGGCTCCTGGTGCTCAATGAGGCCACCCAAAAGACGCTGCTCGGCTGCCTGACCTTCGGCCTCCTGGATGGCTGGTGGCTTTTCGAGGATGAGGCGTGGCGTATTCCTGGCGCTCCTTTGCTCGATCTTCACCGCTGGCGGCGGGTGCTCGAACTGGAGGGATTCCAGAACGTAGCCGTGCCGCTGGAAGCCCCGGGATTGAGCGGCCAGCAGGTTCTGCTGGCGGAGAGTGATGGATTGATTGAATCCCGTGTTCCCCAGGCGCCGGTTGAAACGCGGCTGCCGCCGACGGTTGAAATTAAGAAAGCCCCGGCCAGCAAACCGGAAAAGGCGCCTGGCGGAGATCTTTCCAACCGGGTGGCGGAGGTGGTCCTGGCCCATATGGCCGGCACGCTGAGAACCACCACGGACCAGATCGATCCGGATCTTCCGTTTTCCGACTATGGATTGGACTCCATTCTTGGCGTGGGCTTTATGGGAGCGGTCAACACGGAATTGGGCCTGGCCCTGAATGCCGCCGTTATTTTTGACCACACCAGCGTCAACCGGCTCACCAGCCATATCCTTAAAACCTGCCAGAAGGAACTGGCGGCCGCGACCGATCAAACGCCGCCGGCCCCCGCCGCCATTGCCGCGGAATCCCAAGCCAATCCGGCACCGGCCGTGGTTCCCAAGCCTGAACCGGGCCTCCCGCCCATTGCGGTCATTGGCCTGGCCGGCCAATTTCCTGGCGCTCGAAACGCCAGCCAGTTGTGGGAAAACCTCATGGCTGGCCAGGACGGGGTGGGGCGACTGCCGGCGGCCTATCTGAACGGGGAAGCCGGCGGCAAACCGCTCTACCCGTGGGGCGGAGTCCTCGCCGACCGGGATTGCTTTGATTCCCTATTCTTCAATATCTCCCCGCGGGAAGCCGAAGCGATGCACCCGCATCAGCGATTGGTTTTGCAGGAGTCCTGGAAAGCGCTCGAGGACGCCGGACTCAATCCGAAAGACTTGGAGGGTTTGCGGGTGGGGATCTATGTCGGCGCCGAGCCGGCCGGGTATGTGATGCCGTCCTTCACCGGGGCTTCCGAGGCGCTCATTGCTTCCCGGCTTTCCTATTTCCTGAACCTGAAAGGCCCGGCCTTGGTGGTCAACACCGGGTGTTCCTCCTCCGCGACCGCCATTCACCTGGCCTGTGAAAGCCTGCGCCATCGCGAATCAGACCTGGCCCTGGCCTGTGGTGTCTATGCCGGCATGCACCAGGGGGGCCTGAGCGTTTTGGCGGAAATCGGCATGCTTTCGCCCCGCGGCCAATGCCGCACCTTCGACGCAACCGCCGACGGCACGGTCCTCTCGGAGGGGCTCGGTGTGGTGGTGCTGAAGCGGCTGGAAGATGCCCTGGCCGAGGGCGATCCCATCCATGGCATCATCGCCGCTTCCGGCTTGAACCAGGATGGAGCCAGCAATGGGATCACCGCTCCCAATGGGGCTTCCCAGGAGGCGTTGATCATCGATGTTTACCGCCGGTTCCAGATTAATCCGGAACAGATCGGCTACTTCGAAGCGCATGGCACTGGGACACGCCTGGGGGATCCAGTGGAGGCGAACGCTCTCATACGGGCCTTTGGGGCCTTCACGCAGAAGCGTCATTTTTGCGCGATCGGCAGCACCAAAGCCCACCTCGGACATGCCTCCGCGGCGGCGGGAGTGATCGGCCTCATCCGGATCCTGCTTTCGATGCGCGCCCGCCGCATTCCCGGCTTGCTGCATTTCCAATCGCTTAATCCGCTCATCGCCTTCGAAAATTCCGCGTTCCATATCAACCGGGAGCCGATGGAATGGAAGGGAACCAACGGCCAGCCGTTGATGGCCGCGATGAATGCCTTCGGGCACAGCGGCACGAATGTGCACCTGGTCGTCCAGGAACATATCGCCGAAGGCCGGCCGGGCCTCCAGCCAGGCGGGCCGGGCCTGGTGGTCTTATCCGCCAGGAATCCGGAGCGGCTGGCGGAAACCGTCCGCCAATTCCTCGATTTTTCCCGGGGCTGCCTGGACGCGGAATTGGCTGAAGTTTGTTACACCCTGCAGGTGGGGCGGGAGGCGATGAATGAGCGCCTGGGTTTGGTGGTGCAATCATGGGCTGAATTGCGGGAGAAGCTGAACGCCTTTCTCGGGGGCGAACCGCGAGTGGAAGGCCTCGTGCGGGGTTCGGCCAGAACCCATCGGGAAGCCCTGGCTGCCTTTCTGCAGGATGAAGATGCCGGCCAGGCGATCGTGGCCTGGTTCGCCAAGCGCAAATACAACAAATTACTCGATGTTTGGGTGAAGGGATTCCCGGTGGATTGGCGGCGGCTTTATCCGGGGCCAATCCCGCAGCGCCGGCATTTGCCCCCATACCCCTTTGCCAACGACCGGTATCCCACACCGCCGATGCCGGGCTTGGTGAATCCAACGTTGCCTGCCGGGGAGGCGGCGCTGGAAACCGGCCGCCAGAGTGGCCCGCCTCGGGCGCCGGCCGCGAGTGGGGCGGCCGCTCCTGGTCAGGCTGCGGGATCGCCCGCGGGCGATGGCTGGGCTGGGGTTTCCTTCGTGCCCGTCTGGGAGCCGCGCGCCGCGCAGCCGGAGCCCCGCCTGGCTCCTCGCACCGTGCTGCTGGCCTATCATCCCTCGTTTTGCGGTTTCGAGCAGAGTATTATCAGCCATTACCGCCAGCTATCGCCGCCGGTTTCCCTGGTCGCGTGCGATCTTTCAAAGAATCCAGCCGAACTCACGGCGGCCCTGGCAAAGATGCCGCAGCCCGATTGCTTCTATTTCCTGTCGATTCCCAATCCGCTCCCGAATGGGAATCCATGCCAGCACCTCGCCGAAGACCTGGAAAAACACGAACTGGCACTCCTGCGCCTCTTGAAGGCCTTGAAGCAGCAAGCGGCCAGAACTGCCGTCATGGACGTTTTTATTTTGACGGCCGGCCACTATCGGGTGGGCCTCGAGGAGGTCGTGCCCACCGGTGGCGGAGTCACGGGGCTGGCCTATTCCCTCGCCCAGGGGGACCATCGGTTCCGGGTCCGCAATATCGATTTGTCAAGGGAGGATCTGGCGGGTGCTGATCGGCACGCCGCGTTGCTCGAGCAGATTCATGCGGAAGGCGCTTCCGGCCGGGGTGAGGTGGTCAAGTTGTGCGATGGCCTGCGCTTTGAGCGGACCTTCCACCGGTGGCATTGGGAGGGCTGGCGAACCGGCTCGGGCCTGAGGCCGGGAGGGGTTTATGTCATTCTTGGCGGGAGCGGGGTGGTGGGCGGTGTCATCACCCGTGGCCTGATGCAGCATCACGGTGCGCGGGTGGCCTGGCTGGGGCGCAGATCCAGGGAGGATGCGGGCATCCAGGCGCAGCTTCGCGCCTGCACGCAGGGGGGGCAGGCGCCGGATTATTATGAGGCCGATGCTCTCCAGCCCGAGTCGCTGGCGCGGGCGGTGGCCCAGATCAAGCAGCGCTATGGAAAGATCCATGGCGCCGTCTTTGCTGGATTGATTTTCGATCCGAAGAACGACCTGGAGCACACCACGGAGGAAACCTTCGCGCAAATCGTGGGCCTCAAGGCCCTGGGCGGTTTCAATTTTTACCAATGCCTGAGGGCGGAGGATCTGGATTTCCTATGCCATTTTTCATCCATCCAGGCCTTTCCGTTTCTGCCGGCCCGGGAAAGTTGCGGATACGCCGCGGGCATCACCTTTGCGGATACGTTGGCGGCGTGTTTGGGGCCGGAAGCGCCTTTCCCGGTGGGGGTCATCAACTGGGGATACTGGGAACGGTCCGTTTCCGGGACTGAGCTGGAAGCGCGGCTGGCCGAGCGTTTTGGATTGATTTCGGACCTGGCAGGTTTCGGATTCTTTGAACGGTTCACCAATCTGCTCCGGAACCGTGCCGCCAGCCAGATGGTTTGCATGGGCACGGCGGAGCGCGTCCAAACCTTGATGGGCGGCCCCAAGGCGGATATCCTTTCGGCCCAGGAGGCCACTGCGGGCAGCCTGGCTCCCGGATTATTCCAGGATAGCCCGCAGCGCCTGGCGGAGGTGCAGAACCTGGTTGAGGAAAATCCGCTCCCAGCTTTCGAGCCGTGGATGATCCGCCTGCTTGAGGCGCAGCTGCGGCGCATGGATGCCTATGGCCACGACGGCGCTTTGAAAAGCGCGCACGAAATGCAATCCGCCGGATTGCTGGCAGAACATTACCGGCCCTGGTGGGAGGAGTGCAGAGGCTTGGTGGAGCGGGGGGGCGGCAGGCCTGCTTCCATTCCAAACCCCGACGATGTATGGGAACTGTGGGATCGTGAAAAGCTGGCTTTCCTGGAGAATCCCAATCTCCGGTGGGCGGTGGAGCTGGTTGAAAACTGCCTGCGTAACCTGCCTGCGGTCCTCAAAGGTGAGGTCCAGGCGACCAACATCCTTTTCCCGAAGGCCTCCCTGCAGCCAGTGGAGCATCTCCATCAAGGCAACGCACTGGCTGATTGCCTGAATGGCATCGTGGCCGATTCCCTGGCGCGCTATGTGCAGCATCGCCTCCAATCGGACCCGGGGGCGGCGATCCGGATCCTGGAGGTGGGCGCTGGAACGGGAGGAACCACCGGCGCCGTTTTGGCGGGCTTGGGGAATGGCGGGGGAAATATTGCCGAATACGCCTACAGCGACGTCTCCCAGGCGTTCCTGGCCCATGGGCAAAAACAGTTTGCCGCGAATCACCCATGCCTGACCTTCTCCATATGGAATATTGAAACGCCGCCGCTGCGGGATTGGGTGGGGCGCTACGACGTGGTCATCGCCACGAACGTGCTGCATGCCACCCGCAACATCCGGGAGACGCTCCAACACCTGAAGGTGGTGCTCAAGCGCCACGGTTTGCTGATCCTGAATGAGGTCGTTGAAAAATCGCTTCTAGGAACCCTGACGTTTGGATTGCTGGATGGTTGGTGGCGTTTTCAAGATCGTGAAATCAGGATTCCTGGGACGCCGCTTTTGGCGCCCGGCCGGTGGCAATCGGTATTGCATCAGGAGGGTTTTGCAGCGGTGGTGTTTCCGGTGGCGGCAACCCGCAAATTGGGGCAGCAGGTGGTGATTGCGGAAAGCGATGGGATCTTTCATTTGCCGGTGGCGCCGCTCCCCGGGCCAGGCGCCACGGCTTGCCCCGCGGTGGAGGCCTCAGCACCCCAAGCCAGCCTGCGGGTGAGGAAAACCGAGGTGCGAATGGCGGTGGCGGAGGTCATCGGGCAATCGCTCGCCGAATCATTGAATATCCCCTCCGCTAAAATTGATCGGGATTGCTCGTTTTCGGACTACGGCATCGACTCCATTCTGGGCGTGGGTTTTATCGATTTGGTGAACGCCCGTTTGCACACCGATCTGGGCACCGCCATTATTTTTGATTACTCCACCGTGGATCAACTGGCCGGACATGTCCTGCAGGCGTTTCCGGCGGTTGCCGATGCTTTCAATAGCCGTGGCGAGACCGCCGGGCCGGATCTCCCGCAGGAAAAACCGCCCGGGCCGGAAATCAAGCCGGATTCCGCACCGGCTGGGGCCGGGCCTGATTTGGCAGCCGGGGCTTTGGTGGCCCCTGGCCAGGGGGATTCTCCGATCGCGGTGATCGGCATGTCAGGGCAGTTTCCAGGAGCGGAAAACGTGGCGCGTTTTTGGGAAAACCTGATGGCGGGTGTCGATGGCATCAGCGTGCTGCCAGATCGCTATCTGAAGGAGGAATTATTCCGCTTGCAGGGCGCTGGGGAAGGTTATCGGTGGGGCGGCATTCTGGAAGGGCGCGATCATTTTGATCCCTTGTTTTTCAGGATTTCCCCGCGCGAGGCGGAGTCGATGAGCCCGCACCAGCGTTTGGTTTTGCAGGAAGGCTGGAAAAGCCTGGAGGATGCCGGCTACAATCCCCGCGGCCTGCAGAACCAGCGCGTCGGCGTTTTTATCGGGGCCGAGCCGGCGGGATACTTTCACGAATCCTTCACCGGTTCTTCGGATGCCATTGTGGCCTCGCGGCTTTCCTATCATCTCAACTTGCGGGGCCCCGCCCTGGCGGTGAACACCGGGTGCTCCTCTTCGGCGGCGGCCATTCACCTGGCCTGCGAAAGCCTGCGGAGACACGAAACGGACCTGGCCCTGGCGGGGGGTGTCTGCGCCACGGTCGGGCCCAGCGGATTGAATGTCCTCTCGGATGCCGGCATGCTTTCCCCGACCGGCCAGTGCCACAGCCTGGATGGGTCAGCCAATGGCACGGTATTGTCCGAGGGCGTGGGCGTGGTGGTGCTCAAACGGTTGGCGGATGCACTGGCCGCGGGGGACGCCATCCACGGGGTGATCCAGGCTTCCGGCATGAACCAGGATGGCGCCAGCAATGGCATTTCGGCGCCCAACGGGATCGCCCAGGAGGCGCTGATCGCCGATGTTTACCGGCGGTTTGGGATTGATCCTGAACAGATTGGTTATGTCGAAACGCATGGCACCGCGACGCGGCTCGGGGACCCGGTCGAGGTCAACGCGTTGATCCGGGCGTTCCGGCAATTCACGGCGAAGACGCACTTCTGCGCGTTGGGGAGCGCCAAGGCGCATATCGGCCACACCTCGGCTGCCTCCGGGGTGATCGGATTGATCAAGGTGCTCCTGACGCTCCAGCAACGAGTGATTCCGGGCTTGCTGCATTTTGAAGCGATCAATCCCCTGTGCCAAATCGAAGGCTCAGCCTTCCTGGTGAACCAGGCCCCGCGGGACTTGGCCGCAGACGGTGGCCACCCCAGGATGGCCGCCTTAAGCTCTTTTGGACACAGCGGCACCAATGTGCACCTGGTCGTGCGGGAGCCTGTGGAAAGCCTGGCCTGCCAGGCCCGGCCAGCCTCAGGGGGGCCGCAGTTGGTTGTTTTATCCGCCAAAAGCGGGGAACGGCTCAACGCGCTGGCCAGGAACCTGGGCGCTTTTCTCGAAAGCCATCCGGATACCGCGCTGGCCGAGCTGGCCTACACGCTGCAAGTGGGACGTGATGCCATGCCCGAGCGGGTGGCGTGGCTCGTCAAGGACAACTCCGATTTGGCGGAAAAGCTCCGCCTCTTCCTCAGTGGCGCGCCTTTGGGCGCCGATGGTTGGAGAGGGCACGTGGATGAGGAATCTTCAGCCATCCGGTGGCTGGCCGCGGATGAGGATGCGCGGGAGCTGGTGGGCAAGTGGATCAGTGCCGGCAAACTGGAGAAGCTCGGGGAGCTTTGGGCGCAAGGCTTTGAAATCGACTGGAAACAACTCCACGGCGGCGGCGGGGGGCGGCGCCGGATCCATCTGCCGACGTATCCTTTTGTTCGCGACTCCTATTGGATTCCAGCGGCCACCACGAGGATGGCGGAGGCGGTGGCAGGTTCAGCCGATCGGCACCCATTAGTGCACGAGAACCGCTCGAGCTTTTTGCGCCAGCGGTTTTCCTCGCGGTTCACCGGCGCCGAGTTTTTCTTCAATGACCACCGGGTGCGGGGCATCAAAGTGTTGCCGGGAGTGGCCCACCTGGAAATGGCCCGCGCCGCTGTGGAAGAGGCCCTGGCCCTGGAATCGGAATCCCAAACCAAGGCCGCTGGGTTGCCCAAGCCCACCGTCCTGCGCCAGGTCACCTGGCTGCGGCCGCTGTGCCTCAAGAACCCCGGGCTGGAGGTTCAAATTGAATTGACGCGACATGATGCCGGGGCCATTGGCTTTGAAATCTGCACGCACGACGTGACCGATGGGAAAACCGTGTATTCCCAGGGCACGGTTTCCTGGGAAGCAGTCGCGGAATCCCCGGTGATCGATCTCTCCGGACTGAGGGAGGCAATCCGCCAAGGCTGTTATACCCCCGGCCAGTGTTACGAAACTTTTCGGCAGCTGGGAATCGAGTATGGAAACGGCCATAGGGGGCTGGAGGAGCTTTATGTTGGGGATGGCCAATTGCTGGCCAGGATCGGCCTGCCAGACGCGGTTGCCGATACCAAAGACCAATACACGCTTAATCCCTCCCTGCTCGATGCGGCGCTGCAAGGGTTTATTGGCTTCATGATGGGCCGGGCCGGGGAGGCTTCCCCCACCGCTCTCAAACCATCCCTTCCTTTCGCCTTGGAGCGGCTCGAAATACTCGCCCCATGCCCCTCCTCGATGTGGGCCTGGATTCGGTCCTCAGCCGGCAGCGCCCCTGGGGACAAGGTTGCCAAATTCGACATTGATCTCTGTGACGGCCAGGGGCGGATCTGTGTGCGGATGCAGTGCTTCTCCACCCGCCTGCTCGATGATGGGCTGGCCGCGGACGCCGGAACACCCTCCCCGGAGGCCCATCTGCTGATCCAGAGCCCGGTGTGGAACGTGGTGCCATCATCTGCGCGGCGGGGGCCGAGGGAACCAAAGCCGGGCGCCCACCTGGTGGTCATCGGCGGATCTGGCCGGGACCAGCAAAGCCTCCAAGACCTGTATCCGGAAACGACGTTCCTGGCGGTTGAGCCGGACCAGCTCCGGACCCAACTGGCAGCGGTGGCGCGGGTGGATCATGTGCTCTGGATCGCCCCTTGGGAAACGGTGGAGTCCCTGACCGACGAAAGGCAGGTGTCCAACCAGGCGGAGGGGGTTTACCAAGTGTTCGGCATCGTCAAAGCATTATTGAGCCGGGGTTTCGGCGATCGGGATCTGGCTTGGACCTTCATTACCCGGCAAACGCACGCGGTTTGGCCGGGCGACACCGCCTATCCCCTGCATGCGAGCGTGCACGGATTCGTCGGATCGCTGGCGAAGGAATACCCCCATTGGAAGATTCGGCTGCTGGATCTGCCGGGAGCTGGGGATTTGCCCTGGCGATCGATGCTGGAAATGCCTTTCTCCCCGGCGGGGGACGCCTGGTTTTATCGCCATGGCGAATGGTTTGAGCGTTCGTTGATCGCGGTTGGCAGCCTTGCCTCCGAGGCGCCTCTTTATCGCCAGGATGGTGTCTATGTTGTGATTGGAGGGGCGGGAGGGATTGGGGAGGCCTGGACCCGCTTCATGATCGAGAACTACCGGGCCAAGGTGTATTGGATTGGCCGGCGCAGCCTCGATGCGGCTATTCAGGAGCGGTTGGATCGTTTCGCGGGCGCGGATCTGCGGCCCGAATACCTGTGTGCCAATGCGGCGGAGCTGGCTCCCCTCCAAGTGGCTTATTCCCGCATCAAGGAGCGGCATGGCGTGATTCATGGCGTCGTCCATTCCGCCATTGTGCTGCTCGACAAGAGCCTCGCCAACATGGACGAAGCCCGGTTCCGGGCGGGGCTGGAGGCCAAAGTGGAGGCCAGCGTGCGCATCGCCCAGGTGTTCGGTGGCGAGCCGCTCGATTTCCTGCTCTTTTTCTCCTCTCTGCAGTCGTTTTCCAAGGCTCCCGGACAAAGCAATTACGCCGCTGGCTGCACTTTCAAGGACGCCTTTGCCGGCGCGCTGGCCAGGGAGCGGGCTTATCCTGTGAAGGTGGTCAACTGGGGGTATTGGGGCAGTCTCGGCATCGTCAAGGACGCCGCCTGCCACCAGCGCATGGCGCTGGGAGGAATGGGATCCATCGAGCCTGAGGAAGGCCTGGCGGCGCTCCAGCAAGTCATGAGCGGATCGCTTGGCCAGGCCGCCATTTCCAAGCTCATCGCCACCCCGGCCGCCGGCAATCCCCGGCTTGAGCCGGAATGGATGCGGGTTTTATCCCGGCCCGGATGGCCGCCCGGTTGGGCTTTTCTGGAGCAGAAGGCGCCGTCGGAGGCTGAGCAATGGCTGCCGCGGATCACGGATTTGGAGCCGGTGGAAATGGAGCAAACGCTGGTTGGCTTGCTATGGGCAGGCCTGAACACCGCGGGCGTGCTCGAAGGCGAAGCCATCAACCGGTCCGCGGTCCGCCCGGGCTATCAGGCCTGGCTGGATCAGAGCCTGGCCATCCTGAAGGCCCATGGGTGGCTCGCGCGGCCGGGAGCCAGGGGGGGCGCACCGGAATCCGTCCCCAGCGCCGGAGCGCAATGGGAGGCCTGGGAAAAGGCCCGGAGCGGATGGCTCAAGGATGAAAGGGTGGCGGCGCAAATGACCTTGCTGGAGGCCTGCCTGCGCGCGCTTCCGGACCTGCTGCTGGGGCGCCGCAAAGCCACGGATGTGCTGTTCCCGGCCTCTTCCACACGCCTCGTAGAGGGGGTTTACCAGGGCAACCCAGTGGCGGATTTCTTCAACGAGCAACTGGCGGATGTGCTGGTGGCCTATCTAAAGGCGCGGACCGCGCAGCCTGGCGCGCCACGGCTGCGGATTTTGGAGGTGGGCGCCGGAACCGGGGGGACCAGCGCGGGGTTGCTGGCAAAACTCAAGCCCTTCGAGGCCTGGATTGAGGAATACTGCTATACGGATATCTCCAAGGCGTTCCTGTTCCACGCCGAGAAGGTTTTCGCGCCCACCTATCCGTTTGTCACCACCAGGCTTTTTGATGTCAGCCGGCCTTTGGCTGAGCAGGAAGTTCCTTTGGGCGGCTTTGACGTTTGTGTGGCGACCAATGTCCTGCACGCCACGGAGGACATCCGGTGGACACTCAGGAATGTGAAGGCCGCCCTGCAGCGGGGCGGGCTGCTCCTGATCAACGAACTGTGCCGGAGCAGCCTTTTTGCCCATCTGACTTTCGGCCTGCTCGATGGCTGGTGGCTTTACCAGGATGCTGAATTGAGGATTCCCGGCTGTCCCGGGCTGTACCCGGAAACCTGGTTGAGGCTGCTGGGCCAGGAGGGCTTTGGCCGGGCCGTTTTTCCGGCGCGGCACCGGCATGATCTCGGGCAGCAACTCATTGTGGCTGAGAGCGATGGCGTCATCCGGCAGCAGCAGGCCCGGCCCGCCGCTCCGCCGCCGGTGCAACCCGAGGCGAAACCCGGCCCGGTGGAACCGGTTGGTGAATCATTGAAAGCCCGCGCCAGCGCGTATCTCAAACGCTTGATTGCCGGTGAGCTGCGAATGAAGCCGGGCCAGTTGGATGCGGCCAAGCCGCTGGAGGCCTACGGGATGGATTCGATCCTGGTGGTCCACCTGACAAATGCCCTGCGCAAACACTTTGAGAATATCACCAGCACCTTGTTTTTCGAAGTGCAGACGATCGACGCCTTGGTGGATCACTTGCTGAAACACCAAAAGGAGGCGGTGATCAGGAACGTGGGAATGGCGGCGCCGCCGGAATCCACTGCCCGGCAAGCCACCACCGGTCCCGTTGCGCCTGTGCCATCGGTTTCGCCTGCCCCTCCCGCCATGGAGCGGCCAGCGCGGCTGGCCGCCCCGGTTCCGCCGCCGCCGCCCGCCAGTGCGGAGATTGCCATCGTTGGCCTGAGCGTTCGTTTTCCGCAGGCGCGCGACGTCGATGAATTCTGGAGCAATTTGAAAGCGGGCCGGAACTGCATTACCGAGATCCCCAAAGAGCGCTGGGATTGGACGCTCCATTACCACGAGGAGGCTGGCCGCCGTGGCAGCTACTATTCCAAATGGGGCGGTTTTGTGGCGGACGCCGCCTGCTTCGACCCCTTGTGCTTCCAGATTTCCCCCCGGGAAGCCCACCGCATGGATCCGCAGGAGCGGATTTTCCTGGAGACTGCTTACGCCTGCATCGAGGACGCGGGCTACACGCCGGGGACGCTCTGCCAGTCGCGGCGCGTGGGGGTGTTTGTGGGGGTGATGAACAGCGCCTATCATCCACTGCCCAACTACTCTTCGGTGGCCAACCGGGTCTCCTACCAGCTGGATTTGCAGGGCCCCAGCCTGGCGGTCGATACCGCCTGCTCAGCCTCGCTGACCGCCATCCATCTGGCCATCGAAAGCCTTGTTTCGGGGACGAGTGAATGCGCCCTTGCGGGCGGCGTGAATCTCAACTTGAGCCCGCTCCACTACCTGCGGTTGAGCGAGGCCCGGATGCTATCGCCGGGTCCGGAATGCAGGCCGTTTGGGAGCGGCGCCGATGGCATGGTGGATGGTGAGGGCGTTGGGGCCGTGCTCCTCAAGAAATTAAGCCAGGCGATCGCGGATGGGGATCACATTCACGGGGTGATCAAGGCCAGTGCGGTGAATGCCGGTGGCAAAACCAACGGATACACGGTGCCGAATCCGGTCGCCCAGGCCCGCCTGGTTGCCGATGCCCTCGACCGTGGGGGCATTCCTCCCCGAACCATATCCTATATTGAGGCCCATGGGACAGGCACGGTGTTGGGTGATCCCATTGAAATCATCGGTCTTACCCGCGCGTTCCAGGAAGTATCCAAGCAGGCCACGCCGGATCTCCAATTCTGCGCCGTGGGTTCGATCAAGTCCAATATTGGCCATTGCGAGAGCGCGGCGGGAATCGCCGGCCTGGCCAAGATCCTGCTGCAGCTGAAGCACGGGCAGTTGGCGCCGTCGCTGCACGCCGAGTCCACCAATCCCAACATCGATTTCGCTCGCACGCCTTTCTACGTTCAACAGAAGCTCCAGGAGTGGCAGCGCCCTGTGCTCCTTATCGATGGAGTGGAAACCACCTGCCCGCGCCGGGCGGGCCTCTCGTCCTTTGGAGCGGGCGGCGCCAACGCCCACTTGGTGGTGGAGGAATTCCTGCCGCCGGCCCGGTCATGGGCCAATGAGCCGGCAGGCTCGGAATCCGCCGCCATTGTATTATCCGCCCGAACCGCTGAAAGCCTGGCGGAGGTGGTGGGGCGGCTGTTGAAGTTCCTGGATGATCATCCGGGCGTTTGCCTGGGGGATCTGGCCTATACTTTGCAGGTTGGTCGCGAAGCGAAGGAGCAACGGCTGGGATTGGCGGTCCGGTCGGTGCCTGAACTCCGGGAGAAGCTCACCTTGTGGCAGCAAGGGGAAACGGGAATCGAAGGTTTATATGGTGGCGATCCCCAAGCGGCCCGCGAGACCATGTCGCTGTTCAGCGCCGATGAAGAGCTCGGGGAAGCGGTGGCCAAGTGGATTTCGCGGAGGAAAATCGACCGGCTGCTGGAGCTGTGGGTGAAGGGACTGGGAGTGGATTGGAGCGGGCTTCACCCAGCGGGCCGAAGGGCTCGCATCAGCCTGCCAACCTATCCTTTTGCCCGCGAGCGATACTGGCATGCCGAATCCAGTGCCCTTCCCAATGGAATACCCGGGCCGGCGATCGAACTGACACCCGCAGCCCATCCACCCTTGGCGGATCTTCCCGCGGGCAGCAAGGCTCCGCGCATCACGTTAACGCCGTTGTCCGCCGCCAGTTCCGCCGTCGCGGAAATGCCGGTTCCGAAGGCCAATGAAATGGCTGCCCTGGCGCAGGCAGTGGCCCGGGATGAGGATTTGGAGCAGCAGTTGGCTGCCAGCCTGGCGGAAGCCCTTTTGATGAAGCCCGGCGCCATCGATCCCGAGAAGTCGTTCGTCGAACTGGGCTTGGATTCCATCGTCGGTGTGGAGTGGATTCAGACGCTCAATAAAGCATACGGATTGCGTTTATCCGTGACCAAGCTGTACGACCACCCCAACCTTCGCCAATGGGCGGCGTTTATCCGTGAACAACTGCGGGGCCGCCCGGCTGCGGAGGTTCCGCGGGCGTTGACGCCGGGTCCGGCCGCGCCCACAAAGCCGCTGGCTCCGCCTGCGCCTGCCGAACAACCCGGATTATTGGCGGACTTGACCGGCAGCCTCGCGGCCACCTTGATGATGGCGCCGGCCGATGTTTCCGTGAGCAAATCCTTTGTCGATCTTGGCTTGGATTCGATCCTGGGTGTGGAATGGATCAAGGGCCTCAACCAGCAGTATGGGCTGCGGCTTGCAGTTTCCGCGATCTATGACCATCCCAATCTTGAAGCATTCGCCGCTCTGTTGCGCCAGGAGGTCAAGCCGTTGGTTCATCCAGGTCCGGAGTCATTGCCTGAATCACCCAGGCCACTCGCACCCCCCGTGGCGGAACTTCGCGTGGCAGCGGACACCCGGTCTCGTCCCACACCAGCCACGCCTGGCCGGATTGCCATCGTCGGCATTTCCGGGCGGTATCCCCAGGCCGAAGACTTGAACCAATACTGGAAGAATCTGGCTGCGGGGCGCCATTCGGTCCGCGAAATTCCCCCTTCCCGCTGGGATGTTTCCCGTTATTACCATCCGGACCCCAGCCAGCCGGGAACCATCTACTGCAAATCCCTGGGCATGCTGGATGGCGTGGATTGCTTTGATCCGCTGTTCTTCATGATTTCACCAGACGAGGCGGAAGGGATGGATCCGCAACACCGGCTGTTCCTGGAGGAGGGATACCGGGCCGTGGAGAATGCGGGTTATGGGCTGAGGAATGTGGGCAACCAAGCCTGTGGTGTTTACCTCGGGATCATGAGCAATGAGTACGGGGCGATGCTCACGGAACGGCCGGAGGGACGCTCCCTGGCCGGGAACAGTTTTGCCATGGGCGCCGCCCGCCTGGCCTATTTTCTCAACCTGAAGGGGCCCGCCATCCCGGTTGACACGGCGTGTTCATCCTCCTTGGTGGCAGCGCACCTGGCCTGCCAGGCCTTGTTGAATCGGGAGATCGATATGGCGGTGGTTGGAGGGGTCAGCCTCTATTTGCGGTCGGAGTCGTATCTGGGCATGTGCGCGGCCGGCATGCTGGCCGCCGATGGGCGCTGCAAGCCGTTTGACGCCAGTGCGGACGGGTTCATCCCCGGTGAGGGAGTGGGGGGGATGGTTTTGAAACGCCTCGAGGAGGCCGAGGCGGATGGGGATATCATCCATGGGGTGATCCTGGGCTCGGCGATCAACCAGGATGGCCGGACCAACGGCATCACCGCGCCGAGCATGACGAGCCAGATCGACCTCGTGCGCAATTTGTATCAGCGCCTGGATATCGATCCCCAAAGCATCGGCTATGTCGAAATGCATGGGACCGGAACCCGGTTGGGGGATCCGATCGAACTGGAGGCGCTGGCCGCGGTTTACCGGCAGGCAACGGAGCGCCGGCAGTTCTGTGCGATCGGTTCGGTGAAGAGCAATATCGGCCACGCTTCCGCGGCCGCCGGGATCGCCAGCCTCCACAAGGTTTTGCTTTGTTTGAAACACCAGATGCTGGTGCCGACACTGCATTTCAAGAAGCCCAATCCGCACTTCGACCTGGACGGTTCTCCGTTTTATGTCAATACGCAGTGCAAGCCATGGGACCGCGTGGGTGGTCAGCCCCGCCGGGCGGCGATCAGCTCCTTCGGCTTCAGTGGAACCAACGCCCACCTGGTCATTGAGGAATATCTTAAACGCCCGGCTTCGCCTTTAAGGCCAGGCAAAGTGATTATTCCGTTATCCGCCAAAACCCCGGATGCGCTGCGCTCGGCGGCCAGCCGGCTGCTGGCGGCCCTCCGGGATGAAACAGGAAACCTGCCCAAACCGAATCTCGCGGATCTGGCGGGCACGCTGCAACTGGGGCGCGATGCCTTTGAGGAGCGCGCCGCTTTTGTGGCCGCGTCCTGGCAGGAGCTGGAGGTTCGATTGCAGGCGATCGCGGAGGGCTCCCCGGGTGGCGGAAATATCAACCGCGGCCGCGTGCGGGGTGAGAAGTCCGTCCAGCCCAAGGGGGCGGCGGGCAGGGAAGTTTTCCAGCCCCATGGGGAACCGCTGGGCCTGGAGCAGTATGAACAGGTGGCGGCTTTATGGGCTGCGGGCCGCGATATTGATTGGCACCGCCTCTACCCGTCGGGCCACCGGCCGGCGATGGTTTCCCTGCCCGGCTATCCATTTGCACGAGAACGGTATTGGGCAGCGTCCTCCACGGAACCTGGCACCGGCCCCAAGGAAGCGATTTGGCCGCACCCGTTCCTGCAAGGTTATGCTCCCGATGGAAACCGCCGCCATTTTGTGGCGGCCTTTTCCGGGCGGGAATCCTTTTTGCGGGATCACCTGCTGAATGGGGAGAAAGTGCTTTCGGGTTCCTGCTGCCTGGAGATGGTTTGTGCTGCCTTGGACAAGGTGGATCCCATCCGGGGGCGCCCCATTATTTTCAGGCAGGTTGCCTGGCTGGCGCCGGTGATGGTTGGGGATGCAGGCTGCGAAGTCCTGGTTTTCCTGGAGCCTTCCGCGGAGGAATCCTTTGCCTTTGAAATCCGTTCCTGCAACCCGGGGCAGCACGAGCCAGTGGTCCACGCCCGCGGGGTGGTCATGGCTGGCGTGGCCAAGCCTGGACCGGGCCTGGACCTTCGGGAATTGAGAACGCTCACGGGCGGGAAAGAATTCAATCGCACCCAGTGCTATGCGGCCTTTGCGGGGATGGGGGTTCAATATGGCCCGATGTTCCAGGCGGTCGATGTCCTGCGCTGTGGCAGCGGTCACGTGCTCGCCCAAATAATCCGGCCAGAGCCGGATGAAACGGTGGATCGGCCATTCATCCTGCATCCAGGAATCCTGGATGGCGCCTGGCAGGCGGCGATTGGGTTCGCCCTGGCCGCCGCTGGGGACAATGGTTCCGCCGACCCCCATCGAGCGTCCCCTCCTTTGAGGGTTCCTTTCGCCATCGAAGAAATGGAGATTTTTAGCGCCCAAGCAGACCGGATGTGGGCTTGGGTTCGCTCCTCACCAGGTGGTTCTTTGAATCAATCCGTGTCGAAATTGGACATTGACCTCGGCGACGAGCAGGGGCGGATTTGCGTCCGGATCAAGGGCTATTCCTCCCGGACGATGCCTGGTGGCGAGGAGGTGTCCGGGGTGGGGCTGTGGCGGCCCGAGTGGCGCCCGGCAGCTGCTCCGGCCCAGGCCGCCCAGCTTGAGGGATGGACCCGGGAGGTCATCCTGCATCAAATGCCGCTCGCCGAGCTGGGGCGCATGGAGGGGACGGTGAGCCGGATCGATCTGGAAGGTAATGGCGATACCGAGGACCGGCAAATCATCGCTGTGCTGGCGGATCTGTTGCAGCGAATTCAACGTTTGGCGGATGAAGCCCGGGGGCGGAAGGCAATCCTCCAGGTGCTGGCCCGCACGGAGGGTCAGGGCTGGCAGCTTTCCTGCCTGCCGGGATTGTTCAAGACGGTGGCTCTTGAACATCCAAATGTGCATTGCCAATTCATCGAGTTGGAGGGGGGCGCGGCTGGCATCGATGGGGTCCAAATCCTGAATGAAAATGCCGCGGCTTGGGGCGATGTGCACGTCCGATATGAGGGCCCGCAGCGCTTGCTTCCGGCCTGGGCGGTGGTGGAGGTGGAGGACGAAAAGATCCCGTGGCGGGATGGGGGTGTGTACCTCCTCACCGGTGGTGCCGGCGCACTGGGTTTGATTTTTGCCCGGGAGATTGCCCGACGGTGCCAGGCACCCAGGATCATCCTGGTCGGGCGTTCGGCGCTGGCCCCGGAGCCGGCCGAAGGCATCCAAGCGATTGCTCGCCAGGGAGCGATCATCGAATACCGTCAATTGGATGTAGGTGACGCTGCCGCGGTCGAAAACCTGGTCCAGGATATCCGGACCCGTTTTGGCGGTCTGCACGGGATTTTGCATGGCGCCGGGATAACCCGGGACCGGTTGCTGGCGAATAAAACGGACGCCGACTTCCAGGCGGTCCTGGCTCCGAAGATTGCGGGTGCACTGATTCTGGATCGGGTGACGCGGGCTTTGGATCTCGACTTTTTTGTCCTGTTTTCCTCGACCGGCGGGGTGACGGGAAACATGGGGCAGGCTGATTATTGTGCCGCGAATGCCTTCCTGGATGCGTTTGCCCGGAAGCGGAACCAGTCTGTGGCCAGCGGCCAGCGCAGCGGCCACACCCTGGCCATCGATTGGCCGTTATGGCGGGATGGCGGGCTTCATGTTGACCCGGCCACCGAAGCGGCGATCCGCCTCCAAACCGGCATGGTTCCGATGGCTTCGGAAGTGGGGATCCGGCTTTTCTACCGTTCGCTTGCCACCGGTGGATCGCAAGTGCTGGTCATGCAGGGCAACCGTGGTCAATTCAGCCGGTTCCTCTCAGGATTATCCTCGCGGAGTGCCGCGGCCAGTGCGGCCGCCCCGGAAACCGCCGCGGACGATGGGGTGGAGCTTCATTTGCCAGGGGCCATCGATTACTTCACCGAAGTCGTGGCCTCCGCTCTCAAGCTGGCCGCCAACCGGATCGACCCTGACGAGGGTTTGGATCAATACGGCTTCGACTCGATCAAGGGCCTGCAGGTCATACGAGACCTGGAGCAAACCTTTGGCCCGCTGCCGAAAACCGTGTTTTTTGAATGCCAGACCGTCCGCGGCGTGGCCGGATTCTTTTTGGCCTCCCATCCCGAAACGATGCGGAGATTGCTGCAAAAACCTGTCTCCCAACTCCCCCCCTTGGTTAATCCGGGTGCCGGCGGGGAGTCCGCCATCCAGCCGCCGCCGCTGGCGGGCGAAAACCGATGCGGACCCATGGCCGCCAGGGCTGATGCGCCGGCAACCTCCGGGGCGCTGGACATCGCGATCATCGGTTTGGCGGGCCGGTATCCTCAAGCCCGCAGCCTGGCGGAATACTGGTGCAACCTCCGCGAGGGGAAGGACTGCATCACCACCATTCCGCCGGATCGCTGGGATTGGCGGTCCTACTACTCCGCCGACAAAACCGTGCCCGGAACGTATTACAGCAACCGGGGCGGATTCATCCCGGAGGCCGACCGGTTCGATGCCCAGTTCTTTAATATCTCGCCCAGGGAAGCGGAATACATCGATCCGCAGGAACGCCTTTTCCTCGAGCACGCCTGGATGGCGATGGAGGACGCCGGCTATGCGCCACCCGATCCACGGGCCCGGGCGGTGGCAGCGCCGGCTCCCCGCGTGGGGGTCTATGTGGGCGTCATGTATAGCGAGTTCCAGTTGCTGGGTGGCCAGGCGGCAGGCGCGGAAAAGGGGATGGCCTTGGGCGGGAGTTTCGCCAGCATAGCGAACCGCGTTTCCTATGTTCTGGATCTGCACGGGCCCAGCTTGTCGATCGATACCATGTGTTCCAGTTCGCTTACCTGCCTGCACCTGGCCTGCCAGGATCTCAAGCATCGCCATACCGATCTGGCGATCGCCGGCGGGGTAAACCTCAGCCTGCATCCCAATAAATACCTGCTGCTCAGCGGCGGCCAGTTCCTTTCCGAAAAGGGCCGTTGCGACAGCTTTGGCGCCGGAGCGGATGGCTACATCCCTGGCGAAGGGGTGGGGGTTGCGATCTTGAAGCGCCTGGCCGATGCGGAACGGGATGGCGATTTTATTTATGGCGTCATCAAAGGCAGCGCCATCAACCACGGTGGCCGGAGCAGCGGATACAGCGTGCCCAATCCCAACGCGCAGGGGGAGGTGATCGCCCAGGCCATCCAGGAAGCCGGCCTCCATCCGGAAGCGATCAGTTACGTGGAGGCCCATGGCACCGGGACCAGCCTGGGTGATCCGATCGAAATCGCCGGCCTGGTCAAGGCTTTCGGCCGCCACCCGGGAGCGAAACCGGTTTGCTGGCTGGGGTCGGCCAAATCGAACATTGGCCATTGCGAATCGGCCGCAGGCATTGCGGGCCTCACGAAAGTATTGCTGCAAATGAAGAACCGGCAGATCGTTCCTTCCTTGCACGCCGAGGTTGCCAATCCGAATATTGATTTCAGCGCCACTCCGTTCGTGCTGAACCGGGAATTGAGGGCTTGGGACCAGCCCATCATTGGCGGCCAGCGGTTCCTGAGAACCGCGGGGGTTTCCTCCTTTGGGGCGGGGGGATCCAATGCCCATATGGTGGTCCAGGAGTATGATGGGCCAGCCGACCGCCGGCGGCCGCCGGAGCAAAACCGCGCTTGTTTGATCGTGTTGTCAGCCAGGAATGAACAGCGGCTCCAGCAGAAAATCAGCGAGCTTCACGAGTATCTGCGGTCGAATCCGGGGATCCGTTTGGACGATCTTGCCTACACCCTCCAGGTGGGCCGCAAGGCCATGGAACAACGCATCGCTTTCGCCGCGGACTCGGTCCTGGACTTGGAAAATAAACTGCAAGCCATCCTCGGCCAGCGGGATCTGGAAGGGGTCCACCGGGGGGAGGTTAAATACCGAAAACAGGCGCCGGTGGGCCAGCTGGGCGAGGACCAGCCGGGCCATTTGGAGGCTTTGGTCAGGCAAGGAAACCTGACCCGGCTTGCCGAGTTATGGGTCCAGGGAATGGTCCTGGATTGGAGCCTTTGCTACCGGGATCGGCGAGCCTTCCGCATCCCCTTGCCAGCTTATCCCTTTGCCCGGAACCGGTTTTGGCTCGGGCCGCCGGCAGAAGTGGCTTTGGAAAAATCCCTTACCCTCCCGGCGGGCCGCGGTAATGGAAATGGAAATGGGAATGGGGCTGGGGAGGATGGTGAATCCTTTCACAGTGAGTTGCTCGATCAGCTCCTGGCGGGCGAGATTAATGCCGACGATGCCATCCGCCAAATAAGGGAACGCGACCATGGAGACTAGTATTGAAAGCATTTATCGGAAGGTGGCGGATGGCAGTCTCTCCAAAGCGGACGCCTTGGCGATGATCCGCCAGCTGAAACGGCCCATCAGCATGCCACAATCGCCGGCCAGCCAGGATGGCCACGAGGGATCCATCCGTTCCGGCAATGGCGAGCCAGGGACTCCGACAGTGGGATTCCGCAGCCTCCGGATTCTTCCGGATCCCAAGGCTCACCACCCGGAGTTCACCGCACTGCGTCCGGCGCCGAAGCGGTCGTTGCCGCCCTTTCCCATTTTGCCTGGGGAGGCCTCCCGCCGGATGTCCGAGCCTGGTTTGGAGCCGGGACTGTCCGATTGTGGTTCGGGGATTTACCGGATTTCCATTAATTCAGAGGATCAAGCCGCGCTGATTTCCAAGACCGTCGAAGGCTTGGTGCGTTGTTTCAAAGAACTGAAGGGGCGCCGGGATGCCAGGGTGGTGCTCGTGACCGGCGGGCCTAAAGTCTTTTTTTCGGCGGAGAAAACCCAACCGCCCGGACAGCTCGCTGGAGATTGGGCCCAGGCTATTCGTGAATGCGAGCTGCCGGTCATCGCCGCCCTGGAGGGTGATGCGCTTGGTTTGGGCTGGTTGCTGGGCAGCCTGTGCGATCTTCTCGTTTGCAATCAAGCGGCGCGATACGGGTTTGCGGATGCCTTTTCTTTGGAGGCAGCCAGGCAGGAATGGCGGGGATTCCTGCACGAACGTTTTGGTTCACGCCTTGCCAGCCGGCTTCTTTTGGATGCCGTTCCGCTGGCTGGCTCGGAAATTGCCAGGCTGGGAATCGCCATTCCGGTCGTTCCGGGCCAGGAGGTTTACCGTCGCGCGTTGGAGTTGGCGCAGGACATGGCTCATTTCCCACGCGAATCCCTGGCTTTGCTTAAATTCCACCTGGGCCGGAATTTGCAGGAGGAATGCAGGCGGTTTCCAGAAGTTGAGCCCGCGCCAAAGGGGCCGGGAGGCGGCGAGACACCGGCCATGATTCCAACCGGTTTGGATTCCGGGGAGGCGCCTTCAGTAAGCGGGGCCGCAGCCGTCTTGCAGACCGCCCCGGTTGAGGTGCCAATCCGTTCCGATTTCGTCCGCCTGTTTTCGTATCCGGACGGGGTTTTGCTGGCGGAACTTTCCGACCCCGCCACGAAGAACGCATTTTCGGCTGGTTTGGCACACGGCATCCAGGAACTGTTTGCCCATGTCCAGTCGCAGGCGGAGCATAAGGTATTGGTCCTGACGGGCCACGGCCATTTTTTTGCCAGTGGCGGAACCAAGGAGGGTCTGTTATCGATTCACCATGGCACGGCCCGGTATTCCGATGCCCCGTTGTATGAGCTGCCGCTTCGGTGTGAGATTCCCGTCATCGCCGCCATGCAGGGGCACGCCATCGGCGCCGGCTGGGCTTTTGGCCTGTTTTGCGATCAGGTGGTGTTCGCCGAGGAAGGCATTTATTCCAGCCGTTTCATGCGTTACGGCTTCACGCCCGGCTTCGGGTCCACGCTGATTTTTGAGCATCGGTTGGGGCATGACCTGGGCCGGGAAATCCTTTTTGCCGCCCGGGATTATACCGGGCTCGAACTGAAACAGCGCGGGGTTCCGATGTGGGTGGCGCCCCATAGCCAGGTTCTTCCCCTCGCTCTGCAACAGGCTCATCACCTGGCAAATTCAACCCGGGGGGCTTTGGTTTCGGCCAAGCAACAGGCCACCCGGAGCTTAAAGGAACGCCTGCCCAGTATCATTCAAGCCGAACTGGACATGCACGACCGCACGTTTGTGCGCAACCCGGGCGCCTTGGAAGGCATTGAACGCCATTTCGATCTGCCGGGTCCGGGGGCTAAGTTATTGCCGGAACCCGAAGCGGACCAGTTGGTGGTGCAGTCTGCCGAGGCATCGGAAAGGACCATCCATGCCCTGCGCGAATCGCTGGCTGAAGAACTGCGGATGGCGCCCGGAGAAATAGAACCGGATGCGCCTTTCACCGACTTGGGGTTGGATTCAATCACCGGCGTAAGCTGGGTGCGCCGGATCAACAAGCGCTTCGGATTATCCGTCAGCGCCAACGAGGTTTACCAGGCGCCCACGCTCGGCGAATTTGCCCGGCTGGTGGAGAGCCGGCTGCCACGTCCCCAACCAGGCCATCCTGGCGGGGGTCCGGCCGCCGAGCGGAAGGGGATCCAAAGCGAGTCCATCGCGGCCCATTCCGAATCCCCCAAACGCGTCCTGGCGGATCCGTTGCCGCCCTTGCGGCATCCGTTGTCGGAGGGGCAAAAGGGCCTGTGGCTTTTGCAACGGATTGATCCGGGCATGGCGGCCTATAATGTGCCCGCCGCGTTTTGGATACGGGATGCGCGCTGGGCCTCAGCGCTCGAGAACACCGTGGCCGCCTTGCTGGTCCGGCATCCCATTCTTGGGGCAGTGATTGCAGTCGATGAGCAAGGGCAGCCCTATCAGTATCTTCCGGCGGCGAAGGCCATTGCCGTTCAGCGGGAAGCCATTGGCGCTTTTGCGGATGAAGCGGTGTTGGAGCACGTCAAAACCGCCTTCAAGAAACCGTTCCAGCTGAATCAGGATCCCCTCCTGCGGGTGCAGTTGTTCACGGACGCCCGCGACCGGCAGGTGCTTTTGATTACCATCCACCATATCCTCTTCGATGGCACATCGCTGGGGGTCTTCCTGCGTGATTTCACCGAAATCTGGTCGCAGGTGGTGCTGAAAGGCGCCGCCCAAAACGCTTCCCCCAGCAGCCCGGCTTTCTTTGATTTCATCCGGTGGGAACAGGCGTACCTGCCCTCTGAAGCCGGAGCCAAGGACCTGGCCTACTGGCGGCAGCAACTCAGCGGCGACCTGGTGGTTGCCGAGTTTCCCGCCGATTATGCCCGGCCCGCGCGGCGAACCTATGCGGGGGCAACGGTATCCTCCGGCTTTTCCGCGCCGCTGGCCCAACGCCTCCGGGACTTGGCCAAACAAATGCGAGTCAGCTTGTTCACCCTGCTGCTGGCCATCTACAAAGTCCTGCTGGCCCGCTATGTGCGCCAGGAAACCGTGGTGGTTGGGGTGCCGGTGGCGCGGCGCCCGGAGGAACGGTTCAAGGATGCCATCGGCTTTTTTGTGAATATGGTGGCGATGAAAAGCACGCCGGCGGCGGCGCTGACTTTCACGGCTTACCTGGAGCAAATCAAGAGCCTGGTGCTGGAGGCCTTGGAGCATGCCCGATATCCGTTTTCAAAGTTGGTTTCCGAGCTGCACATTGAGCCAGGCCCGTTGCACTCGCCATTGTTCCAAACGGTGTTTGTCCTGCAAAATTTCCTGCCCAGTGGTGGATTACCCGGTATCACCCAATCGGCCATGGGCTGGGAGTTCCTGCCGGGGCTGCATCAGGAAGGCGAATATGACCTGCGCCTGGAAATGGTGGATAAAGGGCAGGAAATGGAGGTTTGTGTCGCCTACGATTCCGATGTTTTCAACCGGGAGACCATGGTTCGCTTCATCCAGCACTTCGAGGTGTTGGCGGAGTGCATTGCGGAGGATCCCGGGCGAAGCCTCAGCAGCTACCCGATCCTGTCCGCAGCCGAGATTCAGCAGGTGGAGCGGGGCTGGAACCAGCCGGCTCAGCCCGTTTCCGCTGCGGATTGCGTTCAAGACGTATTCGAACAGCGGATGCGCCAGCGCCCGGAGGCGGTGGCCCTGGTCTTTGCGGAAGGGCAATGGACCCGCCGGGAGGTCTGGGAGCGGATTCAAATCCTGGCGGCCTGCCTTCAGCAGCGTGGGGTGCGGCCGGAAGACCGGGTTGCCCTTTGTCTGGGGCGATCGCCTAGCCTGGTCATTAGCGTGCTGGGCGTGCTTTATGCCGGGGCTGCCTTTGTGCCGATCGACCCGGCCTCGCCCGCGGAGCGAATTGCCTTCCTGCTGGCGGACAGTGAAGCCAGACTGGTGCTGGCGGACGAAACCTCGGCCATACGTCTCCAGCAGGCCAGCCACGGCACGGTTCCCGTGATCCGGATCGATCGGGATTGGGAACAAATCCGATCCGAAGGAGTCCGGCGGTCCCTGGTGCGCGAAGCGGTTTCCGCCAGCCTGGCCTACGTGATTTACACGTCCGGCAGTACTGGGAAGCCCAAAGGGGTCATGGTTGAGCATCGCCAGATCCTCAATACCCTTTGGCATCTCCAGGAGGCCTGCCCCGTGGGGGAAACCGACACTTATCTGCTCAAGACCAATTATACTTTCGACGTCTCGCTGGCCGAGTTGTTTGGATGGTTCGTGGGCACAGGGAGATTGGCGATTCTGCCTCCCGGGGATGAGCGGTTTCCCGACCGGATGGCGGAGCGGATCCAGGCTTGGGGCGTGACTCATGTCAATTTCGTTCCGCCGGCTTTGGGGGTTTTTCTGAATGCCATCCCGAGCGTTTCCCTGGCGCACCCGCTGGGCTGCTTGAAATACATCATGGTGGCGGGGGAGGCCCTGCCCAGGGAAATGGCGGTCGCCACGGCCTGTGCTTTTCCCAAGGCGCGCGTGGAGAATATTTATGGCCCCACCGAAACCGCCATTTATGCCAGCGCCTATACTTGCGGCCCGCAGCCCATCCCGAGCGCCAACACGCCGATCGGCAAGCCGATCGCCAACACGCAGCTCTATGTGGTGGATCCAGGGCGGCGCTGCACCGGCATTGGCATGCTGGGAGAACTCTGCATTGCCGGGGCGGGGGTGGCCCGGGGTTACCTCAATCGCCCGGAACTGACCGCCAGCTGCTTTGTCGATAATCCTTTTAATCCGGGCACGCGCTTGTTTTTGACCGGGGATTTGGTCCGGTGGCTGCCGGATGGCCAGATCGAATACTTTGGCCGAATCGATCAACAGCTGAAAATACGCGGGTTCCGGGTCGAACCGGGCGAGATTGAAAGCGTCCTTAACCAGCAGGCGGGGATTCAAACGTGCGCGGTGGTGGCGGCCCAGGAGGGAGTGGCGAAGCGGTTGGTGGCCTACTACGTGCCCAAACCGGGGTGGCCGGCCATCGAACCACAAGACCTGATCCACCACTTGAGCGCGGTTTTGCCGGATTACATGGTGCCCGCCTTTTTTGTGCCCATCGAGGCGGTCCCCTTGACCGCCAGTGGCAAGGTGAACCGGCGGGAGTTGTCGCGGCGCGAGGTCCGTTCCGTCGCCAAAGGTTCCAAGGTCTTGCCCCAGGGTACCGTGGAGGATCGGATCGCCGCCATCTGGAAGGACTTGCTCAAACTGGACACGGTCAGCACCACGGATCGCTTTTTCGAGGCCGGGGGAAACTCGTTGCTGGCCGTGGTGCTGGCGGAGCGGATCAGCCGCGAGTTCAATTGCCGTTTTCCAGCGGCAGTCCTGTTCAAACAATCCACCATCCAGGCCATTGCCCGGCAGGTGGCCCATCCGGAGGAATTGGCCGACGCACCACCGGTTGCCTGCCAGGCCCAATCCTGCCACGATCGCCTTGGTAAAGCCGGGATGGAGTATCCGGCATATTATGACGACAGCGTGGCCATCATCGGCATCTCCTGCTGCTTCCCTGGCGCCAGCGATTTGGAACAGTTTTGGAGGATGTTGTGCGAGGGGCGTGCCGGGGGGCGGTTCCTCTCCCAGGAGGAGCTCCGGCAGCGTGGTGTGCCGGAAAGTTTGATCAACGATCCCAAGTTCGTCCCGCTCAGCCTGGCCATCGCGGACAAAGACGCCTTCGATGCGGACTTTTTCAATATTCCGGCCCGCAACGCGCTGTTGATGGATCCGCAATTCCGTCAGCTTTTGACCCATGCCTGGAAGGCGGTCGAGGATGCCGGATATGCGCCGGGGAACATCCCCGAGACCTGTGTTTTCATGTCCGCCGGGAATAGTTTCTACCAGCGCGTGCTGGATCGCGCGGGTATTGTGGAACCGTCAGATGCCTATGCGGCGTGGGTGCTGGAGCAGGGGGGGACCATTCCCGCCATGATCTCCTATGCGCTGGGCTTGACGGGGCCGAGCCTGTTCGTTCACTCCAACTGCTCCTCCTCGCTGGCCGGGCTGCACCTGGCCTGCCAGAGCCTGCGGTCCGGGGAATCCCGATATGCGGTGGTGGGTGGCGCCACGCTATTCTATCCCTCGCGGGACGGTTATCTCCATCGCCCCGGCCTTAATTTCTCCAGCGATGGACGCTGCAAGGCGTTCGACGCCGCCGCTGATGGCATGGTGGGCGGGGAGGGGGTGGCGGTAGTGGTGTTGAAACGCGCCCGGGAGGCGCTGGCGGATGGTGATGCCATCTACGCCCTCATCCGGGGGAGCGCGCTCAATAATGATGGGCCGGAGAAAGCGGGTTTTTATTCCCCGGGAGTGCGCGGCCAATCCGCCGTCATTGAATCGGTGCTCAAGTCCACCCAGGTTGAGCCGGAATCCATTTCCTACCTGGAAGCGCATGGCACGGGCACCCACCTGGGCGATCCGGTGGAGGTCATGGCCCTGAGCGAGGCTTACCGGCGGCATACCACGCGCGCCCAATTTTGCGGGCTCGGCTCCGTCAAGTCCAACATCGGCCATGCGGATACGGCGGCCGGTTTGGCTGGCTGCATCAAGGTTGCCTTGAGCCTGCACCACCGCCTCGTGGCGCCTTCCATCAATTACCAGACACCGAATCCAGCCATCGATTTCGCCGGGTCGCCCTTTTATGTGGCGGATAAACTCAAACCGTGGGAGCCGGACAAAACTCCGCGCCGCGCCGCGCTGAGTTCCTTTGGCATCGGCGGCTCGAATGTTCACGCCATCCTGGAGGAATGCCTTGAGGCCGGCGAAATCCCGACTCCGCCGGAGGCGGCTGGCCCGTTCCTGGTGCCGCTTTCCGCCAGGAGCCGGGAGCGCCTGCGGGAGATGATGGATAACCTGCGGCGCTTCCTGTCCAGCCACGATTCGCTGCCGCTGGCCGGCCTGGCCGGCACCTTGTCCACCGGCCGCACCCAGATGGAATTTCGGGCGATATTCCTGGTCCAGGACCAGGCGGAGCTGCTGCAGAAACTGCAGGAGGCCGCCACCCGGGAACAGAGCGGTGATGGTTTTTGGATGGGGACGCCGAACGATGCCCGGGGCGATGAATTAATCACCCAGGACGATGTGCAGGCCATCGCCGAGAAGTGGAGGAGTGAAGGTAAACTCGAAAAATTGGCCAGCCTTTGGGTGCGGGGATACACTTTGGATTGGAGCCGGCTGGCCAGCGTGGGAAAATTCCGGCGGCTGCATCTGCCCACTTATCCCTTTGCCAGGGACCGGTATTCGGTGGTGCCGGATCATCCGGGATTGCAATCCGTCGCACCACTGCCCCCGGGGCGGCATCCGTTGTTGCAGGAAAATGTCTCCCCGCCTGGGGAATTGGCCTTTGAGACGATCATGTCGGGTCAGGAATTCTTCCTGGCCGGCCATCTTGTGCAAGGGCGGAAACTGCTCCCCGGGGTGGTCTTCCTCGAAATGGCGCATGCGGCCGCCACCCAGCTGGCTGGTTCTGCGGAGCCTGGTCCTGTTCGCTTGCGGGATATCGTGTGGCTCAGGCCTTTTTACGTTGAGGCTGAGGCCCGGGCTTTGCGGACCCACTTGCGTCCCGGAGCCGGTGGCCGGATGGAAGTGGAGATTTTCGCCCCGGGGATTGAGGGCGAATCGGCCACCCATTGCCGTGGAGCAGTCCTTAAACCCGCGGCAGCGCTGACGGCCCCGCTGGACTTAACTGAATTGCGGCGGGGGCTTTCCGGCCGGCGTTGGACAGGATCCGAATGCTATCGTGCTTTTGCGGAGGCCGGCTTTCAGTATGGCCCCGCGTTTCAGGTGCTGGAAGAGCTTTGGCTCGGCCAAGGCCAGGCCCTGGCGCGTTTGGTTTTGCCGGAGTTTCTGCGCGAAACCAAGGCGGCTTATACGCTGCATCCCAGCCTCCTGGATGCGGCCTTCCAAGCCTGTGCGGTGCTTTCCATGGATGAATCCTTTGCGGCATCCGGCCGGTCATCTTCCGGACCCGCCAGGGGCTTGCCCTTTGCCTTGCAGTCGGTGGACATCTTCCACACCTGCCCGGCCACCGGCTGGGCCTGGATCCGCCTGGCCGACGGGGGACGTTCGGAAAGCCGGCTGCACAAGTATGACGTGGATATCTGCGATGATGGCGGGCAAGTGTGTGTCCGGCTGCGCGGATTCGCCTCCCGTTCCGTGGAGCAGCCCGTTCCCGGGCCGGCTGCTCAAGCCACCCTGCTTTATCGGCAGGTATGGCAACCGGAGCCTGCCACGCCTGGAATTCCACTGCCCGAGGGTACCCGGCGGATGGTCTGGACCTGCGGGGT
Organism: uncultured Verrucomicrobiota bacterium; assembly: GCA_964409245.1. Taxonomy (GTDB): domain Bacteria; phylum Verrucomicrobiota; class Verrucomicrobiia; order Limisphaerales; family UBA1319; genus CAIMWS01. The sequence goes on from CAYPCQ010000005.1 coordinate 109,365, forward strand.
GGCGCCGCTGGCGATGCCTGCCGTGGCCTGCCATCACCTGCGCGGGCCGGGCATCCCGGATAACTTGGGCCGGTGGTTTGCCGAAGTTGCTGGCCGGATCTTCCTGGAAGTGCAGGAGGCGCTGCGCAAAGGGGCTGCCGGCGGAGTGCTTTTCCAACTGGTGGTTCCAGCCCGGGGGCCGGAGTCGTGCCTGGGTGCGTTGGCCGGCCTGTTCCGCACCGCGCAGCAGGAAAATCCCCGGTTTCGTGGCCAGGTTATCGAAGTGCAGCCCGGCCTCACCTCCGAAGAAATCAGCGGCCTGTTAGCGCTCAACAGCCGCTGCCCGGGGGATTCCCTGATCCGGCATGCCGGCCAGGAGCGATTGCTCCCCGCCTGGATCGCAGCGGGCGGGCCGGCTGCTCCGGCCTTGGCGGCCTTGCCGGCCTGGAAGGAAAACGGCGTTTATGTCATTACCGGTGGCGCCGGCGGGATTGGCCGCCTTTTTGCCCGGGAGATTGTCACCCGCACCCGGCAGGCCAAGGTCATCCTCGTGGGGCGTTCCCCGGTGCCGGCCGGCGACCTGGAACGGTGGGCCTTGCCCGTGGATCGGGTCACCTATCATCGGGCTGATTTGGCCAATGCCACGGAAACGGAAGAGTTATTGAAACGGATTCGGGCGGTCCATCCGGTGATCGAGGGCATACTTCACGGAGCGGGGATTGTCAGGGATAATTTCATCCTGAAAAAATCCCTGGATGAATTTCAGGCGGTGCTGGCGCCCAAGGTTTTGGGAACGGTGCACCTGGTGCGCGCGGCGCGGGAGTTGAGGCCGTCGTTTATCGCGCTGTTCTCCTCCGGCGCCGCCTGGTTTGGCCGGCCCGGCCAGGCCGATTACGCCACCGCAAACGCCTTCCTGGATCGCTTTGCCGGGCTGGGTGCGGAGGCGGCCCTGCCGCCCAGGATTTTCGCCTTGGATTGGCCGCTGTGGCAAGCGGGGGGAATGCGGGTTGAGGAGGAGCTCCTCCCGAGCCTGAAAAAATTGGGCATGGCTCCGATGGCGGCCGCCGAAGGCATCGCCGCTTTCCAGCTGGCCCTGGCTTCACCAGCGCCCCAATGGCTGGTTTTGCACGGGGATGGGGATCGGTTGCAAGCACTCCTGGCCGCAGTTGGGCAGCCGGCGCCGCGGGTGCCACCCCAAGACCCGCCTGCGGCCCAGGCTAAAGGGCTGGAGCCGCAAACCACGGAGTTTGTTCGCCGAACCATTTCAGAGGTCACCAAGCGGCCTTTGGAAAAGGTGGATCTGGATACTCCATTTGAGAAATTCGGGATCGATTCGATCCTGCAGATTACCATCATTGAGAAATTGCAGGAAGCCGTCGGGGATCTGGCCAAAACGCTTTTATTTGAACACACCACGCTCAAGGAGTTGGTGGCTTACCTTTTGCAGAATCATCCGGATGCCTTGCAGCGATATTTGGGGAACCCAGTTGCCGCCGAATCTCCCCGGCCAGCCTCCGCACCGGCGTTTTCCACCCGGGAATTGCCGGTTTCGGAAGAAACCGCGCCCGGCAAGGAGGCCATCCAGGGCGGGGATATCGCCATCATTGGCATCAGCGGACGTTATCCGCTCGCCGATTCCATGGAGGAGTTTTGGGATCATCTCCAGGCGGGGCGGAACTGCATCACCCAGGCGGATGCCCGGCGCTGGCCGCTCGCGCTGGCGGCTGCCATCCCGGGTAACGGTTCCCCGCAATCTGCATACCACGGCGGCTTCCTGAGGGACATTGATCGCTTTGACGCTGCCCTCTTTGAAGTGCCGCCCGAGCGGGTGGCGGCGCTCGCTCCGGAAACGCGTCTGTTGCTGGAGGTGGCGTGGGAGACCTTTGAGGATGCCGGATACGCGCGCCCCGCTTTAAGGCGCCACCAAAACCAGTTCCCATCAGGCATCGGGGTGTTCCTGGGGGTGATGTATAACCAGTATCCATGGACCTTTGCTTCGGTGGAGCAGGCCGTAATAGGCTCCAATTCGACCGAATGGAACCTGCCCAACCGGCTGTCGCATTTCTTCGATCTCACCGGCCCCAGCCTGGCCGTCAATGCAGCGTGTTCCAGCTCGCTGCTGGCCATCCACCTGGCCTGCGAAAGCCTCACTCAAGGATCCTGCACCATGGCTTTGGCGGGCGGTGTCAATCTCACCTTGCACCCGTCGAAATTCGGGTTTCTCCAGGCGGCGAACCTGCTGGAGGCCGGACCTGCGAGCCACAGCTTTGGCGTTGGCACTGGCTACCTGCCGGGTGAGGGGGCCGGGCTGGTGCTGTTGAAACCGCTGCGGCAAGCCTTGCAGGATGGGGACTTTATTCACGGGGTCATCAAGGCCAGCTATGCGAACCATGCCGGGGGACGCCAGGTTTATACCGCGCCAGACCCGAATCAGCAGGCCCGTTTGATCGCCGAGTGCATCCGGCGTTCGGGGGTCGATCCCGAGACCATTGGTTATGTCGAGTCCTCGGCCAACGGCTCGCCTTTGGGAGATCCGATCGAGATCCTCGCCCTGAAAAAAGCTTTCCGGCAGCTCACAGCTCGCGAGGGTTTTTGTGCGCTGGGATCCGTCAAATCGAATCTGGGGCACCTCGAGGCAGCCTCCGGCATTTCCCAATTGAGCAAAGTGATCCTGCAAATGAAGCACCACCGCCTGGCGCCGTCGCTTCATTCACAGCCTCGGAATCCTGCGATCCAACTCCAGGGCAGCCCCTTTTTCATCCAGGAGGAAAGCGGCGCCTGGCCGGCGCCGGTGAAGCCGGGGACGGATCAAGAGCTGCCGCGCCGGGCTTTGATCCAATCGATTGGCGCCGGCGGCACCTGTGTCAGCCTCCTGGTGGAGGAATATCCCTCCCGGCCGGCCTTGCCGCAGCCGGATTCCGGCCCCCTTCCTCCGCAATTGATCCTGCTTTCGGCTGCGACCGCGGCGAGCCTGCAGGCCTCGGCCAGGCGGTTGTCGCGGCATCTCGTGGAAAACCGCTCCGTGCGCTTGAGCGGCGTGGCCCAGGCACTGTTCCGCCGCGAGCCACTCTCCGGGTGCCGGGCGGCCTTGGTCGCGGCCACCGTTTCCGAGGCGATCGAGAAACTGGACCAATTGGCAGCGGTCGCAACGGGAGGTGATGCGGTGGGGATATATCGCTCTCCGGAGAATGGCCCGGGCGGGGTGGGGCCAGCCTTGGACTTTGGTGAGCATCCTTTGCCGGTGCTGGCTGCTCACTGGGTGGCTGGCGGCGGGCTGGAGAACGTGCCAGCAGGGGAGGGGATCGGGCAGGTGATTCCAGCCTTGCCCAAATACGCTTTCGACCATTCTCGCGCTTATGGCTGGGGCCATGGGGCGGAAGTGGCTGCCTCCCAGCCGCCGGACGGTTCCGGGGCGGCGGAGTTCTTGCGCGTGGTTTATCGCCACGATGAACCTTTCCTGCGCGATCATACCCTGGGGGGAAACCAGGTTTTGATTGGGGTGGCCCACGCGAGCCTGGCTATCGATGCCTACTTCCAGCGGTTCCCCGCGGACGAGCCGGTATTACTGCAGCAGCTGGCGTTCATCAAGCCGGTGGAGATCGGTTCCTCCCAGCAGGCCGAAGTCGAGGTGCGGCAGGAATCCTCCGCCCAGCCAGGCGCTTTCAAGGTGCGGTTCAGGATCAACGCGGGCGCTGCTTGGCAGGATACCGCCAGCGGGCGGCTTCAGCCTTCAGAGCGGGTGTTCGGGCGCCAGGATCTGGCCGCGTTGAAAGCCGGATGCCAGCCGGTCACGGACTTGCGCAGCCTCTATGAGGCGGGCGAGCCTTACTTCCAGGTTGGGCCTTCTTTCCGCACGATTCAACAGCTGTTCTGCGGAACGGGCATGGCCCTCGCGGAGGTAAACCTGTCAGCGGCGATCCAGGCCCAGGCCCGATCCTATCACCTCCATCCCCTGCTTTCCTATAGTGCGTTCTCCGCCCTGGTTCCGCTCCTGGCTCCGGCTGGCTTCGGCCATGCCTTTCTCCCGTTCGGCATTAAAAGCCTGGAGTTTCGCCAGGCGAATGGCTTGGAACGATGCTGGATTTTGGTTCGGTTGGTCCGTAATACGGGGGAGATGGTTTTCTTCGATGCGGATGTCCTGGCCCCGGATGGCGCGGAGATCGCGCTTTATCGCGATTGCTCGATCAAACGGTTGCGCCTGGGATCGGGGCCGATGCCCCCGGCCGTTTTGCCGCGCCTGGCTGGCCCCGCCCCGGCCGATGAAGATGGAACCTGGCGGGCGCGCAGTTACCTGCTTGAGGCGCTGGGTCTGCCCCTGGATTTCACCAGCCTCGATACCAATCTCATGGAGCTGGGGCTGGCGTCCGCCCGGCTGATTGAGCTGGCGGGGAGGATCAGTTCAGATAAAGGAATCTCGCTGGATCCAACCTTGTTTTTCGAGTATCCGACGATCCGTGAACTGACCCGCTATTTTGTCGAGCACCATCGGGAACATTTCTCAAGCCGGGATGGCCACGCGCCGCCGCCCCCGTTGGCAGCTTCCATCCCGATTCAGGCGCCGCCGGTGCCGCGGGACGTAAACCGCCCCCAGCCCCCAGCGGATGACGTGTCCCGGGAGGGGATTGCGGTGATCGGCCTGGATGGCCGGTTTGCGGGCGCCGCCAATGTGGATCAATTCTGGGCCAACCTGCGGAACGGGAAAGACCTGATCGTGGAAATTCCCAAGGACCATTGGGATTATCGTCCCTGGTTTGATGAAAATCCCGGGCAGCCCGACAAGACTTACTGCAAATGGGGAAGTTTTATCGATGGCGTCGATCAATTCGACCCGGCTTTTTTCAACCTTTCCGCCGCCGAGGCCGGCTGGCTCGATCCACAGGTGCGATTGCTGCTCCAAAGCGTGTATTCCGCGGCGGAGAACGCGGGGGTGATAAATCAATTGCGGGGCAGCGATACCGGGATGTTCGCGGGCATCTGTTCCACCGACTACCAGGATCGGATTGCCGCGCTGGGTTTGCCGGTGGACCCGCGGCGAACCGGCGTTGGCGGCAGTGAAACCGCGGCGAACCGGGTCTCCTACTGGTTTGATTTGCAGGGGCCCAGCCTGGTGTTTAACACCGCCTGCTCGTCCTCTTTGTTTGCGCTGCATTATGCGTGCCAGGCGATCCGCGGCGGCGAATGCAGGATGGCCTTCGTTTCGGGGGCCAATCTCCTCCTGGACTCCCGCCACTACCGCCATTTCTCGGCCATTCGTGCCCTGTCACCCTCGGGCCACTGCCGGCCGTTCGATAATTCAGCCGATGGGTACGTGCCCGGGGAATGCGTGGGCACGGTTTTGCTGAAGCCTCTGGCGCTGGCCTTGCGGGATCGCGATCCAATCCATGCCGTCATCAGGGGTTCAGCCGCCTTGCATGCCGGCCATGCCCCGTCCTTGACCGCACCCAGCGTCCTGGGGCAGGAAAAGGTGCTCCTGAAAGCGTGGGCAGATGCCGGCCTCGATCCGCGCACGCTCAGTTATTTCGAATGCCACGGCACGGGGACCAAACTGGGGGATTCAGTTGAGCTGGCCGCCCTTAAAAAGGCGCTGGCCCGGTTTGATGCGCCATTGAAGTCCTGCGCCATTGGATCGGTTAAAGGAAATATCGGCCATGCCGAGGGCGCCGCGGGAATCGCCAGCCTCATCAAGGTGATCCTGCAAATGAAGCATCGCGAAATTCCGGGCCTGCCTCATTTCAAGCAACCCAACGATTACCTGCGATTGGATGACTCGCCGCTGTACATTCATGCCCATCCCGGCCCGTGGGAACCGAAGGCGATGCCGCTCCGGGCCGGGGTGAGCGCCTTTGGTTTTTCGGGATCCTATGCCCATGTGGTCGTGGAAGCGGCGCCTGCCACCGCCGCGGTTCGCCCGCCGCCACCCGCCGAACCGGAAACGGCGCCCATCGTGTTATCCGCCATGAATGAAGAACGCTTGCGCGAGGTTGCGCGAGCGCTGCTCCAATTCGTTCAAGCCAATCCGTCGGCCAACCTGGCGGATATTGCCTATACGCTCCAGGTGGGACGCCTGCCGATGGCGGAAAGGCTCGCCTTCGTGGCCGGATCGCTGGCGGACCTGGGCGCGAAGTTGAGCGCTTTTGCCGCCCAAAGCTTGGGCCATCCGGTGTTCCTCCGTGGCCGGGCAGGTTCTGAAAACCAGGCCTGGCTCAAACTCGCCGCGGACGATGATATGGCGGCCACCATCCGGGCCTGGTTCCAGAAAAAGAAATACGCCCGGTTGTTGGACTTGTGGATTCAAGGCTGCGAGATCGATTGGCGAAGCCTCCACGGAAATGCCGGAGGCGTGGTCGCCGGGTTGCCCTCTTACCCGTTTGCCCGGGAGCGGTGCTGGATCCCCGAAGCCGCGGATGCTCCTGGAAAACCGGGTGAAACTGCCCCGGTGGAAACCAGGCCGGAGACCCCGCCAGCGGGGAATATTTCGCTGGCCGGCGAGGATGGAAATACCGGGGGACTGTTTTCCGGTCTGGAGCCGGTGGCCAGGGCGGAGCTGATCGTGCGGCAAACCGTGGCCCGGCAGTTGTCCTGCGGGATCGATGCCATCAGCCCCAAACACACTTTCCTGGAATTGCCATTGGGGTCCTTGGGCATGGTGGACTTGGTCCAGGCTATGGGGCGCTTCCTGGGGGTGGTTTTGTCGCCGGCTCTCCTTTTTGAATATCCGAGTATTGCCGGTTTTGCAGCCTATTTGGTCCGCCAATATTCGTGCGAGCTGAACCAGGCAAAAGGTGGTTCCGAGCATACGGGCCAGACAACCATGCCACCGCTGCTGGATTCCGCGAATGAGGTCATCCCCTTGTCGGCCGGGCAGCAAGGTTTGTGGGCTTTGCAGCGGGGTGCGCCGGGCATGTCCGCTTACAACTGTCCGATCTGCTTCCGGGTCGGTGAACCGCTGGATGCCCGGCATTTCCAACAAGCCTGCCGGTTCCTGCTCCAACAACATCCGCTTCTGGCGTCACGGCTGGAGGAAAGAAATGGCGTGCCGGTTTTTGTGCCAGGGCCAGCGGATCAATTCGAGGTGCAGCAGATCAGCGCCTGCGGCTGGCAGGCTGGCCAGCTGCAAAGTCATATCCGGCAGGCGATCAAGCTTCCCTTCAACCTGGATCAAGAGGCGCCGATCCGCGCCAGCCTGCTGAAAATCTCTGACACGGAGACCGTGGTTCTCATCACCGTGCACCACATCGTTTTTGATGGCAGTTCCTTCCCGCTCCTGATGCGGAGCCTGCTCGGTGCCTATGGGTGCTTGAGAAGCGGCCGCCAGCCTGAAACCGCTTCCGGCAGGGGGGTGGGGTATCGGGATTATGTCCTGGCCGAGCAGAAGCTGATGGGTGGAGCCGAAGGCGCGGGCCGCCTGGCCTTTTGGAAAGAGCTGCTGGCGGAGGAGCCGCCGCCCATGGAAATCCCGCTGGACTACCCACGTTCATCCTCACAGCCATTTGTGGGGCAAACCGTTTCCTTGCCCATGGCCAGCGACCAGGCCGCAAAACTGAAGGTTTTCAGCCAGGACCAGGCGCTTTATGCGTCATCCGTTTTTCTGGCTGCATTCCACGAGCTTTTGAAACTCTACTCCGGGCAGGCGGATCAAATAATAGGCATGCCGGTGAATGAGCGATCCGACGACCGGTTTCGTTCCACCATCGGATATTTCGTCAACCTGGTCCCCATCCGGAACCGTGGCATTGGGGAACAGCCCTTCGTGGGATTGGCGCAGGCGGTGCAACGTTCCATTCTGGCCGGTTTGGCCAATCGCTATCCTTTCCCGGCCTTGGTGCGGGAATTGAAAAAGTCCGGCCAGGGGGATCATCCCATTTTCCAGGTGGCCTTTGAATATCAGAATTTCCTCCGCCCCGGAGATGTTGGCGCGGTAAACCAGGCCATGGCCACGGCCTTCCCCATCACCTGGATGGAAGGTTTGCACCAGGAGGGCGAGTACGAATTGGCTTTGGAGGTCATTGAGCAGGAGGACGGAGGATTTCAGCTCAACCTGAAATTCAATCCCACCCGGCTGCGGGCCAACACGGCCAGCCGGATGCTTTCCCAATTGGTGATGCTGCTTGAATCGGCACTGGAAAATCCCCAACGGGCGCTCACCGCAGGGCTGCTCCTTTTGCCAGCGGAGTGCGTCCTCCTCCAGCAGTGGAATAGCACTCCCTGTGACTATCCCAGGGATGTCTGCATCCACCATTTGTTCGAAAGCCAGGCCCGGCGCAGCCCTGAATCCATCGCCCTGGTCTGTGGGGAAAAGACCATGTCCTACCAGGAACTGGATGAGCGCAGCACGCGCCTGGCGCTCCATCTGCAGCAGCTGGGCGTGCAGCCGGACTCCTTGGTGGGCCTCTGCCTGGAACGTTCGCTGGAAATGGTCGTGGCCCTGCTCGGCATTTTAAAGGCCGGGGGAGCTTATTTGCCCTTGGATCCGGATTATCCGGATGAGCGGCTGGCTTTCATGGTTGGCGATAGCAAAACGCCCTGGATTCTTTCCCAGTCGCATTTGGCTGGCAAAGTGGCCAATATCAAAAGCCCCCAGACCCATATCCTGTTCCTCGACACGGACTGGAAAAAAGCCATTGGCAGCGCAAAACGGAAGCCCGCCTTGAAGCGGGAGGTTGGAACCCGCAACCTCGCCTATGTCCTCTACACCTCGGGCAGCACCGGCACCCCCAAAGGGGTGATGGTGGAGCATCAAGCGCTGTGCAACCGGATTTTGTGGATGCAACGGGAATACCCGCTGGACCAGGCCGGCCGGGTTCTGCAAAAAACGCCGTTTAGTTTCGACGTGTCGGGATGGGAGTTCCATTGGCCGCTGATCGCCGGGGTCCGGCTCATTCTGGCCGCCCCGGGGAAACACAAGGATCCCGAGTATCTCGCCGATATCATTCAGGCCCAGGCCATCACGGTCATTCATTTTGTGCCCTCCATGCTGCAGGCCTTTTTAAGCATCGGGCAAGCCGGCCAATGCCAAAGCCTCAAACAGGTCTTTTGCAGCGGCGAGGAATTGACCCCCGCTCTTGCCGGGCGGTTCTATAAACGGCTCCCCCAGGCATGGCTCCACAACCTTTACGGGCCAACCGAAGCGGCCATTGATGTCACCTATACAACCTGCGCACGGGAGGCCGCCAAGGTGGCCATTGGCAGGCCCATTTCCAACGTGCAAATCCACATCGTTGATTCCCAATTGCGCCTGCTCCCGATCGGATTCCCAGGGGAGCTGTGCATTGCGGGGGATGCCTTGGCGCGCGGTTACCTGAATCTCCCCAGCCTCACGGCTGACCGCTTTGTGGAAAATCCCTTTGCCAAAGGCGCCAGGCTCTATCGCACCGGCGACTTGGCCCGCTGGACTTCCGAGGGGGAGATTGAGTTCCTGGGCCGGCTCGACCAGCAAGTCAAGATTCGCGGCTGCCGCATCGAATTGGGGGAAATTGAAACCGCCATGGCTGGATTGGAGGGCATCCGCGAGGTGGTGGTGGTGGCGCAGGCGGATCATAATGACCGGAAATTGGTTGCCTACTATGCCAGCTCCGGAGCCTCCATGGATCAGCAACGGCTCCGCGCGCAATTGAGGCAAACTCTTCCGGAGCACATGATTCCCAGCGGTTTTGTCCAGCTGGATCACCTTCCGCTAACCGCCAGCGGGAAAGTGGACCGCCGGCAGCTGTCCCAAAAGCAGGCGGCGCTGAGGTCTGAGGCTTCCGGCAGCCAGCCAAAGACCGAAACTGAGGCCCGGCTGGCTGGGTTGTGGTGTGCAGCGCTCTCCCTGAAAACGGTTGGGATTTACGAGAGCTTCTTCGACCTGGGGGGGCACTCGCTCTCCGCCCTGACGCTGATGGCGAAGATCAACGCCACGTTCAATGCCCGGCTGCCGGTGGCAACGCTCCTGGAGGTGAAATGCATCGCCGGGCTCGCCTCCCGCCTGGACAACCGGGATGCGGACGAACGAAGCCCGTTGATTGCGCTGGCGCCGCAGGGCGCCCGGCCGCCGATATTTTTTGTCCCGGGCAGCGGTGGCAGCGGGTTCAGCTTTATGCCGTTGAGCTCTGCCTTGGGCCCTGATCAACCCGTTTTCCTATTCCCGCCCCCTGGCTTGCGTGAACCACGGGCAACAACTGCCACCATCGAGGAAATGGCTGCGCATTACATCGGCCAGCTTCCGCCCTTATCCGGTTCGGCGGGGTATTGGCTCGGGGGCTGGAGCATGGGCGGGGTGGTGGCTTATGAGATGGCCTGCCAAATGGCCGGGCAGGGGATTCCGGTGGAGCGCTTGATCCTCCTGGATAGTTATCTGCCGGAACATTTTGAGGCTTTTTCGCGGGCCGCTGGCCAGGGGGCTGGGGCGTCAACATCCGGCATCCATCCCTTTAAAGCGGTGGCCCAGGGTGATTCCTTGGGGGGGCATCCGGAGGTGGATTTGCTCGCCGCCCAGCAGCAGGCCTTGGCCCGTTACCGGGCCTCGCGAGTCTATCCCGGAGAGGTTGTTTATTTTTACGCCACGGAAAACGTGCCCGTGGCCTCGGGTGGGTTGGGCGTGGCGCTTCCACCCGCTGCCGCCCGTCTGCAGGAGGAAACTTGCGCGGTCTGGAGCAGGTATTTGCCCCGGATTACGGCCCGGTTTGCGGCCGTGCCCGGCTCGCATGAATCCATGATGCGGGAGCCATCGGTCCACTTTATTGCCAGCGAAATCCTGGCCTTTTGCGGCCCGGCCGTGGTGAACTCCGGCCAGCCGGTTCACCCGCCAAGCAAACGGGGTTGACACTCCGCTGGCCGCCGCATTCTAATGGCGGCAGTAATCTGAGTCCGCCGGCCCAGGCTCCGGGATAAAACCAGGAGCACCAGGTTGGGCGGCTTATAACCAGCCGGTGTGATTGCCGGAAAACAAAGACATTGTCCAATGAGCGAAGCAGGCGAAATCATCCTGATCAACAGCACGACCTGTGCCGGAAAAACCACCTTGACGCGTGAAGTGCAAAAGATATCGGCCAAGCCCTATCTCGCAACGGATTACGATATTTTTATCGCGATGATGGCGGCGAAGTATGTCATGCTGCATGAATCGATCCTTCAGCCCCCCCACCATCCCTATGCCGTGACGAGCAATGCCTGGACGCAGGAAGGATTCGAGGTTCAGCAATCGGTGGAGAATCCAAGGACCTATCGGATGATGTTGGGGCGGACCGCCTGGAACATTCTTCGGGGAATGACCCGCGCCTATGCGGCGATGGCCAAAGCCGGTAATCATCTTGTCCTGGGGGATATTATTACCGAGCGGCTCCTGCCGGAATATTGCGCCGCCTTCAAAGGGCTGAGGGTTTTTTTTGTGGGAGTCCATTGCTCGCTGGCCGAGCTTGAGCGGCGGGAGGATGTCATGCCCAATCGCACGGTCGGTTGTGCCAGGGCGCAGTTCGGGCAGGTTCACGTCCCGGGGGAATACGATCTCACCGTCAATACCGAAAAGGACAATCCCACGCGTTGCGCGGAACAAATCCTGGATTTTGTCGCGAACCACCCACCCAGGGTGTTTGAAACCTTGATCGGTCGTTACGCGGACCGCGCGGTCACCGACTTCCCCGTCCAGTGGTGGTGAGCCACGGCTTGGCGGCAGCCCGCAGCAAATTCGCCCTGGGGGAGGAGGGCAGGTTTTCCTTTTCTGTGTGATCTGTGTGATCCGTGGTTAAAATCTGGAAATTATAAACCACGGAATACACTGCAAGGGTTCGCGATGAACCTTCACCCCCAAGGCGGATTGGGCAGCTACCAAATTCGCACGGGAAACCCGGTGGTTTTCCGGCCGGCGTAGCGCTGCGCCAGGTGAGTGAGTTTCCGGGGTGGATTGGCGGCCACAAAATCGAGGATCTGCCGGGCGCAAGCTTCGGCGTCCGCGGTCCCGGAGTTCACCACCAAATCGAACTCCCCCGGTTCCTTCAAAGCCTCGCTTTGCACCCTGGCGCCTCCGGCAGTGCGGTTTTGATGCGCCCGTTCCCGGCGTTCCAGTTCCTCGAGCGGGCAGTCGATATGGATCAGATACACTTTAAGCCCATCAAAGGCGTCGCAATAATCCGCCAGCAGGACTTCGGAAACCACATCAGCGATGATCAGGTTATTTCCGATCCGGGCCATGGCCGCAAATGCGGCATGCATGCCCTGCAGAGAACGCCAGGCTGTGGGGCCGCAATAAAGATGAAAAACCGGGGGGTCTCCAGCCTCCTGCACGATGACCTCGTAGCCCTCCCTGGTCATGGAACTCCCCGGCTCCGGCCAGGTGAATATCTTCGGCTGGATCGAACGGTCCAGGCCGACATATTTCAGCGGGAACATCGGCAGGAAATCGTCGTGGCCGCTCGCAAGATAAGATTTCTCCGAGATCCTCTGCATCGCTTGGGCGATTGTGGTCTTGCCGGCGCAGGAGACGCCAGCCAGCAGGATGATTTCCCCAAATTCACGGTTGTCTGGCATGGCGCCAGCGTCTCATCGGGCTGCATGTTCGTCAACTCTGGAATGGCTTTTCCACCCGGGGGGTGTGCATTGGTGATTTTTCATAGGTGGCAGCAACCTGGCCATCGTGAGGGAGGTTAGGAACCTGGCCTTTGAGACGGTGCGGCGCAAATAGGGCATAAAAGGCCCAGGCACGGTCCAGCGGTGGGTTCGGAAACACGGCAAAGGTGATATCGGAAAGGTTATTCGTGTGCCGTCCGCATCGTGCGTGAGCCTTTGTGTGGCGGGTGCCACGATCAGTTGGCCCGGCCCGGCGCGCTGGCCGGCTGCTGCACCGCTTCCCCGCCCCAGCGGCGAGTGCCACCAGGGCGAAAGCGAGGCAGTTGAATTTGGAACTGGCGGGGTTGAACGGCACTGGAGCGGACGTTTCTGCATTCATTTCGCAGGTAATGCTGGCAATCACACTTTAAGATATGACGCAGTCACAGTGAATCGAGGTTTCATCTGCCTGGACCCTCAGCAAGCGGTTCCTCCTGGTTCATGGCACGCGGACGCCGAGGCGATAGAAGCGTGGTGTGCCTGCGGTCTCGGGGTCGATCAGCCTATCCACGCCGCCGCTGCCAGGAATGTTGGTTTGTGAGGGGATGTTTGTCCACGCGCCTGAAGTCAGGTTGGTTCGGTAATACAAGGTGTATTTCCGACTCGCAGAGGATTGATAGAACACGGCAAAGCCTGCCTCGTGGGCGATGCTTTGGATGTGGAAGTAAGACAGGGCGTTCGTCGGGCTCGTGTCCGCGACGTATTCGCTGTAGTTAGTCGCGTTGTCGCTATCGATGTCACAGGCAGCGCAGGAGAGAGCATTAGTCGTGGTGCCGCTGCCGCCGAAATACTGCGCCCGCCACCAATCGGGGATGCCATCGCCCACGCTGTCGCCGGTCGCAAAGGCAGTGCGTAAAAGGCGAACGTAGTTGTATATGCGAATGGCATCGCCCTGTGGTCCGCGACCCTTGGGGTAATCAGCCGGATTGCCTGCTTTTGGGTCGCTACGCTGGGCGCCAGCTCCATGAACGTCAAGCCATGCACCGATAGTTGGATTGTTCGGCATGGTCATGTAGCCCAGGGCGCGGCCGAAGGCAACATAGATGGCATTGGCGCCTGTGCCGTCGGAGGAAATGTGCGTGGTCCCCGTCCAGTAGAAGGGATAGTCCGCCTTGCCCGCTTCGTTGGTGATGCCGGTGCAGGTGAAGAGCGGGTCGATGGCGGAGGAGGAGGTGGTGTCCGGCGAGCGGGTGTAGTCCACGAGGCTCTGCAGTTCCTTGGCGTTGGGCAGACGCCAGTCACTGTGCCCCAGGTAGTTCTCGGCGTTCTTCGCCTGGGCCCAGGCCAGCGCATCCTGCCAATTCATCCCGGTGCCGCTGTCCCCCTGGGTCCAAATCAGCCCGGTAGCTTGGTCGGTAATGGTGGCATCGCCGTTGTCCAGGAAGTTGTTGACGCCATAGCCTGCGCCCCGCACGCATTGCACATAGAAGGTTTTTTCTCCTCCTCCGGGCATGGTCAGGCCGTAGCCCTTGATCCGCCCATCGGCGAAGTTCACGCCGAATAGGGTCGTATCCCCCAGCATGGTTTTGCTCACATAGAGCGTAATGGAGGCGTACTGGGCATCGAGGACCCGCTCGCCCGCAGAGGTGTCACCGTAACCAAAACTGAAAAAGGTGCGATCGATGAAGGGCGTCAAAGTAGAGGCATCGCCGCCTGGTCCTACATCCGTGCCCATGAAGTTCATCAGGGAGTACAGTTCCTTGATGGTGGGGAGGCGCCAGTCGCTGTAGCCGCCGTATTTTGCAGCATTCAAAACCGCGGGCCTCGCCTGAGCCTGGGTCCAGGTCAACTTGTCCGAGGCGTTGATCGTGCCGTCGCCGGTGGTGTCCGGCGTGTGTTGCCACGTCAAGCCGGTGTTGTTGTCGTGCACGGTTAGCCCGTTGCCGCTGAGCGTGTAGCTCGGTTGATGGCCATTGTGCTGCGCGTCCTGGCCGTAGAACGGCTGGCCAACCGAGGGTGAAGTGATGTGGGTCGTGTTGTTGTAGCAATTGGTCTGGCTGGTATCGACGATGACGCAGGTTGGTGCGGCGCCAAGGCAGGTGGTTGACAGGCCAGCCGCCAAAACCAGAGCCATATTTCGTTTCCTTTGTTTTCCGTTTTTCATGAATGTTTGAAGTTTCATGCTGGGTGTATTCTTCACGGCACTCGAACTCCGATCCGATAAAACCGTTGTGCGCTGGCCGGCGCAGGATCGGTGAGCGTGTCCACGCCACCGTTGCCGGGGATGCCGGTTTGCGATGGGATATTGGTCCAGGCGCCCGAATCCAGGCTGGCGGCATAATACAACGTGTATCTGCGGCTGGCGGAAGACTGAAACGTGATGACGCCGCCGGGCGGGTTGCTAATGCTCTGCAAATGGAAGCGGGAGAGCGCGTTCGTCGGGTTCGTGTCCGCGGCGTATTCGCTGGCGTTCGGCACGCCATCGCCATCGGGATCACAGGTGGCGCAGGATTGGCTGTTCGTTGTCGTGCCGTGGCCGCCGAAATATTGGCGGCGCCACCAGTCGGGGATGCCGTCTCCTACCGTGTCCTCGTTAGCCGGTGCCGCGCGCAGCAGGCGAACGTAGTTGTAGTAACGATCTCCGCCAGGAGTGCCGGCAATCTTCGTGTCGAAGCGCACAGCCCCCGCCCCATGAAGGTCCTTTCCATCGCTGCCGACAGCGCGGCCGAACGCGACGTACCAGGCAGCCGCAAAAGGTTCGTTTGCCTGGGCTTTCGCAGATGTGCTCGTCCAGTAATACGGAAAGTCTGAGGATCCAGCCTCATTGGTAATCCCCGTGCAGGTAAACAGCGGATTAATGGCCGGCCCCACATTGGCCGGGTTGGTGGCTCCGGGTGACCGTGTGTAATCCACGAGGCTCTGGAGCTCCTTTGTGTCCGGCAGCCGCCAGTCGCTGTGGCCCAGGTAATTCGCGGCATTCTGGGTCTGGGCATAGGCCAGCGCGTGTTCCCAATCCATGGCCGAGCCGCTGTCGGTCTGGGCCCACATCAAGCCCGTGGCCTGATCCGTGATGGTGCCGTCGCCTTGGTCCAGGAAGCCGTTGATCCCGCAGCTTGCACCGCGCACACAACGGACGAGGTGCCTGGGCCCTGATGCGATGGAATAGGCCTTGATGTGCCCGGTGCCGAAATTGACGCCGAAAGCCAATTCTGCGCCGACGTTAGGGTCCCCCGTGCTCTCGAGAAGCCCCGAATATTTGCTGCTGCTCCAGAAGATGGCATGGCTGAGCTCCTCCTCACTTGCGTAGCTGATGGTGAAATAGTTCGTGTCGATGTAGGGCCAGCCTGTGTTGCCGTTCCAGAGGGAGTACAGCTCCTTGATGGCCGGTAGCCGCCAGTCGCTGCAGCCACCGTAATTTGTCGCGTTCATTGCCGTAGCGACAGCCTGAGCCTCCTCCCAATAGACCTGGCCGGTGTAGTGGCTCTGCTGCCAGGTCAGACCGGTGACGTTGTCTTTCACGGTGAGACCGTCGACACTCTTTGTGTAACTGGGCTGGGTACCGGAGAACTGGGCGTCTTGACCGTAGAACGGCTGACCCGCCGCCGGAGGCGCGATGTTGTTCGTGTCATTGTAGCACTGGGTCTGGCTGGTATCCACGACGACGTAGCCTCCGGGAGTGGGCGTGGCGGTGACAGTAATGTAGCCGGCACGGGAGAGCGTGTTCGAGCCGGCGGCAGCGAACACCGCCAGACTCACCGTGTAGCTGCCGGTGTTGGTATAAGTGTGAGCGGGATTGACCGCCGTGCTCGTGGCCCCGTCGCCGAAGCTCCACAGGCGGTTAGTGATCGTGCCGGTCGAAGCGTCGGTGAAGCTCACCGTCAACGGGGTCTTTCCGCTCGTTGGCACGCCGGTGAAACTGGCGGCCACGCCCGATCCGGCGGTGACTTGGAACGCCGCTGTTTTGCTGTAGGTCAGCGTGCTGCCAATCGGCGGCGTGAAAACAATCGCCGCGTCTTTCCACCCGGCAGGTTCCAAGGCTGGGATGGCGAACTGGGCGGTGACAATGTATTGGCTGTCATGCGTCACCAGGCTGCCGGTGATCGCGCCGAGGGTCACGCTCGTGACAGGGGCGCCGGCTGGTGGGACTGGGATCGCGCCGGCAGCCAGCGTGAAGGTCACGAGTACCTTGGCCGCGCCCTGCGCGGTGTTGGTCGGGCTGACGGTGGTGATTTCGTTGACGGTCTGGCCATAAGCCGGCGCGGTGGCCGCCAGCAGCCAGATCGCTAGGCAACCAAAGTGAAGCAGCAGGCTGAATGTTTTGATGGATGTCAGAGTTTTCATAAGGCGTTTTGTGTTTGCTGCGTTTTCCCCGCAGCCAAAGGTCTTTATCAGGCTGGTTATTCTCATAGTTATTTAAGGTATTCTAATGTGCCCTACGTTTACTGCCAGGTGAACACTTTAACTGAATGCACATTAACGCCTGATGACTGGGAACCTCCGGCCGTCTTTTTCTGCAAAATCATATAATGTGTTTTCATTGCACCCCCACATTTACATTAACCAGCGTGGGGAAGGCACCAGTTGAGGGACGAAACCGGGGGTTTTTGGAGTGAAACCGCCGGAAAGCGGGATGAATAACCGGGGCCAGGAGGAATGGATGTTCTATTGGCCGGTCGATTCAAGGTGGGAATATTGGTTAAGACCCTGCAAGTGGTGCAAGGATGGTGGCCATTCCTGGAGGTGGCCTCGGATATGTTGAACCCGCCCCAGATGCGTTTAGTAGTGCGCCGTTCCTTGAAACGAATGGCCGACCTGGCCACCCCCAAGCGCCGGGTGCGATCCTGCCACCGAAAACTCCGCCAACCGGTGAGCAGCTGGCCACGACTGCGAAAAAACACTTGCCGCAAAGGCCCCATCAATTACTCAATTAGCGCAATTTATGCCTGAATTACTTAACGGCATTGCGCTTAGCCCTATCACATTGCCAACTGCCTCGAGAAACTGCC
>CAYPCQ010000006.1:0-4226 GCA_964409245.1 uncultured Verrucomicrobiota bacterium
CCGCGTAGGCGGCCCGCGGGGAATAGTGCGGCAGATAGCTTTTGCCCCCGGCATACGGCGGGTCCGGCCATTGGCCGAGGTATTCGCGGAGCGAATCCTCCGGCGCCTGCAGCGCCAAATGGGGAACGGTTGTGGGCACAAACAGGAAAAAGGGCCGGTCCCGGTTTTCCCGGATGAAGCGGCGGGCCTGCTCCAGGATCAGGTCCGGGGCATATTCCCGGCCCACGAAATTGGTGTAAGCGGCCGGATTATTGGCAGCGGCGCCCGCGGGCAATTTCTGGTGGGGCGAAAAATCGGGATTGCCGAGCGGCCGGCGGCGATCGTTGTCCCACAGATAAGCCGGGTAATGGTTGTGCGCCTGGCGCTGGCAATTATAGCCGAAGAAACGGTCGAACCCCTGCTGGAGCGGAGCGCCCTCCGAGCCGGGGGCGCCCAGGCCCCATTTGCCAAACGCCCCGGTGGCGTAGCCTTGTTGCTGGAGGAGCCTGGCGAGGGTCGCCGTGGCGGCGGGGAGGGCCAATTGCCCCTCGGGCTGGACCTCCCGGTTGTCGCGGATGAAGGCATGGCCGGGATGCCGGCCGGTCAGCAGGACGCACCGGGAAGGGGCGCACACGGGCGAGCCGGAGTAATGGGCGGTGAACCGCATCCCTTCGGCGGCCATCCGGTCCAGATTGGGGGTGCGGATTTTCTTTTGGCCGAAACAACCGGGATCCCCATAGCCCAGGTCGTCCGCCAAAATGAAAACGATATTGGGTTTGGCCGGGCCCGCCGCACGGGCTTCACCCGCCCCGCCCAGGAAGGCGATGGCGGCCAGGGCCAGGATCAAACCGGCCCCGCCAGGCGGCTTGGTCCAGGCGCGTGGTTTGAGAGGGAATCGGGAGCGGTTTGCAGGCGGATGATTGTGGCTCATAACGTTCCTTAAAGCATCCCCGCCGCCGCCAGCCTGGCCGCCAGCGCGGGCGCGCCGGCGCCGGAGAAAACCAGCTGCTTGTGGCGCGAGGTGTGGCCGCGCACGATCCGGATGGCGCCTTTGCTGAAGCCCAGCGTTTCCGCCAGCAGCCGGACGAGGGCTTCGTTGGCGGCGGAATCCACGGGCGGCGCCGTCACCCGCGCCCGCAGCTCGGCGCCGTGCAGGCCGCCGATCTCATTGGCGGAAGCCCGCGGCTGCAAATGGACGGACAGGACCGCGCCCTCCGGCTGGGCGCGGAGGCAGGGGGGCAGGGATTCCGGCGCCCCGGCCGCCGCCCCGGGCGGCGCCGGGGCTGGCTGGCCGGGGGATTTTGCCCCCGGGCTTTTGGGTTTTTTGGCCATGGTTCAGCCGATGGTGGTTAGGGAACAGCGGCGCTGGCGGGCCAGCTCCCGGCACTGCTCCAGTTCCAGCACGAGCGTTTTGCCGGCTTCCAGGGCCAGCACGCTGATGCCTGATTCCGCGCACACCGTCACGGTTTGCGGCCCGATGCACGGGATGTCGAACCGCATATCATGGCTGGCCTTGGCCACTTTCACGGCCACGGCGCCGCCCTTGCGGCCCGCCAGCTGCCCGCCGCGAGCCAGGCAGGCGTCGGTGCCCTCAAACCCCTCCACCGCCAGCACCGTGCCCTCCTTGACGACCACGGTTTGCCCGATGTCGAGCCGGGACACTTCCTTGGCCAGGCGGAAGCCGAACTGCACGGCGGCCTGCTGATCGGCGGATAATTTGGGGCCCAGCTCAAATCCGGGGCCGGGCATCAAGGGCTGGAGCCAGGGGGTGGCCTCCACCAGCTCGACGCCGTCCTTGTGCAGTTCGTCCGCGATGGCGCCGAAGAGGGTGTGGGCGTTCTTTTCCTTGAGGCGCAGCAGCAGCCCCAAAGCCCGGAGGTCGGGCCGCAGATCGAACAGGTTCTTCGGGGCGATCTGGCCCACCATCACGCAGCGGCTCACCTGCCGGTCCTTGAAGGCCCGGATCATTTTATTCAGCTGGCCCACCCGCAGCCAGGTGATCTCATCCACCAGCCCGGCCAGGGCGGGATCGGTTTCGTGGTGGAAGCCCACCGCCACCAGGCGCGGGATGCCCGCCCGGCGCGCCTCCCGCGCCAGCACCAGCGGCAGCGAGCGGTTGCCCGCGATGATCCCGAGGCTGGCGATGGGGGCAGTGGACGGCATGGGCCGGGCGGGTGGTCCGGACTATTTGTTGGAGATGCGGTCCGGGCCGGTGGCGGGCAGGGGCGGCACGGCCGCCGGCGGCTCCTTGCCGCTGTCCTCGGCTTTTTGCTCCCGGGCGGTCAGGTCCGCCACCGCCTGGCGGATATCCTTGCCTTCATACAACATGGCGTGGACCTCGCTCATGATGGGGGTGCTGACCCCCAGCTTGGCGCCCAGGTGATGGACCGACCGGGCGGTTGGATAGCCCTCGGCCACCGCTGCCATCGTGGCCAGGATGTGGCTCAAGGCCTCCCCCCGGCCCAGGCGCTCGCCCAGGCCCCGGTTGCGGCTGAGCCGCGAGAAGCAGGTGACCGTCAAATCCCCCAGGCCGCTGAGCCCGGAGAAGGTGTCCGCCTGGGCGCCGCAGGCCACGCCGAGGCGGCGGATCTCCACGATGGCGCGGGTGATCAAGGCGGCCTTGGAATTATCGCCGAAGCCGAGGCCGTCGCACACGCCCGCCCCGATGGCGATCACATTTTTCAGGGCGCCGCCCAGCTCCACCCCCAGGATATCCTGGCTGGTATAAACCCGGAACGTGGGCCGGTGGAAAAGGCTCTGCCCCAGGCGGGCCGTCTCCGGATTCGAGCTGGCCGAAACGATGGCGGTGGGGACGCCGCGGGCCACCTCCAGGGCCAGCGTGGGGCCGGACAACGCCCCGATCGCGGCCGCGGGCATCGTGGAGGCCAGCACGCCGGACATCGTAAGCCCGGTCTCATATTCGATCCCCTTGGTGACGCTGAACACGGGCCCCTGGAAACCGCCCAGCTGGCAGGTGACCTCCCGCACGAACTGGGAGGGCACGGCCACCACGATCGCCTCGCAGCCCTCCACGGCGCGGGCCAGGCCGGCCTCCAGCCGCCAATCGCGGGGCAGATCGATCCCGGGCAGGGCAGGCTCGTTGCGGCCCTGGGTGCGCATCCTCTCCAATTGCCCGGGCAGGTTGCCCCAAAGCGTGAGCTGGTGGCGTGATTGATGCAGCAGCAGGCCCAGGGCGGAACCCCAGGCGCCGGATCCTAAAATGGTGATTTTCATGCGCAAATGGGAGGTCAGGGTTGGTTCTTCTTCCGGCCGAAGCGCGGCTCCGTGCCCGCGAGCAGGCGCTGGATATTGGACCGGTGCTTGTACAGGGCCATGAGGCTCAGGAATACCGTGATGCCGGCCAGCACCGCGGAGCCGCCCCAAAACCAGACCATCACCGGCAGCAGGAGGGCCGCGGTGATCGACGCCAGGGACACATACCGGCTCAGGGCGAAGACCAGGATCCACCCCGCCAGCGTGGCCAGCAGCGCCTGCCAGGCCAGGGCGATGAATACGCCCGCGCTGGTGGCGATGCCTTTGCCGCCCTTGAACCGGAGCCAGCAGGTGTAATTGTGCCCCAGGATGGCGGCCACCCCGGCGGCCAGCGGAACGGGCACGGGAAAAGCATGCGCGGGCTGCCCCACCCAGGAATAAATCCAGGGCGCGAGCCAGCGGCAGGCCACGAAGCCTTTGCAAGCATCGCCCAACAGCACCGCAATGCCCGCCGTTTTGCCCAGCGTGCGGAAGGTGTTGGTGGCCCCGATGTTCCCGCTGCCGGCCTGGCGGATATCAATGCCCTTCAGCCGACCCGCCAGGTAACCGCTGGGGATCGAGCCCAGGAAATAAGCGCCCAATAACGCCAAGCCATATGCCAGCCAATCCATGCCGTGAATGTAGTGAAGGAGCCTTGCCTCCAGCAAGCCCGTTTCTCGGCCGGCCAGCTGGCCGCGGCCAGCCTCGCCCGGGAGGACGGCAGCTTCCGGGAAACTCAGCCCGCGGAGGATCACGCCCGGGCCTGCGCTTTCCTCCTCTGCCCCGTGGCCTCCGTCAGCGCCGCCTCCGGCGGTTGTCCGCCTTTTTCCGGGGCGTTTCGGGGGCGGGATTCCGGCGCCGCCGGGATTCCGGCTCACGGCTTTGCGCTGGGCTTTGCGCTGGGCGTGGCGCCGGGCGTGGCGTTGGACGTGGCGCCGGGCGTGGCGTTGGACGTGGCGTTGGACGTGGCGTTGGACGTGGCGTTGGACGTGGCG
>CAYPCQ010000006.1:4326-116805 GCA_964409245.1 uncultured Verrucomicrobiota bacterium
CGTGGCGTTGGACGTGGCGTTGGACGTGGCGTTGGACGTGGCGTTGGACGTGGCGCTGGGCGCGGCGCCGGACTCTGCGTTGGGCGTGGCGCTGCCGCCCGGTCCTCCCTGGCCAGCCGGAAATCCACCTGTTTCTTGAAGCTGTCCACTTTGGCCACCTGCACCCGCACCTGGTCCCCCAGCCGGATCACCCGGCGGCTCCGGCGGCCGGCCAGCTGGATGCGCTCCGTGTCGAACAGGTAAAAGTCGTCCTCCAGGCTGGAGAGGTGCACCAGCCCGCTCATCGCCAGGCCCGGCACATCCACAAAGAACCCGAAATTGCGCACGTCCGTCACCAGCGCCGGATACACCGGGGGCTTGGTGGATTGGAGCTGGGCCTTCAGGAAGGCGTACAGCTTCACATCCTTGCTGTCCCGCTCGGCATCGGCGGAATTGCGCTCGGTGCCGGAGAGGTGTTCGGCCGTCTCCTTGAGCGCCTGGATCCGGCTGTGGACCTTCTGGAACAGGACGCGGTGGACCACCAGGTCCGCGTAGCGCCGGATGGGGGAGGTGAAATGGGTGTATTTCGCCTTGGCCAGCCCGTAATGGCCGAGCGGCTCCACCGCGTAGCGGGCGCGCATGAGCGAGCGGAGGAAACCGACCTTCAGCGCCGCGCCAATGGGCAGCTGGCCGAGCTTCTGCAGGAGCTTCTGCACCTCCGGCCGCCGGGCCAGGTTCCCGCACTGGACATGCTGGCTGAGCACGTCCTCGCGGTATTCCTGCAGCCGCCGTTCGTCCGGCTCCTCATGCACCCGGTAGATCGCGGGCGCGGGCTGCCGCATCAGCCGGGCAGCCACCGCCTCGTTGGCCAGCAGCATGTATTCCTCGATCAGCTGGTGCGAGATGTCGTTCTCCACCTTTTCGATGCCCGCGATGCAGCCGTGGCCGTCCAGCCGGATCTTCATCTCGGGGAAATCGAGGTCCAGCGAACCGGCCCGGAAACGGAGCCGGCGGATCCGCTGCGCCAGCGTGTGCGCGTCATGCAGCATCTGCTCGATGGGGCCGGCGGGCTTCCGCTGCAGGATCGCGAACACCTCCTTGTAGGTGAAGCGCCGCTGCGAATGGATCACCGCCGCATGGAACTTCGCGTCCAGCACCCGGCCCTCCTGGGAGATGAGGAACTCCACGCAGCGGGTCAGGCGGTCCACGTCCGGGTGCAGCGAGCAGAGGCCGTTGCTCAGCGCCTCCGGCAGCATGGGGATCACGCGGTCCACCAGGTAGGTCGAGTTGCCCCGCTTGCGCGCCTCGGTGTCCAGCGCGGTGCCCGGCTTCACGTAATGCGACACATCGGCGATGTGCACCCACAGCCGCCACTGGTCGCGGGAAACCCGCTCCAGGCAGATCGCGTCGTCGAAATCCTTCGCGTCGTCGGGGTCGATGGTGATCACCGGATCCCGCCGGCGATCCTCCCGCCCGGCCAGCTCGCCCGGCGGCACGTCCGCCCCGAAGGCGCGGGCTTCCTGCAGCGCGTTTTTCGGGAACCGCAGCGGCAGGCTGTATTGGCGCAGCACCGAAAGCATGTCCACCCCCTCCTCATCCGGGGCGCCGAGGACCTCGATGATTTCGCCTTCGGGATTGGTGTGGCGCGACTGCCACTCGCGCAGCTCGACGACGACCTTGTCGCCCACGCGGGCGGGCCGGCCCACATCCCTGGGCGCCGGCACGTATATGTCGTGCGGCATCCGCGGGTCGTCGGGGATCACGTAAAGGAATTCCCGGCCCCGCTGCAGCGTGCCCACGATCTGCGTCCGCTTCCGCTCCAGGATGCGGATCACCGCGCCCGTCTCCGGCTCGAGCCGGCCGGGGCGCAGCCCTTTGGCTTTGACATCCCGCCGCACGAGGACGCGATCCTCGTGGAGCGCGGTGGACGTCGCGCCGGGCGGGATGGCGATCTCCTTCAGATCCGTGTCCTCCGGCTGCAGGAAGCCTTTCCCCTGGCGGTTGATCCGGATGCGCCCGGGGACCAGGTCCGCCGCGCGCGACAGGATGTAGCGGTTCCCCTTGGTGCGGGTGATCCGCCCGGATTGCGCCAGATCGCCCAGGGCACGCTGGAGTTCCTGCTGGCGGCCGGGCGCCAGCCCCAGGAGCCGCAGCAGCTCCGGCACGTTGGACGGGACGTAATTGGCGAGGCCTAAAACCTTCAGGATTTGCTCTTCCATATCTTGATTGTTGCACAGATCGCCTCCGAATGCAGCAACCATCTGGCACCATTTGGATCCTTGACTGACAGGGCACGGAATCCCTCCAAGCCGGCCTCAAACCCCGTGCAAAACCCCGTGCCCGTTGAGGGGGACGGCCCTTTTGCGTTCGCTGAGGAGCAGCTCCCCCAGGAGCAGGGCCACCGCCAGGCCCAGGGGCCATTGGAAATATTCGCGGGATTCCTTTGAACGCCGGACCTGGGTGGCCCGGGCCAGGGGCGCCAGCCCGGTTTCGGCAAGGCCCAAAAGGCCCTGCCCTTCCTCCCCCAAGGCCCGGTAGAAACCGTGCCCCGCCCCGGCCACCTGCTGGAGCATCTGCTCGTTGAGCCGGGAGACGACTTCATTGTTGAATTCGTTCTTCAAATACCGGCCAAAGGAGCCGGGGCGCTCGGGAACCCGCGCCCCCCGGGTGGTGCCCACCCCGGTGGCGAAAACGGTGACGCCCCGGGCGGCGGCCCGGCGGGCGGCCAGCACGGCGTCGCCCTGGAGCTGCTCGCCGTCGGTGATGAGGATCAGCGCCTTGCCCTGGTTCAAGGTTTCATCATAGGAGCGGATGGCCAGGTCAATGGCCGCCGCCAGATCGGTGCCCGCCTTGGAGGCGGAGCTGGTGGAAACCGACTGGAGCGACCGCTGGACGGCCCCATGATCCTGGGTCACGGGCGCCATGAGGAAGCTTTCCCCGGAAAAGATGATCAACCCGTAGCGGTCCCCGGAGGGGCGCTCCAGCAGGCGGCCCAAGGCGGCCTTGGCGGCGGCCAGGCGGCTCGGCGGGGCATCCTCCGCCAGCATGCTGCGGGAAACGTCGAGCGCCAGGATCACATCCACGCCGGCCCGCTCCACCTGGACCTCCCGCAAACCGACCAGCGGCCGCGCCAGGGCGGCCAGGAGCCAGGCCAGGGCGGCCAGGAAAAGGACCGTTTTGGCGGCGCGTTTCCGGTGGTCCACGGAGCGCACCAGCAGGTCGTGCAGCCGGGGGGCCACCACGCGGTCCAGGCTGGCCCGCCGGCGCCGCGCGCTCCAGCGCAGCAGCAGCCAGGCGGCGGGCAGGAGCACGGCGATGGCCGCCAGCCAGGCGGGGGTGGCGAATTTGACGGTGCTCATGGCAGCCGCCTCCAGGCGGTGTGGCGCAGGACCAGCTCCAGCAGCAAAAGGAGCAGCGCGGGCAGGGCGAACCAGGCCAGCAGCTCCCGGTAGTTGCGCTGGCGGTCCTCCTTGAACGCCGCTTTCTCCAGGCGGTCGATCTGGCGGTAAACACCGCGCAGGCTGCTGGCATCGGCCACCTGGAACAGCTGCCCGCCGGTGAGCCGGGGCACTTCCGCCATGTCGTTGTAGCTCATGGATTGGCCGGCCATGTCCTTGAAATCGATGATCTGGATGACGTGCGCCTTGATCTCCAGGGCCGCCATGGCCCGCGCCACCTCGTCGGGGGGCGGCCCCTGGTTCACCTGCTCGGCGTCGGTGACCACGATCATCACCTTCGTCTGGTTGGTGGCCGGCAGCAGATGCTCCGCGGCGATCAGCATGCCCGAGCCAGGCGCGGTGCCGCGGCCGTTCTGCTCCGCGCGCAGGCGGGTGATCAGCCAGTCGTGGTCCAGCGTGAGGGGGCTGATCAAAAAAGCGTTGGCGTCGAACCGCACCAGGCCGATGCGGTCCTGGGGCCGGGCGCGCAGGAATTCCGAGATGACATGGATGAGCGCGTCGGCCCGGGTGACTTTTTTGCCGTCCAGGGTGAAATCCTTTTTCCGCATGGTGCCGGACCAGTCGAGGACGAGCATGATGTTGATGCCGCGGGCATCGACCTCGGACCAGCCCTTTTCCACCTGCGGCCGGGCCAGGGCCAGCAGCAGGAGGGCCAGCGCCAGGTAGCGCAGGGCCAGGAGCCAGCGGCGCCGCTGGAAACGGGTTTTCCGGGCGGCCGCCCGGAGCAGGTCGGCGGAGGGGAACTCCACCGCCGCCACGGGCGCGAAGCGGCCGCGCAGCCAGGCCCAAAGCGGCAGCAGGAGCAGCAGCGGCAGCAGCCACCAGGACTCGAACCGGAACGTCTTCAGGATGGCCCAAAGCGGGTTCATGCGGGTGGCTCCGGCGCCGGAACGCCCGCCGGGCGGGCGGCGGCCGCGGGTTGGTCCGTGATAAAAATGCGCGCCGCCTCGTGGAGGAGCTCCAGCTCCGGCACTTCCGCCCGGGCTTGGGCGAACTTCAGGAAATCGCAGCCGCCCAGGAATTCCCCCAGGTTGCGCCGGCTGTGCTCAGCCAGCAGCGGGGAGTTCCGGGCCTCGGCCAGGAATTCCTCGGTGGAACGCCGGGGCGCCTGGATGCCAAACCGCCGGCCGATGAACCGGCGCACCACGCCCGACGCCCCGATGGCGTAGGCCCGCGACGTGGCCGCGGCGATCAACGGCCGCAGTTTTTCCAGCTCCGCCAGCGCATCTTCCTGGATGGCCGCCACCGGGTCCGCCGGCCGCGCCCGGGAATGCCGGCGGCGCCAGCGCCAATAAACCCAGGCTCCGGCCGCCGCCAAAACGAGCGCCAGCCAGGCCCAAAGGGGCCACGGCGGCGGCGCCTCAAGCAGGCGCAGATCGTCGATCAGATTGGTGGTGGCGCTCAAGGGTGGAGCCGGTGATGGCGGGTTTCGAAAAACCGGATGAGCGCCTGGAGGTAAGGCCGGCCGGTTTCCACCTCGATGATATCGACGGCGGACTGGCGCAGCCGCTGCCGCACGTCCAGCCGGTGCTCCTCCGCGCCGGCCGCGAACACCTGCCGGACCCCGGGATCGGAGGAATCGATCTCCAGCACCTCGCCCGTTTCCGCATCCTCGAACACGATCCACCCGGCGTCGGCCAGGACGCGCTCGCCGGCGTCGAACACCGGCACGGCGATGACGTCGTGCTTGCGCCCGGCCACTTTGAGGGCCCGGGTGAAAAGCGGGTCGAGGAAATCGGTGAGCAGGAAGATGGTCGCCCGGCGCGCGAGCGCGTGGCTGGCGTGGTTCAAGGCCCCCGCGATGTCCGTGCCCCGGCTGGCGGGCGGATGGCACAGGATGTCGCTGATCAGCCGCAGCACATGGCTGCGGCCTTTGCCCGGCCGCACGTATTTCTCCGTGCGGTCGCTGAACAGCAGCAGGCCCACCGGGTCGTGGTTGCGGATCGCGCTCAGGGCGAGCACGGCCGCCAGCTCCGCCGCCAGCTCGCGCTTGCTCTGGCTGGCCGAGCCAAATCCATTGGAGCCGCTCACATCCACCATCAGCAGCACGGTCATCTCCCGCTCTTCCACATGCTTCTTGATGTGCACCACCCCGGTCCGGGCGGTGACATTCCAGTCGATGTGCCGCGCGTCGTCCCCGGGCTCGTACTCGCGGACCTCGTCGAAATCCATGCCCCGGCCTTTGAACACGGAGTGGTATTGGCCGGCCATGAGCTCCTCCACCAGGTAAAAGGCGCGCAGCTCGAGGCGGCGGATCTTCCGGAGGAACTCTTTCGGGATCATGGGCTGGCGGAAGGTGGGGGGCGTGCTCAGGGCACGGGGATTTTATCCAGCAGGCTCAACACGAGCTGCTCGCTGGTGATCTCGTCGGCCTCCGCCTCGAACGTGGTGATGATCCGGTGGCGCAGGACATCCAGGGCGATGGTCTTGACATCCTGCGGGACCACGTAGCCGCGCCCGCTGAGGAAGGCGCAGGCCTTGGCCGCCAGGGTGAGGTAAATGCTGGCGCGGGGCGAGCCGCCGAAGCGGATCTTGCCCGCCAGGTCCGGCGCCAGGCGCGCGGGGTCGCGCGTGGCGAACACGAGCTTGATCACATAATCGGAAACCTGGTCGTCCACATGCACCTGGTCCACCAGGGCGCGCATCTCCAGGATGGCGGCCGGCTGGATCACCGGCTCCAGGACCGCCGGGGGCGTGGTCCGGGCCCGCAGGTAAAGGATCTGCTTCTCCTCCGCCTCGGTGGGGTAGGTCACCACCACCTTGAGCATGAACCGGTCCACCTGCGCCTCCGGCAGCGAATAGGTGCCTTCATGCTCGATGGGGTTCTGCGTGGCCAGCACCAGGAACGGCTCCGGCAGCGGGTAGGACTGTTCCCCGATCGTCACCTGGCGCTCCTGCATCGCCTCCAGCAGGGCGCTCTGGACCTTGGCTGGCGCCCGGTTGATCTCATCGGCCAGCACGAGGTTGGCGAAGATCGGCCCCTTGCGGGTGGAGTAGCTGTTCTCGCGCGGATTATAGACCAGGTTGCCCACCAGGTCGCTCGGCAGCAGGTCCGGCGTGAACTGGATGCGCTGGAACCGGGTATGGATGCACTGGGCCAGGGCGCTGATGGACGCCGTCTTGGCCAGCCCCGGCACCCCCTCCAGCAGCACGTGGCCATTGGCCAGCAGCCCGATCAACAGCCGGTCGATCAGGTAGGCCTGGCCGATGATGGATTTGGCGATCTGCTCCCGGACCTTCACCAAGGCCGGATGCATCGCCATGATCTGCCGATTCAAATCTTCGATTGCCGATTTCATTTGCTCCTATCCGCGCCCGCGGGTGGCGGGCAACCATGCGGATATACTGATTAATCGCCCCCAGTCAACCACGGCGCGTCCGAAAGCCAAAAAAATGCGCCGAAGGATGCTCCTGGGGCAGCGGGGCATCGCCGAAGGGCGTTTCGCGCTTGACCCCAGGCCGCCGGCGGCCGGAGCATGGCCCGATATCGTGAAACATAAACTGGTGATCTTCGATTTCGACGGCACCCTGGCGGACTCCCTTAGCTGGTTCGCCGGGATGATCAACGAGGTGGCTGACCGTTTCCATTTCCGGCGGCTGGATGCTGGCCAGCTCGCCAATTTCCGGGCCTATGAGACGCGCGAGTTGCTGCGGCAGCAGGGCGTTTCCGCCTGGAAGCTGCCCCGGATCATCGCCTATGTCCGCGCCCGCATGGCGGAGGAGATCGGCCGGATCTCCCGTTTCGACGGCGTGGACCGCCTCCTGCGGGAATTGGCGGCCAAAGGGGTGGTGCTGGCGATCGTCAGCACCAATTCCCTGGCCAATGTCCAGGCCGGCCTCGGCCCGGAAAACGCCCCCTTCATCCGGCATTTCGCCTGCGGCGCGTCCATGCTGGGCAAATCCGCCAAATTGAAAAAGGTCCTCAAGCTCAGCGGGATCCCCGCCTCCGAGGCCATCTACGTCGGGGACGAAGTCCGGGATATCGAGGCCGCCCGCAAAGCAGGCATGGCCAGCGGCGCCGTGGCCTGGGGCTATGCCCAAATGGAGACCCTGCGGGCGCACAAGCCGGACCTGGTGTTCGCTGATCCCACCGCCCTGGCCAGCCTGGCGGACTGAAATTTTTCAACGCCGGTTTTACCGCCCTGCCCGGGCCAGGACCAGCGCCCGCGCCTGCCCACTGCGGGGGACCGGAAAGCCCGGAGGTGGAAGAACGTGAAATTACGTGGAATTTCCCGAAGCAGATCGGAGCAAACCGGAACGGAGGGCGCTAAAAGCAAAGAGGCCAGTTTCATGCGTCTGTTTTACTGGGTTCAGCCCGCGCGGGCATTGGCGCGGAGCGGATGCACATCCGCCAATTTGAATATGGCATTAATGGAAGGCGGTGGCCAATCTCTTCCATGGACCCGGTGGACTCCATTGGGGAAAAGTTTGAAGCATGGGGGGCAGAGGTCCGAGGTCAGGTCAGGTCGGAAAAAACGGGCTTTCCCCCACCGGACGGCAGTGGCAACATGGGCACGCAACAACTGAACCGACAAAGCGATCCTTATGAAACTGCCCTTAACCCTGGCGGTGCTGCTGGCCGCGGCCTTGCCCGGCGCCTTTGGCGCCACCTCCCTGGAACTTTCGCAACTGCGGGACTGGACCATTGTGGTGGCGGAGGATGCCTTCCCGAGCGAAAAATATGCCGGCCAGGAATTCCAGGCCTTGCTGCGGGAGGCCACGGGTCTGGCGCTGCCCATCCAGGCCAAACCGCCGCGGCCCGCGGGCAATATCTTCATCGGACCCAGCCCCTTAATGTCGCAAAGCCCGGTGGGTTTTGGCGTCGCTGACCTGGGGGATGAAGGGCTGCGCATACGGATCAGCCAGGACAACCTGGCCATCGCCGGCGGACGGCCGCGCGGCACCCTGTATGGCGTGTACGAGTTCATGGAACGCTACCTGGGCGTCCGGTTTTTGACCCACGACCATACGCATCTCCCCCGGCAGCGCCCGGAACGGATCCCCTGCGAGACGTGGCAATACGTGCCCCCGTTCAACTTCCGCTGGAGCTATTACCAGGAGACCTCCGACCAGCCGGCCTTTGCCGCCCGGCTCCGGGTGAATACCGTCACCCGGGAGGAAAAGCTGGGCGGGGTGACTCCGCAAAGCCTGATCAGCCACACGCTCGCGCACCTGTTGCCGGTGGAGAAATACGGCCGGGAACACCCTGAATACTTCGCGCTGGTGGATGGCGAGCGGAAATTGAAGATGGGTGGCGGGGGACCGGAACCATGCGTCAGCAATCCCGAGGTGATCGAAATCGTGGCGCGCAATGTGATCCAGGAGCTGGACCAAAACCCCGGCCTGAAGAACATCAGCGTCAGCCAGAACGACAACGACGCGTATTGCCGGTGCGAACGGTGCGAGGCCATCAACCAGCGGGAGGGGACCCCCATGGGCTCCCACCTGGCCTTCGTCAACGCCGTGGCGGAGCGGGTGGAGCGGAAGCATCCGCAGGTGAAAATCGGCACCCTGGCTTATTGGTACAGCCGCCAGGCGCCGAAGACCATCAAGCCCCGGCCCAATGTGCAGATCCAGCTGTGCAGCATCGAGTGCAGCACGCTGCAAGCCCTGGATGATCCCCGCTGCGTGAAGAACCGTGCCTTCTGCGCGGACATGGATGCCTGGGGGCGGGTCTGCGACGATATCTGGATCTGGAACTACAACACGAACTTCCGCTATTACGACCTGCCCTTCCCCAACCTGCGGGTGATCGGCCCCAATGTGCGGTATTTCCTGAAGAACCACGTCAAAGGGGTGTTCATGCAGGCCAACGGCAACGGCAATGGCGGCGAGCTGTGTGACCTGCGCAATTACGTCCTCGCGCGGTGCCTCTGGGATCCGTCCCTGGACAGCTGGGAACTGGCCCGGGAATTCTGCCGGCTCCATTACGGGCAGGCGGCCGGGACGCTCATCGAGTACCTGGGCTACCTGCACGACAACGCGGAGCGGAGCGGCTTCACCCCCACCTGTTTCCCGATGCCTTTCGAGGTGGGCATCAATCCCCAGTCGGCGGAGCGCATCTTCGCTTATTTCCAGAAAGCCCTCAGCCAGGCGGAGAACGAGGCGGTGCGCGCCCGGGTGGAGAAGGCCTCCATCTGTGCGGTGCGGGCCGTCCTGGAAGTGGGCGGCAGCCTGGAGCTGCAAGGGGATCCACCGCCCGCCTGGCCGGCGGCTGGCGGCCCGGCCATCCGGCTTGGGACGCTGCGGGTCAAATACCCCAAACCATACGGCGATATCGTCGGCGATTACCTGGCTTTGACCAAAAAACATGGGCAAACCCGGGCCGAGGAGTGGGAGCCTATCACCCATTATTACCAGATCTTGCGCAAGGCCACCCAGGAGGGTTTCCCGGCCGCGCAGCTGGAGAATGGGACCTGGCGGATCACGGTCGTCGGGAGCGACAACGGCAAAATGGTGGAACTGTGGCACCAGCCCACCCAGCGCCACCTGCTGCAGCCGCCGGAGTACCGGAGCCTCCGGCGTTTATTCGAATACCTGACCCTCAGCGAACTGGGGGAACAAGGCTACCGCCAGGGCGAACCAGCCGCGTTCAGCCTGGCGCCGGAGGGATCGGAACTCGCGCTGGCCAAAACGCTCAAGGACGGATCGAAGGTCCAGCGGTGGATCGGCTTCGAGCTGGGGAATCCGGAGGCCATCCGCTGCCGGACGCTCCTGACCCACCAAGGCGGGGACCCCAAAACCTACCAGCTCCGCATCCATCCCGAGTTTTACACGGGCCGGGTCACCACCAGCCACGAAATCCTCGGCGCCTACGTGCGCCACCACGCGGAATGGATCCTGTTCAACGAGGGCTGGCGGGCCGGGACCGGCCCGAAGCGTGCCGGGCTGGAGCAGGCCAAGGGCGGCGGGTATGCTTTTTATAACCACCGCGATCATTTCGGGATGGCGCTGGCCTATGACCCCGCAAAGGTGGAACGCCCCGGCTTCTCCTGGAGCGACACCTATCCGCAGGCCAGCCTGGACCTATACACCAAGCCCGCGCGGCTCAAGACGGGGGAATCCATGGCTTTCGAATACCAAATGAGCTATTTGCAGCAGCCGCCGCGTTAGGGAGGCTGGACGGAAATAGAGGACGTTGGCCATGGGTGTCGGCGCTTTGTCGTGGCTGCTCCCCTTTCCCTGCCGCAAACCACCCGCGCAGCCAGCCAGGGCGCTCAAGGGAGCCAGCGCCCTGCCTGCCCGGCAGCCTGCTCCGGATAACGCCGCTGCCTGCTGCCCAGCTCACGGCTGACCTGGGGCGAGCACAACCCGGAAACCGACGTCGAGGCGTATGTCGGCCGGGGAGTCGCAATCGCGGTCCGCTGATCGGCAGTAACCGGCACAGGCGTCCCAGTAATACCAACTGCCGCCACGGATCACGTGGTCCAAGCCGGTTGCAGGCCCTTGGGGGTCAACGGCAATCCCACCCGCATAATCGCTATACCAATCCTGGCACAACTCCCCGACATTCCCATGCATGTCATACAATCCCATGTGAATTGCGCAACCTCGTTGGGATCCGCGGAAGGAACAGGGAAGGGACACAAAAGAGCGCAACGGGCACAAAATGCTCACGCGCACACCGTGGCCCGGTTTGCATCCGGAGGGTTGAGGCGGCCGCCAGGAGCTTATGGATAAGGCCGCTCCGCGGCGCTGGGCGTTGGGATTAATCCAAGCCCCCCTTGCCTTTGCCGTCCTTCAAGCTATCCAAGAACATTTTTGCTCCCTGGCACATCCAGGCGTAGTGGCGCCAGCCGCCCCAGAGGCTTTCCCAGCCCGGCAGGCCATCCCCTTTGCGCCCCGGGAATCCGCCGGGCTGCGCCATGTTCACCAACAGCCTGGCATTGGTCCAGCCGCCCTTGGGACGGCCGTGCTTCTGCTCCAGGATCTCCAGCAACAGCGGCTCGAAAAGCGGCGCCGATTCAAACGAATCAGGGCGGCTCAGAGCCAGAATTTTGGCGTTGAGCAACGGCACCGCCTCCACCCCCAGCATCGCCATCAATGGCTCCAAACGACCCGCCCACCCAAGTTTGCCCGTCTCCTCCCGCACCCCGCACCGGAGCCCTTTATGGTACTCTTCAACCCTCCAGCGCGCCGCATGGCAGCCGGCCACCTGCCGGGCCTCGGCCAGGGTGGCACAGGGCAGGGACGTCAGCAAAAACCAATGCAGGGGCTGGCGCACCCCGGCCGGGGCAGCCACCTCCAAAACCTCAACGACCCCCACGTCCGGGAGCGGCGCCGGGCAGCCACCCGGACGCCGGGGGCCAGCCAAATCAACCCGCCCGCTGCGCAATTGCACCTGAGCCGTGCGCACAGGCTTCCTCCCGCGGGTCCGCAGCTCCACCGTGCAGCCGCCCAGCACGGGCGCCCTGGCCAGGGCCCCGGGCAGCTGCCCCTGGTTTCCGGCCGGCCGCGCATCCGGGCTGGCCCGGACCACAAAGCCCACCCCCTGTTGCTGGCAGATCGCCAGCAGCTCGAAATAATCCGATTCCCGGTCCGCCACGTAAAGCCACCGGCTCCCGCTGGGCGGCCGGCCGGCCGCCTGGATCCCGGCCGCCCACGCCGGCGGCTGGCCGGGCCGGCTCGAGCCCGGTTTGCGCGCCCCAGGCTTCGGGGCGGGCCGGAGCTTCCGGCATTGCTGGTCGAATAATCCCGCCACCAAGCCTTCCGGGTGTGCCTCCGGGGTCCACCCTGCGATGCGCATGGCCAGCACGCTGAGCCATTCAAAATCCCGGTCGATGACGGCACGACGGCCGAAATCGTTGTCGAGATCCTCCAAATCCTGCGCGGCCGGATGGTGGCCATAGTCCGGGAGGGTTGTGCCTTCGATGAGCAAATATTCGCCGGGCTGGCGGCAGGCGTCGCGAGTCCGTTCCAAATGGGGTGTTAAAACGTCCGGCTCCGCCTCGAAGGCGGACTGGTCGCCGGTTTCAATTTCCGAAAAGGGGTCTGTCATAATATTAGCTGGTCAACTTTTCCAGGTTCCGGCTGGGTGGCCGCCACGGCCCTGAGAATCAGCATCCTGCAAACCGGAATGGTCCGCGATGCCCGAAACCGGATCCAACAATCCAGATCGTTTCCCCGCTGCCTGCCTCAACCAGCCAACATTCTGCGCTATGTCCATGCGAATGGCTTGATCGTGCTTGATGGCTTTTTTTGCGCAAGACATTCGTCATCCGCCCATTGCGGGGGGACAAGGTTAAGCCCACCACTGCCCGCGCTGGGTGGTGCATGGGAGCAAGGGATGGGCATGGGCGGCCCGGAGCGGCCGGGGCGGCGAAAACCGCTGGCCGCTCCGCCGTGCGGCAAAGGGTTCCCCTGGGATGAACGGAGCCGCCGGGCCATCCGCGGATTAATCCGGCCCCTGGGCCCTTTTCGGAGTGTGGAAATGGCTGAATGGAAAATCCTCAACCAGGACTTGGAACTTTTTGACCGGGGCGCTATTCATATTGGCGGAATATGCCGGATGAGGGCTGGATTGCATCCAAGTCATGCGAACGAATGAGAACTGGAATGGAGCAGGTTCGATGAGGCGGCGGGGATCGCCCCTGCCGGGGCCGGTTCGCCTGCATTTCCGCCCGGCTTGGGGGCCGTGGCGGCGCCGGCGCCGGCGGCGCGCGTCCGCCTTCAGCCAGGCCGGGTCTGGCGCGTTCAGGAACTGGATTCCCCAAGACGAGCCCGGAGCTGCGCCCTGGCCGCCGGCCACCACCCGGGGGGCACGGCTCTGCCGATGCCCGCATCCGAAGGAATTCCCCCGAAAAGAGATCACCTGTTATGCTTAGTTCGCTGAGAATCGCCAACCTCGGGCCGGCCAAAGAATTCAACTTTGAATTTGGCCGCCGGTTGAATTTCCTGACCGGCGACAACGGCCTTGGAAAAACCTTCGTGCTCGACAGCCTGTGGTGGATACTGACCGGAACCTGGTGCAGCCGCCCGCTGCGCCCAGCCAGCGAAGCCGGCGGCCCCGCGAAGCTGGAATACACCGCGGCGGGGGACAGCCCCGCGGCCAGCCACTTCGACGCGGCCAACAACCGCTGGCAGATTGAAAACGGCGCCCGCCAAAACGATTCCGGGCTGGTGATTTATGCGCGGGTGGACGGGGGATTCTCCATCGCGTTTTCCAAGCCGGGTGGGCGGGGACGCCCCCGAACCCCATTGCATCTCAGCGCCCACGAGGTTTGGGAAGGAAGCACAAAAAGCGGCAAGGTCCGGTGCGAAGGTTTTTACCGGGATGTGACTTCCTGGCTGCAGACGGATGCGCCGCAAGGGGCCCTCCTGCGCTCGGTGGCGAAACGGCTCTCCCCAAAAGAAGAGACGCTGGTCTTCGGAGCGCCGGAACGGGTCTATGTGGATGAGCCGCGGAACCACCCGATCCTGATCCTGCCTTATGGGAAGGTGCCGGCCGCGGAAGCCTCCGCCGGCATGCGCCGCATTCTGGCCCTGGCCTATTTGATAGCCTGGGGCACCTGGGAAGACCGGGAGCGGCGCCGCCTGGCCGGGGGAGGAGGAAGCCCGACGATCACCCTGCTGGTCGATGAAGTGGAGGCGCACCTGCATCCAGAGTGGCAGCGCTCGATCATGCCTTCACTCCTGC
This sequence comes from uncultured Verrucomicrobiota bacterium, assembly GCA_964409245.1. Lineage (GTDB taxonomy): Bacteria > Verrucomicrobiota > Verrucomicrobiia > Limisphaerales > UBA1319 > CAIMWS01. The sequence goes on from CAYPCQ010000006.1 coordinate 18,400, forward strand.
CGGCGATCGAGTCCTGCGGGATGGAAAAAGGGGGCGCACAAGTCTTCGCCACGACGCATTCGCCCCTGGTTTTGGCATCGATGGAACCGCATTTCGACGATGAATTGGATGGCCTGTTCCTGTTCAACCTGGAGGGGCCGCAAAAGACGGTCCGGGCGGACCGGATCGACTGGGTGGCCCATGGCACGACCGCCTGCTGGCTGACTTCCCCCATATTCGGTCTGCACGAGGCGAGATCCCGCGAGGCGGAACGCGCGATCCACGCCGCAAAAGCCTTCATGGCGGGCGGCGCCGAGGGCCTGCCCCAGGAACTCCGGACGAAGGAGCAAATCCACCAGGCGCTTAAATCCTCCTTGCCGGGACAGGATAAATTTTGGCCGCGGTGGATCCTGCAGGCGGGCTTGGAGGAATAACCCATGCCCGCCTTCACCTTGCGGGAAAAACCCGAAGCTTTTGAAGAGCTGGTCGCCAGGCCAGGCCGGCGGTGGCTGGCGGCGAATCCCCAGCCGGCGGGGAGGCCGCCCGCCCTCTGGAACCAGCAGCCGATCAAAAGGAAATTGCGGCAGGACTTTGGCGGCCTCTGTGGATACACGTTGATGCACGAAATGCGGGGATCGGTGGATCACTTCATATCCTGGAAGACCGATCCGGGCAAAGCTTACGACTGGGACAACTACCGGTTCTGCTCCGCCTCCGTGAACAGCAGCAAAAAGAATGCGGACGCGGCGGTTTTCGATCCTTATGAAATCGAATTCGAGTGGTTCGAAATCCATCTCCCATCGATGATCATGAAGGTCAGCCCCGCCGCTCCCCCGCACCTCAAGGCAAAATTGGATTTCACCTTGAAACGCCTCCCCATTGCCGACACAGACGAGGTAATCGACTACCGGGCAGAGTATTATGAGGGATACAAGGATGGCGGCATGAGCATGAGCTGGCTGAAGCAAAAAGCGCCGGTCCTGGCCGCCAGCATTGCCGCATGGGAGCAGGCCAATCCTGGAAAACCGCTGCCCTGAGCCGTTTCCAGGCAATCCGGATCGGCCCGTTGGCTGGCTGGATCTTTTTGCGCAAGACATCCGTCATCCGCCCATTGCCGGGACATGGCTGAAGCGCTTTTCAGCGGCGGCTGGCGCAGTGCAGGTTTTCGGCGGTGCGGATGAACAGGCATCCGTGCGCCGCCACGATGCTGGACATCACCGGCCCCTCCCCCATGCTGAAGGTGGCGAGGATCTTGAATTCCGGCCCGGCCTCCAGGACCACGACGGTGCCTTTTTCGGAGACGCAGTAGATTTTGCCATCGGCCCCCGTCGGGGAGGCGCTGAAGGTTTCCCGCACGCCCAGGCTGCCCTGCCATTGTTTTTCACCCGTGGCGGGATTGAGGCTCGTGAGGATCTGGCGGTCGCCATCCAGAACCAGCAGCCGTTCGCGGTACAGCAGGGGCGTGCAGACATCGGGGGTGAATTCATTCACGGCCCAGGCCACCTGGGTGTCCGTGACCAGGCCGGAACCGCCCACTTTGATGGCCAGGAGGGGATCCCGCTTGGGCCCCACCGCATACACCAGGCCCGGCCCGGCGACCGGCGAGGTGATGATCCGCCAGTAAAGATTCTGCCGCCGGTTCAGGCCGCCGCAACGCCACCGCTCGCCCCCATTTTCGGAGTCGTGGCCGGTCACGTAATTGCCGCCCACCACCACGATCTCGGTGCGGCCGCCCACCCGCACCGGCAGAGGGGTGGTGTAGGCTTCCATGGATTCCTCGCGGGCATCGGTTTTCCGGACCTGGCGCCAGAGATCCTGGCCGGTGGCGGGATCGACGCACAGCAGGAAGGATTCACGGGACGGCTGGCCATCGCGCGCATGGCCATAGGTGGGCGGATCCCGCTGGAGCACCTGGATGTAAAGCCGGCCCTCATGCAGCAGCGGGCTGGCCCCATACTGCCACATGTTCGCGAATTGGCCGTATTCGCGGCACAAATTGCGGGACCACAAGACGCCGCCCGCGAAATCAAACGCCGCCAGGTCGCCCGTGCCGAACAGGCAGATCACTTTTTTGCCATCGGTGACCGCCGAGGGCGAGGCCAGGTTGTTTTTTCCCACCAGGCGATCCCCCCGGGCCACCTTTTTCTGCCAGCGCACCTGGCCCGTGCCACGGTCCAGGCAGAACAATAACAGATTTTTATCCGGGTCCGGGCTGGGCAGGAAAATGGCGTCATCCCACACAATGGGCGTGGCCCCGCTTTTTCCCGGCAGGGGAGCCGTCCAAACCCGCTGGCTGGTTTGGCTCCACGCCGCCGGCAGGTTGGTCTCCGGGCTGGATCCGTTGAGGAAAGGCCCGCGCCATTGGGGCCAGTTGGCCGCCGGCACGGGGGAGGCCGCGCCGCCGATGATTGCCAGCGCCACAGCCAGCCATTGCTTCTGTTTCATATGTGAGTCAGCCCGTTGTTTCAGCCCGTTCTCCATCGCCGGCCTTCCGGGGCCGTGGGCGGGACTGACGTTGGACGCGAGGGAGGGGGATTTTATTTAGTCTTTAACCCGCGCCAGGCCAGGCCGAGCCGGCGGATGCCTTCCCGCAGGTCTGGTTCGGTGGCGTTGCCGAAGCTCAAGCGCAGTTCGTTGGCGGGGCGCTGGCGGGCTGGATCCGGGGCATAGCACAGTTCGCCTGGCACATAGAGCAGCCCGTGGTCCAGGGCCGCCTGGAACAAGGGCGAGCGCATGCCGGTGCGGGTTTTCCCCGGCAGCTTCGCCCAGATGTATAAGCCGCCGGCGGGATCCTGCCAGGAGAGGGTTTCCGGCAGGTGCTCGCGCATCGCGCCGGCCAGGATTTGGGCTTTCCGCGCGTATCGGCGGCGCAAGCCCGCCAGGTGGCGCTCGTATTCGCCCGAGGCCAGCGCCTCGGCCAGCAGGTGCTGCAGCAGGCACGCGGTGCCGAAGTCGTGGTTCCCTTTCAGCCGCACGGCCGCCTGGTAAAGAACCGCCGGCAGCAGCCCCCAGCCCACGCGGATGCCCGTGGCGAACGGCTTGCTGAACGTGCTGGAGTGGATCACCCGGTCCGCCGCCCCGGGCAGGGCCAGGTAGGACGGCTCATCCGGCCCGCTGAACCGGAGCTCCCGGTAGGCGGCGTCTTCCAGGATATAAATGGGGTGGCCCGCGCGCGGCTCGCAGTCCCGCAGCATTTCCAGGATGGCGGCTTTCTTATGGAAGGCGGTCGTGATCCCGGAGGGATTCTGGTGATAGCTCACCGTATAAAGCAATTTGACGCGCGGCAGCCGGCCAGCCTGGCGCAGACCGTCCAGGACTTGGGCCAGGTGCGGCAGGCTCAGGCCGTCCGGCTCCATCGCCACTCCCCGGCACTGGAGACCGTGGCTTTGGACGATCCCCAGCCAGACAAAATAGGTGGGATCCTCCACCAGCACGATATCCCCGGGATCGCACAGGGCTTCCGCCACGAGGTAGAGGAGCTGTTGGGAGCCGTGCGTCATCAACAGCCGGGAGGCGTCCGGCTCCGCGGGCCGGCAGGGGCTGCCGCCCGGCGCGCACCGGGTCCGCACGGCGGCGGGCAGCTGCCCCACGGCCGCCGCCTCCAGGACTGCCAGCCGCTCCGCCGTCAGCCGCCGCAGCCGGGGATCCCCGGCGGTGGAGCCGTATTGCAGGGCGGGTTCGGCGGTGGCCCGGCGGCCCAGCAGCCGGTTCAGCAATTTGCGGGTGGCCCGGGCCGGCAGCGTGGGATTGTCCGTGAACCCCGCCGCGAGCGAGATGAGGCCGGGCCGGCTGAGTGCGGTTTGCATCAGCCAGGTGATCGGCGGATCCGTGGTGCGCCGCCCCATCTGCGATAAGCCGGAATGTGCCATGACGCCCGCCACCTTGGGGCAAGGGGCGGGCCAAAGCAAGCCGCCCGCACGGCGAAGGGCGCCGCCGCATGGGTGCGGGGAAGGCGGAGGCGCCTCAAGAACAGGAGCCGGGCGGGACCGCTTCGGTTTTAGCGGCCGGCCAGGCGCATTGCACCACACACCCGCCCGCCGGGGGGGCCCAAATCCGCAGCGTGGCGCCGGCCAGGCTGGCCCGATGGCGCATGATCCGGCAGCCCATGCCGTTGAAGCTCTGGGCGGCGGCCCCGATCGCCAGGCCGTCGTTTTCCACCTCCAGCAGCGCCTGGTCCGCTTCCTGGCGCAAACGGATCGCGATCCGGGTTGGTTTGCCATGCCGCAGGGCGTTGGTGGCCGCCTCCTGGGCGATGCGGTAAAGGTTGATCGCCACGTCTGTTTCCACGACGTCGATCCCCTGGTGGCACTCGAATTCGCAGGCCACGCCGAATTGGGTGTCGATCTTGGCGGCCAGGGCCCGGGTGGCGGCCGCCAGGCCCTGTTTTTCCAGCTCCACCGGGTAGAGCAGCCAGGCCAGGTTGCGCGTCATCCGCAATGCCTCCGCCACCAGCTCGGTCACGCGGGATACGTCCTGGGCCTCCGGGCGCGTCTGCAGGCGCATTTCCAGCGCCTTGCTGCGCATGGCCACCCCGGTCAGCAGCTGGCCCACGCCGTCGTGCAAATCCTGCCCCAGCCGCTGTTTTTCCTGCTCGCTCACCTCCATCAGCAGCTGTTCCAGCCGGTGCCTTTCCTGCATCTCCGCGGCCAGCTGCTGGTTGGCCAGGTGCAGCTCGCTGGTGCGCTCCTCCACGCGGTTTTCCAGCTGTTCGTTAAGCTGCCGGATCATCCCTTCGGTGCGCTGGTATTCCTCCAGCAGACGCTGGCTGGCCTCCGCCTGCAGGGCCCTTTCCTGGGTCCGGAGGAAATATCTCAGCAGGATCACGATGGCCCCGATGGTGGTCAGCAGCGACAAGAACGTGCCCCAGAGATTCCATTGGCTCAACCTCCGGCCGCTGGCCTCGCAATCCTGCTCATAGCTCCGCAGCTCGTTTTGCAGCCTGGTGTATGAAGGGTCCACCCGGTAGTCGTCATGCCATCGGGCTTGTTTCAGCTCACCCCGTTCCAGGTGGCTGAATTCTTTGTCCATGGCGGACAGGTAGGCCGTGAATAGCACCTGGATGGACTGCACCCGGGAAGGTTCCTGGGAAAGTTGGGTGAGCCTTTCCAAATACCCGTCCATTTGGGATCGCCGCCGGGCCACTTCCTCCCTCAGCTCCGGGTCCGGCCGGCCTCGCGCCATCGCCTTCCATTCCAGGGCGTCCAGCCGGCAGGCCACGGCTTGAATCTGCGAGAACACGATGGCCGCACCGTAGTTCCGCATTTTCAGCCGATGCAATACCGCGATGGTCAGTGTCTCCAGCAAACCGACCAGGAGCACCGCCACCAGCACGGTTCGCGCATTCAATTTTAACTTCATCAGCAAAGCAAACGTGGCAACCTAACACAGCAGCAGCACTTGGCCATGGCTTTAAAATTAATAAAAAATTAACGTTTGTTCATTTTTCGGCCAGGTTTTGGCCTGGCCCACGCTGGGCAGGGGCCGGTCCTCACCTGGGCGGGCTTTGGCCGGGAAACTGGCTGTTCTGCCCCTTGGCCGTGGCCAGGCCATTGGCTCGGCCGTTTTTGCTGCCACTTTATGCGGCGCGATCTTTTCCCTCCCCAAGGCAGGGACTCGCCTTGGCTATGGCTCCCAGGTGCGGCCGGCTGAAGGGTCTGAAGAGTGGTTGCCGCAATCGTTAACCCCCCGCCGGAAAAAATATTCCCGTAACGGTTTTGGGTTGCTGGAGGCAGCTAAACCGGTCATAATTGAGTGAACAACAGCCGCTTATAAGCGGCCAGGAGACGACGTGCTGTTATCGGAATGAAAGGCAAAACCATGGATGATCCGTTCAACCAAGACAAGGTCACCCGGCGTGGCTTCATCAAGCAGACCTGCGGCGTGGCCGGTGGGCTGCTGCTGGCCGATTCGCTTTCCGCCGCCGACCCGGCCGCCGCATCCGCCGCCACCCGGCCGCCCAATATCCTGCTGATCATGGTGGATCAGATGCGCTTCCCGCTGGGGAGCTCCACCAAAATGCCGCTGCCCGGGTATGAACGTTTGCGCCGGGATGGGCTCACCTTTGAGTCCCTATACTGCTCGGCCACCCCTTGCACCCCCAGCCGGGCGACCATTTTCACCGGCCTCCATATGCCGCAGCACGGCTTGGAGATCAACGTCTGCGATGCGGTGCCGGAATTGAACCCCAGCATCCCCACCTTGGGCCATTATTTCGAACATGCCGGCTACCGGACCCCGTATTTCGGCAAATGGCATCTTTCCACCGAGGATAAATATGGCAACGGGGTGGGATTGAAACCCTATGGTTTTGAGGAATGGCCCGGCCCGGAAATCACGGGCGACTGCGAAGGCATGCCGGGCGATGGCGCCAAGTATGACACGCTGATCGCCAAAATGAGCGTCGATTGGATGACCGCCCACAAGGCGGACACCCGGCCCTGGTTCCTCACCTGCTCCCTGGTGAATCCGCATGATGTCATGTTTTACAAGCGCAAGGCTACGCCCACACCCGACCAGATCCCCAGTGTGGCCGACACCTTGCCCGCGAATTTCACCGACAATCTTTCCGGCAAGCCCCAGGCCCATTCGCAATACCAAAAAATCTGGGGCCTGCTCTGGGAAATGGCCGCCGACGGACCCAATGCCGCCAGCACCCAGGACTGGCTGAAGGCGATGGACTACTATTACTACGTGACCAAGTCTGCCGATGACCAGGTTGCCTGGATCCTGGAGAACCTGGAGGCCCAGGGCCTGACGGAGAATACGATGGTCATATTCCTGTCCGATCATGGCGAACTGGCGGGATCCCACAAAATGATGGGCAAGGGACCATTTGCCTACGAGGAGAGCGTGCATGTGCCGATGGTGGTGAGCTGGCCGGGACACGTTCCCAAAGGCGCCACCACCAAATCGCTGGTCCAGACGGTCGATATCCTGCCCACCCTCCTGGACCTGGCAGGCATCGTGCCCGCGAATAATTACCTGCCAGGGCGCAGCTTCAAATCGATCCTCCTGGGCGCCACCAGTGCCCAGGTGAACGACCATGTCCTGATGGCTTATGGCATGTCCCTCGTGCAAGTGATCGCTGAAAACGCGGAATATGGCGCCACCATGCCGGACGGCCTTTCCCCCGCTCCCTGGAAATGGCGGGCCATCCACGACGGCACCTTCAAATATGCCCGGTATTACGAGGACAACCTGCCCGACCAGGAATACGAGATGTACAATTTGCAGACGGACGCGTGGGAAATGGAAAACCTGGCCTACAAGGTTGCCTGGCGCACCAAGCGCACCGAGATGGCCACCCGGCTGCAGCAGGCTGAACAGACGGAAATGGCGCCCATAGCGCCGGCTTGTTTCAACGCGCCCTTCGGCCCGGTCCTGAGCGTGGCGGCGGCTGCCCCCGGCCAGGCGGGGCTGCGGCTCGATACCCAGAAAGGGGTGCTTTACCAGGTCCAGGCCACCGGCGACTTCAAGCAATGGGTCGATACCGGCGAGGCCATCACCGGCACCGGGGACGTCATGGAAATCCCGCTGGCGCCCTCCGCGGGCGCGCGCTTTTTCCGCGTCAAAAGGCTGTAGGCGGGCATGAGCGCCGCGGGGCCGGGGAACGCCGCCCGTCCGGAAGCCTTCGAGTTGCTGATCAAGCCGGCGGGCGCGGCCTGCAACCTCGACTGCGCCTACTGCTTTTACCTCGGCCGGCTGGCCTTGCATCCGCGGCCCGCCGAGCCCCGGATGACGGATGAAATCCTGGAGCTTTTTACCCGCCAATATCTCGCGGCCCACACCGGTGCGGAGGTCACCTTCGCCTGGCAGGGTGGGGAGCCCACCCTCCTGGGCCTCGATTTTTTCCGGCGGGCCGTGGCGCTCCAGCAGCAGCATGGCGGCGGCCGCCGGATCCACAACACTCTCCAGACCAATGGCACGCTGCTCACCGATGAGTGGTGCGCTTTCCTGGCCGGGCACCGGTTTCTGGCCGGCCTCAGCGTGGACGGCCCGGCGGATTTGCACGATGCCTTCCGGGTGGATCGGGGCGGCCGCCCCACCCACCACACCGTCATGCGCGGCCTGGCCTTGCTCAAACACCACGGCGTGGAATTCAACACGCTGACCGCCGTCCACCGCCGCAACGCCGGCGAGCCGGAACGGGTCCGCCAGTTCCTGAAGGATTGCGGCGCCACTTACTGGCAGTTCATTCCCGTGGTGGAGCGCTACCCGGCGGCCGGACCAGCCACCGCCCATCAATTGGCCATGCCCCCCGGCTCGGCGGAGCCCGCCACCCCGGGGGCGGTGACCCCCTGGAGCGTCGAGCCGGAAGCTTATGGCGGATTCCTGACGGCCATTTTCGACCGCTGGGTCCGGGAGGATGTGGGCCGCATTTTTGTCCAGCTATTCGATGTGGCCTTGGGCAGCTGGCTGCGCGCCGATTCCAGCCTCTGCATTTTTTCTGAAAACTGCGGGCGCGGCCCCGTGCTGGAGCACAATGGCGATCTATTCGCCTGCGATCATTATGTCCACGAGCCCTACCGGCTCGGCAGCCTGGCCTCCCAGCCGCTGGCGGGCCTGGCCAGCCTCCCTTTCCTGCGCCAGTTCGGCCGCCATAAATCGGAGTCGCTGCCCGATTATTGCCGCCGGTGCGGCGTCCGGTTTGCCTGCCATGGCGAATGCCCCAAAAACCGTTTTGCCACCACTCCGGATGGCCAGCCCGGGCTCAATTACCTCTGCCCGGCTTACCGCCGCTTTTTCCACCACGCCGATCCCTGCCTGCGGATGATGGCCCAGCTGGTCCTGATGGGCCAGCCCGCCGCGCGCATCATGGCGATGCTGCAGGAGTCGCAGTAAGACGGGTGAGGCCGCGGCCGGCCCGTGATGGCTGCGGCTGAACCGGGCTCGAAAAACCGATCCACCCCCAATCCGCGCCCGATTCTGGCTGCGAGAGAGCCTTCACCGCCGCCGCATTTTACAACTGAAGGTTATTGTGTATATTAGTGGATGTTTTCGTTTTCAGTCCGTGAATTTTCCCTGCCGGGCGCGGGCGGGCGGGCGCGATGGCAGACCGCCGCGGGCGTGGCGGGCCTCGCCTGGGCGGGATTCTGCGCCGCGGCCGGCGCCTTGACACCCGCGCAGCGGGCGCAGCTTCCCGCCCCGGCGGCGCAGCCGGTGCAGTTCGCCCGCGACATCAAGCCGATCCTGGAAGCGGCCTGCAGCAAGTGCCACGGCGGTGGCCGGGCCCAGGGGGGCTTCCGGCTGGACACCCGGGAGACCACGATTAAAGGCGGCAAAACCGGCCCCGCCGCGGTGCCCGGGAACAGCGCGGAAAGCTACCTGGTGGAGCTGGTTTCCGGGCTGAATCCGGACGCGGTGATGCCCCGGAAAGGGACGCGGCTCAAACCCGCCGAAGTCGGCCTGCTGCGGGCCTGGATCGACCAGGGCCTGCCCTGGGACCAGGCGGCCTCCCTCGGCCGCAAGCCGGCCCGCAATTTGCGCCCCCACCAGCCCCCGCTTCCCGATCCCCTCCCGGGCGCGGTTTCAGCCCACCCGGTGGATCTGTTCGTGGACCGCTACCTGGCGGACCGCGGCCTCCAGCCCGGCCCGCAGGTGCCGGATGGCCGGTTCGCCCGCCGGGCCTGGCTCGATGTGCTTGGCCTTCTGCCCCCGCCGGCCGAGCTGGCGGCTTTTGAGGCGGACCCGGAGGCTGGCAAACGCGAGCGGCTCGTGCGCAGCCTGCTCAACCGCCGCCAGCGCTATGCCGAGCACTGGCTGAGTTTTTGGAATGACGCGCTCCGGAACGATTACCAGGGCCCCGGCTACATTGACGGCGGGCGCACCCAGATCACCCCCTGGCTGTTTGAAGCGCTGGCCTCCAACAAGCCGTACGACCAGTTCGTCCGGGAACTGGTGAACCCGGCGGCCGGGGCGGAAGGCTTCACCCGCGGCATCGTCTGGCGGGGCGTGGTCAACGCCAGCCAGACCCCCTATATGCAGGCCGCCCAGAACATCTCGCAGGTCTTCCTGGGGATCAACCTCAAGTGCGCCTCCTGCCACGACAGCTTTGTGAGCGACTGGACCCTGGCGGATTCCTACGGCCTGGCCAGCGTTTACGCCGAGGAGCCCCTGGAGATGGTCCATTGCGACCGGCCCACCGGCCAGAAGGCGGCCTTCAAGTTCTTGTATCCCGAGCTGGGGGGGATCGATCCCGGGCTGGCGCGCCCGGAGCGGCTGCGGCGCCTGGCCGAATTGATGACCCATCCCGGCAACCACCGCCTGGCCCGCACCATGGTGAACCGCCTCTGGGCCAGGTTTTTCGGCCGGGGCCTGGTGGAGCCGGTCGATGAGATGGACAGCCCCGCCTGGCACCAGGATCTGCTGGATTGGCTGGCCGCCGACTTTGCGGGCCACGGCTACGATCTCCACCACGCCATCACCCGCCTCCTGACCTCCCACGCCTACCAGCGGGCGGCAGTCAACCCGCCGCCGCCGGAGCAAAAGGAGTATGAATTCCACGGCCCGCTGGCCCGGCGGCTCTCCGCCGAGCAATTCCTGGACGGCCTGGCAGAGCTGGCCGGTGGCGGCAATTTCCTGCCTGCGAATGCGCGGGTGGACCTGGCGGCGGCCCCGGCGGGCGCCGGATCCCGGGCCGATGGGGCGGCGTACGCGCAGGCCCGCTGGATTGGCTTGCGGCAGGCGCCGTGGCAGGGCACCAATGGCGCCACGATTCACCTCGCCCGGAAATTGGTTTTGCCCGCCAAACCCGCGGTGGCGGTGGCGGTTTGCGCGGCCCGGGGGGATTATACCCTGCACATCAACGGCCAGGCGGCCACGCGCGGCGGCGGTGATGCGGTTGCGCCATGGGACTGCCTCCCGTTTTTGAAGGCCGGGGAAAATATCCTGGCGGTGACCGTGACGCTGAAGTCTCCGGCGTCAGCCCAGGCCCGGACCAATCCGCCCGCCTGGATCGGCTATTTTGCGATCCAGGGATCCGGCGCTGCGGATGGCTCCGAGGCTCCCCTGGAGGTGGTTTCGGACCCCGCCTGGCTGGCGGCTGGCGCGGTGGAGCAAGGCTGGGAGCAATCCGCCGCCGCGAGCGCCAGCTGGCCGGCGGCCGGCTCGCTCGCGGGCTTGGAGCCATCAGCCGGGGGGACGGACCGCGCCTTCCTGGCGGCCAGCTCCGGCGCCGCCCAGGCGGGGCATATCCGCCACGCGCTGGTGCCCGCCAGCCCCCTCCTGACGGCCCTGGGGCGGCCCAATCGGGAACAAACCGTCACCCGGCGCCTGGAAAACGCCACCACCTTGCAGGCCTTGGAATTGATCCAGGGGCCCACCCTGGCCGCCCTCCTGCGCCGCGGAGCCGGGCAGTTGCTCGCCCGGGCGCCGGCGGCGTCCCCCGGGCAAATCCAGCAGTTATTCCGCCACGCTTTGAGCCGCAACCCGGCCGGCGAGGAGCTGGCGCTGCTGCGTCAAGCCATCGGCAGCCCGCCTTCGCGTGAAGGCTGGGAGGACGGTTTGTGGGCCGTCCTGATGCTTCCTGAATTCCAATATATTTACTGATCATGAGCACCCCGTTCTTGAATGCGCCTTGCGGGCGCACCGGTTCACGGCGCGACTTTTTGCGTGCCGCCAGCGCCGCCACATTGTCCGCCCTGGCCGCCGGCTTCCCCCGCGCGGTGGCCGCCGCGGAGGCGGCCCAGGAAAAACCGCCCGCCACCGCTGACACCGTCATTGTGCTCTGGATGGCCGGCGGCATGGCCCACACCGAAACTTTCGATCCCAAGCGCTACGTGCCTTACGAAAAAGGGCTCGATCCCAGCCGCGTGCTCAGCACTTTCCCCGCCATCGACACCGCGGTGGACCGGATCCAGTTTTCCGCCGGCCTGGAAAACCTGGCCCGGGTCATGGATCGCGGCACGCTCCTCCGCGGCTATACGGCGGGCGACCTGGGCTTCATCCTGCACTCCCGCCACCAGTACCACTGGCACACAGGCTATGCCCCGCCGCTGACGGTGGCGGCCCCGCACCTGGGCTCCGTCATCGCCCGCACGCTGGGCCCCGTCAACCCGGCGGTTCCCGCTTTCATCGACATCGGCCAGCGGTTCGACCTGGGCGAGGGGGAGGAGCTCAAGGCCTTCCACACCGCCGGTTTCCTGGGCAGCGAGCATGGGCCGTTTCTCATCGCCAATCCGGAACAGGCCCTGGAGAGCGTGCGGCCACCCCCGGGCATGAGCCCGGAACGGTTCCAGAACCGGGACCGGTTTTACCGCTCGCTGGTGGCCAAAAGCCCGGTGGGGATGGCGGGCAGCGATTACCAGAAGGAGTCGCTCCTGCGCGCCTTGGAAAACGGCCACCGGCTGCTGAACTCGCCGGCCGCCAGGGCCTTCGACCTATCGCTGGAGCCCAAACCCGTTTACGACCGCTACCATACCGGGCGGTTCGGCCTGGGCTGTCTCCTGGCCCGGCGGTTGACGGAGGTGGGCGCGCGGTTCATCGAGGTCACCTCGGAATACATCCCGTTCATGAATTGGGATACCCACGAGAACGGCCATGCCCGGCTGGTGGAGATGAAAAAGCAGATCGATGCCCCCATCGCCCAGCTAGTCCTGGACCTGGAGGAGCGCGGCCTGCTCCACCGCACCCTCATCGTCCTGGCCAGCGAGTTCAGCCGCGACATGATGGTGGAAGGCAAGCCGGACAAGAAGGTCAAGGACCAGGTCGCCCTGCCGGACTCCATCCAGGAGCCCAAGCACTACGGCATGCACCGCCATTTCACCGATGCCGGATCGGTCCTGATGTTCGGCGGCGGCCTGAAAAAAGGCCATCTCCACGGCCGGACCAGCGATGAGCGCCCCTGCAAAACCATCGCGCAGCGGGTGGGCATCGAGGATCTGCACGCCACGATCTACCGCGCCCTTGGCATTTCCCCCAAGCTGGCTTACGAGATTGAAAAACGCCCGTTCTACGTCACGCGGGACGGCTTGGGCAAACCGGTGGCCGAACTTTTTGCCTGAGCCGCGCGCCCGGCTTGCCGAAGGCCTGCAGGAGGGCTTGCCGTGAGCGCTGAACGCCTTTATTTTCTGGCGCATGGTCAACGTGTTTTTGGACAACTTCAGCGCCCTCCTGTGGCGCCTGTATGAATTGCCCACCCCGGCCCTGCTGCTGGGGCTGGCGGTGGCGGCCGGCCTCGCGGTGCTGGTGGCCCGCCGCCTTTCCCGGCGCTGGGCCTGGCTCGCCTTCGGCAAACGGCCTGCCTGGGCCGCAGCCAGCTTTTTGCTCCTCGCCTTCCTGATCATCCTGGACCAGAAGTTCACGCGCATGGCCCTGGAATACGAACTGCTGAGCGACCGCTACTATGCCGCCCTGCTCCAGGCCGGCGGCCGCTCCGGCCAGCCCGCCAATCCCGCCTGGGCGCCGCAGCTCCAGCGGCTGGGGGAGACTTCCGGCGCTGGTTTTGAAATCACCTCCTTGCCGTTGAACAGCGCCGCGGACCTGGTCCTCATGCGCCGGGCCGAGCCGCCCGTTTCCCTCTGCCTGGCCCTGGTGGATCTATCCCGGACGAACCTGGAAGTGGTGTTGACCCCGGACATCTCCGGGAAAAGCCTCACCTCCCGGTTTGCGAAGGAAAACCATTGCTTCGTGGCCATCAACGGGGAGGCCGGCGTGGCTCCGGGCCGCCGGGCCCCGCTGGGCGAATGGTCCGGCAGCTATATTGTCAAGGGCCGGCCGTTGCTGCCGCCGGATCCCCGTTTCAAACGCCCCTGGCTGGCTTTTACGCCCGCCAGCCAGGCCGCCTATTTCCCGGCGGAACCCGCCAGCGCCGCGGTCACCCCGGAACAATTCAACGCCATCTGGGGCCGCTGGGATATTTTGCTCAACGGCGTGGTCCAGCCCCTGGACCGGGGCAGCCACAGCCGGCCCCAGCCGCGGACGATCATGGGTGTCAACCGGGCGGGCAACATCCTTTATTTGATGGTGGTGGATGGCCGGCAGCGGTTCTACAGCCACGGCTTGAGCCTCCGCGAAGGCGCCGAAATCCTCCGCCAGCTGGGCGCCGCCAACGCCATGGCCTGTGACGAGGGGGGATCCTCCTGCATGTATCTCGAAAAATTCGGGCTCTTCAACCGCCCCGCCGATGGCCGGGAACGGCCCACTTACACTCACTTCGGCCTGCGGCTGAATCCTGGCCAGGCTGGGGAGTGATGCCGGGCTGGCTAGTGGCAGCCTGATCGGGCGGGGCGCTGGTTTTTCCGAAAAATCCACCGGCCTGCTGGCAGGCGGACCAAACCGTTGCTGGATCCGGGAAAATACCTGGGGAGGGTTTCCTGCGGTCTCGCTTGCTGATTTGCAGCAACTTATAGCTTTGGATGCCGTTCGCTTCCGGGTGGGCACCGGTTTGCCGGGCATTTTGTGCTTGAAAGTAACCGTGGTTTTGATGTAAAAAAACGCCAGTTGAGCCACTACACCACAATGCTGAAGCATGAAAACCCAAGCACCTCTCCTTCTGTTGTTGTCCCTCGCCTTGGCCCCTGGCCTGCTGGCGGCTGAAATCCCCGATCCGGCCACTATTCCGGCGGCAAACCAGGCGCCACCAGCAGGATCCTACTTGCCGATCCGGCAGGAGCGGCTGGGGTCCGCCTTCGCCTACCAGGGGCGTTTGAAAAGCGGGGCCGCCGATGCCAATGGCCGTTTTGATTTTGTGTTCGCGGTGTTTGCCGCTCCCACCGGCGGCGTGGCCCTGCAAACCAACCGGTTGGCGGGGGTGCCTGTGGCGGAGGGGATTTTCTCCGTGGAATTGGACTTTGGGGATGGTATTTTCGGCGGCTACGAACGATGGCTCGAAATCAGTGTCCGCCGCTATAGCAGCAGCGGCATTTACACCGAGCTTTTTTCCGCTTTGTCGCCCCGCCAGCGAATCCAGCCGGTTCCCTATGCGCTCTATGCCCCGCTGGCTGGCAGCCTGCCGGAGTCGGTCACACAGAGCTTTGTCCCCAAGGCCGGGGATAGCACCCTGAGCGGGTCGCTCGTGGTCAACAGCCTGGTGGACCGGGAATTGGCGATCAAAGGCTTCACTACGGGGCAGGATGCCGCCGCCCTGGTGGGGGTGGCCAATAATGGCAGCCAGGCGATGGGGATCATGGGCCGGAGCACGTCCGGATACGCGGGTTGGTTCGATGGGCGCGTGTTTATTAATGACGAATCAGGTTTGGATTCTCCGCACCTGGCGATTTTTGAGACCAAAACCAATAATTTTGCGCGGCTGGAATTACATTCCATAGGCAAGGCCTTTTGGCATATCGCAGCGGGTGGGGACCACAACTTCCTGAATTTTTACAACAGCAGCCGGGGGGATGTCATGTCCCTCAGCGAGCAGGGTGAACTCACGGTAAAGGTGCTGACCATCACCGGCGGAGCGGACTTGGTGGAGCCTTTTCCCACGAGCGGGGCGGAGGTTGCCAAAGGATCGGTGATGATCATCGACGAGGCTAATCCCGGAAAACTGAAAATCAGCGACCGGGCTTATGACACCCGCGTGGCAGGCATTGTCAGCGGGGCCAATGGTGTGAATCCTGGGATTTCGATGCGCCAGCAGGGGCTGGTGGACGGCAGCCAGCCGGTGGCCCTGAGCGGGCGGGTTTATGTGCTGGCTGATGCCCAAAACGGGCCCATTAAACCAGGGGATTTGTTGACTACCTCGGCGGTCCCCGGCCACGCGATGAAAGTCACCGACCACCCGCGCGCGCAGGGGGCCATCCTGGGCAAGGCGATGGCTCATCTCGCCCAGGGGCGCGGCTTGCTGCTGGTGCTGGTGACCTTGCAGTAGCGGCTGGCCATGGCCCGCTCCCGCCACCCCTTGATGGGCTGCGAAACGGGCTGCAAACGTAAATTCCTGACGTTTTGAAATTATGAATTGGCGATCGATCCTGGCCGGGCTGCTCCTCTGCGGGGGGTGGCCTTTTAACACCAATGCCCTGGCTCAAACATATCATCTGGAGTGGTTTGCTTTGAGCCCGGGTTACAGCCAGAGCACCAGTGCGGTGTATTCTGTCACCGGCTCCATCAGCCGGGCCGGCTCCGGGAATTCCAGTGGTGGAGCTTACTCTTTGGCGGGCGGTGACCTGGCTTTGCTGGAGGTGATCCAAACCGGGGGGGCAGTCCAGCTGACGGCGATCAGAAGTCCTGGACAAGTGCGCCTGGCCTGGCCGTTGTCCGCCAATGATTGGGCTTTGGAGGAGGCCGGCTCGTTGAGCGCGGGCGGCCTGGTTTGGGCACGCCTTCCCGCCGCCTTGTTCCAAACCAATACGGCGGAAATATTTATTGATATCAAGATCAGCCAGGGAACCCGGTTTTACCGGCTGGCCCGGTAAACTGAAGGAGGATGCCATGGGCATACTGAAAACCATGAATGCGTTAGTTTCCGTTGCGGCCAGGACCAGGTGGCCAGCCGCCTTGATCAGCTCCCTGCTGCTCTTTTGGGGGAGTTCCAGCCGGGGCGCCACCCTGGCGGATTTCGGCTTTGAGCACCTGCGGACCGTTCAATCCCTGCAAAGCCAGCGGCGCCTGCTGGTGATATTAGCTCAATTCCCGGACGGCCAGCTGAAGACCAATCAGTCCTGGTTCGACAGTTGGGTATTTGGCCCGGGCCCGGATGGCCGCAGCATCAACGGGTATTTCCGGGAGAATTCCAATAACCGGTTCTCCTGGTCCCGGGGCGGCACCATCCAAATCACTGTGCCAGCTGCGGACCGCTTCACGAATATCTACTCCCGGGTCAAGGAGGATGGCGCACTCGCCGATCTGCTCTACACCTCCAATATCGTCCAGCGCGCCATGGCCTCCAGCCTGTTCGATTTCGCCGCTTGCGATGCTGATACCAACCAAGTCATCACGCCATCGGAATTGACCATCCTGGTCATTGGCAACGATGGGGGCGGGGCCACGCGGTACACTGGTGAAGTTCGCCCCCCTGGATCCGCCTGTGCGTGGAATGGGGTGGTGGCCTTGCAGGATCATCATGGGGAGTTCCTGACCGCCTGCCACGAACTGGCCCACCAGCTGGGCACCCTGGATCTGTATGGCGATGAATGCCACAACGCCAGCCGCACCTTGATGGATTGCACCATCACCTACGTTCCCGATGATCCGCGCACCTACCATCTGGACCCCTGGCATAAGCTGCAGTTTGGATGGTCCACCCCCCGCATCCGATCGCTGGCGGGAGGCGGCGTGGAAAATATCCCGGCGGCGCAGGCGATGGATGCCAGCGCCCCCCTGCTGCTTTACCATCCGGCCCGGGGGACGCAGGAATTTTACCTCCTGGAGTACCGCACCCCCAGCACTCCCGCAGGCGGCGGCTACGACGCCAATACCACGGATGCCGGCCTGGTCATCTGGCACGTGCTGCAAAACGAGAAAAAGGAACCGGAATGGCTGGCCGATGCGGCCCTGCCCGCTCATGCCCAGAGCCAGTGGTGGTATTGTGACCGATGCAAAGGCCTGCATTTCATGGGGCATCAGGATTCTCCCGGCGCCTGCCCGGCCGGGGGGCATCACAACACGTTGAGCCCGGGCGTCAGCGATTACCGGTTGCGCTTGAATGATGCCCAGGCGCCCGGGCAAAAGGGGTGGAAATGGTGCCGGAATTGCCAGGGGCTGTTTTTCGGAGTTAACCAAAGCTCCAGCCGTTGCCCGGCGGGGGTGGCTCATGAGGGTTCGCAGAGTGGCGATTACACCCTGAACAACGGCCCGCGGGCCGCTTATGAGGATGATAACTGGCGCTGGTGCCACAAGTGCCAGGGGCTGTTTTTTGGCGGCGCCACCAAGACTCCCAGCAAATGCCCTGCTGGCAACGCGCATGAAGGCGCCGGCAGCGGCACCTATGCCCTGCCGTTTCGCATGATCCATTATGCGCTGGCGGTGGAGGGGGCGCCGGATTTGATTTACGCCGGCATCGTCCCGTGGGTGGGCGAAAACAGCACCCCCCTTCTGCGCTGGTGGGATGGGACATCGGCCGGCGCCCGCTTCTTTGTCCGCCCGTTTGGGGCCGGCGCCGGCAGCCTCACCGTGGAGTGGGGCCAGCAGGATTGCTGGGTGGATTTCAACCTTCCCAGCGGCCCCGAATACGGGACTTTTGCCCAGCCTTTCAATACCCTGGCCGAAGGCATTAACGGGGTGTTCAGGGGGGGCAACTTGTTCATCAAAGCCGGCCAGCGCAAGGAAACCACCACCATCAGCAAGCCCATGCGGATACAATCCTACCAAGGCGCCGCCACCCTGGGGCGTTGAAAATTCCGCTCCCTTGGCTGGTAGCTACTGATCTTTCCAAGCCGGTGATCCGGGCTTCACCCCCTGGCCAGGGTGGCACCGGGCTGCTTTAGCCGTGTGGGGAGGAATATGATTGCGCAAAAAGAACAAGGCCGCATGGTTTTAATTGCATGTACCTCCGATTTGTGTTTTTTTACTGGAACTAACTTTTGCTGGCAGCCGGCGCCGGTTGAGCCGGTGGGCAATCCGGGACGGCGCGTGGGCGCGCCGGGCCAGTGGGAAGTGAACCTGACCAACTTATGAAAAGCATTGCCAATATCGGCTTGCCGGAGGTGCAGGCGGTTTACGGCGGCCCGGAGGGCGATCTGTGGGAATTGATCATGGGCGAGCAGGTCCACCTCGGGGGATTCCAATCCTCCATGGACCTGGCCAGGCGCGCCGGCCTGGGGGAGGGCATGTGCGGGGTGGACCTCTGCTGCTGCACCGGCGCGGGCATGCGCTTCCTGGTGCGATTTTTCAAAGTCCAAAAAATGACCGGCGTGGATGCCACCGCGAAAGTGGTCGAGCAGGGGCGTGCCCGTTGCGCGCAGGCCGGCCTGGCGGATCGGATCCATTTTCTGCAGGCCGATGTCTGTGATTCCGGCCTGCCCGCCGCGGCCGCCGATTTTGTCTGGGGAGAGGATGCCTGGTGCTATGTCGCCGACAAGAACCAGTTGGTCCGCGAGGCCGCGCGCCTGGTCAAACCCGGCGGCGTGATTGCGTTCACCGACTGGATCATCGGCCCCTCCGGGCTCAACGACGCCGAGGCGGAGCGGTATCTGAAATTCATGAAGTTCCCCAATGTGCTGGACCTGGACGAGTACTGCCGGCTGCTGGGCGCCCATGGCTGCCCGGTCCAAACCGCCGAGAACACCGGCCGTTTCGCCCCCGCCATGGATCTATACCTGGATATGGTCAGCCAGCAGCTTGCCTATGACGTCCTGCGCATCATCGGCTTTGATATGGCCATGATGGAGGGGCTCGCCGGCGAAATGCAGTTCATGCAGCAGCTGGCCCACGAGGGCAAGATCGCCCAGGGCCTCTTCATCGCCCGCAAGCAGCAGCCCGCGGCCCTGATCCATTAATTTCCCATGCCCGACCGCCCTCCTGCCGAGCCGGATGCTGCCAGCCTGATGGAGGATGGAGCCGGCATTCCCCAGCCATCGCCCGCCGCCTGGTTCGCGGACATGATCGACCACTGCCTGGAATATGCCGAACAGGCCCGCGCCGCAGGCCGGCCCGTGGTGGGGATCCTCTGCGAATACACCCCCCGGGAATTGATCCTGGCGGCGGGGGCCGTGCCTGTCTGCCTGTGCGGCGGCTCCGCGAAAACCATCCCGGCGGCGGAGGAGTATCTGCCGTCCAACCTTTGCCCGCTCATCAAATCGACCTTTGGCTTCCACCTCCTCAAGAAAAACCCGTTTCTGGAAATGGCGGATTGGGTGGTGGCGGAGACCACCTGCGACGGCAAGAAAAAGATGTATGAGCTGCTGAGCCAGGACCGCCCCATGTATGTGCTCGAGCTGCCCCAAAAGGCGGGTTCGCCCGCCGCCCGCGAGCTTTGGGTGCGGGAGATGCGGGCCTTCAAATCCGCCCTGGAGGAGCGCTACCGGACCTGCATCACGGAGGAAAAGCTCCGGGCCGCCGTGCGGCTCATGAACCGAGAACGCCACCTCCGCCGCCAGCTCGCCGCCCTCATGAAAGCCGAAGCGCCGGCCCTCACCGGCCGCCAGCTGCTCGATTTCAAAAGCAGCATTTCCGGCCTGCCCGCCGACTTCGAGCAATACGAGCGCGCCCTGCAGCTATACCAGGCCGGCCCCCCTCCCGCCGGCCGGCGCCGCCGGGTGCGCGTGCTGCTGACCGGGGTGCCGGTGGTGCACGGCGCCGAGCGGGTGGTGGAGATCATCGAGGACCGGGGCGGGTTGATCGTGTGCCAGGAGAATTGCACCGGCCTGAAGCCCATCCTCGAGGATGTCGATGAACAGGCGCCGGACCTGGTGGCCGCCATCGCCGACAAATATTTCCACCTCCCCTGCTCGGTCAAGACCCCCAATGACGCGCGCCTGGCGCTCCTGCGGGAATTATGCGCCGAATTCCGGGCGCAGTGTGTCATCGACCTGACCTGGCAGGCCTGTCTCACCTACGATATCGAGGCCGCCCGGGTCAAGCGCCTCGTGGAGCAGGATCTGCACCTGCCGTACCTGCACCTCCAGACCGACTATGCCCCGGCGGACTCCGCCCGGATTGCCGTGCGGGTTGAAGCCCTGTTCGAAACCGTCCAGGCGGGCCTCCCGGACGGCTTGACATCCTGAACCGCCCGGTTAACTCGGCTGGCCCGCCCGTAACTCCGGCCGGACCCAATGGAAGCCCGGCCCCGGCCTGGCGATTTCCACGGCCCCCGGGGCCATCAGATCTTGAAAATTTGGATGCGCTGCCCGGGCCGGATCCGGTCGCCGGGATAGAGGATGACCTCCTCGCCCTCCTTCAACCCCCCCACGATCTGGGTCTCGGTGCCGTTGGAGCGGCCCACCTGCACCGGGCGGAGTTCGGCCACCCCGCGCGCGTGCACAAACACCGCCCACTGGCTCCCCTGGCGGAACACCGAGCCGGCGGGCACCCGCAGCGCCTGTTCCGCCTGCCAGACAATGATCCGGGCGTCCACGCGGAACTGGTCCCCCAGCTGCGCGCGTTTCTCCGGGGGCGTCAGCAGGTCGGCCACCACGTTCACCCGCTGTTCCTCCACCCCCAGCGCCGAGACCTTCGTGAACGCCGCCGGCTCCACCAGCCGCACCTGCGCCGCCAGCGGCTCCCCGCCGCCCCACTGCTCCAGCTCCACGGGCGTGCCCGGGCTGATCTGCGCGCCGTCCCGCGACAGCACCTCGATCACCACCTCCAGGTCGGCCGGGTTGCCGATCTCCACCAGCGGGGCGCCGGCCGGCACCACCCGCGAGCTTTCCTGGTGCACCCGCAGGATGCGCCCGCTCACGGGCGCCTTCAGCTCCACCGGCGGGCGGGTGGCGGCCGCGCCGCCCGGCGTAGATTTGTCGAATTCCGCCAGCTCGGCCTCCGCCAGCCGCAGGGCGCTCTCCGCCGCCGCCTCGTCCTGGGCCGCCGCCGTCGCCTTGAGCTGGATCGTCTCCAGCTCCTGGATGGAGACGGTTTTTTCCGTGAACAGCTTCTCGAACCGCTGCCGCTCGCTGGCGGCCTGCGCGTGTGCCGCGCGCGCCTTGGCCAGGTTCGCCGTGGCGGCGTCGCGCCGCTGCTCGGCGAGCGAGCGTGTGCGCGCGTCCAGCAGCGCGGGCGCCACCGGGTCGATCACGGCGAGCACCGTCCGGCCCGCCTCCACCTCCGCGCCCGGCTTCAGCTCGATCCGCTGCAGCTGGCCGGACACCGGGGCGGACACCACGTACCGCTGCCGGATCCGCGTTTTGCCCTCTTCGTCCACCGTCACCCGCAGGCGCCCCGCCAGCGCCGCCGCCAGCTCCACCCGGATCGGCTGCGGCCAGAGGCCGATCACGATCAGCGCCACCAGCAGCCCGGCCCCGGCGTACGGCAGCGCGCGCCGCAGCCGGTGTTTCGTCCGGTGGTTGCCCCCATTATCCAGCTTGGTTTGTTCCGCAGTCATCGTTCCCGTTTCATATGCGCGCGGCCTCCGGGCCACCCGCTGAAAACGGGGGCAGCCTAGCCATTCCTGGCGCCGCCAGCAACAAGCTTCTGTGCGCCCACCCACCCATCCGTTGCGCCCCGGATTCCCACTCGATCTTGCAATCGGCCCCCGCCCTCCTTATCGTTCCCCCCGGCGAGAATTTGTTATGCGATACCAAAAAATGACGGCGCGCGGGCCGGAGGCATCCATCCTTGGGTTTGGGTGCATGCGCCTGCCCACGATCGGCGGGAATGAGGGGCACATCAACGAGCCGGAAGCCACCCGGCTCCTCCACACGGCCATCGAGCGGGGCATCAACTACGTGGACACCGCCTACCCGTACCACCAAGGCCACAGCGAGCCGTGGCTGGGCCGGGCGCTGGCCGGCGGATACCGTGAAAAAATCCTGCTCGCCACCAAGCTCCCCAGCTGGGCCATCCAGACCCGCGCCGATTGCGACCGCTACCTGAACGAACAGCTCACCCGGCTCCAAACCAGCCAGATCGACTTTTACCTCCTCCACTGCCTCAAGCGGGATTGGTGGGAAAACCTCAAGCGCGCCGGCGTATTCTCCTTTTTGGATGCCGCCCTCAAGGATGGCCGGATCCGCCACGCGGGGTTTTCCTTCCACGATGATTACCCCTTGTTCGAGGAGGTGGTGCAGGCTTACGACTGGACCTTCTGCCAGATCCAGCTGAACTACATGGACGAGGCCGTCCAGGCCGGCGTCAAAGGCTTGAAATTCGCCGCCCGGCGCGGCCTGGCCGTGGTGGCCATGGAGCCTCTGCGCGGCGGCAGCCTGGTCAAACCCCTGCCCGCCGACATCCAGAGCCTCTGGGACGGCGCCCCCGTGCGGCGCCCCCTCGTGGAGTGGGCGTTCCGCTGGGTGTGGAACCACCCGGAGGTCAACGTCCTGCTCACCAGCGTGAACGAGCCGCGGCAGCTGGAGGAAAACCTCGCCCTGGCCGCCCAAGCCCAGCCCAATTCCCTCAGCGCGGAGGAGCTGGCGCTGATCGCCCAAGTCCGGGCCAGGCTCAGCGGGCGCGGCCCCGTCCCCTGCACCGTATGCGGCTATTGCCAGCCCTGCCCGCAAGGGGTGGCGATCCCCAGGATCCTCAACTTTTACAATGACCGCTACATCTACGAGGATCGCCGCGGCCCGTCCACCGCCTACCAGGTGCTGCTCAGCCCGGAGCAGCAGGCCACCCGCTGCAACGAATGCGGCGAGTGCGAGGAAGCCTGCCCCCAGCAGATCCCCATCCGCGAAATGCTCAAAAAGAGCCACCTGGAACTCGGCGGCTGATCCGTCCGCCACCGGGCATTTGCGGTCAATCACCGCCCCCCGCCTGGCGGAGTTCTTGCGGGGCGTGGAGGTGCTGATCCATACTTGTTGGACTGGCCCAAGGTCACCGATTGGATCCGCCAGCGCCAGGCCACCTTGGGCGCCCGTTACACCAGCGAAATGGCCTGCCGGGTGGACCCCGTTTCGGCCTGTCGTTCCAACTGAAACGTATTCTGCAGGCGCCCGGCCCTGTCCCTGCAATAGGCTCAGTCGTGCTGGCTCGATCAATTTGTGCAAGAGATTCGTCATTCGCGAAATGCAAATCCTGTCCCGGATTGGCGCGCAGCCTGCGTTCCGCCATGCGTAAAAACCTGCGGCGCAGCCCATTCCATCCCAGCTGAACGGATGCTGCCAGGCCCGTTCATCCGGCTGGGAAACCACGGTTTTCAGGTTTTTTGGCCCGCCGGACAATGGATCCCCCGGCCCGGCCTGGGGACCACCGCCCCAGTATCAAGCCTCTGACCTGAAGGGCGGCTGGCGGCTTTGGGTTCGGAATTACGGGCTTGCCAACCATGCAGTTTTTCGGTCTGATCGAACCCGTAAATCGGTAAAAACAAATGCAATAACAACAACTATAATAAATTTAGCGTAGCAGCGGCTACGGTCTGATTGGAAACCTGGAAAATTTTCGTCGCAAGACCGCCCGAGCGCGCACCCACCTGGGTGCGGCTTGGCGTATTCTTGCGACAGGCTCTTCCAGGTGCCTCAATCAGGGTGCGTTAAGTTCGCACCCTCTTCGTTTTTCGTAGCGGCCGCCAGGCTGAAAGGGAAAAGGCATGAAACTCAAAGAATCGGTGGTCATGGTGCTGATGGTGGGGCAGGTTTTCGTTTCCGCACAGCAACCCGCGTTTTTAACCAATGGCTTGGTGGCGTATTATCCATTCAATGGGAATGCGAATGATGCTAGTGGAAAGGGGCATATGGGAACCGTAAACGGCGCCACGCTGGCGCCAGACCGGTTCGGCGTTCCGAATGCAAGTTATTATTTTAATGGAGTTAATAATTATATATATATTAAAGACTCAATATTGCCATCAGAAACGACTTCTTTCACAATATCTTTTTGGGTGCTTGTTCCAGCTACTGCCAGATGGGCCGACGTTTTGTGTGATAGGCCATCAGAAAATTACGGTCACAAATATAGGATAGATGTGGGATCACCCGATATGGTGGTAATGAATTCGAGCGGAACCACTGATTCAAATGTCGCTCCAAATGAATGGATATCCTATGCATATTCATACGACATATCCCAAAATAAAGCATTTCTGTATAAAAATGGTTTCCTTATAGCACAAAGCCCGCGCAATGAATATGTAAATCAACTTGCAGGAACATATGTAGGAATTAGTGTTTCTCCACAAGGTTTTGATCCTGCATTCAAAGGAAATATTGATGACATACGCTTTTATACGCGTGTATTGTTAAACAACGAAGTTAAAAACCTTTATGAATATGAAAGTGTTTTACATCCCCATATCGCCACGGCCACGGCTAATATCGTTAATGGCTTCGTGGTGGGGATTACAATTCAAGATGGCGGTTACGGATATACCAATGCGCCAGCAGTGTCTATTGGCGGCGGAGATGGAACTGGCGCCACCGCCCAGGCAACGATTGATAAAAACGGGGTTGTCACCGCGATCACGGTCTTGAATCCCGGCTCGGGCTACACCTCCGCCCCCAAGGTTACCATCGCCTACCCCCCGTTTCCCCCGCGCCCGGCAACCGGCACGGCCACCATTGTGAATGGCTTCGTGGTGGGGGCGGAATTGACCGATGGCGGGTATGGATATGATGCGCCGCCGGCGGTGGTTTTGGAAGGGGGAGGCGGGACGGGCGCGTCCGCCGTGGCGACGGTGGAAAACAAGGTGGTGACCGGCATCCAAATCATCAATCCCGGCACGGGCTACACCTCGGCGCCGGAGATCTTCATCGCGTCGCCACCGTTCAGCCCGAGATTGACGGTGGCCGTTTCCAAAGTAGCGGTGAAATTGGAGGTGGTGTTGGGGAACAAATACCAATTGGAAACCTCCACCGATCTCGCCAGCTGGACTGCCGTGGGGAATGTGTTTGTGGCCCAGCGGGAGCAATTGACCCAGGAATTCGACGTGGCCGCCACCGGCCGGTATTTCCGCATCCAGCAAGTTCCATAGCCGTGTTCCGGCAGTTCGGATGGGGGTGATTGCGCCGCAGATTGGTGCACAAGACGGGAGGGAATCCAGGAGTTCCGAGGCAGGCTGTAAAAAAGCCCTGATGAAAGTCCGGCCAGGGTGAGCAGGAACGCTGTGGACGGTGCGGCGTCCCCCTCACCCTGGCCCTCTCCCCGCCAGCGGGGCGAGGGAATCCGCGGTGGGATGGCGGAAACCTCCGTTGCATGGGCACACCTGCGGTGCGCAGCCGCCGAGGTAACGAGGCGGATCGGCGGCGGGCGAATTTCAGATCAGGCTCAATTGCCCCAAAACCCGCAGCCATTTGGAATTTGCGGACCGCATAGGCGCATGGTCCAGGTCCGCCTCCTGACCTCGGTGGCTACCCGCGTTGGATGGGTGATCGATCCCGTTGCATCCGCAAACCTAAACCTGGTAGCCGCCGAGGTAACGAGGCGGATCGGCCGCTGGCGTAATTCAAACCAGGTTCTTACCACATCCGGTTTCCGCCCCGCCGGCTTTCCGGGATGAACAGCGGCATGGTGCCTGCTGATGGAAATCAGCGCTACCCAATATTACCAACTCCGGTTGCGCCATTCGCGGCGCTTGAGGCTGATTCTGGCCGTGCTTGCTGTCAGAGGGTGCGGTTTCGCTTCCGATAAAAAAGCAAAACCCCCAACTTGCATGAAGCGGGGGTTTTGACAGGGTTCAAAAGTGTCTTCCTTCCTTCGAACCTTTGTTCCAGTCTCCGTTTTTTGCGCCCATCAGTCAACTTTATCCGGGCGGAATCCGGCATTTTTCCGGGCCATCAGTACAAACCTTCTGCCAGTCACTCGATTGGCAGGGGGAAAACAGCGTTAGCAATTGGGATGCCGTTTTTTCTAAACGTACAGCACCAATATAATACCGATCGGCGCTTTGGTAGCAAACTTTAATTATGGGCTGGATTTATTAAATTTTCTTAAGTGGGACGGCTGCCTTTGGCCGTCCAGGGACCAGACCTCTGCGGATTCCAGGCGGGAGGCGGATGAAAAACATCCCAAGGCTTTACGTTCCGGCTGGCGGAAGGCATGCTTAAGCCATGCCGATACCGGTGATTGATATAGCCCAAATGCGGGCCTGGGAGCACGCCACTTGGGCCACCGGCCAGACCGAGGAGGCCGTGATCCAGCGGGCGGGCCAGGCCGTGGCCGCCGTGATCCAGGGCCTGGTCCCGCCGCACAGCCAAATCCTGGTGCTGGCCGGCATGGGCCACAACGGGGACGATGCGCTGGCGGCGGCCGGGCATCTCTCAGACCGCCACGTAATCGACTGCAAAGTGTCCAACCCGGAGTTCTGTATGCCGCTGGTGCAACGCCACCTGGCCCGGCGCCCCGCGCTGGTGGTGGACGGCCTGTTCGGGATCGGCCTGAACCGCCCGCTGGACCCGGCGTGGTGCGCCTTGGTGCAGGCCATCAATGACTCCGGGCTGCCGGTGGCGGCCGTGGACGTGCCCTCCGGGCTCCATGCGGACACCGGGGAACCGCAGGGCGGGGCGGTCCAGGCGCAGGTCACCATCACCCTGGGCGCCCCCAAAAAAGGGCTGCTGCAGACGCAGGCGGCGCCCTATGTGGGGCGGTTGGAAGTGGCGCCGGACATCGGGCTGGTCCCCTGCCCGCACACGGGCGAACTGTGGTGGACCCTGCCCCGGGATTTCGCGGGCTATCCGCCCCCGCGGCCGGCGGGCGGGCACAAAGGCACCTTCGGCCACCTGGTGATCGTGGCGGGGAGCCTGGGCTATCATGGCGCGGCGGTGCTGGCCACCCGGGCGGCCCTGTGCGCCAAGCCCGGCCTGGTGACCCTGCAGACCCTGCCGGAAGTATATGTGCCGGTGGCCGCCCAGCTGCAGCTGGCCATGGTCCATCCCTGGCGGAGCGCCCTGGCCGCCCCGGAGTCCGCCACCGCGTGGCTGTTCGGGCCGGGGCTGGCCCAGCCGGATTTGCCGGAGGCCCTGCGGGCCGAATGCACCCGGGCCTGGCAGGCCGCCCGGCTGCCGGTGGTGGTGGATGCCAGCGCCCTGGATTGGCTGCCCGAAGGCCCGCTGCCACACCGGTGCGTGCGGCTGATCACCCCGCATCCGGGCGAAGCCGCCCGGCTGTTGGGAACCACCACCGCTGTCGTGCAGCAAGACCGGCCGGCTGCCTTGCGGCAATTATCCCGCCGTTTCGGCGGCTGCTGGGTGGCCCTGAAGGGGCAGCAGACCCTGCTCGGCCAGGCGGAAGGGCCGCTGCATGTCAACCCCTCCGGGAACCCCGGCCTGGCGCAGGGGGGCAGCGGGGATGCGCTGGCCGGCTGCCTGGCGGGATTGCTCGCGCAGCCCCTCCTCCAGGCGGATCCCGGCCGGGCGATGCGCTACGGCCTCTGGTGGCACGGCCACACGGCCGACCAGCTCCAGGCCCGCGGCGGCTCCTGGACCATCGACACCCTCCTGCGCCAGTGGGAGGGCTGGTGATTTCCCAGCCCGCACGGTTTATTGTTTGCGAAGGCTGGCCGCTGCCGGTATCCCTTATGCATTGTTCGGCATGAACGGCAACGGAACCAACGGCGATCCGCCCGCAGCGGGTCCCCATCTTGAATACCAGCGGCTGCGCTTTTCCACGCAGCTGCCGCTGGATTACCTGTATCATCCCACGCATTACTGGCTGCATCGCCAAAGGGACGGGATCTGGCGCGCCGGATTGACCCGCTTTGCCGTGCGGATGCTCGGGGAGATGGTCGATCACGGTTTTCACGTGCTGCCCGCCCAGGTGGTCCAGGCCGGCCAGGTCATCGGATTCATCGAAGGTTTCAAGGCTGTGTCCGACCTCTGCTGCCTGGTGAACGGGACTTTCCGGCAGAGCAATGCCGCCATGAAGGAGCAGCTCCACCTCCTGCACCGCGATCCGCACGGGGCCGGCTGGCTCTACGAGGCGGAAGGCCAGCCGGATGACCTGTGCGTGGACGCCGATGGCTACCGCCTGATCCTGGACCAGGCCATCGACCGCCTGGCCGGGCAATAGCCGGCGTCCCGGATCGTGGCTCAAGGACCGGCCAGGCGCCGCAGTTGTTCCAGGTCGGCTGCATTGCGCCCCGGATCGAAGCCGGACGAATCTTCAAAATCAACCAGCGCCTGGCGGCGGATCCGCAGTTCTTCAGCCAGGCCGGGGCGCGGCGAGGCCACAAAAATGTTCACCGGGCCGCAAAGCCCGGTGAGCCGCAGGCCGTTGTCCGTAGTGGTGAAGACCACCGGCCGCACCGCATCGGCGTCCACCCGCAGGACTTCGCCGGCCGGGCGCAGATACGCGGGCAGGGGAAAAGCCAGGGCAGCCTCGCGCGGCGGGCCGAATTTGAAGACTTTCTCCGCGGGATCGGGCCGGTAGGCGAGGTCGAGCGCGAAACAGACCGCGCCCCGCGGCCCGGCGACTACGGCGAGATCCCAATCCGGCTGGCCGTCGCGCATGAGCCGCGCGAAGTGGCAGGCGTCGCCTTCCAGGTAGAAATCTTCCAGGAGCCGGATTTCCCGGCCCACCCGGGTGATCGGCTCAATGAGATCGGGGAACTTGAGCAGAGATTTCAAGCTGAGGTTGAACCAGTAGAGCGAGGTGACCCGCTGGGCCAAGGCATGGCAAGCCTGCAGCCGCAGCTCGTCGGGGGTGGGGGAGGTCCGCTGGCGCCCGCCCATCCGGTCCCAGCCGGCGTGCGCCCCCTGCGCCCAGCAGGCGATCGGCGCCGGCCGGTTCAAATCCCGGAGCGAGCGGGTCAGGTCGCCGATGGTTTCCAGCGGGGCGCCCCAGCGGATCGTCTGGCCTTCCCAGCGGTCATACCGGCTCCAGGCATCGGGGGCCGGGGCGCAGACACGGTAGGCGTCATAGTGCGGGTAGTCGGACAAGCCCGCATAGTAACGCCAGACGCGCTCCTCGCTGTGGGTGACGGAGGTGGGCAGGCGGGTGGCCTGGTAGGGGGCCAGGGCGCGCCAGACTTCCATCGGCGGCACCGGGCGTCCGCCGCCATACTGGGGCTCGCCGAGGAATTCCACGGCGTGGATGCGTGCCAGGGTGGCCTCATGGTCATAGCGCTCGAACGGCTGGCACCGGTTCATGTATTTCAAAGGGTATTTTTCATAGCGCTCCGGGCGGTCGGTGTAGCCGGCCACCTGGTCGTGCATGCCGGCGTTCACATGCATCCGCCGGAGCGTCTGGAGATAGGCCTCGCAATGGAGGGTGTTGCTGCCGCCCAGGCTTGAGGCGACCCAGCCGCCGCTGATGTCGAAGGCTTCCCGCTTGACGCGCAGATGCGCCCACAGCGTGGCGGCCCGCCCCGCGGCATCGGCGATCCGCACTTCCACCGCGCCGTAGCTGAGCGGCAGCGGCCCCGTGGTGATGCGGGCCGCGCCCTTGTCCCCCGCCGGTATGACCCCCGTGGCCGGGAACATTTCAATCCGGGTGAAATCAGCTTGCGGGCGGAGCGCGCGCCAGGCGTGGTCCGCCCCGGGCAGCCAGAGCCGGCCGGAAACCAGGCGGATGGAGGCGGCGGATTGGTTGGCCACGTGGAACACCAGGGTGTCCGGGACCACCCCGCCCTGCTTCGCGAGGAAGGTCACGGCGGAAAGCCAGACGCCCGGAGCCTCGATACGGAACGGGATCTGCCGCGGCGGGTGGCCGGGGCGCTCGAGCGCGAGGTCGGCGCTCGTGCCCACGCCCCAGTCCGGTCCCCGGCTGTTGAAGGTCCAGACGGTGAGCGCGCCCGGCGGCAGGACCAGGTCGTTGCCGGGCCAGGCCGAAGGGGTGTCGTGCCACGCCCACGCCCCCGTGCTCAGGAGTTCCCCGGCTGTGCGGGAGCGGAAACGCACCGGCGCCGAGCCGGGCAGGAGGATCGGCTCCCCGCTGCCATTCCGGAGGAATAGCTGCACGCGGGCCCCCAGGCCGGGATCCGGGTCGCGGCGGTAGCGCAGCTGGGCCGATTGCACATGGGGGATCACGGCGATCCCGGCCAGCTCCAGGTCCGCCGCCCTGGCCTCCGGAACGCCCCCGGCCAGCCAGCCAGCCAGGAGCAGCTGCCAGCCTGGGTGGCAGCCGGTCCGCTGCGCCAGGGTGGCGGTGATATTCTTCAGCATGGGGATCCTTTTCATAATTTCAGTTCCTTTCCAGCGCGGCCGGTGCAACCGGCCCCTTCGGATGCCCGGGACCAGCCCGCCCAGGGCCGCCGCGGGCCGGGCTTCAGGGTGTCCAGCGGAACGTGGCCACCGACTTTGGAGCCAGCGCCGCGGTGAAACGGCGGCCGTTCCAGGCGGCGGAAAATTCCCGCGCGCGCAGTTCGGGATTCGCGGCGACCAGCACCAGCGAGCCGTCGGGATTGCGGAAAGCGGCATTGGCGGGCTGCTGGGATGGCGTGGTGGAGCCGATGCGGACCGCGCCGGGCCGGATGAATTTGCAGAAATGCCCGTACATGTAATAATCGAACCGGTAATCCAATTCCAAGGTGCCGCGATCCAGCACCACGCAGGTGGGCGAGCAGTCGTGCGGCCCCGGATTGGGCTTCATCCGGTGATCCATCAGGGTCACCCAGGCGTTGTAGCTCCGTGCCCAGTTGCGCAAATAGGAGATGATCTCCGCCGCGCCGCTGGCGCCGTAGGTGGAGCCTTCCGTGAAGTACAGGTGCTTGTCCGGGAACTCGGCGCGCAATTTGGACATGGCCGAAGGCTTGCCTTCGTAGAGATGAAAGGCGCTGCCATCGACGTGCTGCGCCGCCTGCGGATCACGCAGGATGGTGGCGGGATACCCCGGGTGGTTGAAATTGTGGTCGAAACACCAGATCAGCGTCTGCAATCCATGTTTTCGGAATACCGGCCCCAAATGGTCCCGGATGAAGTCCCGCTGCTGGGCCGCCGTCCAGCCGCAGGTGGGATAGGCGCCGGGATTGTACTCCGGCTCATTCTGCACCGTGATGGCATGGATGCTGATGCCCTCACCGCGGTAGGCCTCCACGAAGCGGGCCAGGTATTCGGCATAATGGGGGAAGTGATCGGGATGGATCTGGCCGCCGCAGATGCGGCCGCTGGTCTTCATCCAGCCCGGCGGGCTCCAGGGGGAGGCGAAAAACTTCAGCTCTGGATTCAGCTTCCGGGCCAGTTTGAGGACGGGCAGCACATACTCCCGGTCTTTGGCGATGGAGAAATGCTTCAGCTCCGGGTCTTCCTGGCCCGGCGGCAGGTCATCATAAGTGTACCAGGGTGAAGCGGTGAAATCGGGGGTGCCGATGCAGATGCGCACCAGGCTCATGCCGATCCCCTGGGTGGGATGGACCAGGCTGGCGAGCGCCTGCTCGCGCCGGCCGGGCGGCAGCAGGCTCAAGTTGTAACAGGTGCTGTGCTCGAGCGAACTCCCCAGCCCGAGCAGGCTTTGGAAAGTGGTTGCCCCATCGACGAGCACCGGGGTCTTTGCCCCGGCCCGGTCCGTTTCCCAGGCGAGTTCCGGCTGCGGCGCCAGCGTGTGGCGCAGGTCTTCCGAGGAAGCCCACCACTGGATCCCAGCCCCGGCCTCCACCGCGGCCTGGGCAATCCAAAGGGCCAGGGCTGCCGCCGGCGCGCGGGGCGCCAGGACCGGAAACAAAAAAAAACGGGTGGTGCTGCTCATGGGGGATCAGGATAAAGCGAAAGCCCGCGGTGCTGTCAAGCAGCGCCTGTTACCTGCTCCGCCACGACTCCTCGACCGATAACCAGGATGGGTGGTCCCGTGCTTTTGCCCATGGCGGGAAGGATCCCGCCGCCACCGGATTCGTGATTTCCGTGCTGGGGGTTATTGGGGCGGCGTTTGCGCCGCTTTGGATCGGCCGGTTTTTCCCTTTTGCCGGGCAGCATCTGATCCAGGCGCTCGCGGTCCTCCTGTGCATCATTCCCGCCCTGCTCGCTTATGCCTGGCTGGTTATTTATGGTTGAAACGATATCCGGTCGTGGTGGTGGTGCCGCTGTGCGCCGGCCCGGGCGGCAAACTGGAATATCTGGATTGCATCCCGGCTCGGGGCGGCGCATGATGCGGATGGAAGTCTGGTTGAACCAACCGGGAAGCTATTATGTTTCTGGCAACCGTCAATAAACTGAAGCAGTTGCTTTACTTGAGCTTCATCCAACAGGTGAGCGTTCAGGAACTGGAGCAAGGCCTGGATGATTTGGCCGCCCTGCTGGCCGATTTATCCAGTGGTTTTCGCTTGATTTCCGATCTGAGCCGGCTGGATGCCATGGATGTTCATGGCGCCCACGCGATGGGCAAAATCATGGAGCTGTGCGCGCAAAAAGGAGTGGGGGTCGTGGTTCGGGTGGTTCCGGATCCGGCGAAGGACATCGGTTTTAACATCCTCGCCAATTTTCATTATCCTCCCCACCATCCCATGACCATCACTTGCACCAACATGGTTGAAGCGGCCGGACACCTGGCGCTCTGAATCCCAACCCAACTGTCATAATCCCAACCAATAAACCTATGGAAAAAAGCCTCAAAGGAACCCGCACCGAAAAGAACCTGCTCAAAGCCTTCGCCGGGGAATCGCAGGCCACGAACCGCTATGAGTTTTTTGCCAAACAGGCCCGGACCGAAGGTTTCGAGCAAATTGCCGCCATTTTCCTGAAAACTGCCACCCAGGAAAAAGCCCATGCCAAAAGGTTTTTCAAGTTTTTGGAGGGTGGTGAAGTTGAAATAACTGCGGCTTACCCCGCCGGCCGGATCGGCGCCACGGCGGAAAACCTGAAGGCGGCCGCGATGGGCGAGAACGAAGAATGGACCAAGCTTTATGTGGAGTTTGCCGAGACCGCCCGGGAGGAGGGGTTTGCGGAGGTGGCAGGCGCTTTCAAGGTGATCGCCAGGGTGGAGGCCGAACACGAAAAACGTTTTCTGAAGCTGTTGAAAAATGTTGAATCCGGGCAGGTTTTCGCCAAGGAAGCCAAAGTGCGCTGGGAGTGCCGCCATTGCGGGTACGTGCACGAAGGCGCCAAGGCGCCGGACAAGTGCCCCGCCTGCCAGCATCCGCAAGCCTATTTCGAGGTGATGGAAGAGAACTATTAGGGTTCGTCCAAGGCTGGGGTGGGTTCCTCTGGGGGATGCCCAGTAACGGTAATATCGCCACCCCGTTGGGCCTGGCGGAAGAAAGCTGAAAATCCCCAGCGAAAGCACACCGGCTTCCCAGCCACAGATCTTTGGGTTTCCACGGAGCGAAGTGAGCGGCCGATCGGCCTCGTTACCTCGGCGGCTACCAGCGTTGGATCTGCTTATGCAATGGAGCCTTCCGCCAACCCGGAGTCAATCCCGGGCTTGGTTGCGAAATCCCACGGCTACCATCACAGTGCCGCTCCGCGGCAGGGGCAATCCCGTCTTGCACAAAAAGATCCAGCCAGCACGACGGAGCTAATGGCCTGGACACGGCTAACCCATGCCCTGTTTTCACGCCATTTCAAAAGCAAGGTGGATCGGCCGGGAAATCGCAATCGACCCCGGGGCGAAGGATCATTAAACTGGCCGATATGATTGCAAAATCCCCTGTGTCCGGACTAATGGCGATCCTGGCGGCTGCCGCGTGGTGGGTGGCAGGTTCAAGGACCGTCGCCGCTGCCACCACCACCCCGGCCCCGCCCGGCTGGCGGGCAGAGTCCCCGCGCGAGGAAATCCGCCCGGCCTTTGCCTTTGACCCGGAGGGTGGCCGTGACGGCCGGGGCGCCTGGATCATCCAGGCCGACACGCGCGAGGGGCTCGACGGGTATTGGACGAAAAGCTTTCCCGTGGAGGGGGGCCATTGGTACCGGTTTGAGGCGCATCGGAAGCTGCCTGGAAGCGTCCCTGCCCGGCGCTGCGCGCCCGTGCGGCTGCTCTGGCAGGATGCAGCAGGGAAACCGGTCCCGCGCGACACGGGTGTGGTGACCAACTTCCTCATCGGTTTCGCGGCGACCGCCGAGGCGGAGCATCCGCTGGATGGCCCCACCGGGGCCGACGGCTGGACCCGCGTGGCGGACACTTACCGGGCGCCCCTCAAGGCGGCCCGGGCGGTGGTGGAGCTGCACCTGCAGTGGGCGCCGGGGGCCGGGGCCGCGTGGAGCGGGATCGCCCTGGAGGAAGTGCCGGCCCCGGCGGGGCGCAAAGTCCGCCTGGCCGCGGTGCATTTCCGCCCCCGGGACGGACGCACGCCGGCGGGCAACTGCCGGTTGTTCGCCCCGTTGATCGAGGAGGCCGCGCGCCAGCGGGCGGACCTGGTGGTGCTGCCGGAGACGCTGACCTACTACGGCACCGGCCGGAAGATGATCGATTGCGCGGAGCCCATCCCCG
This sequence comes from uncultured Verrucomicrobiota bacterium, assembly GCA_964409245.1. Taxonomy (GTDB): domain Bacteria; phylum Verrucomicrobiota; class Verrucomicrobiia; order Limisphaerales; family UBA1319; genus CAIMWS01. The sequence continues at coordinate 53,131 of CAYPCQ010000006.1, forward strand.
GCCCCGCGGCGGATTATTTCGCGCAACTGGCCCGGCAGCACAACCTCTATATCGTGGCGGGGCTGGTTGAGCGCGACCGCCACCTGGTTTACAACACCGCCACCCTGCTGGGGCCGGAGGGGACGGTGGCGGGCAAATACCGGAAGGTGTCCCTGCCCCGGGACGAGATATCCGCGGGCATCGCCCCGGGCCACGAATACCCGGTCTTTGAAACCCGCTTCGGGAAGTTGGGGATGATGGTCTGCTACGACGGCTTCTTCCCGGAAGTGGCCCGGCAATTGAGCAACCGGGGCGCCGAGGTCATCGCCTGGCCCGTCTGGGGCTGCAACCCGGGATTGGCCAGCGCCCGGGCCTGCGAGAACCATGTTTACCTGGTCAGCAGCACCTACGAGGACGTGTCCCGCAACTGGATGCTCACGGCGGTCTTCGACCACTCCGGCCAGACCATCGCCCGCGCCGAAACGTGGGGTTCAGTGATCGTGGCTGAGGTGGACCTGGACCGCCGCCTGCAGTGGCCCAGCCTGGGCGATTACAAGGCGGAGCTGCCGCGCCACCGCCCGGTGACCACGCCGGATTAACCGATGGCGGGCAGCTCGTAGCCCGCGCGCCGGGGGCGGGCGAGCATTTTGTTCGCCTGCTCATCCCCGCGGAACTGCTCGGCGGCGGGATCCCACTGGAGCTTGCGCTGAACGGCCCGGCAGATGTTCATCAGATGGCACAGCGTGGTGGCGCGATGCCCGGTCTCGGCGTCCGCGTTCGGTTTTTTGCGGGTCCGCAGGCACTGCAGGAAATTCTCGAGGTGGGGGATGGACTCCTTCGGCCCCTGGGGGGTCACCGGCGGCGCGCCAGCGCGCAATTCCTGGCGGTCAGCGAGGTAATCGCCGCGGAGGATTTCAATGCGGCCCTGGTCGCCGATGAAAATGGCGCCGAGGTCTTCCATGCCGCGCCGTTTGCCCGCGATTTTGAGGAGCGCGCCATTGGCGAAACGCATCATCACTTTGCAGTTGGGGCCCGGGTCTTCCGGCCAGATTTCCACCGGCCCGGTGTCATCCGTGCCCAGCGCGCATTGGACCTGGTCGAGGCTGTGGGTGCCCCAGCCGGTCACGCCCCAGGATTGTCCGCCGCCATCGTAGTCCAGGATCTCGCCCCAGCCGAACTGCAGCTGGCTGTGGTAGGGTCGCAGCTCGGTCTGGTTGCACCAGGCATCCCAATCCAGGCCGGTGGGAACCGGCTCCTCCGGCTTGGATTTCCACACTTTTCCGCTCTCAAAATTGCAGGTGATCACGGTGTGGATTTTGCCGATGGCCCCCTCGCGCACGAGCTTGCTGGCGTGGGCGTTGATGGGCATGGAGCGCTGCTGGGAGCCGGTCTGCAAAATCCGGTTGTATTTTTTGACCGCCTTCACCAGCACGCGGCCCTCGGCCACCGTGAGGCTCTGCGGTTTCTCCGCATAGACGTCGCACCCCGCCTGCAAGGCGTGGATGGCGGCCAGCACCCGGGCATGGGTGGTGGTCTCCACGAACACCGCGTCCAGCTTTTCCCGCTCCAGCATTTTCTGGTAAGATTGGTATTTGGCCCATTTTTCGCTGCCCGCGTAAACTTTGGCGGCCTCGTCCAGGCGCGGCAGAAAACAATCCGCCACGGCCACCACGTCCGCTCCCGGCAGCGCCTCATCCTTGAGGATCCAGCGGGCCCGCCCGCCCAGGCCGATGAAGCCGACTTTGATGCGGTCGTTCGGGCCGGGCTGGCCGGCGGCGCCCAGCACCTGGCGGGGAACCACCATGGGCAGGGATAAAGCGGCGGTGGCGGAAGCGGCCACGCGCAAGAAGGTGCGTCGTTTCATAAGCTGGGTATGAGTCATGTTTGTTCAGATTTTTGTTTTTCCGGGCAACGGCGATACTTTAGGCGCCCGCGGCCGGTCCCGTCAAGCAGCGCCCGCCTTGGTGGAGCGGCCCGGGAAAGGCGGTTTTTGCGGTGCGCCGGCCAGGCCGCAATCCCGGGCCGGAAGCAGCTTGGGATTGGGCCATGTGGCTTGAGGCAACGGGTTTAGCCATGCCCCTGAATTTGGCAGGCAAGTGATTGCGGCGCAGATTTTTGCGCAAGGCGAAAAGTGAGCCGCGAGTCCCGATCTGATCGTGATAAGTGGCTAATGGCGAAGGTCTTGCGCAAAAATTCCCGCCGGCACGACTGAGCCAATTGCCTGGGCACGGTTCAGTCAGGAGTGCTGTCCAGCCGTCAGGATGGCTTCTGGCAGCCATGGCGGAACCTCGGAATGATGATTGACTCACCAGCCAAATGCGTTACAAATCCCCGGCATACACAGCCATGCGCCGATGTATGTTTACCAATGCCAGCCTTAGATCAGATCACCCTGAAAGGCTTCAAGTCGATCAAAGAACTGACCGGCTTCAAGCTGCGTCAACTCAACGTGCTCATCGGCGCAAATGGAGCCGGCAAATCTAATCTGATAGCGTTCTTCAGATTGCTGAATGCGCTGGTCGAACACCGGCTTCAGCCTTACGTCGCGAAACAAGGGGGAGCCAGCGCCTTGCTCCATAACGGTGCGAAGGTCACTGAACGCATCCAGGCGGAGCTTGTTTTCGGGCTGAACGGCTACCGGATCGCGCTGGAGCTTGATGTGGACGGCAGCTTGTTCTTTGCGCTGGAGGAAATGCGCTTCCAGGGCGCAGGCAACCACCATCCATCCGAGGCCCCGCTTGGCTCTGGCCATCGCGAGTCCAAATTGCCGGAACCGGCGGCGGCTGGCGAGGGAAACCTTGCCAGTTGGGTCGTTCCAACCCTGCAAAACTGCCGGGTTTACCATTTCCACGACACGAGTGAAACAGCTGGGATCAAGCTGCCCGGACAGCTGAACGATCATCGCTTCCTGCGCCCGGACGCCTCGAATCTGGCGGCCTTCCTCCGGGTGTTGAAGCTGACCCAGGCGGCCCGTTATGCCAGGATTCGGGAAACCATCCAGCTGGCGGCGCCATTCTTTGACGATTTCATCCTTGAACCAGCGGCGGAGAATCCCGGCCTGATCCGCCTGGAGTGGCGGCAAAAAGGGCTGGACTACCCGTTCCTGGCCCACCACCTGTCAGATGGCACGCTGCGGTTCATGGCGCTCACAGCGCTCCTGCTGCAACCGGCTCCTTCCTCCCTGATTATCCTCGACGAGCCCGAATTGGGGCTGCATCCGGTGGCCATCGAACTGCTGGCATCCCTTCTCTGCGAAGCAGCCCAGCGGGGCCAGGTGCTCGCTTCCACGCAATCGCCCGTGCTCATCAACCACTTCGAGCCGGACGAGGTCGTGGTGGTGGATCGCGTCAACGGCGCCTCCCGTTTCAACCGCCTCGACCAAGAGCCGCTGGGCGAATGGTTGGAGGATTACGCCCTGGGAGAGTTGGTTCAGAAAAACGTGATCGAAGCGGGGCCGCGCCATGAATAGGGTGCTCATCCTCGTCGAAGGCCCAACGGAGCGCGCCGTCGTGGAGCAGGTTCTCGCTCCGCACTTCGGGGAGCGCAGCCTATCCCTCCACGCCAAGGTGCTGGGCAAACCGGGGCACAAGGGCGGCATCCGCAGCTTCGAGGCGGTGCGGAAGGAAGTGAGCGCGCTCCTCAACCAGGAACCACGCTCCTTGGTAAGCACGTTCCTGGATTACTACGGCCTCCCTGCAGCCTGGCCTGGCCTCGGCGAAGCCCGTGGCAAAACAGCCCGGGAAAAAGCCCGGCTGGTCGAGGCAGCCATGCTGGAGAACGCCCGCCTGGCCTTTGCCGAGCCGGACCATCTCCGCCGCTTCCTGCCTTATGTGCAGATGCACGAGCTGGAGGCTTTGCTGTTCTCCAGCCCGGAGGTGATGGCCAGTGTCTTTGAGCGGGCGGACCTGGCCTCGTCCTTCAGCGAGATTGTTCGCCAGTGCCGGGAGTGCGAAGAAATTGACGACCATCCCGAAACTGCCCCATCGCGGCGGATCGCCTGGTTATTTCCAAGTTACCGGAAGGGAGGCAGCCGGATCGCACATGCTCCGATCATTACCAGGCGAATCGGCTTGAGCGCCATTCGCCAGGCCTGTCCCCACTTCAACTCCTGGCTGGCCAGGCTGGAGGCGCTAGGAGGCCCACCCCATCTTATTTCTCCCTGACCCCGATGGGCTAAGCCGTGTTTATGCAGTTGGGAGGGAAGTGATTGCGCCGCAGATTTTTTTGCGCAAGACGAGACGTGAGCCACGAGTCCCGATCTGATCGGGATAATTGGCGAATGGCGAATGTATTGCACAAAAAGACGGCCGATCTAATCGCGTGGAAACGGTTAAGGGAAACGGTTAAGGCCTGGTTTTCCCGGCCTTGGCCAGGTGAACGGCAAGCACGCCGTCTTTGAACTCGGCGCTCACGCCGGCGTCCACATTCTTGAGTTCAGGCAATTCGGCCCGAATCAGATATTCGTGGCTGTCTTCGCTGATATTCACCAACAGAACCCAGGCGGGCGCCGGGATCGGCTCCTCCTGGAGTTCAGGCCATTGGGCCGGGGATTGGCTGAGCCAATGGCGGTGGCGGTGGCGCATGGCTTCCGGTTTTCCTGCGGGGTCCGCACGATTTAAGGCGTTCATTTCATCCTCATTCATTCAACCCCCATTGTCCGGGCGGTTTTCCCAATGGATCATCAGAGGGAGTCCCTGCATCCACCCCAACCAGCGCCGAACTGGTTGCAACCCTGGCCGGCGCCTCCAGTTGGGCCGGTGGCATGGCTTCCGCCGCATCCACCTGCAGCAGGCGTGACCGAAAATCCATATGGGCGAGGGCCGCCAGTTCCTGCAAGTATCGATCCATGGCGATGGTTCCGCGTGGCCGTCCCCCATGGTTCTGCACCAGGATCAGCAAGCCGCCTTTGCGGCCTTCCCGCAGCTTGAACCAGACCGTATTCAGCAGCTGGATCTCGGGCGCCACCGCCGTATGCGAATAGGCTGAAATTGCAATCCCATCCGCCTTGGCCGCTGTTTGTGCCGCGAGGCTGGGAATCAGATCGTCCTGGAGGAATTTGAATCCCCACCAGGTGAAATCAAAATCAATTTCCCGATGGAATTTTTCAGAGAGCAATTGGCCTATCCCCAGGAGGGGCTTGCAAGTGACGGAATCCTGATGAAACAAAGCGACCTGGCAGCGGTTTCCGGTATCGCCACAACCTTTCTCCGAGCCAGCTGGCATAAGGCTCTGTTGTTTCATGCGTCCTCGGCGCTTATCCTACCTGAAGCATGCCGCTGGTGCCATGGGGTGTTTACCCCACTGTTGGTTGCGCCAGACATTGGCAAACGCACCAGCCTTGGGAGGGTCTTTCCCCCTTTCCTTGCCCGATTGGTTTCGGCCCCGGAAAAATGGCTCATTCGATCCGAGGACAGCATGAATTCCAGCCCGGCCGCCGCCTTAAACTTTTTCCCATCAGGAATGGTGGCCATGTGCGCAAGCTGGATCAATCCGCCCCGCCCCGGCTCAGAGCACCCCGCTCACCGCCAGGCCATGCCGTATCGCATGCCGTATTGCTTTGACTTTCCGGCGGCGATTCCCGAGGGTTTTGGGCAATTCTATGCTCACATCCATACTTCATCGGAACGGCCGGCTGAACGCCCGGTCCGCAAACACCGCTGGAACCGCCCATTGCGGCCCGGTGCAAAGCTCCACGCGGTCCGCCCTGGGCGGGTCCGGATTCTGGGGCGCCATCGGGGCGGCCTCCCTCCTGGCGGCCGCGCTGGCTGGCGGGTGCCCGGGCCTGGCCGCCGCGGAAACGAAACTGGCGCTGCCCTCCGCCCACCAGGCCGCCTGGCAGGATTACGAGATTGGCATGTTCGTCCATTTCGCGCCCAACACCTGGCTGGACCAGGAATACGACGACCTTTCCAAACCGCTGGCGGAGATCAAGCCCGAGGCCCTGGACACTGAACAATGGGCCCGTGTAGCCGAATCGATGGGGGCCAGATACCTGGTGTTTGTGGCCAAGCACGTGGGCGGCTTTTGCTGGTGGCAGACTGGCACCACCAAATATGGCGTCAAGGAACTCGCCTGGCGCGGCGGCAAGGCCGACCTGATGGCCGACTTGAGCGCCTCCTGCCGGAAACGCGGTATCAAACTGGGCGTTTACCTCTCGCCCAACGACCGGTTTCTGGGCGCCGGGGTCGGCGGCAAGATCGATGACCCTGCCAAACAGGAGGATTACCGGAAGCTCTTCCGGCAGCAGCTCACCGAGCTGCTGAGCCGCTACGGGGCGATCCATGAGGTTTGGTTCGACGGCAGCCTCGTGTTCGACGTGGGCGACATCCTGCAGCAGCACGCCCCGGGCGCGGTGGTCTTCCAGGGGCCGCAGGCGAGCATCCGCTGGGTGGGCAACGAGGATGGCACGGCGCCTTATCCCGCCTGGAACACCGTGAAATTCGGCAAAAAGGCCTGGGGCATTTACACCGCTGAAGATGCTGACCCAGACGGCGACCGCTGGCTGCCAAACGAGTGCGACGCCCGCATGCGCAACACCTGGTTCTGGCGGACGGACAACCTTCCCACCCTCAAAACCGTGGATCAGCTGATGGATATGTATGACCGGTCGGTGGGGCGCGGCGCCGTGCTGCTCCTGAACAACACCCCGGACAAATCCGGGCTCATACCCGAGCCGGATGCCCGGCGCTCCGCTGAATTTGGCGCCGAAATCAAACGCCGCTATGGAACCGCCGTGATCGATACCGCCGGCGCCGGTGTGCTGACGGAGATGGGGCTTTCCGCGCCGCGCCAGATCAACGCCATCGTCACCATGGAGGATATCACCCAGGGTGAACGGGTGCGGGAGTACGTGGTTGAGGGCCGGGTGAACGGCGCCTGGCAAGCCCTGGCCAAGGGCGCCGCCATCGGCCACAAACGGATCGACAAATTTGAGCCGGTGGAAGTTTCCGAGCTGCGGCTGCGCGTCACCCGGTCGGTGGCCAAGCCGGTGATCCGCCGGTTCGCCGCCTGCTGGATTGAGCCATCTCCGGCCCCCCGTTAAGCCGTGCCTGTAGAGGGCGTTGAGGGCGGCCGGTTTTTGCGCCAGCCGCCAAGGAAGTCAGGAGTCCCGACCCGATCCGGGTGAATGGCGAACGGCGAAGGCCTGGCGCAAAAGATCCAGCCAGCATGGCTGAGCGCGGGGACCAGGCTTAAGGCGCTTTGAGTTCCCGCCGGGCCAGGCGGATCCACGGGCGCTGGGAGCGGCGGTAATGGGCGGAAAAGCGCCGGGCGCGGAGCAGCAGGCTTTGGAACATTTCCCGGGCGGCCTGGGCCTGGCCGGTTTGTTTGAGCAGCAGCGCGTAGCGGCAGGTGACCTCCTCGTCGCTGCCCAGGCGGTTGACCAACTGGCTGTAAGCCGCCAGGGCGCCGGCGTGGTCGCCGAGCCCTTCCAGGATCCGGGCATGGAGCAGATCCCGCCGGGGCTGTTCGGGCGAGGACGACTGGGACTTCAGCTGCTCGAGAATGACCCTGGCCTCCAGGCAGGAGCCGGCGGCAAACAGGGCCTGGGCCAGCTCGAGCATGATTACCGGATCGTCCCGGAAGGCGCCTTGCAGGCAGCCGCGGTAGATTTCCACCGCCGGGCCTGGCTGACCGGCGCGCAGCTGATAAGCCGCCAGGGCACGGCGGTTTTCCACGGTGTCCAGCTGCTCCACATTTTCCTGCAGCATCCGCAGCTCGCGCCCGGGCTGGAGACGGTTGAGGAGCTGATCCAGGAAAGTGCCGGCCTCCTGGCGCTGGAAATCGGGCAGCACCTCCACGGCCAAATAGATGAGCGTCCCCAGGACCGGCAAAAACAGGATGATCCAGATCCAGTGGAAATCACGCTCCGTTTTCACCGCGTGCAGGACGGTGAGCGCCTGGATGACCGGCACCAGGTAATAGAGCGGCTGCCAATACGGGTTCATGGGGCGGCCTCCGGGGCCGGCTCCGGCCGGCCGTTTTCCCACCGGACCGGCAGGCGGGACAAAAACCAGGTGCGGCCTTGATCGCGGTTGCCCTGGTAGAAAAGGGAGGTGCTGCCGTCCGTGTCCATGAAGATGCCCGGGTGGCCCGACTCGGAGGCGTTCCAGGCGCCGGCCGGGCCGTTGGCCAGGAACGGCTGCGGGGACAGCCGCCGCCAGCGCAGGCCGTCCTCGCTTTCGGCCACGCCGATCTGCTGGGGCTGGTTGTTGTAGGCGCCGGCGTAGAACAGGAACAGCCGGCCGCCCCGCTCGCAGACGGCGGGGGCTTCGATGCAGTCCCGCTCCCAGGGCAGCTCCGGCTTGAGGACCGGCCCCGCCACCAGGAGCCGCCATTGCGCGCGGCTGAAATCCGAAGCGAGCGGGGCGCCCGCCACCCCCAGCATCTGGGTTTTCATGCCGGGATCCCGGGTGGCGAAATAAAGCAGCAGCTGCCCGGCCCAGGGGATGGCCTCGGCATCGATGGCGCGCCCGGAATTCCACGCCCCGGAGGGCCGGAACACCGGGTTGGAGGCGTCGCGGCTGAATTTCAAGCCGTCCGGGGAGACGGCGTGGCAGATGGCATCCCGCGGGCCATTGCCGTAAGTCTGGTAAAAGAGGTGCACCCGACCGCCCAGCACGCGGGCGCCCGGGGCGCAGATGCCGTTGCGCTCGCATTCCTGCTCGGGGAGGATTTCCCCGGCCTTGGCCCAGTGGGCCAGATCCCGGCTGGTGGCAACGCCGATGGACCACCCGCGCGGGGCCTCGGGCGGCGCCAATTCCCGGGCGAAAGGCGGGAGGGAATAATACATCCAATAGCGATCCTGGAACCGGATGACGGACGGATCCTTGGCAAAGGGCCGGCCCAGGCGGGAGGAGTCGCTCCAGGGCATGGGAGATGGATCGTCCGCTTCCCCGCCGGCTGCCCAAGCGCAGCCTCCAGCGCGCAGCAGGATCGCCAGACCCAGCCCAATCCGCGCCCACCACGGACGGCACCGTTTGGATATATCGACCGCCTTCATTATTTCAAGGTGGCAGTGTAACTTGTTTGAAAAATCCCGCCAAGCCGATTTTGCCGCCCAGCCCGCCGGAAATGGGCCGGGAGCGGGCCTTGCGCCGGCTGATGGTCCTGGAGACCTCGGAGGACCGTGCCCAAGGCCGGGAAGGAGAGAATCCGCCGGGCCGGTTGGAGTTGCGCAATAACGATGGGCCGGACCAAAAACCGGGTCCACAGGAGCGCGAAATGGCCCAGCCAGCGGTATTCCTGGTTTGGCCAGCGGGGAATTGGCGGCCAGGTCACGGCGCGGCGCGCAGCCGGTCCTGCATCAGCCGGATCAGCTCGAGGAAATAATCGGGGGTGGCGGGGCCGAAAAAAGACATGAGCCGCGGTTCGTACCCATCGAGGTGGTAGTAACGGTGGGGGATCACATACCCGAGGTAATCCCCGTTGAAGCTGGTGACCACGGCCTCGCCGCCGAGCGCCCGGCAGTGCTCCTTGAGATCGAGGGCCAGCTCGCCGCTGAAATCACAGGGGGTGGACACCCAAAACACCGGGCCAAGCCGGAAGACCTGCAGGAAGGACTGGTTGCCAACGGGCAAAAGGCGCGCGGCCAGCCAGGGCCGGAGCCGCAGGCCATCGGTGAGGCGCACATGCAGGGCGGGCAGGGAAACCGCCAGGCCCGCAATCCCCAGCGTGACGCGATTGGTGAATTGGACCCGCGGCAATGCCTCCAGGACGGCTTGAGCGAGGCCCGCGCCCATGCGTTCGGCGCCGGCGAAACCGGCCGCCCCGGCTTCCGGCCGGTGGCTGCCAACCCCCCCGGCGAGGAACATGGCCAGGCCGCCGGTGCCGCGCTCCACGGCCCGCTGCCAATACCCGGGATAATCGCCGCTGAACTCCATGACCGACGCGGGCAGGACGGTGGCGTGCGCGGAGAACGAACCCAGCATCGCCAGGGCGCCGCTTTTCTTTTTCACCACGGTGAAGCTGAATTCAGGATCCACCCGGCCCCGCTCGCCCACGAGCCGGTTGCGCAGGAATCCGGGCGCTTCCACGCGTTGATGGCCCAGCCCGGCGGGTGAGAGGTCCGCCACCGCCAGGCGCACGGCGGCCGCGAGCTGCCGGGCAAACCAGGGCCGCACCGCGGGCACAAAACCGCCGGCGAATTGTTCGGCGACGAAACCTTCGCCCCAGCCCCCCGGGCCGGAATGCGTGTGCGTGGCCCCGAAATAGATCTGCTCGCGGCTCAATTTCAATTCGCGCTGGAGCTGCGCCACCGCCAGCTCCGCCACCTCCCGCGGGATGATCAGCGCGTCCGCGCTCACCATCACGGCCAGCTGGCCGGCCACCCGGAAAGCCACGGCTTTTGCCTGGAGCTCATCGTGCACGCCCACGGCGGGCCGCCCCTTCCGCGCCCCGTAGCCCGCCAGGGGAATAGCCTGGCCGGGGGAGGCCGCATCCGCCTGGGTGCCGGGAACCAGCGGGACGCGGCCAAAACCTGCTGCCAGTTCGCCCGTGGCCACGGCCTGGTTGGTGGCCAGGCTCCGCCACCGTTCCCGGGTTTGGGCATAATAGAGCGTGGTAAAATAAGGCCGCTGGTCCACTCCCTCGAGGCAGCACCAACAGCCCAGCACCACCAGGAGGCTGAAACCCCCGGTCCAACGCAGCAGGATGCGTTTAGTGATCTTCACCCCGGCAGGATAGGATGGAACCAGCGCCCGGGTGAAGCATAATGCCCGCTCCTTTACACCTCCAGCGTCATGCCTTCGGCGCAGGCGAACACCTCCAGGCCGCCGCCTGCGGAAAGAATCCGCTGCCGGCACCAGGCCACTTGCAGGTCCAGCTGGTCATCGGTGCGGTCGGGATCATGGTGGAACAGGCCCAGCCGCTTCACCCCCGCCTCCACGGCGAGGTCGCAGGCGTCACCATAAGTGGTATGCCCCCAGCCCCGGGTGATTTGATATTCCTCGGCGGTGTACTGGGAGTCGTGTATCAGCAGATCGGCGCCCCGGCAAAAATCGACATACTCGCCCCGGGGCACGCCCTCCTGGTGGTCGTAATCAAGCTCGTTATCGGTGAGGAAGACAAACGTGCGCCCCTGCTCGGTGAATTTGAAGCCGTAGCCGCCGTTGGGGTGGTTGAGGGGGATGGAGTGGCAGCGGAGCGAGCCCAGATCGCCCACCAGCCGGGCATGGCATTCCGCCGGGCCGGATGGCTCATGGCAGCCGAATTTGAAGCGGGCCTTGAGCAGGTGGAAGGCCACGGGGAAAAAGGGCGGCTCCATCTGGCGCGTGAGGTATTTCTGCAGGGATTGCTGGGCATTCGGGCCGCCGCAGATATTGATGGTGTACTGGGGCCGATACACCGGGGAGAAAAACGGGAAACCCGCCAGGTGATCCCAATGGGAATGGGTGAGCACGAGGGTGATCTCGCTGACGGAGGGGTCCGCCAGGATCGCCTTGCCCAAATCGCGCGCGCCGGAACCGGCATCCACCACCACGAGGCGGCCGCCGCCATCGCGAATCTCCAAACAGGTCGTATTGCCCCCATAACGCAAGGTAGCGGAACCTGGCGTGGCGAGGGAACCACGGCATCCCCAGATTTTGATTTTCATAGCTAATCCGGGTTTAATGTCTTATAATTTGCGCCGGAAAGCAATGCAATTATCCCGTCCGCATGGACAACGTTAAAAGATAACCCAACCCTATGAAAAAAAACTGCTGCAACCGGCCGCCCGCCCGGCGGCAAACCACAATGCCGGGCCTGCTGCGCCTTGGCATCGCCGCCTTTTCAAGCCTGGCCTGGCTGCTGGCCTCCCCGGCCGCCGCCGAAACTAACTTGAAGGGGGACCGGATTCCCGCTGAGGGAGGCGACTGGATCCTGCACCCGGTAAACCACGCCACCTTGATGCTGCAGTGGAAAGATCAGATCCTCTGCGTGGACCCCGTGGGCGGGCCCGGCGGCTCGCCGGCCTGCCGGCGCCCACGCTGATCCTCCTGACGGATATCCACGGGGACCACCTGAGCGCAGAAACGCTGGCCGCGCTGGGCGGAGGCCGGATACCGATCATCGCCCCGGCCGCGGTGCGGGAGCAGCTCGGCGGGGAGTTGCAGGCCCGGACGGAAGTGCTGGCGCACGGTGCCAAAATCACCAGGAACGGCCTGACGATCGAAGCAGTGCCGGCCTACAACCTGGCGGCGGACCGGCGGCAGTACCACCCCCAGGGCCGGGCCAATGGCTACCTGCTCGCCGCCGGCGGCAAGCGCATCTACCTGAGCGCGGATACCGAGGACACCCCGGAAATGCGTGCGCTGAAAAATATCGACGTGGCGTTCCTCTGCATGAACCTGCCCTACACGATGACCGTGGAGCAGGCCGCCAGCGCCGTCAAGGCGTTCCGCCCGAAAATCGTCTATCCCTACCACAGCCGCGGCAGCAACCTGGAGAAATTCAAAGCGCTGATCGGCACGGAGAGCGGCATTGAAGTGCGCCTGCGGGATTGGTACGGGCCGGCCCCGGCGGCAAAATGACCCGCCGAGCCGCTGGCACAGCCCGCCCTACTGGACCCGGCCGAACCGTTTTTCGAGTTCGCGGTAGTTCATTTCGAGCAGCGTCGGGCGGCCGTGGGGGCAGGTGTAAGGCATTTCGCAGCGGCGCAGGCCTGCCACGAGCTTTTCCAGCTCCGCTCCGGCGAGCGGATCCTGGGCCTTGACCGCGTGGCGGCAGACAGTTTTAGCGATCATGTCCTCCCCCAGGCGCCACGAATTGACCGCCTGCCCGGTCTCCTTCAGCTCATCGATCAGCGACAGCACGAATTGGCGGACGTTGGCGGCCCGGACGAAGGGGGGCAGGGCGTCGAGCAGGAAGGTGCGGTCGCCGAATTCGCTCAAGCCCACCCCCAGGCGGCCGAGCACCGCCAGCTGCTCCCGCAGGAACTGGGCATCGCGGGGACTCAGCTCGATGGTCTCCGGCAGCAGCAGCCGCTGGGCGGGCGCCGGGCCTGCCTGCAGCCGGTTCAGCATCTGCTCGTAGAGGATCCGTTCATGGGCGGCGTGCTGGTCCAGGAGCACCAGCCCGCGGTCCGACTCAAAAAGCACATACAGGCGGCCCACCACACCGATGAACCGCAACGGCACCGCCAGCAGGGGTGCGGGACCGGCCCCGGCCTGGTTGGGCGGAGGACCGGCGGGAGCCGGCGGGGTGGCGGTTCCGGGCCCGGCCACCGTGGAAGCTGGGGGAAACCCAGCCGGCGCCGGCCGCACCCCGGCCGCCGGGGAGGAGGAGCCCCACAAGCTGCCCTGGTTCAACGGAGGCGGGCCCTCTGGAGCTGGCAATGGCGCACCGCCCAGGGGCTGCGCCCCGGCCGGGAGGGCCGCCGCCGCGGGGATGGACGCTGGCTGGCCGGTGGGCCGGGCCGGCAGGTGATAACCCATCAAGCTCTGGCGCACCGCCACGGTCACCTGCCGCCGGATGTCCGGTTCGTGGCGGAATTTCACCTCCCGCTTGGCCGGATGGATGTTCACATCCACCTCGGAAGGATCGATCTCGACAAACAGGCAGCCCACGGGGTAGCGGCCCTTCATCAAGGCGGTGTGGTAAGCTTCGAGCAGCGCAAAATTGAGGCCCCGGTTTTCCACCGGGCGCCCGTTCACGAACAGGTGCTGGTTGTCGCGTGAGGCCCGTGAAACGCCGGGCGCGCCGATCAGGCCCCAGACTTTGAACGGGTGTTGCTCCACGACCGTTTCCCCCTCCGCTTTGAAGGCCGTTTCGAGGACGGTGGCATAATCCACCGCCAGGAGTTCGTCGTCCCCGCCGTAGAGGGCCCGCCAGCGCTCGCGCAGCGCCGGGAGGGGCGGCCCCGGGGATTCCCCCAGGCGGGCGGCGGGCATCTGCCAGACCAGCCGCTCGTCATTGAGGAACGTGAAGGCCACCCCGGAGTGTGCCAGCGCGGCCAGGGTCAGACAATGCTGGATATGCGACCGTTCGGTCTCCTCGCTGCGCAGGAACTTCCGGCGGGCCGGGAGATTAAAAAATAGCTGGCGGATTTCCAGGCTGGTTCCCGGCGGTGCGCCCGCCTCTTTCACGGCCACGATTTTTCCGCCGTGGATCACCACCTGGGTGGCGGCCAGGCACTCCGGGTTCTGCTCGCGGGTGGTCAGGGTGAGGCGGCTGACGCTGGCGATGCTGGGCAAGGCCTCCCCGCGGAAACCCAGCGTCCGGATCTCCTGCAAATCCTCGGCGGCTTTGATCTTGCTGGTGGCATGGCGCTCGAGGCAGAGGAGGGCGTCATCGCGGCTCATGCCCCAGCCATCGTCGGTCACCCGGATCAGGCTGCGCCCGCCGGCCTGGATCTCGACGGTGATGCGCCGGGCCTGGGCGTCCAGGGAATTCTCCACCAGCTCCTTGACCACGCTGGCGGGCCGCTCGACCACCTCGCCGGCAGCGATCTGGTTGGCCACCTGCTCGGAAAGGAGGCGGATTCGATTCATGCGCCCGGGTAAAATCCAAGCCCGGGCTCAGCCGGGCAGCGGCAGCGTAAAGGAGAAAACGGCTCCTCCCTCCGGGGCGTTGCGGGCCCAGATCCGGCCGCCGTGATCGAGGATGATGCGCTGGCAGATGGAAAGCCCCAGCCCGGTCCCCTGCGGCTTGCCGTAGGTCACAAACGGCTCGAACAGCCGTTCCGCGACCTTGGGATTAATCCCGGGGCCACTGTCCTGGACGGAGGTGGTCACCTCTTTTTCGGACACGTTGAAGCTCAAGGCGATCCGCCCCCCCTGGCTCATGAAATCGACGGCGTTGTGGACGAGATTGTAGAACACATGCGGCAGCCGCCGGGGATCCAGCAACAGCCGCAGCTTGGGCGGCGGATTCGCCAGCTCCAGGCGCACCTTGTGCTGGTTGGTTTCCGTCTGCAGATCGTCCACCAACTGGCGGACAAACAGATCGTAATCGCTCATGGCCAGGACCACCGTGCCCTGGGAACCGCGGGAAAACTCCAGCAGTTCATTGATCATGTTCGTCAGCCGCTCCACCTGTTTGCGGATGCGGTCCTTGGTCATGCGGCGCATTTCCTCGGTGCTGTTCTCGCCGGCGCCCAGCTCGGCGGCCAGGCTGATGATCGACAGCGGATTCTTGAAATCGTGCACGATGGACCGGGCGAACCGGCCCACCAGCCCCAGCCGCTCCGCCTGGATCATCTGGTCCACGAACTGCTTGTTGAAGTCGCGCAGCCGGCGGCTGAACTGCACCACCAGGCTGCGGGCCAGCCGGGGCGAACGGCCCAGCAGGTCCAGCCAATCTTCCCGCGTGATGAAAACCAGCTCGCTCTCCTGCTCCGCCGTGGCCGTGGCGGAGCGCATTTCATTATCCAGCACCGCCATCTCCCCGAAAAAATCCCCGGGGCCGAAGCGGGACAGCAGCTGGGGCTGGTTTTGCTTGAATACCGCGGAAATGCGCACCTGGCCGGAAATCACCACATACATCCCATCACCGGGATCCCCCTCTTTGAAAACGGTCTCGCCGGTCTTGAATTGGCGGCTTTGGCAACGCTCGGTGACGGCGGAGATTTCTTCAGCACTCAATTCCTGAAATAATCTGCAGGCAGTGATATCGACCATAGAATCATTCTAATTGATTTGCCAGAGAGGGTAAAGAGTTTTTGCGCCTTGCCGTGCGCCGGTGGCGCCGGAAGGCCGGGGGTTCTGCCCGCCTCCCAGCCGGTCCGCGCTGCGGCCCCGGGAATGGCGGTCGAAACGGCTTGCCCCTCCATGGGTTTTCGTCCATGATAGCCCACGGTTTATGTTTCAAGCCGAATCCGGTGGCGGATCGAGGAAGCGCCTCCCCCGGCACCTGGCGATTGGAACCAGCGTTATGATCACCTGCTTTGCGCCAGCCGAACGGGCGGCCGCGGAAGTCCTCCGCGAGGAGACGGCCTGCGTCTCCCGGCATCCCATCACCGGCGCCCTGCTCAAGTCCACCTCTGGCCTCCTCGCCATTCTGAATGAACAGCGGCAGATTCTGGCCGCGAACCACTCCTTCCTGGAAGCCTTGGGCCTGCCGGACCTTTCGGCCGTCCTCGGCCTGCGGCCCGGTGAAGCCTTCGGCTGCGCTCATGCCCGCGACCAGGAGGGCGGCTGCGGAACCGGCGGTTATTGCGGCAGCTGC
Source organism: uncultured Verrucomicrobiota bacterium (assembly GCA_964409245.1). Lineage (GTDB taxonomy): Bacteria > Verrucomicrobiota > Verrucomicrobiia > Limisphaerales > UBA1319 > CAIMWS01. The sequence continues at coordinate 69,253 of CAYPCQ010000006.1, forward strand.
GGCGCGGCCATCGCGCTCGTGATCGCCCTCACCCACAACCGGCCCGAGGAACGCCGATTCCTGCTCAGTGTGAGGCGGCCCGGCGGCCCGGTGGTGGATCTCTGCCTGCGCGTCCGGTGCTGCCCGCTCACCCTGGTTGGCCGGCGTTTCCTGCTCCTGTTCCTGCAGGACATCACCGCCTCCCAGCACTGCGCCGAACTGGAACGTTTTGTGGCCCGGGATGTCGCCCGCGTGGCCGGCGCCCTGGAAAATGTTTCCCGGGCCGAGGCCGGCGCCGATCCCGCCCAGTTGCGGCAAGTCATAGCGGGCCTGCACGAGCTGGCCCGGCGGCTGGCTTGCGAGTCGGCCATCCAAAAAGTGCTCGCCGGTGCGGACCTGGACGCCTGCCAGCCGAACCTCCAAGAGGTGCCGGTCCGGCAGCTCCTGGGGGAAATCAGCGATTTTGCCGGCCAGCTGAATGCCGCCCGCAAGAAGCCATTCCTCCTGGACGGGGCCGGCCTGGAGGCCACCTTGCGGACCGACAAAGCCCTGCTCGAGCGCGTGCTGACCCACATGCTGGCCAACGCCTTTGAAGCCTCGGAGGAAGACGATCCCGTGCGCCTGCGCGTGGGGGAGACGGCGGCGGGCATCACCTTCGCGGTCTGGAGCCGGCCCGCCATGACCGCCAGCGTGGCGGAGCGCGTTTTCCACCGCTATTTCACCACCAAGCCGGAACCGGGCCGGGGCCAGGGCACCTATGTCATGAAATTGCTTGGGGAGCGCCTCCTGGGCGGCCAGGTCTCCTTCACCAGTTCGGAAAGCGAAGGCACCGAGTTCCTGCTGAGCCTTCCGCGAGCCGCCGCCGGTGCTTGATTTTTCCCGGATTGTCCGGCATCAATTCCGCTTATGCAAACACCACCAACCATCCCCGGCGGGCTCGGGAGCTTGTCTCCCCTCCCGGCCGCCCTCCTGGCCGCCCTCCTGGCCGCCTGGCCCGCTTTGATCGCCTTTGGCGGCGAAGCTCCCCCGGCCACCGCCATCCGCTGGGGCGGCTCCACCAGCCCCAACATGGCGGCTGATGTCCACGGTTTGCCGGACGACCCGGGCGCGGTGGAACCCCTCTGGGAACTGAAGCTGGGCTCCCACCAATACTCCATCCCCACCCTCGACCGCGGGCGCATTTACCTCGGCATCAATGACACCGGGATCGTCCGCCCCGGTTTTGAGGCCACCGCGGGCGGCGCTGTCCTGTGCGTGGAGCAGGCCACCGGCAAGCTCCTTTGGCAGCTGCCCATCCCGCGCAATTTCGACGGCGTCAAGGCGCCCTATCATTTCGACCAATGGAGCTGCGGCATTTGTTCCGGGCCGCTGGTGGAAGGGAAACGGGTGTATGTCGTGGGCAGCCGGGGCGACCTCCTCTGCCTGGACCGCGAAGGCCAGGCCGATGGCAACGATGGCCCCTTCCTGGATGAGCTCGGATACATGGGCCTGGATCCCGCCGGGACGCCCGGGCTGGGCCCCCAGGATGGGGATATTGTCTGGCGCTATAACCTGCTTTCCGAGCTCGGCATCAACGGGCACGATGTCTGCGGCAGCACCCTCCTCCTGGTGGGCGACCTCCTGTTCGCCAGCACGGCCAACGGCATCGACGACCGCCATTACCAAATCCCCAAGCCGCTCGCCCCCACCCTGATCGCCCTGGATAAACGGACGGGGAAGCTCGTGGCCCGGGATGACGAGAAAATCGGCACCCGCCTGCTCCACTGCAATTGGTCCTCGCCGCTGGCGGCGGAAGTGGCGGGCCGGATCCTGGTGTTTTTCGGGGGTGGCGACGGCATCCTCTACGCCTTTGAGTTGCCCTCCGCCCATGGCGGCGCGGAAGTCCAGATCCTCAAGAAAGCCTGGTCCTGCGACTGCAACCCCCCCGAATACCGGGTGCGGGATGGCCAGCCGGTCCCCTATTCCTCAGCCAGCCGGAACACCCCCCTGGGCCCCAGCGAAATCATCGGCACCCCGGTTTTCCACCAGGGCCGGATCTATGCCGCCCTCGGCCAAAGCCCCGTCCATGGCACCGGCCAGGGCCAGCTGGCCTGCGTGGATGCCGCCACCGGCAAAATCCTTTGGGCCTCCAGGCTCGTGGACCGCACCCTGGCCACCGCCGCCCTGGCCGATGGCCTGTTATACCTGCCCGATAACACCGGCAATCTGCACTGCTTCGACGCCCTGACAGGGGAGCGTTACTGGGTGCACCCGCTGGGGGCCAAAACCTGGTGCGCCTCCGCTTTTGTGGCGGACGGCAAGGTTTACGCAGGCGACGAGGCCAGCGTGCTCTGGGTATTGAAGGCCGGCAAGGAAAAGCAGGTGCTGTCCCGGACGCGCCTCAAATCCCCCCCCATCACCCCCACCGCCGCGGAAGGCGTCTTATACCTGCCCACGCAGAAGAGCCTGGCGGCTCTGCCCGGCAAAACGCCCCCCCGCAAAGTCCTGCCGGGCATCCCTTGACCGCAAAGACCAGTGGCGGTTATGGCTGATTTGCCCAATGGCTGGAAATGGGCGGCGGGAACGCCCGGGAAAAAGAAAAATTCCCATTCCGGGCGGCCTGCCGATCCGCGGTCGGCCGTTTTATCATTTAAAAAGTGAAGTAAATAAAATCGATGCGGGCTCCGGCATAGGCCAGCACCAGGTAAACCGCCGTCAACGCCAGCAGCCACTGGGCCTTTAGGGGAAGCCGGGCAAAGCGGTTCTCTTGAAAGGTCCAGGCCAGGGGCCACTGCGCCAGCGCAAAAACCATGAGCCAGCCGGTCAGCACCTGGGGAACCTTGGAGGAGGTGAATGGAGGCAGCAGCAACCGTGAAAAATATTGGCCCGCCCGCGCCAGATCCGGCGAACGGAACAAAACCCAAAGCAGGCAAACGCCATGAAAAACCAATAGCGTCTTAATCGCTCTGGTCAGCCGGTTGCGTGCAAAAAAGTCCAGCGAAGGGGTGTGGCGTTCCATCGTCAGCCAAAGCCCATGTGCCAGCCCCCAGATAAGAAAGGGCCACCCGGCGCCATGCCACAGTCCAGCCAGGCCCATGGCCGCCAATAAATTCAAGTCGCGGCGGCGGCGGTTCCCCCCGAGGGGGATATAAACATAATCGCGGAACCAAAACGACAGGGTCACGTGCCAGCGCCGCCAAAACTCCTGCAGGCCGCCCGCGAGGTAGGGCGTATGGAAATTCAAGGGCAGCGTTAGACCGAATAGCGCGGCCAGCCCCACCGCCATGGTCGAGTAGCCCCAAAAATCGGCATAGAGCTGGAACGAATAGGCGTAAAGCCCGGTCCAGGCGCCAATAGTGGACAGCGCGGAAGGCTTGGCGAAGGCGTCGTTGGCAAATTGGGCGAGCACGTCGGCGACCCCGATTTTGAGGGCCAGTCCGGCGAGAACCAACCACACGCCCTGGTGGAAAACGGCAGGGTTAAAACGAACCCGCTCCCGGAGCTGTGGCAAAAAATCCACCGCCCGAACAATGGGCCCCGCGATCAACTGTGGGAAGAAACACTTAAACACCGCGAAACGCGGCAATGAGCGTTCGGCCGCGATGTGCCCCCTATAGATGTCCACCTGATAGGCAATGACCTGGAAGGTGAAAAATGAAATTCCCAGGGGCAGGAAGACGGGCAGCTCGGGGATGGCCAGGGAAAAGCCCAGCCAGGAGAACACCTGGTTGAGGCTCACCGCGGCAAACGCCGCGTATTTGAACCAGAACAGAATGGATAGGTTGACAGCCACTGCCAGCCCCAGGAGCCAGCCGGTGCGGCTTTGCGACTGGGCACGGCCCAGGATGAAATTGAAGCCGATCGTGAAGAGCAGCAAAAACACGCTCGGCCAGTGGTAAAACCCATAAAAGACGAGGGAAGCGAAGAGCAGGAGCCAGAGGCGCGCGCGTTGCCAGGGCAATATCCAGTAGCATCCCAGGGTGGGAATCAGCAGCGCAAAAAAGGTCAGGGAGTTGAACAGCATTTAGCGGTCGTTCAGGATGCGCGCCAGGCGCAGCGCCAGCGCCCGTGAGTAATGGGCCCGGCCTTCCCGGCCCAGATGCGAGCAATCGCGGAAAAGAAATTCCGGCAAAGGCAGCGCGGCGTAGTTCCATACTTCGCAATGGCTCCGGCGGGCGACCTCTGAGAAAACCGGCCGAAACAGTTTGTTTTCCGAGGCGTTCGAAATATCTTGCGCCAGGGGCGGCGCGGTAAAAACCACCGCAATCCCCTGGGCCCGGAAAGCCTGCGCCAGCGCAGCCAATTGGTTTGCCTTTTCTTCCAGTGCCGGATCCAGCCTCGCTGGAGCTGCGGTGTCAGTCAGGACTTCGGGTTGCCACAGGACGGGATCGAAACCGCTGGCGGATTGTTCTTTGCGCCCCAACCAGGCCCCCAACTGATCGATGCCTTTGGTCTCCCAACCGCTCATCGCGGAAGAAAAGAGCAACAGGGCTGGCAGGCGGCCCAGGTTTTCCGGAAGGAACGCCGAACGATAACGCACGAACTGGAGGTGGGCCATGGTTTTGGCGAGCTTCGCCTCGAAGGTTGTTTCAGGCGATACGGGTTTGGCCCAGGGCGTGGGTTCGTTATGCAGTTGCGGGCCTGATAACTCGATGAGGACAGCCTGCAGGCCGGTTCGCGCGGTAAACCGCGGCGCCAGCGCCAGCAAACCCTCCAGGCTGGCGCCGGTGAATGCGGCATTGAAACCGGCCATTTTGCCCAGGAACGGCGCTATTTCTCCCAAGGCGCGGGTGGCGAGCACGGGCGACACGCCGTCCTGCGTGCGCGAGGTCCCCAGGAAAACGTAATCAACGCGGGGCCGCTTGTCGAAGACCGCCGCCTTGGCCAAAGCCCGGTGGGAAGCGGCCGCAAAAAGGGCGGCTTGGCTGGCCACCAGAACTTCCAGCAAACCAAGCACCACCAACGGCCCTGCCATAAACATGACCAGCCGGCGGACGGGTTTTCCACCGGCGGGGACAGGGGCGAGACCGCGCGCGTTCTGGTGGCTTTCGCTCACGGGCGGAGATTAAGCAAAATTCAAAATACGTGTCAAACGGCATTTGGCCTGCCGAATCCTCGTCCAGGATCCCAAAGGCGGTGGCGGAGTTGTTGCCCTTGTCAAAGATCATGGGGATGTGTTCCCACCCCTGGGCCAGGGATTGGCAGCGCTGGTTGAGTTCCTGGGTGATGGTTTGAAAGGCGGTGGCGGGGGGGGATAGCTGCCGAGTCGGGGGTGGAGCGAAGGTGCTCCCCGCGAACGCGAACGCGGCTGGAAGGCAAAGGGCGCATGGCCGATCATAGATAAATGGAGGCCGGAACAGAACTCCGGCAATTCCAATTGCCCGCCGGATTTATAATTGAATGCGGAGCGGTTTGTGGGATGATCAGGCAGTTGGCAAAAACCACGCGGTCAAAGGCGCAGCAGACATATGAATGCGGTTGAAATCAGCCAGGTCACGAAGTCGTTTGGCAAAACGGTTGCCGTGGATGATTTATCCCTGGTGGTCCCCGCGGGCAGCATCTACGGATTCATCGGCCCCAACGGATCCGGCAAAACCACGACCTTGCGCATGATCATGAATATTTTCTTCCCGGATCAAGGCCGGATCCGGGTGCTGGGCAGCGAGAACGCCGCGGCCTGCCAAGACCGGGTGGGTTACCTGCCGGAGGAGCGCGGCCTTTACCGGGGCATGCGGGTGCGCGAGCTGCTGCGATTTTACGGCGAACTCAAGCGGGGGCGGGAGGTGCGCCAGGAAGTGGAGTGGTGGCTGGAGCGCCTGGGCGCCGCCGCCTATGCCACCAAGAAGATCGAGGAGCTGAGCAAGGGCATGGCCCAGAAAATCCAGTTCATCGCCACGGTGGTTTTCGGGCCGGAGCTGGTGATCCTGGACGAGCCGTTCACAGGGCTGGACCCCGTGAACACCGACACCCTGCGCGGCGCCATCCTGGATCTGAAGGCCAAAGGGGCGACCATCATCCTGAGCACCCACGACATGAACGTGGCCGAAACCATGTGCGACTCCATTTTCATGATCTTCAAGGGCCGCAAAGTGCTCGACGGCACCCTGGCGGCCATCCAGGACCAATACGCCAGCAACGTCATCCGCATCCGCACCGCGGGAGGAGCGGCCACCCTGGGCGAGCTGCCGGAAGCCCGGCTGGTGCGGGATTACGGCCAGATCCAGGAATTGCTGGTGGCGCCCGGGGGTGATCCCCAAGCCATCCTGGCAGCCATCATGAAACGCTCGCCGGTGCTGCATTTTGAGATCACCAAGCCGTCCCTGCACGACATTTTCGTGCGCATCGCCGGGCCGCAAGCCCAGGCGGAGGCCAACCCGCCAGGCGCCACGCGCCCGGCTAATAACTGACCGGGGAAATCCGGACCACCCCCACCCAAATCATGCGCAAAACTCTGCTGATCGCGAAAAGGGAATTCCTGGTGTCGGTGAAACGCAAGGGATTCATCATCGGCCTGATCATTGCCCCGATCTTCATGAGCGGCGGCTTCATCGGCATCGCGCTGCTGAAAAACCAGGTGGACACCCACGACAAGAAGGTGGTGATCCTCGACCGCTCGGGCATCGTGGCGGACGGCCTCCTCCAAGCTGCCCGGGACTACAACAAGGAGATCTTCGACAAGGCCACCGGGAAAAAGGTCAAGCCCGCCTGGGTGATGGAAAAAGTGGCGCCCAACGAGAAGGATTCCAATGCCCAGCGATTTGCCCTCTCCGAGGACATCCGCGCGGGGCGCCTGCACGGCTTCCTGGAGATCGGCCCGGAAATGCTTCATCCCAGCCGCGACACCAACGCCAGCCGCGTGGCTTATTACGCCAAGAATCCGGCGCTGGATGAGGTCCGGCGCTGGGCGGGCAACCCGCTGAACAACCTGCTGCGCAAAGCCCGCCTCAACGAGGCCGGCCTGGACGAAAGCAAGGTCAAAGACCTGTTCGACTGGCGCGCCATCGACAGCCTTGGCCTGGTCACGCGGGATGTCGTTACCGGGTCCATCCAAAAAGCGGAGCGCAAAAGCGAGGGGGAGGCGGTGGGGATACCGATTTTCACGCTGTTCCTGACCTTCACCATCGTGATGATGGGCGCGATACCGCTGCTGAATTCGGTGATGGAGGAAAAGGCCCAGCGCATCGCGGAGGTGATGCTCGGCTCGGTGAAGCCGTTCGAATTCATGATGGGCAAGATCCTGGGCGGCCTGGGGGTGGCGCTGGTGGGCGCCGGTTTCTACGTGGGGGCGGCCATCTTCGCCCTGTTTCAGCTGGGCATGGCCGGCTCGATTCCCATCGAATTGCTGCCCTGGTTTTTTGCGTTCACCGTCTTGAACATCATCATGATGGGCGCCATCTGCGCCGCCCTGGGTTCGATCTGCAACGACCCCAAGGACGCCCAATCGCTGGCCATGCCCGGGATGCTGCCGGTGCTGATCCCCATGTTTGTGCTCACCCCCATCCTCCAGCACCCGGCCAGCGCCTTTTCCACCTGGTTTTCGCTGATCCCCTTTTTCACGCCCACCGCCATGCTGCTGCGCATGTGCACCCAGACGGGCGTCCCCGCCTGGCAGCCGTGGGCGGGTTTGGCGGGGGTGATCGTCTGCGCCCTGGCCTGCGTCTGGCTCGGGGGGCGGATCTTCCGGATCGGCATCCTCCTGCAGGGCCAGCGGCCCAGCCTGGCCAAGGCCATCCACTGGGCTTTGAAAGGGTGATGGGCTAATACGGGGGCAAAAAACCGGCGGCAAGGAAGCCTTGCCGCCGGTTTTGCGTTATTATTTCGTTAAAGCAGGGAGCCCTTATCTGGCCGCGCGGGGATAAGGCGGCACATAAGGATTGGCGATGGAGTGCGCCTTCCGGGCGCTGTATTCCCCATCCGCCCCGTGGCAAACACCGCAGCTTTCCAGCTCATCCCCGTTCCAGGGATCCTGCGGGGTCGGGTCGAAGGTCATCAGCCGGCCGTGGGCCTGAGCCTGGTCCGAATCATGGCAGGCCAGGCAGGCCAGGCGGGAGGGTTGCTCATTCCAGCTGCTGGATTGGGAGTGGCATTTGGTGCAATTCCGCACATCCATGGAGAAGATCACGTGGGAGAAATCCTGGCTGCTGACTTCGCCGGGTTTGGCCAGGTAGTTGCCAAAGTGAATGCCATGCACCCGCCGGGACAGGGGCGAAACCCCGAATCCAAACTGGGAGTTGGACCAATTGGTTTTGCCGGTCATCTGGTGCTGGTAATCATGGCAGCTCTTGCAGATGTCCGGCTCGAAAGTGGCATAGCGGGAAGTGGTGTGGATCCGGGTGTTGCGGTGGCAATCCCGGCAGTTGCCCGCCACCATGGGCTCATTGTTGGTGGTGCCCACCTGGAAATTCACCAGCGTCCAGCCGCCGGGGGCGGCCTTGGGATCCGTCGGGCCGGTCAGATCGACAAACACCGAATAAGTCCCGGCCGCCAGGTTGCTGATGGCGGCGAGCTGATACACGATGGCATCCGCGGTGCGGGTGATGCGCGGATCGGCCTTGGCGGCGTTGGTTCCGCGCAGGATGCGCAGCTCGTTGTTGAGCGTGCTCTTGGTGGGGTCCGCCTGGGCGGCGGAGGTGGTCAGCACGGGCACGGTTTTGGCCCGCGGCCCGGACACATAGAGGTTGGCCCGCCGCCATTCGTTGGAGGCGTAAACGCCGGAAACCAGCGGCTCGAAGATATTGGTGGGGCTCACGGTCTGGCCGGCCAGGTCGGTGATTTTGATGGTGATGGCAGGCGTTTCGCCGGCCACAAAGAATCGCCCGTTGGCGGGGGTGGACAGCTCCGCAGCCACCTTCAGCTGGAACGGAGGTCCGGGCACTTCATGATCCTCCTCCACGACTTCGGGCGGATGGCAGGCATTGCAGCTAAGGTCATCCGTGAAGGCGCCACCGCGGTGCTTGACCATGCCGGCCGGCACCTCGGTCTTGGGGCCGAACCAGATGTTGTCGTGGCAGGTGCCACAGGCCAGGCGGGAGGGTTGGGTCAGCCAGCGGAAGTCGCTATGACAAGCAGTGCAGTTTTTGATCCCCGCCGGGAAGTTGCCGTGGGTGTAATCCCGGAAATCGCCGGTGGCCTGGTTGGTGTTGAAGTTCGAGGCCAGCAAGGCGCCCATGTGCACACCGTGCACCCGGCGGACCACCGGGTCCGGCACTTTGCCGCCCGGGGCGTTGGTGCTGTTGTAAGCTGCATAACCGTCGTTGTTGTGGCAGGGACTGCAGCTGCGCACCGGCTCATAATCCAGGGACCAGCTCCCCAGGGAGGTGCCGCTTGGGTCGATGTGGTGCATATACATTTTGCCGCTGGCGGGGCCTTCGTGGCACTTGGCGCAATTGGCCCGGGAAACCACCGGGGCGTCCACCGCACTGGTGCCGATCTGCACATCGGTGGCTTTCATGATCTGCTGCAGGGTGTCCGTGCCCAGCACCGCGCGGACGCTGATGGTATAGGTTCCCGGCAATTCATCGGTCACCGGCTGGAGCGTGTAAGTCAGCACATTGCCATTCACCTGCACGTCCGGGTTGGTCTTGAGGTTGATGTAATGATGGGGGTTTTTGGTGCGGTCGCCGGTGGCGTTCAGCAGTTTGAGCGGCGTCACCGTGAGGGACGGCTCCTGGGGGCCGTGCATGTATAACGCCAGGGTGGACAGCTCATTGCGGCCGATGCCCAGGGCGAAGCTATCCAGGATGCTGACGGTCACGACGATTTTCTCACCTGCCAGATAAAAGAATTTATTGGCCGGGGCGGAAACCTGCACCTGCACGGTCCACCCTTTCAGCTCGGCGATGGTTTCGTTTTCGCTCACGACCCGGTAATAGGCGGCGTCCTCGCGGCCCAGGGGAAAGGTGGCCAGGTAAAGATCGTTCTGGAGCGGCGTTATCTTCGCCCCGATCACGTCGAACCAGATCGCGTTGGTGGCCAGCGAGGTGCGGGACTGCAGCCGGAATGGCCCGCTTTTGCCGCGGAAGAGGATTTGGGAGTCTCCTGAAACCGGCTGCGACAAGCCGAGGATATTGGGCAGGCTGCCCGCCGGCGTCGCGGCGCTCTGGCCACAGGCAGGCCGGACTCCGGCCAGCGCCAGGGTCAACGCGGCTAAAACTTGGAACAGGGTTCGTGGGATCATAACTTTGCTCAGGGTTTAAGAGGCAGGGGCACCGCCGCCCGGGAGACCGGGATATGCGGAAAACAGCCAGGGCCGCCGGAACCACCCGTTTCCAGCGCAGAACGAATCCCCATGAATGGGCGCTCCGGATTCATGCCTGGCCGCACTTTCATCAATAGATCCTATTTTCCAAGGATGGAGACAAAACGTCTAATATAAAACCTGCCCGTTTCGTGGCCAATTCTTGCCCGCAATTGCCTCCGCTGGCAACCAAAAGCCGTCAAAACGCGCCCTTTTGGGTGGAAGACCGGGTTTTTCAAAGCCGCCATATGGTCCCCTTTCAATGAAAAACTCAAGGAACTGGTTGAGGATCGGGAGGTCCAAAGCACCGTCCGCAAGGCGTTGGACCCAAGCATGGAAAAGCGGCCGCCCAGTTGAAGCGATCCCTGCTGGCCGAAAATAGGCTCGTGGCTCACTTCCCGGCTGGTGCAAAAATCGGTGGCGAAATCATTGCCCTCTCAAATGGAGGGACACGGCTCAGCGCCGGGCGATTTTTTTCAGAACTCTGCCTTCCACCCAGCGGGTGTTGTATTTCCGGTGCAGGCCGTCCGACGGGAACCGGGGCCGCTGCTCCCGGCCATAGGCCTGATCGTGCAGGCCATGGAAGGGCAGCGGCTCGACTTGCGTGCCTGCGGCCACGTGGAAATCCGAATCCTTGTCCCAGCCGTCGGCATACAGGAAGAATTCGCGCACGGCGCCCGCGGGTTTGGGCGGCAGGGAACCCACCGCAAATTGGAGGCTCAATTCATCGCCGCTATTGATCAGGACGAGCGCTTCGTCGCGGGCCGCAACCAGCTCCAGCACGTCACCATAGCGCGTGCACCATCCGCCCGGGATGATCGTCCAAAACGAGTCCGCACGGACGTCCTCGTAGGCCGGGGTGGGCGGACAGTCAGGAGGCAGACTCTCCAGCCGGCTGAAGCCGCGGGAATGGAGATCCGCCCCGGTGGGCGCCACGAACGTGATCCGCGCCGCGGCGCCCGGTTTCTTTTCCAGCAGCGCGATGCGGTCCCAATGGATTTCAAAGGCTTCGGTCAGGCGCAACCGGAGCGTGCCCGCCGGCAATTTTCCTTCGAGGTCCACGAGGATGGTCTTGGTCTTTCCGGCTGGCGCTCCCACCGTCACGTCCACGGCTTTCCAAATGCCGGGGCCCGTTTCGGCCTCCAGCACCGGGAACGGATAGGGGAGCGACGGATCCTGCGCCGCGGCAATATTGGCCATGCCGCCGCCGAACCGCAGCCAGCCATTCAGCACCAGCACCAGCGGGCCGCGCGGGTCCAAGGCCCCGAAATCGAGGATCAATCCATGCGGCTCGGCCAGCCCGCGCAGCTGCGGCACGCGCAACCGGGGGGGCGACACGCGCCGGCCATCGACGGCCTGCAAGGCCGCGGTGACCTCCTGGCCATCCAGCCGTTCAGCCTTGCGCAGGGGATGCTCCCGGTGCAGCGTCATCAGCGTGCCTTGGGGGAACGGCCCGCCGGGCAGCAGCTTGTCCGTGGGATGCACCTCGGTGCCCGGCTCGCGGTCCACTACGGCCAGTTTTGCTTCGTCCAGGTAAAGCACCTCGCGCAGCTCTTCCGTGATCTGCAGCTCGTAATTCCCGTCCCGCGCGGGAAAAGCCTGTTCGCCGCCGATCCAAACCAATTCCTCCGGATCGGCCTCGATATAACGCCCGCCCCCCATCGGCAGCCCCAGCGGCGCCGCCCCCAAAATGTCGGTGACGAACCGGAAGCGTTTCCCATCCCAGGCATACAGATAGGGGCAGGAGCCTTCCTGGAGGGTCAATTCCAGGGCCAGGATCGGTTCCTGGCGGTTGACGGGCAAGCCGGCGGAGCCCTGGGGCCAGTTGAGCCAGTGCACCAGGAACGAATCCAGCTTCTGGTGTTTCCCCACGCCGATCTCCACCGGCAGGCGCTGCACGGTGCGGACCAGGCGCAGCCCGTCCGTTTCAATCTCGACCCGGCAGCCGAGGCCGCTGGCATTGGAGCGGTTCCCCGACAATTGCACCTTCACCTGCGAATTGGCGTTGCCACCCTCGTTGCGCAGGTAGCGGAGGCCTCCGCCCGCGAGCGCAACCATCACATCCGAATCGCCATCCCGGTCGAAATCGGCGAAATGGAGCTCGGACACGGCGCCGCCCTTGAATTGGTCCAGGCCCAGTTGGGTGGTCTGCTCCTGGAACCCCGCCAGGCCGGCATTGCGCCACGCCTGGATTTTCCCACCGCCGGCCCACAGGTCCAGCCAGCCATCATTGTCGTAATCCACCGCCACGATCTGCCGGCCATCCGCGCTGCCCGGAAACGGGATTTCCTTGCGCGTGCCGTCATTGAAACAGATGACGATCTTTCCTTCGCCCACCACCGCCAGGTCCGGGCGCAGGTCGTTGTCGAAATCGCCAGCGCAAAAAACCGCGCCGGCGGCCCAGCTGGCCGGCTCGCGGGTTACCAGCGGCCCGCCGCGGTGTTTTTCCAGGAGCATCGGCGGCCCGGCTTTCCGGCTCACGATCACATCCATCTGCCCGTCCCGGTTCCAGTCCTCCATCAGGACCACCTGGGCGCTGCGCAGCGAGGCAGGGATCCCGGAGGTGCTGGTGACGTCGTTGAAAAGCAGCGGGCCGAACTGGCGGTAAAGCCGCACCTCCTGGGTGCTTCCGGCCACGGCGAGCAAATCCAGTTTCCCCGTGAAATCCAGATCCATCAGCAGGCCGTCCATCGCGCTCAAAGCGCCCAGGCGGCTTAGCTGGGAGACATCCGTGGCCAGCCCATTGGTCGCGAATTTGAACACCTGGCTGCCTTGGTCCCCCAGGATGACGATCTCCTCGAAGCGGTCATTCTGAAGATCACCGACCAGCATTTTGCCGTAATGCCCGCCCGGAATGGCCGGGCAAGGCTCGCCCTGGGGATGGAAAATGCCATTGGTATTCCAGAGCAGGCGAAAGCCCTGGTTTTTCTCCATGACGAAGAGGCTGTTCCAACCGGTGTGGTTCACATCGATCACCCCGGCCGGGCCGGAGTAATCCTGCGCGTGATCACCCAGGGTTTCCCGGGTCGCCTCAACGAACTTGAGGCTGGCTCCGGCCGGATCCGGCTGCTCCAGCCGGAAGGGCACGCGCGCCTGGGTGTATTTGCACCGCTCGAAGGCGGCGAGGCCGGCCGGGCCCCCGCCCGCCTCGAAGCTGGCCTGGTGTTGCTGCAGCTCCCGGTCCGCCTCCTCCTGCCGCCCCGCGCGCTGGAGCGCCTGGGCCAGCAGGTAATGCGCCGCCCGGTGCAGATGGTTTGGGTCCAGCGCAAGCCCCTCCTTGAAGGCGGCGATGGCCCCCTCCCATTGCTGCAATCCCATCCGGGCCCGCCCGAGCTGAAAGCAGGTTGCCGTTTCGACCGCATCGATGGCCCGCACGTTTTCCAGGGCTTTCGCGGCCTCCTCCGGCTTGGACAGGCGCAGCCAGGCGGAGCCGATGACAAAATAAGCGGCCGCTGAATTCGGCTCGAGCTTCAGCACTTCTTCCGCCTCCCGGATCGCCTCCGCGGCGGTCCCGGCCAGCAAGTGGGAATTGGCCAGGTTCAAGCGCAGATCGGCGTGGTTGGGCGCCAGGGCCTGGGCCTCTTTGAAGAGCGCCAGGGCCTTGGTGGCATTGCCCTGGTCCAGGTGGTTCTTGCCGGCGCTCATCAAGCTGAGGAACTGGCCGGCCGGGCTTTCCGGCGGGCGGGCGGCGGGCGGCGAGGCAGCGGGCGGGTTGCGGCCGCATCCCGAAAAACCAAGTGCCAAGGGCAGCCAGCATGCTATTAGGGCAATGCGCCTGATCATGGGCGGCACCTTAGGCAGCGCCGCGCCATTTGTCGAGATTTGTCGGGATTTTGGACCCGGCGGGCGGGTGGTCAGCGGGCCACCGCCCGGAGCCGCAGGAAGACCCGCCGTTCGTCCCGGAGCGGCGGTTTGACCCGCCAGGTGACCAGCTCCCGGCCATCGCCCAGGGATTCCCTGGAGACCAGCTCGAGATACGCGGCAGCGTCCTGCCAGGCGGGCGGATCCGTGGCAAAGAGGACTCCAAGCTCCGCGTTTTCAGCGCTGAGGCTGGCCGGATAGCTCAGCTCCAGCGCATCCGGTCCGCCCAGGGGTTGGGGCTGCCGGGCCAGCCTGGGGAAAATGGGCGGCAGGCCGGGATCGTTGCCCAGCGCGTAATCGATGAGATCGGGTTCGCCATTGCCATTCGCGTCCCCCTGGGGATCCTCCGGAAACCGCGCGGGATCCGGCCCGCCGGGGTTGCCACCCCATTGCGCGCTGGCCCGCCAATTCACGGCCAGGGCGGGATCCGGGCTGGTTTCCGGCGCGATCAGGACGAGGCTGTGGCCCACCCCGGCAGCGGGCCACGGCGCCCCGCCAGCGTAAGCGAACTCCCGGATGGCGCCGTGGCTGGCATCCTCGAGCTTGAGCGGCTCACCGCTGTTGCTGAGCGCGGTCCCATTGGCGAAAATCCCCGCCACCGGGCGGTTGGTTCCGTAAGCGGCGCTGAAAGCGGCGAGGTCGCGCACAACAAGCACGCGCCCGCCTGGGGGCAGGGAGGTGATGGCGCCGCCCGTGAAATCGAATTCCACCCCCTGGGTGAACCGCACTCCCCGCAGATCCAGCGTCACCGTGCGGCTGATGTTCAGCAATTCGATGAACTCAGCCAAGCCATCCCCGGCGGGATGATACATGATCTCGCTGACCACCAGCCACCGCTGCGCATCCGATGGCTGGGCCGGGTAAGCCGCCGAATTATTCGTCGCGCCGGAGGCGTCCAGGATCGCGAGGGTTTCCCCCCAGCTGGAAAGGTGTTTTTTGCAGCCGCCCTGCACCAGCCGCCCCTCGCCCCCTTTCGGGGAGACGGCCCGGGCGCGGAAGGCGGCGGCATTGGGACAGACATAGATCGCGCCATGGGGCGGCAGCACCGTCCCTCCCGGGAAGGTGTGGGCGACGGCTCCCTGCAGCCGCCAGCCGGAGATGTCCACCGCGATGCCATTGGGGTTGAGGAGCTGAACGAATTCCTCGTCCTGGTTGCCCGAAGCGGGGCTGCTCTCGATGGCGCCGAAATCGATTCTCGGCTCAAACGTGGCCGGGACCGAGACCTTGCCGCCATGCAGCTCGGGCACGATGATCATGTCGCTGCTGCTGACGCTGTCGTTGAGGCCCTGGATGGCCAGGATGTTCCGCCCGGCCCGCAGGCTGGCTTTCTGTGGCGTGACATCGAAAATGACGAAGGCCGCAGGGTTGGCTTCACGGGAGACCGTGGCGGCGGAGTCCCACTGCAGCACGGCCGGGGCATTCGCGGAGGCCAGCACGGCGCCATTAAGGTAGGCCACGAAGCCGTCGTCGTATTTCATCCGCAATTCCAGCCGGTCGTAGGCGGCGGGATCACGGACGTCGAATTCGATCCGGATATAGATGCTGTTATTGCCCTGCATCAGGGTGTTCACGTTGGCGCCGATGAGGGCCTCATACCCGGTGGCGCGCTCATAGCCCACACCCGTGGCGCCGCTGGTCCAGCCGGCCGTGTTGAATGGCTCCAGCGATGAGTTCCCGGTCCAGGCCGTGCCGAGGCTGCCATTGGCGGGCACGAACACTTTCACCGGCGCCCCCTTCACCACCAGCGGCGTAAAGTTGGTGGCCGGCCCGCCACCGGTCTGGGGCAGCGGGATTTCGCCGCCTTTGCCGGCGATCTGGGTGTTGTAGATGTATTTCCGGCGGCCGGGCAGGTATTCGGTTTTCCAGCGCTGGATGGCCTGGGCCATGGTCTCCACGGCCACGTTCGTGTTCGTGTAGCGGACGGTAGTGCCGCCCTGGAGCCAGGAACCCCATTTCTCGAAGTCCAGGCGGGCATCCGAGGGCACCATGGCCGGGGGATCGATCAGCGCCGACTGTTCATTCAGCCGCCGCTCAAAATACAACCCGCTTTCGGGTGTTCCCGCGGCGGGCAGCGGCTGCAGGAATTGGTCCGTCAGGGTGCGGATGCGCCGCATGATCATGGCCCGCATGGCCGCATTGCCGAACAGGTGGGCGGCCAGCCGGATGGCCGTGGCGTTCTCCACGAAGCCGTCCACATACAGCGCATTGTCATAATAGGTGTTCTGCGTGTTCCAGACCCGGCCATAAGAGAGATCGAGATCCCAGGGCAGCATGGCCCATTCGCCGCTCCGCCCGGTGTCGCGGTAGATGTACCAGTTTTTGCCGTGCATGTCGATGTTGCGGATCACCGAGTTGGCGGCGAGCAGGTTGACGCACGCCGGGATGTCGATGTTGTCATAGAGGTAATTCACCAGGGCGGTTCCGGTCAGATCGAGGCCATTGATGAGCGCTTGGAGGTCGCTGTTGTTTTCGGTCTTGCGGGTCTTCTTTTCCACCCCGCTGGCCGCCGTGTTGCCGGCATCCTTGTTGAGGAGGTTATCGTAAACCTTGTAGAGCGCCCCGTTCGGGTTCAACCCGGCCCGCTCCAGGTAGATTTCGTCCGCGTCCTCGACCAGGTCAGCGGTGCTGAAGAAACTGCCGTTTTGCTGGACGCGCACCGTGCCGGCGAAGTGCGCGGCCACCCCCGCCAGGCGCATCACTTCATAGGCCAGCACATGGCGCACTTTCGATTTGTCCGCCCAATTGGTGAGCAGGTCGATATCCTTGACGCGCGGGGCATCGCTGCTCCAGCGGAAGCGCTGCGGGTGGTTGAAATCGAGGTTGTAGCTCTTCTTGGGGAAGCTGGAGGATGACTGCCCGTGCAGGGTGAACCACACATTGTCGTAAAATTCCCCTGCGAAATAAACACACCCACGCGAACCGGTGGGCGTCCCGGCTCCGGCAGGGCTGCTCGTGAACCAGTGGAGCACCGGCAGGGCGGACCGGATCCTGGCATCCGGCGCCACCGTGCCAAAATACTGGCCGGAATCGAGCGGATCCCGGAAGGCCGGCTCCCTGGTTTCGGCGCCCTGGCTGTCGGTGGCGAGGAACCGCCAGCGGGTCATCTCCCCCGGCGCAAAGGCCGTGGCCGGGATGATCGCGGTCCAGATGCCATCGCCCGCCAAGGCATCGCCTCCCGTGCCGTCGTCCGTCATCGGCAGCATCGTTTCGGCGGCAAACATCCGCCGGTAATAAAGCTTCACGGCCGCCACCGGGCCGTTGGCCGGAAGCACCCGCGCGGTGATGGTTAGCGGGCCGGCCGCCGGCGGCAGCGGATTGGCCTCCAGGGCCTGGATGGTGGGGCCCGCCCGGGTGCCGCTGCCGTTGGGCGCGCCGGGGGTGGGCGTGGTGAAAAACGCCCAGGCCGGGGGGGATCCCGCCGGGCTGAGGCCGAACGATACCTTCCCGGATTGGGGCGGGTAGCCCGGCGCAAAGGTGCTGGCCACGGTCACGCCGTCCGGCGCCACCAGGGCGAGGTACTCCCCCCCGGCCGAGAGTTGGAAATCCGTGTGCAGGCGGCCCGCGGGATCGGTGCGGTTTTTGCCGGAGGCAAAAACGATCAGATAAGCTCCCGGATTCAGCGTGACCGCGGGAAAAGTCCACTTGCCCAGGTTCGCCGCATTGTCCGTGAGATGGTAGCCCGCCAGCGGGATCGCGGCGTTTTCCGGATTATGGATCTCAATCCAATCAGAAAACTCGCCCTCCTCATCGGCCAGGCCCGATTCATTCACGGCCATGAATTCGGTGATGATCGGGGCGCTGAAGGCGGGCGCGCCTGCGCTCAGCGCCAGCCAGAGCGGCAGCCAGCGCCAGCCGGCGCATCGGTTGAATTTTTTCACCCGGGCAACCTATCGGTTCCCAGTTTGGATTTCCACGGAAAAGAGTCGGCTGCGGAATACCCCCGTGGCAGGAAAGCTGAGGAAGGTTGGAGGGCGTTTTCTGGGCCGGCGCCCCAGCTCTGGGGAAAAACCGTGCGCTCAAGCAGTTAACTGCCTGCGGCAGAATTAAGATGGGCACGGGTCGGGTTGGTGGTCTTTTGCGCCAGCCGGCGATGTGCAGCCAAAGTGCAACTGGCCGATGGGAGGCAGGGCGGGCGGTAAGCGGCGCGCCCAGGCAACGGCCGTGCTCGCCCATCCAGCGCGTTTACCCGCCGACGTGAGGCGGACGCAAGGCCTCCGGAAAGGCTGCCGGGCCGAATCTGGATGGGGTAGGGAGCGGATGGGATTGCGCCAGCGGCAGGTTTGCGTAGGCAACGGAACCTTCCGCCATCCCGCCGCGGATCCCCTTGCCCCGCTGGCGGGGAGATGGTTCGGGTGAGAGGGGAGTCCTGCTGCCCCCGGCGGTCCTCCTTACCTGGCCAGGCATTCCCATTTAACAGGCGGTTTTCTAAAGGCCAGGTATTGCGCGGCGGCGGCCGGGAGGTATCCTGCCCCTGGCTGCGGGCCAAAGCTGCGGCCTTGTATTTAACATGAATATATGAGCACCTCTGCGCAAGTGGCCCTGGCCAAAGCCGCCGCCTACGATCCCGCGGAAATCCTGGCGGCCGTGCGCGCCTGCCTGGATCACCTGGGAGGCATCCGCGCCTGGGTCAAGCCCGGGCAGCGGGTGCTGCTCAAGCCCAATCTCCTGGGCGGCTTTCCCGTGGAGCGCGCCGTCACCACTCATCCGGCGGTGATCCGCGCGGTGGCCTTGCTGGTGCGGGAAGCCGGGGGCGAGCCGTGGATCGGCGACAGCCCCGGCATGGGCGCCCTGGACAAGGTGGCCAGCCGGTGCGGGCTGGAGCCGGTGCTGGCGGAGACCGGCGCCCGGCTGGTGGATTTTTCCGAGGCCGCTGAATACCCGGTGCCCGGCCACCGGGTGGCTCCCCAGCTGACGTTGACCCGCGTGCTGCGGGAGGTGGACGTGATCATCTCGCTGCCCAAGCTGAAAACCCATGGGCACCTGGTCATGACCGGCGCCTTGAAAAACCAATACGGATTGATCCCGGGCTCCCTCAAAAGCCAATGGCACTTCCGGCTGCGCCAGCCGGAATGGATGGCGGCGCTGATCCTCGATATCGACCGGGTGGCCCGCCCGGCGCTCGCCATCATGGACGCCGTGGTGGCCATGGAAGGGGCGGGGCCCAGCGCCGGCCAGCCCCGGCAGGTCGGCGCCCTTTTGGCCGGCGCCTGCCTGGTGGCTGTGGATGCAGTGGCCTGCCGGATGATCGGCCTGCAGCCCCCGCAGGCGCCGGTGCTGGCCGCCGCCGCCAGCCAGCATTATGGGACCACGGATCTCCAGAACATCCAGGTTACGGGCGATGACTGGCGCTCCTTGTGCGTGCCGGATTTTGCGCAAGTGCCGCATTTGGCGGATGTGCAGCGCCTGGTGCCCCTGCCCGGTTTTGTGCTGCGGTGGATCCGGCGCCTGTGGACACCCCGCCCCCGGATCCTGCCGCATTGCACCCAATGCGGGATCTGCGCGGCCGGCTGCCCGGTCAAGCCCACGGCCATTCATCCGGCAGCGGCCGTGGGCAGCCCGCAGGTGGAGGACCACCGCTGCATCTGCTGTTACTGCTGCCACGAATTCTGCCCGCAGCACGCCATCGAGCTGCGCCAGTCCTGGCTGGCGCGGCGGATTTCCCTGAGCCGCCTGGCCGACCGGGCCACCCGCTGGCTAAGTTAGGAGCCGGATAAAAACAACCGCCGCCGCCGGGCTGGCGCTTTTAGCCCGGGACTCCGCCTCGCCCGGATCCGTTTTCATTTTGTGCCCTGGGAACCTTTTCGTGGCCATTCCCCGGCCCGCCGCCCGAAAATCCCACGCCGGCGTTTAGCGGACTGAGCCGCAGGGGCGGCACAATCTTGCTCGCCACGGGCGCGGGAATGGTTTAAATAACCGGCTGAATTATGAATGCGGAAGCCAATTTCACAGCGTTGAACCTTGAACTCCCCGCCGCGCCCAAGCCGGTGGGGGTTTACAAGCCGGTGGTGATCATCGGCAACCTGGCCTATGTATCCGGCCACGGACCCTTGAAACCGGACGGCACGTTGATCACCGGCCGGGTGGGCGCGGACCTGGACCTGGAGGGCGGCAAAGCGGCGGCGCAGCAGACGGGCCTGGCGATCCTGGCCACGTTGCGCCAAGGCCTGGGGAGCCTGGACCGCGTGGTGCGCGTCATCAAAGTCCTGGGCATGGTGAATGCCACGGCCGATTTCCTGGAGCACCCCAAGGTCATCAACGGCTGCAGCGAGCTGTTCGCCGGCGTCTGGGGCCCGGATAACGGGGTGGGCGCGCGGAGCGCGGTGGGCATGGGCTCGCTGCCGGGCAACATCCCGGTGGAGGTCGAGGCCATCTTTGAAATCGCCTGAGCCATGGCCCGATCATTGGCTGAGCCGCGGGCCTGGCGGAGCGGCGGCGCCTGGGGGGCCAGGCCATGACGGCAGCCCTGCATCCACCACCCTGGTATGAGGTGGCGGGAGTGGAAAAACTCCCCTCGCCCAGCCTGCTGGTTTACCGTGGGCGCGTGGAGGAAAATCTGCGGCGGATGATCGCCCTGGCCGGGGGCACGGAGCGCCTGCGGCCGCATGTGAAGACGCACAAGATGCGGGAATTGATCGCGCTGCAGGCCGCCCTGGGCATCGGCAAGTTCAAGTGCGCCACCATCGCGGAGGCGGAGATGGCGGCGCAGGCCGGGGCCCGGGAGGTGCTGCTGGCCTACCCGCCGGTGGGGCCGAACATCGCCCGTTTCCTCGCGCTGGCCCGCGCCCACCCCGGCGTGGGCTTCGCGGTGCTGGGCGACCACGCCGGGGCGTTGCGCGCCCTTTCCAGCGCGGCCGGCGCCGGCGGGCCGGCCGTGGAAGTTCTGCTGGACCTGGACATTGGCCAGCACCGCACCGGCCTGCCGCCGAACGCCGGGGCCGTGGCGCTCTACCGGCTGATCGCCTCCCTGCCCGGGCTCAAGCCCGGCGGTCTGCACGCCTACGACGGCCACCTCCACGACCCCGATCCGGAGGCCCGGCGGGCGGCGTGCGAGGCGGCCTTCGCCCCGGTGGCCGCCCTGCGGGAGGCCTTGCTGGCGGCGGGCCTGCCGGTCCCGCGGATCGTGGCGGGCGGCACGCCCACCTTTCCGTTCCATGCCCGCCGGGCCGGGGTGGAATGCAGCCCCGGCACCTGTGTTTTTTGGGACGCCGGCTATGCCGCCCAGCTGCCGGATCTGGATTTCCTGCCGGCCGCGCTGGTCTTGTGCCGGGTGGTCAGCCTGCCCGGGCCGGGCCGCCTGTGCCTGGACCTGGGCCACAAGGCCATCGCCTCCGAGATGCCGCCCCCCCGCGTGGTGTTCCTGAACCTGCCCGGCGCCCAGGCGGTGGCCCACAGCGAGGAGCACCTGGTGATCGCGACGCCCCGGGCCGGCGAATTCGCGCCGGGCGACTGCCTGTATGGCCTGCCCTGGCACATCTGCCCCACGGTGGCGCTGCATGCGGAGGCGCTGGTCATCGAACACGGCAAGCCCGCCACCCGCTGGCCGGTGGCGGCCCGGGAACGGAGGCTGACCTTTTGATCCGCTGGCTGGCCACCCATCCCGATGTTTACCGCCTGCTGCTGATGGTCCTGGCGATCCTGGGCCTGGTGGTGGCGGTCGCCCGGTTCAAGTGGCACGCCTTCATCGCGCTGCTGGTGGCCTCGCTGTTCCTGGGCGTGGGCGCCGGCCTGGACCCGCCCGGGGTGGTGAAGGCGTTCACCACCGGCCTGGGCAATGTCCTCGGCTCCATCGCCCTGGTCATCGCCCTGGGCAGCGTGCTGGGGAAGCTGCTGGTGGAGTCGGGCGCCGCCGGGAAAATGGCCGCCACCCTGGTCCGCACCCCGGACAGCCCCTGGGCCCCGTGGTCGCTGGCCTTGATCGCGTTCCTGGTGGGGGTGCCGGTATTCTTCAGCGTGGGGCTGGTGCTGCTGGCGCCGGTGGTGTTCACGCTGGCGCGGCAGACGGGCCGCTCGTTCCTGGGCCTCAGCCTGCCGGTGCTGGCCGGGCTCTCGACGGTCCATGGCCTGGTGCCCCCCCACCCGGGTCCGCTGGCCGCGGTGGAGCTGCTCCGGGCGGACATCGGCAAAACCATTTTTTACTCCCTGCTCGTCGGGCTGCCCACCACCCTGCTCGCCGGGCCGTGGCTGGGGAGGCGGCTGGAAAAGGCGGGCGGGGGGGAAGGCGCGGGGTCCGGCGGGTTCACGCAGCAATTTGTGCCGCAGGCCGGCGCGCAGACGGCGCCGGGCTTCTGGCTGGCGCTGTTCACCAGCCTGCTGCCGGTGCTGCTGATGCTCCTGGCCTCGGCGGCGGACCTCGCCTTCGCCAAAGGCTCCGCCCCGCGCGCCTGGGCCGGCCTGGTCGGCCACCCGGTGGTGGCGATGCTGGCGGCCACCCTGTTTTCCTTCTGGTCGTTCGGCTCCGCGCGCGGCTTTGACCGCCGCCAGCTCCTCAAGTTCTCGGAAGATTCCCTGGCCCCGGTGGCGCAGATCCTCCTGGTGGTGGGGGCCGGCGGGGGCTTCAGCGCGGTGCTGACCCAGAGCGGCGTGGGGGACACCCTCGCCCGCCTGGCCGGCCGCCTCGAGATCCCCCCCCTGCTGCTGGGCTGGCTGGTGGCCGCCGCCATGCGGGTCGCCACCGGTTCGGCCACCGTGGCCGTCACCACCGCCGCCGGGCTGCTGGGCCCGCTGGTGGCCACCGTGCCCGGGCTGAACCGCGAGCTGCTCGTGGTGGCCATGGGCGCCGGCTCGCTCATCCTGTCCCATGTGAACGATGGCGGATTCTGGATGGTGAAGGAATACCTGAACCTCAGCCTGCCCCAAACCTTGAAAACCTGGACCGTCCTGGAAACCGTCCTTTCGCTGATCGCCCTGGGGTTCACGCTGCTCCTGGGGCTGGTCCTGTAAAACCGCCAACCCATTGCCCTGATTTTTTTATGGAAATCCAAGACGGCCCCGCCGCAAACCTGATCTTCGACTCCCACCTCGACCTCGCCATGAACGCGCTGGAGTGGAACCGCGACTTCACCCGGCCCATCGCGCACCTCCGCGAGCGCGAGCAGGGCCTGCGCGACAAGCCGGACCGCGGCCGGGGGACGGTCTGCTTCCCCGAAATGCGCCGGGGCGGCCTGGGCGTGTGCGTGGCCACCCAGATCGGCCGCTACGTCAAACCGGGCAGCACCCTGCCCGGCTGGCACTCGCCGGCCCAGGCGTGGGCGCAAACCCAGGGGCAGCTGGCCTGGTACCGGGCCATGGAGGAGGCGGGGGAAATGGCGCAGATCCGCGGCCTGGAGGGCCTGGAAACCCAGGTCCACGCCTGGCGGCAATACCTGGCCGCGCAGGAGGCTGGGGAGGCCCCCCCGGCGGCGCCCCCCATCGGCTATATCCTCAGCCTGGAGGGGGCGGATTCCATCATCACGCTGCGCCACCTGGAGCTGGCCTGGTCCCAGGGCCTGCGCGCGGTGGGGCCCGCGCATTACGGCCCCGGCACCTACGCCCAGGGCACGGACGCCACCGGGGGGCTGGGCGCCCGCGGCCGGGAATTGCTCCAGGAGATGGACCGCCTGGGGATGATCCTGGACGCTTCCCACCTCTGCGATGACTGCTTCCGGGAGGCGCTGGATCTTTTCCAAGGCCCGGTCTGGGCCAGCCATTCCAATTGCCGGGCGCTGGTGCCGCACAACCGCCAGTTCGCCGACGAGCAGATCCGGCTCCTCGCCGGCCGCGGGGCGGTGATCGGTTGCGCGCTGGATGCCTGGATGCTGGTGCCGGGCTGGATCCGCGGCGTCACCACGCCCGAATCCGCCGGCCTGAAGCTGGAGCACTTTGCCGATCACCTGGACCACATCTGCCAGGTCACAGGCAATGCCCTCCACGCCGGGATCGGCTCGGACCTGGACGGCGCCTTCGGCCGGGAGCAGTCGCCCGCCGACCTGGACACCATCGCGGACCTGGCCCGCCTGCCCGGGATGCTCCAGCGGCGGGGGTACGGGGCCGCGGATATCCAGGGGATCATGCACGGCAATTTCCTGCGCTTCCTGCGCGGGGCCTGGAGCAAAAGCAAATCCTGATCCGGAACCTGGCCCGCAGAATACCATCGTGGCGTGATCCGGGTGGAAGATCCGCCTCCTCACGGCGGCGGCTACCCGCCTCGGGCGGGCGAACCCTGCCGTTGCAGGCGCAAACCAAACGCTGGTAGCCGCCGAGGTAACGAGGCGGATCTGGGGTAGACGAAGTTCAAACCAGGCCCCATCCGCCCAAGGCCGAAACCCTGAATTTGCAGGCCGTAGCGGCTCACGGATGCTCCGGGTCCGCCTTCCGGATCACGCCACAATGGCGAGGCCGGGGACTTTTCGCTTGGCTTCCGTGGTGAGCTTTCACTCCCAAGGCGTATTCCCTCTCCTCGGGCGTAGAGGGCCAGGGTGAGGAGGAACGCCGGGTGCAGCAGGCCGCCCCCTTTTGAGGGTGGCAGGTTCATAACATCCCCCATTCCAGTTCCGAAAAGGGGGGCTGTTCAGAGGTCAATTGCAGGCTGGTTTTCTACGGACCAAGACAACTCTGGTTAAGCCGCTCGGAAAACTCCCACCAACCTTGGCCCGAACAAAAAAGGACGCCCTGGAAGGCGTCCTTTGTCAATTTGATACCGGCCCGGGAGCGGCTGGCCCCGGCGGGCGGGTTTACTTCTCGGGCTCGTCCAAACGGGATTCGTCGGCGGCATCGAAAGCGTGCTGCAGCGCCACCAGATCTTCACCCGGCTTGAGCGCATCCAGCATGGCCTGCTCGGCCTTGAGCTGGTCGGGAGTGTAGTTGGCGGCCTTGATGGAGAGGCCGATGCGCCGCTCGCCCTTGTCGATCTTGATGACGCGCGCGGTGACTTCCTGGCCGACCTTGAGCACGTTCTTGATCTTGTCCACGTGGTCTTCGCTCACCTGGGAGATGTGCACCAGGCCGTCGATGTCGTGCTGCAGGCCCACGAAGGCGCCGAAGCTGGCGAGCTTGGTCACGTTGCCGGTGATGAGGTCGCCCACGCGGTAGAACTGGTCGATGTTGGCCCACGGATCCACGCTGAGCTGCTTGATGCCCAGGGCGATGCGCTGGTTGGCCTTGTCGATTTCCAGCACCACGGCTTCCACATCCTCGCTCTTCTTGAGGACTTCGGAAGGATGGTTGATCTTGCGGGTCCAGGAGATGTCGGAGACGTGGATCATGCCGTCCAGGCCGTCTTCCAGCTCGATGAAGGCGCCGTAGCTGGTGAGGTTGCGGATCTTGCCTTTGACGCGGGTCTTCGGCGGGTATTTCTCCGCGGCGCGGTCCCACGGATTGGTCTCGAGCTGGCGGATGCTGAGGGAGATCTTCTGCTCTTCGCGGTTGATGCCGAGCACCACCGCCTCGATTTCCTGGTCGGCTTTGAGGACATCGGAGGGCTTGGCCACCCGCTTGGTCCAGGACAGCTCGGTGACGTGCACGAGGCCTTCCACGCCGGGCTCCAGCTCCACAAACGCGCCGTAAGGCACCAGGTTGACCACCTTGCCCTTGACCTTGACGCCCACGGTGTATTTGCTCTCGATCTGGTCCCACGGATTGGCCAGCTTCTGCTTGAGGCCGAGGCTGACGCGCTCTTTTTCGCGGTTGATGTCCAGCACCACCACATCGATGTCCTGGCCAACCTTGAGGATTTCGGAGGGGTGCCCGATGCGGCCCCAGCTCATGTCGGTGATGTGCAGCAAGCCGTCGATGCCGTTCAGGTCGATGAAGGCGCCGAAGTCGGTGATGTTCTTCACGGTGCCCTTGCGGATGTCGCCCGGGGTCATCTCGGACAGGAGCTTGGCGCGGCGTTCGGTGCGTTCCTGCTCGATCAGCTCGCGGCGGGAAAGGACGATGTTCTGGCGCTCCTGGTTGATCTTGACGACCTTGAACTCATAAATGTTCCCCACGTAAATGGTGAGGTTCTTCGGCGGGGAGATGTCGATCTGGGAAGCGGGCAGGAAGGCTTCCACGCCGATGTTGACGAGCAGGCCGCCTTTGACGACCGCCTTGACCTTGCCGGTGATGGTGCCGCCTTCGTTGCACACGGCCAGGATCTTCTCCCAGTTGCGCTTGAATTCGGCTTTTTCCTTGGACAGCACCACGTTGCCGTCCCGGTCTTCCAGGCGCTCGATGAGCACGTCGATCTGGTCGCCGATTTTGACCGTATGGATGTCATCAAATTCGCCGCCGGGAACCACGCCTTCGCTCTTGTAGCCAATGTCCACCAGGACTTCCTTGGGACGGACTTCGATGATGGTTCCTTTGACGATCTGCCCCGGGGAAAAAGCAAAGAGACTTTGCTTTAGGGCCTCTTCCATGGTTAACATAACAATATGTCCAATTCACTGCGGGAGACTTGGCGGCGTGTCACAGCCGGCGAAGACTCCATTGCCTAACAGACCGAACGTTGCAGCGGCAACGGAGGGTTAACGGTTAGGTTACTACGTTGACTTCTCTTTCTCAGCCTCTTTTGAACACCCGCACATGCGGGGTTCAGGCATTACCAACCTAAATCAAGGGATAGGTGTTGCAAGCCCAAAATCGGGCAAAACGCATATGATTGGCTCCTTCTCAACGATCCAAGGCGTGTTCTCCAACCCGGCCGGCCCCCAAATCCGAGGCCCAGCGCGCGCCGCGCGCGGAACTTTGCGTTATCGCCCGGTGCGCCCGCCCCCGCCTGAACCTTTAAGATTGACCCCCGGTCGGGGGCGCTTTAGTTTTATGAAAATTCGAACCAAAACCCATTACGACAAATAATTGCAACTTATGAAAAGACGCCAATTCCTCAGGGCCGCCACCATCGCTGGAGCCGGGGCAATGATCCTGCCGCGCGTGCGCTTGTTCGGCGCCGATGCGCCAGGCAACAAACTGAACATCGCCTTGCTGGGCACCTGGGGCCGGGGCGAGGCGCATTTTGGCGCCATCAGCACGGAAAACGTGGTGGCCTTGTGCGATGTGAACGAGGAGCACCTGGCCTTCGGGGCCCGGAAGTTCCCCGCCGCCAAGCAGTACAACGATTGGCGCAAATGCCTCGACCAAAAAGACATCAATGCCGTGGTCTGCTGCACGGCCGATCATAACCACGCCTTCGCGGCCAACTGGGCCTTGAACCGTGGCCTGCATGTGTATTGCGAGAAACCGCTGGCCAACAGCGTGGAGGAGGCCCGGGTGGTCCGCGCCAACTACCTCAAGCACAAAGGCAAGCTGGCCACCCAGGTGGGCACCCAGCGCCATGAGTTCGAGAATTTCAACCGGGTGCGCGAATTGATCCTGGACGGCGCGGTGGGCCAGCTGGAATCGGTTTGCGCCTGGGGCAACCGCCAGCTGGGCCGGCCGGGCTACCTGCCAGCCGCCGGGGATCCGCCCCGGCATTTCCACTACGACCTCTGGCTCGGCCCCTCGCCTTACCATCCCTACAATCCCGGGTATTTCTCCGGCGGCCCGGGGATGAACTGCCTGCAGTGGAACATGTATTGGGACTTCGGCAGCGGCCAGGTGGGCGATATGGGCAGCCACACCATGGACCTGGCCTGGAATGCCCTGGACGCCGACCTGCCCACCTCCGCCGAAGCCAAGGGCGACAAATTCAATCCCGACGTCACCCCGGTCCGGTTCGAGGAGCATTTCGACATCCCCGCCAACACCTGGCGGCCCGCCGTGCGCGCCTCCTGGTATCAGGGTGGGGCCATGCCGGAATCGCCCAACCGGTGCATCAACCTGAAGGCGATCGACCACGGCGCCATGTTCGAGGGCACCAAGGGGGTGCTGGTGGCCGATTTCACCTCGCGCGTCCTCTACCCTGGCGGGGATAAAGCCGACTTTACCTATTACAAGCCCCGGGCCAGGGAAGCCTTGCTGCCGCCCATGCGGGGAGGGTTCCAGCGGGAGTGGATCAACGCCTGCAAAGGCAGCCTGAAAACCTCCTGTGATTTCGATTACGGCGGCAAAATGATCGAGATGATGCTCCTGGGCCTGGTGGCCTACCGGGTCGGCAAAAAATTCAGCTACGACGGCGCCACGGGGCAGGTCACCGATTGCCCCGAGGCTGCCCAATACCTCTGCCGCACCTACCGGCCCGGCTGGCCGCTGAACGGCTAAGCCAAACACTTCCCGGGGATGTGCGCGGTGTTTTCCCGCACCGCGCCATCCCTTTTTCCAGGTGCGCAGACCCAGCCTGCCCGTTTCCACAATCCAGCCCAGGTCCGCCCCGCATGCGTCAGGCGCCTGGCCGCCCGGTTGGAAAACAAATCGCTTATGACCGCATTGAAAACGATCCTGATCTCCGGCCTCGCCGCCCTGGTGATGGCCGGCTCGGCCTATCCCGCCACCACCATCCGTTTCTCCGGCTATACGTGGGAGGTGCGGCAGGCTGGCAAAGGTGGGCCCGGCCCGAATTATTGGGATCCGGACAATGTTGCGGTGGACACCAATGGCTGGCTCCACCTGAAGCTGACCGAGCGCGATGGCCGGTGGTATTGCTCGGAGGTGCATACCCAGGATCGCCTGGGCTTCGGACAGTATGAATTCGCGCTCGCCGGGCGCGTGGACCAATTGGATCAGAACGTCGTGCTGGGGCTGTTCAACTACCCCACGCCTGATGCCGGACCGGATGGCACCCAGGAAATCGACATTGAGTTCGCCCGGTGGGGCCGGGCGGCGACGCCGATCGGCAATTTTACGGTCTGGCCCGCCCGGACGGGGCTGAGGCAGGAGACCAAACCGTTCCCCTTCATTTTGGAGGGCGATTTGAGCACCCACCGCTTTTCCTGGAGCCCGGCCAGCATCCGCTTCCAATCAAGCGCCGGACTGGGCGAAAACCACAGCCGCCCCTTGGCGGACTGGCGCTACGAGCCGGCCAATGCGGCGGACCGGATTGCCCGGAAGCCCATGCCGGTCCACCTCAATCTTTGGTGCTGCAATGGCCTGCCGCCCGCGGACCAAAAGCCGGTGGAATTGATCATCCGCAGCTTCAAGTTCACACCCCTGCCCACCCCGGAAAACACCACCCGGTAGCCGGCGGTGTTTTCCGGAAGAAGGCGCGGCTGCGAAACCGGTTCGCGGAAGCGTCCGCTTTGGATGCCGCCAGGAAATAAACTATGCCAGTATGGCGCAGGAATTTTGGTGGCTGGCAAGGCGCGCGCGAGGAGCAGATCCATTGCGATCTGTAACGAGCGCGCAACGCCGCCAGCCGCCAAAAGAACCAGCCAGATTGCAAAGGTTATTTCCTGACGGCTCCTTAGGGCGAGCTGACGACCTCGAGGCGATAAAAGCCCTGGCTGGCCTGGCCGCGGGCATCGCTGACCGAGGTGGTGGTTTCGCTGGCCACCAGCGAATCGACGGCCGCCCACTGTGGGTCGCTCAGGGACTGCTTGTATTGCAGCCGGTAAACCGCCCCGGGCTGCGATATCCAGGTGATTTTAATGCTGCCGGCGGCGGTTTGTTCGATGCTGGAGATTTGCGGCGCGGTGGTCCGGCCTTTGACCACCACCACAAAGCTGCGGGTGGCGCTCAGGGCCGGGTTGCCATTGTCGGTCACTTTCACGGTCACCGTGTTGGTGGACGGCGCCTGAGCTTCGCCCGGGGTCCAGGAAATCAACCCTGCCGCGCTGATGGCCATGCCCGCGGGCGCGCCTGGTTCCAGGCCATAGGTGAGCTTCTGCGCGGGCAGATCGGTGTCGCTGGCCAGCACCTGGCAGGTCCAGCCGGCGTTTTCCGGAAGCTCTTGCCGGGGTATTTCGGCGATCAGCGGAGCGGTGTTCGGCGCCGCCACGATCGTGTTGCTGGAGAGAATCCCGAATCCCGAGAGACGAATCACCAAATCGACCTTGTTGCTGCCCGGCAGGCACCAATAACTCAAGGTATAAGCGCCACCGGAAGTCAGCGCCGGATTAATGGTTTGGTAGATCGACGAATCCTTGGTTGTGCCGCCCGTCGAGGCGGCGACATGCAGGCAGCTTTTCCCCGCATGGAAGGTGTTGGTGGCAATCGCCGATGCCGCATGGTTGGCGGAGACCGTCCAGGAACCGCTGAGGGCCGACTCGAAATCCCCGTTCAGCACGGTGTTGGCCCCAGCCTCGGGCGTGGCGCCGGCCACCAGCTTGAGGTCGTCCAGGTAAAGATCGCCGGGGCTGGTGAGATACACATACAGCAGCGAGGCGCTGCCGGTGCCCGTGGTGGTGAAGTATTTCCAGGGCGGCGGCCGGGTGGCCACCACGTCGAACGTGCGCGAGGCGCTGAGCGGCGGGGCGCCGTTGTCGGTCACCCGCGCCGTGATCCGGTTCGTGCTTGGGATCTGGGCGTCCGCCGGGGTCCAGGTCAGGACGCCGGTGGCCGGATCCAGGCTGGCGCCCGGCAGGGACGCCTCGGCCAGGGAATAGGCCAGGGTTTGTGCGGGCCAATCCACGTCCGATCCCACCAGCGGCAGCGACAAGGTCCCACCCTGTTGGACCAGTTGGCCGGGAACCGGAGCCAGTTCCGGCGCGGTGTTCACCTCGGCGACGTTGATGGTGAACGACTGCGAAGCCGATAAGGCGGGCACGCCGTTATCGAGGACGCTGACCACCACCGGGTAGCTGCCGGGGCCCTGGGATTCGCCGGGAGTCCAGGTGAACCGGCCGGCATCCAAATCCAGGCTCATGCCCTGCTGGGCTCCGGAGGCCAGAAAGAACCGCAAGGCTTGCCCCGCATCCACCTCGGACGCCCTCAAAGTCAGCGACAAGGGGGAACCTTCGCTGACCGTGACGCTGGCCACCGGCTCCAACACCGGGGCGTGATTCAGTTTGATGGCCACGATGCGCACGGTGCGCACCGAGCTTTGCACCGGGTCACCGTTGTCGGTGACGCGGATGGCCACCAGGTTCGTGCCGGGCACTTGCGTGCCGGCCGGGGTCCAGGCGAAAAGGCCGGTCACCGGATTCAGCGTGGCGCCGGCGGGCGCGCCCGCATCCAGGGAGTAGGTCAGCGTTTGGGCCGGCCGGTCCACATCGAAGGCGCCGGCGGTGAATTGGACGGTTTCGCCCTCCGTCACGATTTGCTCCGGAATCAAGGGGATGATCGGCGGGTGATTGCCCGCCGCGGTGGAATTGGGGGCGCCGGGGGTGGGGATCGGCATCGGGAAAAACGGTTCCGGCGCGCCATCGGGCCACCGGCCCTGGCTGATATCGGCGGTTTGCGGCCCGAAGGTCACCGCATCCACCAGATTGCCATTGGGGGTGAAGAGCGCGATCGACTCCCCCGTGGCGCTCAATTTAAAGCCGGCATGCACGCCCAGGCCATTCTGGCCGGTGTCGCCATCCGCCCAGATCAGGAGCTGCCCGCGGGCGGGAATGACGGTTCCGGCGGGGATGAGCCACTGGGTGGCGTTGGTCAGCGTGTCTGAAAGATAATAGCCGGAAATGTCCGCCTCCTGCTGGCTGGCATTGTAGAGTTCAAACCAGTCGTCAAAGCGCTGGTCGGCCGGATCGGCAAGCGTCTGCCCATTGGCGGCCATCCACTCGTTCACGAACACCTGCAGCGGCAGCGCATCCGGGTTGTTGGCAGCCCCGGGCGTCGGATAGTGCATCAGGCGGCGGGTGTAGGGCTGCCCATCCGGCAGGGAGCCGAAGCTGCGCCCCACCGCGAGCTGTTCATACTTGAGGCAGTCGATGGCGGCGGGCAGGCCCTGCTGCATCCGCGACAGCACCACATGCCCGGTCCCCGGATCGAGCTTGAATCCGGCATGGATCTCTCC
Source organism: uncultured Verrucomicrobiota bacterium (assembly GCA_964409245.1). Taxonomy (GTDB): domain Bacteria; phylum Verrucomicrobiota; class Verrucomicrobiia; order Limisphaerales; family UBA1319; genus CAIMWS01. Next base: position 101,097 of record CAYPCQ010000006.1, read on the forward strand.
GGCGGTGGTTTGGCTGGTGTCGCCATCGGCCCAAATCAGCGCATATTGCCCCGCCGCCACCACCGCGCTGTCCGGGAACGCCCAGGCGGTGAGGTTCGAGGGGGATTGGGACAGATACAGGCCGGCGAAGCTGGCCGCCGTGGAACCCGCATTATACAGCTCAATCCACGGCCCCGCCTTCCCGGAGGCGTCCTTGATGGCGCCGATATTCTCAGGCTGCACTTCGTTGATCCAGAGCTTCGGGAAGGCCGCCAGGGTGGCTTTGACGGTGTTGGCCGCGCCCGGGGTGGCAAGGATCGTGGCGTTGGTGGGGGCCGCAGCCCAGTTGCCGGCCCGCCCGTTGTCCTGCAGCGGATCGATCAGCTGCAGCGAAGGCCCCTGGCCGTCTGCCGCCGCGGGCCAGGGCAGCTTGTCGTTATACCGCACGGTGTCCACCAGATCGTATTCATTGGTCACGGCGGTGGGCATGAGCAGCCGCAGGGTCTCCCCCCCATGATCCAGGCTCCCCGGATATTCCCCGATCGGAATGACATTGGGGCCGAAGGCGGCCGCGAAACCGGCGCGGTTTTTCACCACGACCTGGAAGCCATTGGGGGCCAGGAGCGATCCTTCCGGAAAGGCAAAATCCGCGCCCTCGAGCTGCCAGCCCGTGAGGTCAAAGGTGGCGGTGGCTGAGGTGTTATGGATTTCCACAAACTCGCTGTCCGGCTTCAGCGGATGGTAATGGATCTCATGGATCACGACGCTGTCCGCCGGGTTGGCGGTGGCGCCCGTGCAGTTCACCACGATGCTGTCCGCCGCGCCCGCGACCATTTGCCCGCGCAGGTCCAAGCCCGTCACCGTCAGGTTGTTGTTGCCCGGCGCGAGCGGAACGCCCAGTGTCCAGGCCGTCAAACCGGTCCAGGTCACCGGGTAGGCCACCCCGTTGACTGCGATGGTTTTCACATCGATGGGTGCGGTGCCCGCCAGGGAGGCGAAGTTCTTCGCCGAAGTGAAATTATTGCCGTTATTGCTGGTGATGGCGAACGTGGCGTTCACGGCGTTCAGCCGCGAGATCAAGTAATCCCGGCGCTGCTGGACATAGCTCTTGATGCCCGCGGGATTGGCCAGGGCGATGCCATTGGCCACCAAAGCCTGGTAACGGCCATCGAGTATCGCGGCGATGTTCTCCGCCTTGAGGGGGCCGTTGACCAGGTCGCGGAAGGCCCGCCAATAAGCCCGCTGGAAGGGGGGGTGGCCGTACATCCGGCTGATGACCGGATCATTGCACCCGAACACATCGCTGGTGGCGCCGTCGCTGCCGGAGCCCAAAACAAAATCGATGTCCCAGGGCAGCAGCATCCACTTGCCGTTGGCCGGCTTGTAGGCATACATGTTTTTGCCCCGGTTATAGCCGTAGGCGTCCCAATTGCCGACCGCATGCTCCACGGCGAACACCCGCATCCACTGCTCCACCTCCACCTGGTTCTCCACCTGGGCGGTGTAATTGGTGTCCGGCCGGTTCACCGCCTCCACCAAGGCCAGCAGATTGGTGTAGTTGTTGGCGCTGTTCTGCACGGACCGCAGCCGCCAATCCCACCGGTAGCGGGCCAATTTAAGCTGGCCGCCGGTGGTGGTGAATCTCTGCAGGGTGGCATCCACGTTGCTGAACCCGGAGGCGTTGTCGTCGAACTCGAACCAGTCTTCGATTTTGTGGAGATCGCCTTTTCCGTATTGCGGCGCCCAGGACTCGGCGTAATCGCCATCGGGCTCCTCGGTATCCTCGTACACATTCCCCTGGCGGTTCCCGTTGTTGAAAAAGTAGCCGAACCGGCGATGGAGGTTGGGCACGCCCATTTGATCGAGCATCCAGAAGGCCGCCTGCTCGCGCTGCAGGGCGTCATCGCTGCCCAGGTTCCCGATGGTTACCAAAGCCATGGACTGCGCGCTCAGCAGCTCCTCGCCCTTGGGGAAATTGAAGATGTAATCGTAGCCGATGCTGCCGCCGTGCCAGGGGCTGCCCTTGCCGCGCATGTTGATGTTGTAAACCACCCGGGAATTGCCATAGACAAAGGTGGCGTCGATGGGGTCGTTCGCCAGCGCTTCGCGGGAATAATAGAAATTGCTCTTGGCCGCGGTCTGCCACAGCCGGTAAACGCCCAGGTTGCCACCCGGCTGCGTTTCCCCCCAGCGGATGAGGCATTCCCGGGCCGGGGCCTCGGCCGGGAACCGCGCGGAAGCGGGGTTCGCGGCGCGATCAGCCGCCGTCACATAAAACGCCACCAGAGTGCCCGCTGCCCGGCCGGGGATGGTGGCCGAATAAAGGCCATCCCCCGCCACCGCATCGCCGCCCGCCCCGGTATCCACCAGGTCGATTTTGGACCAGGCCGCCGACGGATCGATCCGGTAAAACAGGCTGGCTGATCCCAGGCCGTCGGGGTCGTTGACGCGTGCGGCCACCACCACCGCCTGGTTCGCGGCGGGCAGCACCGGGCTGTGCGTCACCTCGTAAATGGCCGGCCCCGCGTTGAGGACCGCCCGGCTGTTGGGGGCGCCCGGCGTGCCCAGGTTGAGGGGCACCGTCATCGGCCCCGCCGCTTCCAGCCAGTTGCCCCGCAGGCGCAGGAGGAATTCCGGCCAGCCGGCCAGCCAGCGGACCCGCGCGCGCAGGGTCGCCGTGTTGCCCTCCGCGAGGGCGGTGCTCAAGGCCACCCGGATCCGGTTGGCCCCCGTATCCCCGCGGCCGGACGCCCGCACGTGGAGGCACTTGCCGCCCTCCAATCCGCCCGCGCCGTCGATCGTTGAAGTGCGGTGGTTGCCCTGGAACACCCAGGGGCTTTGGCCGGCCTCGAAAGTGGCGTTGGCGATGCGGTTGGGGCCGTTGGGCGCCATCACCTCGACGTTGTCCACCAGGCATTCCCCGGCGCCCTGCAGCTCCACCTGCAATTGATCCGGGGGGAAGCTGCCGTTCCCGTTGTCGAGCACCCCGGTGAATTCGATCGTGGACCAGGCCGCTTTGGCGGTTTCGTCGCTATCGGCCCAATTGCCCGGCCGCAGATGGTCCGAGTTGGGATCGATCAGTTCCAGGCTGCTGCCGCCGCCATCGCTCCAGGCGCCCCAGCGGCCGCCGGTGTCATACGCCACCTCATCGACCGTGGCGAAAAATCGGCTGGTCACCAGGATGCCGAATTCATTGGTGGCCACCGCCGTGGCGGGTTTGGCCAGCGCCAGCCGTTCGCCGCTGTCCGCGAGGGTGCCCTGGAAATTGCCCAGGGTACTCGCCACTCCCAGGTTGGGGTAGTGCTGCCTCAGCCGGAGCGCATTCTTCGCCACCACCAGGTATCCGCCCGGCGGCAGGCTTGTCAGCGGCGGGAACTCGAAGTCGATCCCATCGGTGAATCTCCACCCGCTCAGATCGGCGGCCCCGGCGCCGCGGTTGTATAATTCCACATACTCGTCCTCCTCATTTCCAGACCGGGGATGATACATGATTTCATTGATGGCGATGTCCGCGATGCGGTACAGGGCATTGGCCGCCCCCGGCGTCGGGTTCGCCAGCACCCGGAAATCAGCCGCCCCGTCCGGGCACCGGCCCGCCGGCACGCCTGCCTCCTGGCCAGCGTAAGCCACGGCGTCCAAAACGCAGGTCTGGTCCGGGTTCACCAGGAACAGGGTGTCGCCGGAGGCCTTGGGCGAGAGGCCCATTTCGGCCAGGTTGAACACCGCGTACCCGCGGGCGGCGAGGGTGGTTTGGGGCGGGATCCGGAACTTATTGGTGGCCGGGCTGTCCGTGATGAAACATCCCGAAATATCGATCTCCTGGTTGCCATGGTTATACAATTCTATATAGCCGGCCGGGCCGTTTCCGGCCGGGTTCACCAGGAATTCGTTGATCCCGATGGCCGCCCAGGGATTGGCCAAAACCGGATCCATGCCGCCCGGCGATCCGCCGCTCCGGCTGCTCGGGCCCCAGGCCTTCCGGCTGGCCGCGCCGTAGGAAGGCGCCGCCAGGACCAGCGAATGGCCGGCCCCATCGGCCGCCGCGGGCCAGGGATGATTTCCGCTATAAGCGGCTTCGAGCTTCACCGCCCCGGCGGGGCTGCGGAGGCGCAGCCAGCCCGCTTTATTCCCCAAGCTCCCGGCATAGGGCCCAAGGATCTTCTTGAGGCCATAAACCGCCTGCAGATCAGCCGGGGTTTTGGCGATCACCAGGAATCCCCCGGCGGGCAGCTGGATCCCGTCCGGAAACCGGTAATCCACGTTGCCCGAGAGATAATGCCCGGTCAGATCCAGGGTGATGATGTCCCCATTGTACATCTCGATGAACTCGGTTTCTTTGCCATCCGCCCGGGTCCGCGGATGATACATGATTTCGGAAAAGGCCAGCCCGGTGCGCCGGGTCGAAGGCCCCAGCGGCTCACCCGTGCCCGCGAACGATTTCACCACCCCCCCGGCCTGGATCCCGTACTCCCGGAATTCCACGGTGGCGCTGGCCTTGGTGCTGCGGCTGTAAACCGCCAGGCCCGCGTAAACCGTCGTGGGCAGGACGATCGTCGCCGACCCGGTTTGCGTCCAGTTCGTGCCGTCGATGCTGGCATAGCCGGTGAACACGTTCCCCACCCGGCCGATCCGGAGCCAGGTCAGGGGGTAATTGACCGGGAACGCCCCGGAAACGGCGGCGGCGGCATTGGCGGTGGCCCGATACTGGAAGTTGCACCCGATGATCGACGGGGTTGCCAGGGAGGCGGCAAACCGCGCGCCGCTGGCCAGCGATTCGCGCACCATCAGCCCGGCGGCCGACCAGGGATCGGGCGCGCTGAAGGATTGGACCCGCACCCGGAGGTCAAAATTCCCGGTCCGTTGCTCATAGGAAAAATGTAGCTGGTCCGCGGCCCCCACAATGCCTGTCCCGGAGCCGGTGGCATCCACCTGGCCGGGAGCCACGAACGTGTCGGCGCCCCGGCTCGCGCCACCTATTTCCCCCGGCGCGAATTGCGCCACCACAAAATCCATCCGGGAGCCTGCGGCGATGGGATTGGGCGTGGCCGCCGCATCGGCGACCTGGCTCACCGTCAGCGTGTGCCGGCTGCCATATTCCAGGGCGGTCACCGTCAGCTCCACCGTTGAGCTATCGCCTGCGAACGCCGCGCTCTGCACCTCCGCCCCATCCATGGCGTAGTTGGCAGCCGTGGTGGCGGTGGGCGCGCTGACCGGCTCGTTGAACACCACCAGCAGCCGGGTGGTCCCCTGGCTGATCAGTTCCTTGAGCTGGGGCGGCGTGGCATCGGGCGTGACGGATAACGTGGCCGCGGAACTGGTGACGCTGCCCTTGCTGTTGGAGGCCACGCAATCGATGGCCGCCTGCTGGTCCGCCATCCGCAAAGGCCCCAGGACCAGGGTGGATCCGGTGCCATTGGCGATATTCACGCCATTCAAGCGCCATTGGTAATTCGCCACCGTGACCCCCTGCAAACCGATCGTAAAGGTAGCATAGCCTCCTTCCGGCCCCGTGGCCGCCACGGGCTGCTTGTCGATGACCGGCGCCGCAAAGGCCACTCCCCAGGGGAATAAATTCGTGGCCGGCATCGGCGCCTGGTCCGTGCCGTCGGGCATGAGCCAGCGCACCGCCAGGTTATCCCCGCCACCCTCCTCCTTCATCAAGGCGCTGATGTAGTATATCTTCCCGGCCTGCAGCGGGATCGGGGCGGACTGCTGGTTGGACTCCCTGCTCCATTCTCTGGAGGAAGTCCAGCTATTGACATTGGCGATCAAACGGGCGTTGGCCGGATTCTCATCCGTGCTCAAAAACAGGGATCCTCCATCATCGCTGGCTATCCAAAAGGTGTAGTTGCCCGTCTGTGGTGGCAATAAATACCCGTGCATGCGCTGGCCATACTGCTCCATGATATCGGTGGGCGACTCGAATAAATCCGTCACGTAATTCGTGCTCGCCGGACTATTGGGATACGCGGGCGCGTTGGTCAGATCCGCCACATTGACTCCGCTGATGCCCGTAAATACCTCTCTAAGAATGCCCTGTGACTGGGCATGCGAGGCGCCGGCCGCCGCCAGCCAGCATAAAACGATGATGAATGAAAAGCCTGGGGACGCCGAAGCCACCCGCTCCGGGATACTGTTTTTCAAATGTCTCATTAATTTATTGAGCAGTTAAAATAAATGCAGGCATGGATATAGCAAGCTGCATGCCGGGTGCAATTGCGGAATTTGGGTTTTTCTTGGTTCTCCTTCCGCGGCCGGCCTGGCGCCATAACCGTCTCACCCGGTGGCCAGCTGCTTCCTCCGGCTCACTTCCGATTCAGGAGCAGCCGGATGGCGCTGAACAAAACTTCCAGCTTATACGGCTTCTGCAGGCGCAGGTGGTGGCTGGACCAGGGCGAATGGCGGGCGATCGTTTCGGCGCTATAGCCGCTGGAGAGGATCACCTTCAAGCCCGGCTTCAACCGGCAGAGTTGGTCCGCCAGGTCCAGGCCCGTGAGGCCTTCCGGCATGACCATGTCGGTCAGCAAAAGGTCGATCTCCCGGTGATGTTCCTCCCATACGGCCAGGGCTTCGCGTCCGTTGGCCGCTTCAAACACCCGGTAGCCCAGCAGCCGCAGGCCCTGGGCCGTGACCAGCCGGACTCGCACCTCATCCTCCACCAGCAAAATGGCTTCGTTCCCCCGGGTGGCTTCGATCGGTTCCGGCGGAGCCGGCTCCGCGGCCTGCCGGGATGCCGCCGGGAGAAAGACCCGGAAGGTGGCGCCCTGCCCGGGCTGGGAATCCACCTCGATCCAGCCCTTATGCTGGCCCACAATCCCATGGACGGTGGCCAGCCCCAGCCCGGTGCCTTTGCCGATTTCCTTGGTGGTGAAAAACGGCTCGAAAATGTGCTGGCGCGTGGCCTCGCCCATGCCGCACCCGGTATCCGCCACCTTCAGGCAGACAAATAATCCCGGCCGCGCCTCGGCACGGGCCTGGCACTGGGATTCCTCCACTTGCACCGCCTCCAGGCTGATGGTCAGTTTGCCCCCCCGCGGCATGGCGTCCCGGGCGTTGACCGCCAGGTTCATGATCACTTGTTCCAGCATGCCCGGATCGGCCTCCACCGGGGGCAGCCCGTCCCTGGGGGTGAACCGCATGCTGATGTGCTCGCCGATCAAACGCCCCAGCATTTTGAGCAGGTTGCCAGCCAATTCATTCAAATCCAGCGCCCGGACCTCCAGCACCGACCGCCGGCTGAACATCAGCAGCTGGCGGGTCAGGTTGGCGGCCCGCTCCGCCTCCGCGGCCAGATCATGGAGCCCTTCCCTGGTCTCTTCGTCCAGGCTGGGATTCATTTGCAGGCAGCTCAGCTGGATCAGGATCGCCGCCAGGATGTTGTTGAAATCGTGCGCCACCCCCCCGGCCAGCTGGCCGATGGACTCCAGCTTCTGGGCCTGGCGCAGCTGGCCCTCCAGGATTTTCCGTTCGGTGATGTCTTCCTTCACCGCCAGAAAATGGGTGATGCGCCCCTGGGCATCCAGGATGGGGGAAAGGGTGGCGAATTCCCAATACATCTCCCCGCTTTTCTTCCGGTTGTGGAATTCCCCGCGCCACTGGCCGCCCGCGGTGATGGTTTGCCAAAGGCGGCGGTATTCCTCCGGGGGGGTCCCGCCCCCCTTGAGCAGGCGGGGATTCTTCCCGCGCGCTTCCTCCAGTGTATAGCCGGTTAATTGCGTGAACTTGGGGTTCACATACTCGATGGCCCCCGCCGGATCGGTGATCACGATGCTCACCGGGCTTTGCTCCACCGCCCGGGAGAGCTTGCGGATTTGTTCCTCCACCCGCACCCGCTCGGTGATGACTTCCGTGTAGATGATCAATCCGCCGATCGCCCCGCTGGCCTCATGCCACGGGCGGCATTCCCAACGCGTCCAATCCACGGAGCCATCCTCCCGCACATAGGGATCCTCATCGGCGCTGGAAACCTCCCCTGCCAGCGCCCGCTGATGCACCTCCCGCCATTTCTGGGGCAGATCGGGAAACACTTCATAATGATGTTTGCCGATCACATCGTGCGCTTTGACCCGGTAATCGCGCAGGTAGCGCTCGCTCACAAATATGTATCTCAGATCCCGGTCGTGCACCGCGATCGCGCTCTGGGCGTGCGCGATGATATACTGCATCAGGTTGTGGGCATGCAGCTGCCGCCGCTCGGATTTTTTGCGCTCGGTGATCTCCACTGAAACGCCGCCGATCAAAAGCGGCTTCCCCTCCTGGCTGATGGGGAATTTAATCGTCTCGAAGGAGCGCACCGCCCCGTGCCCGTCCGGGATGGTCTCCTCGATCTTCAAGGGGCCATACTGGATGGCTTTCAAGTCGTCTTCGGCCATTTTCAGGCCGGCGGCGCCGCCCACCAGTTCAGGCGTGGTTTTGCCTTGCCAATCCTGGAGGCCCAGCAAATCCTGCAGGTATTGGTTGGCGAACAGCGTCCGGCCCGCGGCGTCCTTGATGAAGGCCGCCGCCGGCAGATGGAGCATGAAGGCGGCAAAACGCTTTTCGCTCTCCGCCAGCGCCGCCGCCGCGCGCTTGCGCCCGGTGATGTCCAGGAGGTTCCCAATGATGGCGGGGCGGCCATCCAGATCCACCCGCACCCCCAGCACCTCGATGTGGACCAGCTCCCCCTTCCGGCCCAATCCGCGGAACTCGTAGTGGGCGGATTCCGCCTCCCCGGCCAGGCGGCGGCGCAGGTTTTCCATGACCAGGGCCTGATCCTCAGGATGGATCAACCGCCGGGGATCCCCGCCCACCAGCTCCCCGGGCTCATAGCCGAAGATCTTTGCCAGGGCCTGGTTCACATACGCCAGCCGCCCGTCCTGGACGATGTAAATCCCCGCCAGCGAATTCTCGCTCAGGCAGCGGAAACGGGACTCGCTATCCCGGAGGGCGCCGGCCGTGTGCCGGTGATCCAGCGAATCCGCGAAGATTTGCGCCACCAGCTCCAGCCGGCGCGCCAGCCGCTCCGGCCAGGCGCAGGCGGCCCCCGCCGTGCTGAACGATAATCCGCCGCGCACCGCCCCGCCCCCGGTCACCAGCGGGAGGGCCAGGAAAGACTGGATGCCCAGGCGGCGCCAGGTCTCCCGATCCCGCGCGGCTTCCGGGGGCGCTTCCGCCAGGGCGGCGAGGCGGACTTTCCGCCCGGCCGCCACCTGCGCCAGGCACCAGGGAAGGTCTTCCGCCGTTTCGAGGCCTCCGGAATGCACCGCCCCGCCGGGCGCTCGATACCGGTGCGTGGCTGCCCAAGCCTGCGGGTCATTCGCCGGCCGCTGCCAAAGGGTGGAAGCGTCCAGGCCCAGGCATTCACAGACCTGGCGCTGGGCCTGCTCCAGCCCGCCGCCCGCCGGGGCGGCGGGGGTGTCCGCAAAACGGGCCGGCAAATCCGCCAGCAGGATTTCAAAACGCAGCCCTTGTTCCAGTTCCCCCTCCACCCGGGCCTGGTCCGCCTCTGCCTGGCGGCGCCCGGCCATTTCCTGCTGGCGCGCCCCGGCTGGCTCCCGCCGGGCTTCCTGCACATCCGCGATGCGGAGCAGCAGCCCCACCCGCGCCAGCAATTCCTCGGTGCCAGCCGGGTCCGGGAGGCAATCATCGGCCCCCGCCTCCAGGCACCGGGCCGGGTGGGCGGGATCAGCTCCGGATCCCCCGAGGATCGCCACCAGGATCTCCGGCAGCGCGGGATCCCCCTTGAGCTGGCGGCAGAGCGCCAGGCTGCCCGGGTCCGGCAGCCGGCCATCGATCAGGACCAGCTGGGGACGGTGGCGCTGCGCGGATTCCCGCGCCTGGCGGCCCGCGGCGGCGGTGTAAACGGCGCACCCGGCTTGCTCCAATGGGGGGCAAATGGTGGCTGGCCAGCCAGCCTCCGCGCTCACCACCAGGATGCGGTGCTTCATGACACCCACTTTGTTGGGGTAATCCAAAACTCGATCCTCCTTCGTTTATAAATCAGTTCCCGCGGCCGGCCCAGCCTCCAGCAGGAATCCAATCGCTGCGCGGTCAAGGCCCGCCACCCGCCTCCCCTGGGCCGGGGTGGTGTTCGGCGCCCGGGCCCAGGCATTCCCGGATGGCCTTGGCCAGGGTTTTCAAATGATACGGTTTCTGCAGGCGGAGGATCGGCCGGCCGGCCGGGAGGCCCTGGTCCACGATTTCCGCGCTGTAGCCGCTGGAGATGATGACCTTCAAGCCCGGTTTCATGGCCTGGAGCTTTTCCGCCAGGTCCAGGCCCGTCATGCCCTCCGGCATCATCATGTCGGACATCAGCAAGTCGATCTGCCCCTGGCTTTCATCCCATGCTTTCAAAGCCTCCGGGCCGCTGGCGGCCTCCACCACCCGGTAGCCCAGCCGCCGCAAGCTTTTGGCGGTGAACCGCCGCACGCTCTCCTCATCCTCCACCAGCAGGATCGTTTCCTGGCCGCGGTCCACCCGGGTTTCCTCAGCGCGAAGCCGCGGGCGCTCCGGCCGGGCGCCCGCCGGCAGGTAGATGCGGAAGGTGGCGCCTTTTCCCGGTTCACTTTCCACCTCCACCCACCCTTGATGCTGGCCCACGATGCCATGGACCGTGGCCAGCCCCAGCCCGGTGCCCCGGCCGACTTCCTTGGTGGTGAAAAACGGCTCAAAAATCCGCTTGCGCGTGGCTTCGTCCATGCCGCAGCCGGTATCCGACACGGTCAGGCAGATAAAACCGCCCGGCCGCACCCCCGGGTAAGGCTGGGCCCGGGCTTCATCCACCGGCAGGGCTTCCAGGCGGATCCCCAGCTGGCCGCCCCGGGGCATGGCGTCCCGGGCGTTCACGGCCAGGTTCAGGAGCACCTGCTCCAGCATGCCGGGGTCGGCCTCGATCAAGGGCAATCCCTCCCGGCGGTCAAACCGCACCCGGATATGCTCGCCAATCAGCCGCTCCAGCATCCGGAGCAGGTTCGCCACCACTTCATTCATATCCAGGGTTTTCTTCTCCAGCACCGACCGCCGGCTGAACATGAGCAGCTGCCGCGTCAGATCGGCCGCCCGCTGGGCCACCGCCATGAGTTCGGCCAGCATCTGCTGCGTCTCCTGGTCCAGGCCTGGATCCTCCTGGAGGCCGCCCAGGTTCATCATCATGGCCGCCAGCAGGTTGTTGAAGTCGTGGGCCACGCCCCCGGCCAGCTGGCCGATCGATTCCAGCTTCTGCGCCTGGCGCAGCTGCTCCGCCAGCGCTTTTTGTTCGGTGATGTCCTCTTTGACCGCCAGGAAATGGGTGATGCGGCCCTGTTGGTCCACAATCGGCGAGATCAAGGCGAACTCCCAATACAAATCGCCGTTTTTTTTCCGGTTGTGCAGCTCGCCCCGCCACTCCCGGCCTTGGGTGATCGCCTGCCACATTTGGCGATACTCCTCCGCCGAGGTTTTATCCCCCTTGAGCACCCGCGGATTCCGCCCCCGCACTTCCTCCAGCGTAAATCCCGTCACCCGCGTGAACGTCGGATTGACGTATTCGATGGCCCCCGCGGGATCGGTGATGACGATGCTCGCCGGGCTTTGCTCCACCGCGCTGGACAGCTTGCGGATCTGCTCCTCCGCCCGTTTGCGCTCCGTGATGTCGCGCACCACCGCCAGGTTGTGCCGGACTCCCCCCAGCTGGATCGCCGAGGCGATGATTTCCACCGGAAACGTGGTCCCGTCCTTCCGCCGATGGACCGATTCCAGCCTGAGCGGCGAACCCGCCTGGGCCGGTAAATCCGGGCTCACGTAATCCTCCCGGCGCAGCTGGATGTCCACGTCGAACAAGGTCAATCCCGCCATTTCCTCCCGGGTGTAGCCCAATTGGCGCAGGGTGGCGGCATTGAAGCCCACGTAGCGGCCTTCCAGATCCAGCAATTCCACTCCGTCCCCGGCCTGCTCGATCAGCGTGCGGAAGCGCTCCTCGCTTTCCCGCATCGCCAGTTCGGCCTGCTTGCGCTCCGTGATGTCCTGGATGCTGCCGATCATCCGCGCGGCCTTGCCTTCCGGGTTGATATCCAGCCGGCCCAGACCATGCACCCAGCGTTCGGCGCCGTCGTTGTGCCGGACAATCCGGTATTCCCGGTTGAAGCTCTTTTTTTGGCCCACCACCTCCTGGATGAAATATTCCTGCATGGCCCGCCGGTCGGCGGGATGCACAATGCCCACCCAGCCCTCGATGTCGTGCGCATAATCCAGACCCGGGATGCCGAACACCTCATCCAGCACCCGGGAGCTGGTCCAAATGCCCGCGGCGATATCCAGGGTGTAGGTGCCCAGACGGGCCACGCTTTGGGACTCCTCCACCAGGCGGTTGGCCTCCCGCAGTGCGGCTTCAGCTAGTTTCCGCTGCGTGATGTCGCGGCAGATGCTCATCACCGCCTCCTGGCGGTCCCAGGTGATCCGCCGGGCCTTGACTTCCACCGGCAGTACCGTCCCGTCTTTGCGCTGGTGTTCGGTTTCAAATTGGATCACTCCCTGCGCCATCAGCCGCGCTATGCGCTCCGGCAGGTGGACGCTTTCCTCGGGGGTATCGATCTGGGCGGCATTTATGGCCATAAACTCCGCCGGCGCATACCCGTAATTTTCGCACCCCGCACGGTTCGCCGCCAGGATGCGGCCCTCTCCGTCATGGATGATGATGGCATCCGCGGCGCTCTCGAAGAGCGTCCGGAATTTTTCCTCGCTCTTCCGCAATTCCTGCTCGGCCCGTTTTTTCTCCGTGATGTCCCGCAGGAAGGCATATATCGGCGGGCGGGCTTCGGGCCGGTATTGCACGCTGATTTCCACGTCATAGACGCCCCCATCTTTCCGCCGGTGCCGGGTCTCGAACCGGTCCTGCCCGGTGGCCAGGAGTTTTTCCATGTGGGCCTGCGTTTCCTCCGGCATCTCCCTGGCCTCGAAGTCGGTGATGCGCATCTGCACCAGTTCCCCCGCTGCATACCCGCTCATCCGGCAATAAGCTTCATTCACCGAATGCAGGCGCCCCTCCAGATCCACCGACCAGAATCCGTCCATCGCCGTCTCCAGGATGATGTTGGCGCGCCTTTCCGTGCTTTCGATCGCTTTCCGGCTCTCGATCTCCTTGAGCTTCTTCAACCCGCTTTCGGAGATGATGGCGATCAGCCCCTTGATGAAAAAGAGGTAGCTGTTCAGCTGGTCCGGCGACCAGACCGGCACTTTCCGGACCGCCGCCAGGTATGGCTCCTCCTCGAACCCATACTTCCGGGCCTGGGCCTTGAAGAATTCCAGGTCCGGCGGTTCCAGGAAAAACTGCCCGGTGAAGAAATTGCCGTAATGGATGCCGTCGATGATGATCGGCGTGGCGTTGTCCACCAGGCCATGCGGGCAGCGGTAGCTGACGGCGGGGTTGGCCTCGTGCAGGTGGCTCAATATATACAGGTCGCTGATGTGGCATTCCCGCCCGCTATCCGGATGCTTCCGGTGGAATTGCGTGCAGACCTCCTGCCACGCGGTGGCCGTCAGGATGTTGCCATCATTGTCGATGATGGCGGAAGGGAAGCAATAGATCTCGTTCAGCCGGTCCTGCAGGATCTGGAATTGCCCGATATCGATCAGGTCTTGCAGTTTATAAGCCATGAGCGTTCGTTTTTGCAGGTGCGGCGCCCACCGGGCTGGATCGATTGTAAAGGCTGGCTTTCATCGGCGCCAGGCAGGTAAGGAAAACAGGCCCGGCCGCGCCACCAAAGTGGTGCCGGCCGCTATTCTTGCTGGGCGTAACATATCAGAGCGGGTTCAGCATAAGCCAAAATCCAATCCACGCAAAGCCAAAATACTGCTCGCCCCCCGGCGGCTGAACGCCATATGGCCGCCCCACGGTGGTGGCATGGCCGCCGGGAAAAGGGTCTAAGCCCGCCACCGGATGCAGATAATACAGCCTGGGCTGTAAAGTTTACAGGGAGGCTTGCCTTTGGGCCTCTTCACTAAGGCCCAGGTCCGCCTGGAAACCGGCTTTCCGGCCGCTAGTTGGATTTCACAATCATCTGGACTGCAGCATATTACAGCAATAATCCTGACCCCGGGCAAACTCCGTTTTCCGGATTGGCGCGGCAATTGCTTAAGGGCTTTCCATAACGGAATTTAAGATTGTGATACAAATGATCAAAAAAACAAATTGGCTCGGCCTCACTGCCTTGGCAGTGGGTGGCGCGTTTATGATGGAATCCGCCGTCCAGGCGATTCCCACACTGCAGTTGGATGTCGGCGATGGCTGGTATAACAATGCCGATCAAACCATTTACTCCAGCGGACCGTCCTTCACGTTGTACGCCTTGCTTAATACCAAGGAAGCAGAGGACGCGCTCAAACGGACCTATTACATTTCAGCCGCCGTGGAATATAAGAATGGCGCGGTTCCAAATATCGCCCAAAGCCTGGGTTCCTTTTCGGTCAACGGAGAAAAAATCGACGTCACAAGCGACATGATTTTTGGCACGCCCCCTTTGACGGAGTTGCCCGATGTTCAGGGAAAAACCCTCAGCCCGCATGGGATATTCCCAACCTTTTATTACGAGTTTGACTTCAAGTTTTCAAAGCTCAATCAAACCACCCCTTACGATACGGAATTCAATCCAGGTGGTTTTTCAAACACGGGAAAAGGGATGTATTACGCGGCCTTCTCGATCGACACGAGCGCCCTGGCGGCCGGCTATTCCATCCACTTCGACCTCTACGATGAGACCATAAAAGAAATTTCGGAAAAAATAAAAATCGGGAGGAAAAGCACAACCATTACCTACGATCAAGTCTCCATCGACCAGTTTGCCCCAAACTCCCATGATGCGCAAAGCGGGCACCGGGTTCCGGATGGCGGGGCCTCTCTTTCCCTGCTGGGCTTTGCGCTGGCGGGGGTTGCCGGATTGCGGAGAACACTCGGCTCCAAAGTTTAGCCAGCAACGGTTTGGGTTGTTTTTGGTGGGGCGGGGCCAGGGAAAACTGGCCCTGTAAGGATTCTGGCTGCGCGAATCCCCAACGGGAGCCACCCTGGGCGGCGAGAACCGGGTCTGCGGCACCGCCATTGGATTAACCAATCATCTACGGTTTATCGCCCACAACTTGTCTTGCGATCCTGCCGCGGGCGGTTGCGGATCAGTGAAAAACCGGGCCTGATCCGGTGGCAGGAAATCCACCGCAGAAACCCCAAACCACATCGGTTTCGATTGGCAGAACATGGACTCGGGAAAATCCCCAGGCGATGATCAGCTCCTAATCGGCACTGAAATCCGATCCCATTGTGCCTCAGTCGTTTATGGATAACGTTAAATACCACCAGATAGGGCCAAAAGGCCATGTCGGATCGCCTTGCATTTTTTTTCCAATCCCTAACCTGCTGCCGGCCATCACTTTAAAACGGAATCCGCCAAAAAACCGAAAACATGACAGGTTTCCTTACACTTTGAGGCTTCCGTCATAAACGCCTCATTTGGAGGCATTTGCGGATGATTTTCCACTGCGCGCCGAAAAAGTGTCGGATTGCCTTACATTTTTTCCGCGGATTGAAACCGGATTCGTGATTTTTTTATTTGGCTATAACTCGCTCTTTATCAATTAGTTGGGATGGTTTAACTCCGATTAATGGCCGGTCCTGGCACGCCAGGTGCTACATTTTAATCAACAATTGGATTTAAAATCATGAAACTAAAAATGAAGGTCCCGTCCTGGAATAGATTGACACTCCATGAGACGAAAAAGTGGAGTCAGA
>CAYPCQ010000007.1:0-106226 GCA_964409245.1 uncultured Verrucomicrobiota bacterium
TAAACCACGCTCCAGGCCTCCGATCCCTGGCTGAACCAGCACCGGGTGTCCGGGGAATGGGCGGCCCGGATCGCGTAAAGCGACCGCCTGGTGGCTATGGCTGCCGCGGCCGGCGGCGGCAGCGGACCCCGAGGGTGTTGATTCTCCCATTTCGCCAGCGCTCCGGCCAGTTGCTCCGCAAAAACTTCCGCGGCGCTGCCCGGCCCGCGCTCCACGTAAAACACCTGGGGGGCCAGGCACCCCGCCTGGTTCCAGGACACAATGTCCGCCACCGCGTTCTCCACTATTTCCAGCCCCGCCAGGCTTTGCAATGCCTGGCTGGTGATGAAACCAAAACTCACCCGCTCCTCATCGCCCAAAAACCGCACCCTTCCCGGCAGCCGGCCCCGGATGGCATCCAGCTTCGGCGCGCTGCCATTGGCCGCCACCGCATCGGTTTCGGCCCACAGCGCATCCTCCAATTCCCGCCGGCCATCCCCCCAGGCCGCAATTTCCAGGCAGGCGCCCAGCTTGGGCTCCACTTCATAGAGCGAATGCGCGAACAGGCGCGTCAGAAATACGGCTGGCTTGGGGCATAGGATGAACTGCGCGGAGCGGACCAGGAACCCCTCCACGAGGTTCATCATCGGGACAATGGGCGGCTCGGCGGCCGGCATCCACGCGATCAATTCCGGCCCGTGGGCCATGGACCGCCGCTGCCCGCGTTGCTCCGGGCGGGACGCCCCCAAGGTATCCAAGCGGTCCGGCTGCCCGAATTCCTGCTCCAGCCAGGCGGCGAATTCGCCGGTGGTGAACCGCCCAAAAAAATCGTCCAAGCCCCGGGCCAGTGTAGCGGCCGGAATTCCCGCCGCGGCCGGTCCCAATTGCAAAGCCTCCACACGGAAGGGGAACTCCGGTTGGAGCCAGCCTTGCGCCAGTTGGCAAAAAGTTTTCACCAGGCTCACGGTCGTGCGCTGGCGAAGGTAACGCTCCCGGTTTAACTTCAGGGTTTGCGCCGCTTGCGTGATCAGATCCGGGGTGATCACCGCCTCGACCGGCAGGTCCACCAGGAAATAGTCGGGCCGCTTCATCGCCATGCGTCAGCCATTGGCCGCGGCAGACAAAGGAAGCAGCCGCCAGGATATGTCGAATCCGGGCCCGTCCAATCCAGGATGCTTGTTGCGCGGTTTTTTTTCATCGGTCACCATTTGCCGGCTGGTTTTCCGCCACAGCCGGATGTATTTGATATCCGCTCCGGCTCGCCATGGCAAGCGTTCCGCAAGGATCAGACGGGGAGTCCAGGCGCGCCAGTTTTTTCCTCGCCCTCCCCCGGCTCCTCTGGGTTTAATGAAACCGGCTATGAAACCAAGATCTCCCTTGTCAATACGCCTGCTTTGCCTGGTGGCTGCCTGGTGGCTTGGCTGCCTGCTGCTATGGGCCGCCCCCCCCACCTCACTTAAATCCAAACCGGATGCGATCGTTTATGAAGGTTCCTACCCTGGATGGCCATGGGTGATACGGACCCGCGATGGCCTCCTCCTTTGCGTGTTTCGGGAGGGGACGGAGCATGATTACTCCAGTTCCGGAAAGGCCCTGCTTTGCCGCAGCGACGACCAGGGCCGCTCCTGGTCCAAGCCGTCCGTCGTGGTGGATGCTCCTGCAGTGGATGACCGCAACGTGGCCATCACCGAATTGCCGAACCGCGATTTGCTCGTGGTTTACAACACCTACACCGCGGCGCGGGCATCCCTGGCCATGCACCTGCGGTCCACTGACGGTGGCCGGTCTTGGAGCCAGCCTGCGCCCATCGGCCAGGCGAACACCCGCACCCGTGCCGCCGCCGTGGTACTCACCAATGGCACCCTGCTGCTCCCGTATTATGTGGCGCCCGGCAACGGCGCCCTGGCGGCCCGGTCCTCCGACCACGGCCGGTCTTGGACAACCGTCCCGGTGCCGGATGCCCCCGGCTTTGTCGGTGACGAATGGGATCTGCTGGAGGCAGCCCCGGACCGCCTGGTGGGGATCCTGCGCAACAACGCCCCTAAATCCGACGGATTTTTCTGGCAAACAGAGAGCCGCGACGGCGGCCAGCATTGGTCCATCCCCCGCAAAACCAACGTCCAAAGCCGCCGCGCCACGGCTCCGGCCCAGCTTGCCTGGCACAACCATACTCCCATCCTGCTTTACCCGGACCGACGCCTGGTCTCCGTGTCGGCAGTAAAAAGCACCGATCCAGATTTCACGCGCTGGGAGGTGGATCAGCCCCTGGTTTGTTATGTGTATAATCCCGATGAAAGCCCGATCCAGGATGCCAGCTATCCGGTGTCGGTGCAGCTGGATTCCCGCCGCCGGCTGATCGTGGATTACGAGATCCGCCCTGCCTCCCGGCGCATTGCCGCATATTGGGTGGAATTCCCTGCCGGCTGGTGATCGTCCGCCACCGGGGTTGATGACCAAGCTGGTGGCTCACGCCTCGCCGCGCGCCATCCTGCCGGACCGCCGTTGACAGCCCCGCATCCTCACGGCATCCTCCGGCCATGAGCTTTGACATTCATCGTTTCCTTGGGCCAAACCGCGCACACCGGGGTGGAAAAACAGCCCCTATGCCTTTGGTTTCCTGTCTGGTTTTGTTGGGACTTGGCCTGGCCTCCGCCAGGGCAGACTGGCCGGAGTTCCGGGGCCCATGGGGCGATGGCCACGTCACCGCCCCGGGCGGTGACCAACTGGCCGGCCTCCCGCTGCAGTGGAGCGAGACGAACAATCTCAAATGGAAGACCGAAATTCCTTTTCGTGGCTGGTCCACTCCGGTGGAGATGGATGGCCAGGTGTGGCTGACCACCGCCACTCCCGAAGGCCAGGACTTCTATGCCCTCTGCGTGGATGCCGAAACCGGCCGCATCCACTTCAATGAAAGGCTGTTTCACTGCGAAAAGCCCGAACCGCTCGGCAACAGTGTCAACGCTTACGCCACCCCCTCCGCCGCCGTCGAAAAAGGGCGTGTGTATATCCATTTTGGCAGCTACGGCACTGCGTGCCTGGATACCGCCGGCCATAAAATCCTCTGGCAACGGCAGGACTTGCCCTGCCGCCACTATCGCGGGCCAGCTTCTTCCGTCATCCTATTTGAGAATCTATTGATCCTGTCCATGGACGGTGTGGATGTGCAATACATGGCTGCCCTGGATAAAAAAACCGGCCAGACGATTTGGAAAACCAATCGTTCGGTGGCCTGGAATGACGAGGATGTGCCAGGGCAAATGGCGCGGGACGGGGATTTGCGCAAAGCCCACAGCACGCCGCTCATCGTCACCGTCGCCGGCCAGCCGATGATGCTCACCGCCGGCGCCAAGGCAGCTTATGCCTACGATCCCCGCACCGGCCGCGAAATTTGGAGGGTCCGCTACAACGCCTGGTCCGCCGCTCCGGCCCCCGTCTATCGGGAGGGCCTGGCCTTCCTCATCACCGGCTTCGGCGGCAAAACCGAGCTGCTGGCAGTCCGTGTGAACGGGCAGGGCGATGTGACCGATACGCACGTGGCGTGGCGCACCGATAAAATGGTGTCCAAGACCGCCTCCCCGGTGCTGGTGGGCGATCTGTTGTACATGGTGAGTGACGATGGCGCGGCCACCTGTTTGGAGGCTGAAACCGGCCGCCAGGTATGGCGCGAGCGCCTCGGCGGGAATTATGCGGCTTCGCCCATCTACGGCGATGGCCGGATTTACTTCTGCAGCCAGCAGGGCAAAACCACGGTCCTGAAACCGGGCCGCACCTTTGAATCCCTGGCCACGAACACTTTGTCCAGCGGTTTCATGGCCTCGCCAGCCGTGGCAGGCAAAGCCCTCCTCCTGCGCAGCCGGACGCACCTCTACCGGATCGAATCCCCAGGAAAACCATAACCGGGCTGAACCGGCCGGCCATTTTAATGGCCTCATAGCCCCCATTCACGCGACACTGAGCCTGCCCAAGCAACGGCCATATTCGCCCGCCCAACGCGGGTAGCCGGCGGCGTGAGGAGGCGGATGTCAGGCGTCCGGAAAGGCTGCCGGATGGAATCCGGATGGGGTATGGAGCGGATGGATTTGCGCAAGTTCCAGATCCGCCTCGTTACCTCGGCGGCTACCAGCTTCAGATTTGCGCCTGCAACAGAAGTATTGAATTGCCCAGCGCGGGTAGCCGCCGACGTGAGGAACCCCGCCAGCGGGACAAAACACCGGGCTGGCCTGCCAGGCGGAGTCACTTTGGGATTCACGGAGGGGAGGCGGGCCTTGCAAAGCTCTGCAATTTTCCTCAATGGAGTCCACCGAGTCCACTGAAGATTGGCCACCATCACCCATTTGCGCCATATTCACCTGGCGGATCTGAATCCGCGCCAGCGCCCATGTGGACTGAACCAGGAAAAACAACCCTATGAAACTGACGAAACGAGGTTTGCCTTTTTACGCTTTGCTCTGCGCTATTGGCCGCCCTTTGACTGGCGGCTCTTTGCTCTGCGCTCTCGGCTTTTTCCGCCCTCCGCCGCTTTGCTTCGGAAACGCCCGCCTTCTTCCACGCAATTCCACCTGATTCCACATCCGGGCATTTTACCCCCCCTCCGGCTGGCTTTTGCGATGAACTCCTGTTTCGGCCCCAAATCTCGTTTTGGCAGGTTTTGACGCAGATAAGCACGATTTAGAACGATTTGTTCAGGGGGAAGGGAGGCGTAAATCCGGGCACCGGCACGGCGGCCCACCCGTCTCCAACCGCCACCTGGCCACTTGGATTTTTCTACCTATCCCAGCCGGAAGGGCGTATTTATTAGCCATGCATCATCAAACCATGAAAAAACCCACCTCCACGGGCGGCGGGCCGTGGTGGATCGCCTGGCTGCTGGCCGCCCTCTGCCTGGCCACCGACGCCCAGGCTTTGCAGCGCTGGTTATACGGCTCCCAAAACCTCTGGGTGGATCAAAACGTGACCGATCTTGAGGCGCTCCTGCGGCGGGCGGCCAAGGCGGGCTATACCCATGTGCTCCTCAGCGATTCCAAGTTCGCCAAGCTCGGCGATATGGATCCGCGTTACTTCAATAACGTCAACCGTCTGAAAAAGGTGGCTGCCGAGATCAAATTGGAGATCGTCCCGGCGCTGTTCAGCGTCGGCTATTCCAACGACCTGCTGTGGCACAATCCAAACCTGATCGAGGCGCTGCCGGTGCGGGAGGCGCCCCTGGTGGTGGCCGGCGGCGTGGCCCGTTTGCAAGGCGGCGCCATCGCTTTTCCGGGCGGGGATTTCTCCAACCTGGCCGCCTGGTCCTGGAAGGATGCCAATGTGGCCGCCGACCAAGGCACCGCCCGGATCACCAACCCCAATGGCCAAAACGCGCGGCTGGCACAAACCTTGAAGGTGCAGCCGTTCCGCCAATACCACATTTCTGTGCGGGTTAAAACGCAGGATTTTCGGGGCACGCCGGAAGTCAAAATCCTGGCCGGAAACCAGCCGCTGAACTTCAACAACCTCGGCGCCAAGGCAACCCAGGACTGGCAGACCCATCACGTCGTCTTTAATTCGCTCGGTTACACGAACGTGACCGCCTATTTCGGCTGCTGGGGCGGCGCCACCGGCACGCTCTGGTGGGATGACGCCGCGATTGAGGAGGTGGCCTTCCTGAACCTGGTCCGGCGGGAGGGCGCGCCCCTGAACATCACGCGCGAAGATGGCACGCCGCTGCGGGAGGGGATCGATTTCACCCCGCTGAAGGACACCCGCATGGGCGTGCTGCCGTGGGCCGGATCCTACGATATTTACCACCAGCCGCCCCTGCTGCAAACCACGCTGCCGGAAGGCGCCCGGCTCCGCGCCTCCTATTACCACGGCGTGACCATCTATGACGACCAGGCCATGATCTGCCCTTCCGAGCCACAGACCATCGAACTGCTGCGGGACCAGGCGCGCCGGATGCACGCGGCCTGGGGCGCCCAAGGCTACTTCATGTCGCACGACGAAATCCGGGTGATGAATTGGTGCGCTGCCTGCCAAAAGCGCCAGCTCGGCGCCGGGGCCATGCTCGCGGACAATGTCCGCACCTGCCTTGGCATCCTCCGGGAGGTCAATCCCGGCGGGAATATCTACGTGTGGAGCGACATGTTCGATCCGAACCACAACGCGCACCCCAATTACTACCTGGTGCGCGGCGATTTAACAGGCTCCTGGGAGGGGCTGGACAAGGACGTGATCGTGGCGCCATGGTATTTTGAACAGCGCGCCGCAAGCCTGAAGTTTTTCGCGGACCGGGGCCACCGCCAGCTCATTGCGGGCTATTACGACAGCCCGGTAGACAAACTCCGCGACTGGCTCAACTCCGCCAAGCCGCACGCGGGCATCCAGGGGGCCATGTACACCACCTGGCAGCGGCAATTCGCCGACCTGGAAAAATTCAGCGGGATCGTCAACGAATTCGAGCCCAAGCTGCGCGCCCAACTCCGCGACAGCCACCTGGAATTGACCCTGATGAGCTTCACCGGCGGCGACCTCCAAATCCAAAACTCGGTGGATTTGCGCGGCTGGCTGGCCTGGGCCACGGTCACCGGTGCAGGTTCCAACACCTGGCAGGTGAATCCCCTGGAACAGGCGCGGAATTATTTCCGAGCCTCCCAGCCATGAATTCATCAAACGGCCTCCTTTTTACCCCTATGAAAAATCACTCCCGAACATTAAATCCTGCCTGGATCCCCATCCTGGCGCTGGCCTGCCCGGGCTGGGCCGGGACGCCGGCCGCCGGCCAGGAGCAAAAAACCCTGGCAAAGGTGTCCATCACCCAAGCCATGCCGCACTGGCGGGATTACGCGCTCATGTGGTGGGACAATGGCTGGGATTTCAAAAGCCGCGCGCTGGCCAGGCCCAAAATCCTCTGTTTCCAAACCGGCTGGTTCGGCCTGGCGATAGCCGTCGAAAACCTCCAGCCGCTGCACCTGGGAGCTCTCACCAATCCGCCCCCTTATGAGCTGGCGGCCACCGGGGATGACCGCCGGATTTTTTCCCTGGCCCCGGCGGAATTGTTCCTGGCGATCCACTGCGGATCCCGGATTTTCCGCTGCGCGGGAGCCGCCACCACGGAAAAAGACTGGCTCAATTTCCCGGTGCGGCAGATCGAGAACGGCCGGTTCCTCCAGCGGGCCGATTTCCCGGAGCTGACCTTTGCCGATGCCCAGGGGCAGGCGCTGGAGGGCCGGGGCCGGCTGGAGATTGTGGCGTGGCCGGACCGGCTCGCCTGGCGGCTCGAATTCACCCCAAAAATCGCCCTGACTAATGCCTCCCTGGAACTGCGCCTGACCCGCCCAACCGGATCCCAAGGAGAGCGCTCCCCCGCCTCCGATTGGCCGGCCGGCGAACTGCGCCAGGCCGGCACATGGATGGCTTTTGATCCCCAGCCGGAGGCGGTGGAAGAAGGTGTAAGCGCCACCGGCCTCCGCCACCCCAACACCCCCGTCCAGGTGCGCCTCGATCCCGTCCGGGGCTGGCACGCGGTGCAGCTGCCTCCGGAAAACTGGCGCATGGCGGAGGATCTCGACCACCTGGACCGGTTTTCACTGGCCCTGCGCAACCCTTCGGATCAGCCACGAACCTTCCGGCTGCTCTTCGCGAAAGACCACCCTTTCGAAGGGGTCACCGGGCTGACCCCCATGCTGCGGGATAGCCAGGGCCACCCCACCGGCATACCGGTGCAAATCTCCAAGAACTGGCACGCCCGCCCGGAGCGGCCCATGCTGTATGAAGGGCCCTGGCTCCACAGCGCGACGGTATTGCGCCTGCCCCCGCACAGCCGGGTCGAAGGGGAATTCAACATCACTTATGGGCACTGGGGCGGGGTTCCCGCCGCCTCCCATGCCCAGCTCTGCCTGATCGGCTGGGGCTGGAACCAGCTTTGGGATGAGGCCGCCATCGGCAGCTGGGGTGAATCCATCTGCTACGAGGCAGATGCCCTCCAACAGCGCTGCCGCATCGATGACATCCGGCCGCTGATGGTCTGGGGCATGGGCGAAGGCCGGCGGAAATGGAATTGGACCCACAACGTGGGGGGTGGTGATTTTCTGGTATATTACGACGCATCCGGCGAATACCTGCCCTGGCGCGGGGTGCGCACCGCCTACCTTTGCCAGGGGCCGAACCTGACCGATGTGACTTATTCCGGCGTGACCGCTGATGGGGCCATCGCCACCCGCATCCGGGTTTCCACCCCCCGCAGCGACGACCTCAACCGGGCGTATCATCACCTGCGCTACGAGGTGCTCAAACCCGTGGCATTCTCCCGCCTGGCCTTTTACCAGGTGGGGTCGGATAACTACCATTGGCATCAATACAATCGCCTGGCCCGGGGCAACACGGACGGCCTGCTGGAAGAATGGGATCCCGGCCGCGGGGGCAAGCGCTACCTCCGGCGGGATATCCCCTGCCCCGGGCCGGCACCCTGGTTTTCCCTGCACGACGGGGTGGCCAAGGATAACCTCAAACCCGTGCAGGGCGCCTGGGCCACGCGCGGCCTGGTCATCCGCTCCTGGCGGGCCCGCCTGGGCGGCCAGGATGCCCCGCCTTTTGCCGCCGTGTATGGCACGGAAGCCGGAACCATTCCCAGCGCGAACCTTGAATTATGCGCCCCACCCGGAATCACGAAGCTGCTGCCCGGTGATTTTGTGGAGGCCGAGCTGGAATTGCTCATCCTGCCGATGGCCGCCGCCGATTATTACGGCCCCAACGAAAACCTGCGCCAATCGCTCGCCACCCAGGCGAACACCTGGCGGGCAGTGCACCGCCAGGCAACGGGCAATGACCTGCGCCTGCGCGCGCTTCGCGGGCGGATTCTCCAGGCTTATCCACCTGTGATCGCGATCGGGATGGAACCATCCCCTGCCGCCACGGTGGAAATCACCGGTGGCGTGGGCTTCGTACCCGTCACCTTTGCCGGTTTGCCCAGCCCGCGTGAGCTGGTATTGACGATGGTGAAATACGGCCGGGAAACGCGGGTGGATCAGGCGGTCCATGGCAACGATTACTGGCAGACGGTTTTCGATCCTGTCCGGCAAACCTGGACCGTCACGTATAATGTGCCCCTTGACAGCCCGGAGGATAAACCCCAAACGGTGGAACTGCGCTTCCGCGTAATACAACCATCACCCTGACGCCGTGCTTGACCGTTGGGCGGAATAACAATTCCGCAGCACGGCCGCGGTTTAATGGCCTGGTTCTATCCGCTTGCATGTTCCCTGTTGGGCGGTAACTATTCCGGGCATGCGAACACATATCCTGATCCCCTTCGCCGCCGCCTGGCTGGCCATTTTCAGCCAGGGAATCCCCACCGCCGCCAGCGCTGAAATCCTGGCTCGGGAGGCGGGCCACCGGATGGAATCCATGGACCAGGCCGATCTGCGGCCGCTGCTGGATCAGTGGGGCTTGCCGCCCCGCACGCAAGGGGCCCGGCCCACGTGTTCGGCCTTCGCCCTGACGGGGGCTTTGGAATTCGCCGCCGCCAAACGCCAGGGGCACGGATCCCGGTTGAGCGTGGAGTTCCTCAATTGGGCCTCCAACAAAGCCTGCGGTGACGCCGCCGATGGCGGTTTTTTTTCGGATTTGTGGAAGGGCTTCGCCGCCTACGGCATCTGCCTGGAAAACGACCTCCCCTACCAGGCCGGATTTGACCCGGCACAAATCCCCGGGGCGGCCGCGATGGCGGACGCCAAAACCAGGCTGGGATTGGGCCTGCGGCTGAATTGGATCAAGGAGTGGGATGTCAAAACCGGTCTCACCGATGCGCAATTATCCGCCATCAAGAAAACCTTGCGGGATGGCTGGGTGGTGGCCGGTGGATTGCGCTGGCCCAAACAGGCCAAATGGACCAATGACGTCCTGCAGATGTGTGAGGCCGAGGCGGTGTTCGATGGCCACAGCATTTTGCTGGTGGGCTATCGCGACGAGGTGAAGCAGCCCGGCGGCGGCGTATTCCGGTTCCGCAACAGCAACCGGAGCGGGAGCGATGGCCTGATGCCTTACGCCTACGCCGCGCTTTATATGAACGATGCCGTGTGGGTGGATTTTGCGGGCCGGCCTGAACCTTCGGCCTCCCCCGCCCCGCCCGCCGCTCCCGGTTATGATCCCCTGGGTTCCCTGGCTGCCCCGGCGCCGGGCCGGAATCGCCGTGTATCCAGCAACGAGCTTCCCAAATGGCAGGAGGCCAACCTCGATATGACCGTGCTGCCCCCCGGCAAATCCGTGGAATTCCCGCTGCTGGAAGGGCCGGGGATGATCAACCACATCTGGTTCACCAGCCACGCCGGGCGGGTGAATGAGCTGAATGCGCTCAGCCTGCGCATCTATTGGGATGGCCGAACCGAGCCGGGTGTGGCAGTGCCGCTCGGCGAGTTTTTCGCAGTCGGCCAGGGGCAGCCGGCCGAGGTGGAAAGCGTCCCGGTGCAAGTGTCGCCCACCGGCGCCCTCACGTGCTATTGGCGGATGCCTTTCGCCCGGTCAGCGCGTATCGTGGTGTCCAACGATAATCCCAACCGCACCACTGGCTTATACTGGCAGGTGGACTGGGTGGAGTTGGACGCCCTGCCCGCTGGCACGCCCTATTTCCACGCCCAGTACCGCCAGGAATACCCGGCGGTGGCCGGCCGGGACTACCTCATCGCCGATCTCGAGGGGCGCGGGCATTACATCGGCACCGTCATGTCCGTGACCCTGGCCCAGGATGGTTGGTGGGGCGAGGGCGACGACTTCTTCTACATCGATGGCGAAAAGACGCCCAGCCTGCAAGGGACTGGAGCCGAGGACTATTTCAACGACGCCTGGGGATTCCGTCCCCGCACCGGCCACTGGTTTGGCCAGCCGCGCTGGCAGGGCGACAATGCTGGCGATAGCGGGATCTGTTACCGCTGGCACGTGCTGGACCCGGTCGGCTTCTCCAAATCGCTCACAGTAACCTTGGAGCATAAAGGCAATAAGACGGAGGACATCGACGGCTTTTTCTTCGAACGGCCCGATTTCATCAACAGCGTGGCCTTTTGGTATCAAACCGGGGAGCCCAAAGGCTTCACTCATTTGCCGCCCTACCCTGAGCGGTCTGTGCCCTGGCGGGCTCAGCACCTGGTCCGCGCGTTCCGCCAGGCGAAGACGACTGGCAAGGCCCGGGTGCAAGTGGAAACCACCGGGATGTTCGGCGCCCGGCCAGTCTTGGGCTGGACGAATTCCGAGCCCGGCGCCAAATTGACGCTGCCGTTCACCGTGGAAACCGGGGGCCGCCATGCACTGCGGCTGACGGCAGCTTCGGCGCCCAACTTCGGCCTTTACGATATTGAACTCGACGGACGGCGCATCCTGCCCGCCGCGGATTTCCGGGCGCGGGAAGCCGGGGAATTGGATCTCTCCCTGGGCATCCATGATTTGACCGCCGGGGAGCATTTCCTCGGGTTTGGCGCTCTGCCCGCAGAAGGCGGGCGGGCCAACCCGCTGGCGGTGGAGATGCTGCGCCTGCTGCGGTTGCCCCCGGAAGCCGGGCGCGCCATCAAAACCCACCACGAAGCCCACTTCATCCGCCTCGCCATCGGCCGCGCGGTTTACGCTTACCGTCTGGCCTATGGGGAGCTGCCGGAATCACTCGCCAGGATGGTCGAGGCGGGGCTGCTGCCAGCCCGGTTCCTGGCCGATGAAAATGAAAAACCGCTGCGCTGGCGGCGTGAAGGGGATTTCCTCGTGGTCACCAGCCAGGGAGCCGATGGCTGGACCCATCGCTGGCAGGGATTGGATGCGCGCCGGTAACGGCATCGGCTCGCCGGCCTGGGCTGGCATACCGCCCCGAGGAGGGGAATCCTCTGGGCGCCAGCCTGGTTTGGGGCCAGTTTAGATTTTATCGTCCTGCGGGAAGGAGCCGAGGACTTTGACGAAATTGCAATGTTCCTTGAGCTCCCCGATCACCTTGGCGAGGCGCTTTTCCTGGAAATGGCCGTCGCAATCCACAAAGAAGAAATATTCCCACGCTTTGCGCTTGCTGGGGCGCGACTCGATCTTGCTCATGTTCAGGCGGTGGCGGCGGAAGGGCGCCAGGGAGTTGTAAAGGGCGCCGACTTTGTCCGCGATGCTGAACATGAGGCTGGTGCGATCCAGGCCGGTGGGCGGGCTGCATTGGCGGCCGAGCACCAGGAACCGCGTGGCATTTTGGGAGTTGTCCTGGATATCGGTTTCCAGGATGGGCAAATGGTTGCGCTCCGCGGCCAGAACGCTGGCAATGGCAGCCGCCTGCTTGTCCGCAGCCGCAAGTTCCGCGGCCCGGGTGGTGGAGGAGGCCTCGATGATCTCCGCGCGCGGCAAATGCAGCCGGACCCAGTCACGGCATTGGGCGAGGGCCTGTGGATGCGAATACAGGCGGGTGATCTTGCTCAGCGGGCTGCGGCTCGACAAGCAATGCTGAATGGGCATCACGATCTGCGACACAATTTTCAAGTCGCTGTCCACAAACATGTCCAGGGTGTGCGTAACCACCCCTTCGGTTGAATTTTCCACCGGCACAATCCCGTAATCCGCCCGGTTCTTGCCCACTTCGGTGAACACATCCGCAATGGTTTTCTGGGGCGAGTAATTCAGGCTGGCCCCGAAACGCCGGATGGCCGCCTGGTGCGTGTAGGTGGCCTCCGGCCCCAGGTAGGCAATGGTCTGTGACTTCTGCAGGGAGATGGCACTGGACATGATCTCCCGGTATATGGCCCGCAAAGCGGCCTCCGGCGTCGGTCCCTGGTTCAGCTTGATCACCCGTTTGAAAACCGCCAGCTCCCGGTGGGGCGCGTAAATCTCTTCGCCTGCGGCCCGCTTGATCTCCCCAATTTCCAGCACGTGCTGGGTGCGTTCGTTGAGCAACTGGACCAGTTGCTCGTCAATCCGGTCAATGGCTTGGCGGTGTTCGGTTAAACTCATAGTCGTGGCTATATTTTGGGGGGAGGTTCATCTCCACTCGGAGCCGCCTCCGCATCGGGGGCTTTGGTTGTCGGGCCAGGCTCGGCGCTGGCGGCTGGGATCCCCTCCGCGGCAGCGGCCGGCTCGGCCGGGCCAGCGGCACCCTCCGCCAAGGCTTCGGGCGGGGTGGCCGCCAGGCCATTCGCGGTCTGCAGCGATTCTGGTTTCTTTACTACAATGCGGCGCAGTTCGTCAGCGGCCGGCAGTTCATCCAGCGCACGCAAACCGAAATACTCAAGGAAGGCAACGGTGGTCCCATAGTTCATCGGCCGGCCCGGAGCATCCGCGCGGCCAACCGCCTCCACCAGGCCGCGCTCCAGCAGCGTTTGCAGCACCCCATCCACCGACACCCCCCGGATCTGCTCCATTTCGGCCCGGGTCAGCGGCTGGCGGTAAGCGATGATGGCGAGCGTCTCCAAGGCCGGTTGAGAAAGCCGCGGGGGGCGCGCTTTTTCCCCCACCAACGTGCGGATCCAGGGCGCATATTGAGGCTCGCTGACAAATTGCCAGGCGCCGGCCACGCAGGCGAGGCGATAGCTGCGCTGGGCGGCGGAATGCTCCTTCTCCAACTCCTCGAGCGCCTTGCCGATATCGTCCACCGAGATTTTCTTGAAGGTGCGAACCTCAGGCTCCTCGGTGTTGGCGGCAGCTGCGGCCAGCAAGGATTTCAGCTCGCCGGCGTTCACCGGCTTTTGCGCGTGAAACAAGATGGACTCCAGGATGAATTTCAGTTCCATGCGGCTAGGCGTTGGGTTGGGGGCCGGACACTGCTCCGGCGGTTGCCTCAGCGGCGGATTCCGCTGGCGGGGGAACCGCCGGTGGGGCGCTGCTGGATATTTCGATCTCCCCGAAGGGTTCCTGCTGGGCCACCGCCAGGCGTTTCAGGCGTATCAATTCCAGCATCGCCAAAAAGGTGACCACGATTTCCGAGCGGCTGTGGGCCTCGGCGAATAATTCCGAAAATTTCAAGGAGGGCCGGTCCGACATCAGCCGGAGCAGCAGCTCGATTTTTTCGCTGACCGACCATTTTTCTTCGGTGACAATGCCCAACGGCTCGGGGACGTCAAAACGCTTGAGGATGACGTTGATGGCGTTGAGCAGATCCAGCAGGGAAACCGGCGTTTTCGCAGCGGCGGCTGGCTCAAAATCAGGTTTGGGCGGCCGGCGCGCGAAACTGTTTTCCTGTTCCAGTTCACGCTCCTGAAGTTGGGAAGCGGCATCCTTGAATTTCTTATATTCCACCAACTGGCGGATCAAATCCCACCGGGGATCCACCTCCTCATCGTCAGTTGCCACGACGGCCTGTTGGTCCACCGGGAGCAGCTCCCGGCTTTTGATATACATCAGCGTGGCCGCCATCACGAGGAATTCCCCGGCGATATCCAGATCCAGGCGGCGCATCATCTCCACGTATTCGATGAACTGGGTGGCAATCTTGGTGAGATTGACCTCGTAAATATCCACCTCCTCCTTCTTGATCAAATACAAGAGGAGGTCCAGCGGACCCTCAAATACATCGAGTTGAATGCGGTAATCTACCATGATTTTATTAATGGCTTTTTCGAGCCAACGAAGCGCCGATCCTACCTTCCCGCACAGTCATTTGGCAACGCTGTAAAAACCCTCCGGATCGGACGAAAAACCTGGGGCCGGAAACCGCTTCCGCAGCGGCGGGGAAAAGCCCCATTGAATTACTCGGTCTCCAGACTATTCCACGGTCAAGGAAACGGGGCGAAAGATCCTTTCGCCCCGCTCGTCGAAAACCTGCCAGCCGCTTATTTTACAATCGGCTTGAGGGTGATATTGCGGTATTGGATGCCAGTGTGATCGCCCTGAAGATACAACGGGCCGGGCCGCGATTCATCCGACCACAAGGCGCCGCCGGTGCAGCCGAGCAAGGGCTGATTGTCGATGATCTTCCGGCCATTCAGAACCACCGTCACATGGCGGTTGCACAGGGTGATGTCGAAATGCTGCCATTCACCGGCGGGTTTCTCGACGCTGGCGGTGGGGGTGATGCGGCTGTAAATGCCGCCCATGTTGTGCGAGTCCAAGCCATGGCCAAAGGTATCCGCCACCTGGACTTCATAAATGCCGCGCAGGTAAATACCGCTGTTGCCGTTCTTGGACAGCTTGGTGTCGAGGCTGAGGGTGAAATCCTCGAATTCCTTTTCGGTCCGCAGGTTGCCATAGGATTTGTGGGGCTTGCCATCTTCCTGCTTCGGGTCGTTATTCAGCACCCCATCCGCCACAAACCAACCGCACACCTGGTTCTGCTCCGTCAGCTTCCAGCCATCCAGGTTCTGGCCGTTGAAAAGCGCTATTTCGTCCCCATATTTGATTTGTGACAGGTCGGGTTTGGCGGGCAGCGGCGGAATCCGCTTGCCGGAGAATTCGTCCCGGGCGAAGCCTTTGCCATTGTCCCGCGGATTCAAGGACATGAATTTGATCTCATCCCCTTCCACCCGTCCAATCAGCACTTCTGAAAATTGATGCGTGCGGATCACTTTGCCGGTTGCGTCTTTGCGCTTCACTTCGCGGGTCCGAGTCACATAAACTTGGTCCCCATCGTCGGAGAACATGACCGCGGAAACCGGCACCACGCTGCCCCCACCCCACAGGATGCCGCCATCAAAATAGCCTTTTTCCTCGGTGATCCCCAGCCAGCCGGCGCCGCCGCCGGGGATGGTCAAAGCCCACCTGCCCACAAAAGGATTCTCGCCATCCGCCGCCCACAGAGAGGAGCCGGCCATGATCATGGCACCCGCCAACCAAGCATATTGTTTCATAGTTTTCAACTCGTTGAATTGTTGGCGCTCCTTATCCGCTGAAACGCAGTCCCCGGCAAGCAAAAACGCCTGCATGCCGGACGCAAATTCAGAACCCCGCAAACGCAAAAGGGCGGCCGGGGATGCCGGCCGCCCATGTATTAAGGAAGTTGCTGAACGCTCGCGGACGCCTTACGGCTTATACAGCCGGTAAAAAGCGGCGGCGGCGCTCGTGGACTCAGACGCGCTGCCCGCGCCATCAGTGCCAGCCACATCAGTCCAGGAACCGGTGGCCAGGGCGCTCTTTTGGAGGCGCAGCCCGGGGGCCGCGGTCCACGTCAGATTCAGTTTCCCGCTGGCCACGGCAAAGCTCAGCTTGACGCCTGGGGCTTGCCCCACGACGACGGTGCTCAAATCCTTGCCTGCCGCACCGGCGCTGTATATCCCGGCCACTTCCTGCTGGGTCAGCACGCGCCGCCAGATGCCCAGATCATCCACCTGGGCGCCGACGATTTCAGCGCTGCCGCCATCCGTGTAAGCGCCCGAGCCATCCTGGCCAATGTTGACCTTGAAGTTCAGATCGGTCGTGTCGATGGAGCCGGCCGTCGCAAAACTCGAGGCGCCGTAAAGCTGGCCATCTACATAGACAGTCACGTTGGTCCCCCGCCAGAAGGTGGTGGTGATCAGATGCCAGGTGCCATCCCGCACCGCTGGCGTGGCGGTGGTGTTGAACTTGTCGCTGGATCCGCTGGGTCCGGTCACATTGACGCGGAAGTTGCCGCCACCCTGGGTAAAGATGCCCCAGCCCTTGTTGTTGCTGCTGTTCCAATCCTTATTGGAAATGAACGGCGGATCATCCACCTGGTTGCTGTAATTGACCCACATGGAGACCGAGAAATCGGCTTTGTCACCCATGAGCAAATCCGCCGGAGCACCGAGCGTGGCATAGCTGAAATCAGAACCGTCTTTCTTGGTGGTGAAGGAGAAGGCCTGGCCAATTTTGCCGGCCGCGAAACCTGGTTTGCCCACGGCGGCGGCGTTATTGCCCCGGCCGGAGGAATCGCTGTAATCACCGTCAAACTTCAGGTGGGTCACGAGATCCTGGCTGATAGTGCCTCCGAAGACCGCAAGCCGAACCGGCTGGCTGGTCACCGTTCCGCCATCGTTGCCCACGATCACCTGGTAGTTGGCGGCATCAGTCGTTTTGATATTGGTCAAGGTCAACACGTCACTGGTGGCGCCTGCAAGGTCGGCCCCATCCTTTTGCCAGCGGTAGGTGTATGGAGCAGTTCCACCAGCTACCACCTTGAGCGAAGCCGTGCCGCCCACACTGGCCGTCTGGCTGATGGGTTGCGTGGCGATCGAGGGAGGCAGCACCACCGGTTTGCCGGTGGCGGTGGTCACGTCCTGGCCTTTCAAGCCCTGGGTATAAATACTGGCCACTTCCTGGGGCGTCACAATGCGCCGCCAGATCGCGACATCGTCGATGTCGGCATCAGTGAATACCGAACCGTAAGTGCCGGTGCCATCCTGGCCGATATTGGTGTTATAATTGGCCGGGGTATCGAGGTTGTTTTGGTTCGCCGCCATCGAGCGGCTGTCCACTTGCAGGCCATCCACATAGGTGACCACGCTGCCCGAGCGTTTGAAGGTCACCACCACGTTGTGCCAGGCGCCGCCAGTGAAAAGACCAGGCGCACCATCATAATCTTTGCGGCTTCCGGGAGGCCCGGCGAGGTTCCATTGGAAATGGCCATCGCCATCGGTGGCTAGCACATAGCCTTGGTTGCCACCGCTATTCCAGTCCTTGTTGCCGATCAAGGAGGGATCACCGCCCCAAGCAGTAAGTTTGGCCCACAAGGAGATCGAGAAATCGGTGCTCGCGCCAAAATTCAGGTCGGCGGGCGTGCCCAAGCTCACGTAATCCTGGCCGGAAGGAATGTGGACGGCCTTGCCGATTTTGCCATCGGAGAAGGTGGGCGAGCCAACCGCTGCCCCGCTATTATTTTTGCCGCTGGTGTCGCTGAAATTGTTGTCAAAGGCCAGGTGCACCACCATGTCTTGCGAGATGGTTCCACTGAAAACTTCCAAAACAATGGGGGTGCTGGTGGCTTCCCCGCCTTCGTTGCTAACTACCACACTGTAGGCTCCCACACTGGAAACCTGGACGTTGGCCAGCGTCATGGTGGCATTGGTTTGGCCCACTATTTTAGCGCCATTGAGCTGCCATTGATAGGCGAGCGGGGCATCGCCAGTGGCGGTGACTGAAAGAACTACGGTGTTGCCAGCGGAGACCATCTGGCTGTCTGATTGTTTGGTGATCTTCGGCGCAATCGGGAGATTGATGGTATAAAGGCCCACATCATCCACCCCAAAATACCAACTGCCAGTGCCGGCTTGGGCAAAACGGAGGCGGACTTTGGCTTGGTTGTCAGCCAGCGGCAGACGGAACAATTCAACGCGCTTCGATTCAACCGCGTCGTCATTGACCCGGGCGCTGATGTAAGGCGCCAGGGTGGACCACCGGTTCGAGGTCACGCCAATGAAAGCGCCATAATGCAAGCCAATCTCTTCGCCTGTATTGGGATCTTTCAGGCTGGCAGTAGTGTCGGGCTCGGTCCTGATCATGGTAGCATAACCATCTATGATGCCATTGGCATCCTTTATGATGTCCGTGCCATCCAGCATATACAGGATCGGCTGCCAGGTTGCGCCCTGGTCGGTGGAGTATTCCACTGCGCCGAGGCTGTCCTGGTTCTGCTCATAGATGTTATGGAAGGACAAAAACACGTTGGATTTGCCGGAGCAGTTGATGTCGGGTGAGAAGGCATATTGCACCTGGCTGCCACCGCGCTGGTCGGACTCGGCATATAAAAAGTTGGTGCTGACCAGGCTGGCCACTTCCTGGCCATTAACGAATTGGCCGGGCACCACATTCAACCGGCGCTGGGCATCCCACTTGCCAGCGGCGCCCATGGAAATGACGCGGTCGCGGGAAATCACCACCCAATTCATATAGGAATCGGAATTGGGATCGTCCAAATCCAGGCCGCCGGTGCGCGGGTCAGTGTAATTCTCAACCGTCCAGCCAGCAGGGAGTTCACCTTGGGTGGTTGTGTCGAAAGTCTCCAGGAAAAACGGCGCCGGGAGGGCGATATTGCCGAACTGGGCCACGGTGAATTGGAAGTTATTGGTCCGCTTATTGCTGGCGGAATCGGCGAAAACGAGTTTCACCGAATGCACGCTCAAAGCCTTCAACAATGCC
The DNA here is from genome assembly GCA_964409245.1 of uncultured Verrucomicrobiota bacterium. GTDB lineage: Bacteria > Verrucomicrobiota > Verrucomicrobiia > Limisphaerales > UBA1319 > CAIMWS01. The sequence continues at coordinate 18,982 of CAYPCQ010000007.1, forward strand.
GTGGGCTTGTAGCTGAAAGTGGTGCGGTTTCCGGTTTTCACCGGCGCGGCGTCCACCTTGGCGCTATCGAAATACAATTCAATCGAGGAAGTGACAACCGTGGCGGAGTCGCCATCGGCCAGAATGCCATTGATTGTGGCATTGGGCATGGCCGCCTTGGTTCCCGGTTGGGGATTCATCACCTGGACATAAGCCGGTTCAGGTGTTTTGAGCGACTGATAGGCCTTGACCGAATCGGAAATGTTAGGGTCATTGATCAATACCTTGTTGTCCGAAGGCCCCATGAACCAGGAAACATTGGCTCCGCTATTGCCCTGGAAATAGACCAGGCGGAAGGAATACAAACCGGCCTGGGTGATCTTGAATTGGAAGGTGCTATCCGCCGCCCCGCGGCCGCCATCGTAAAGCCCCAGTTCTAAAGCCTCCATTTGATCCCGGGCATCCCAGCCTACGGTAACCCGGAAACCATCGTCACTGTTAACCCCCATGGTATAATCACCGGCGGCCAAATCCAGGTAGGCAATGGCCTCCATGGCGATATTGTCGGCGTAATCGCCTGTATTGGGGTTGGGAATGCCAGGAATCACGGCGGTCGCGGCCCCGCCCTTTTCGTAATCGATGACCCCGGCCTCCCGGTAGTAACCATCGGCCCCGAAAACGGTCTTATCCGCCACGTTATCAAAAGGTTTGTTGGTCACCGGGTTGATCAAAGTACCAGCCAGCTGCGCTTCCGCCCGAGCCACGCTATTCTGCAGGGTGCCAGCCTCATTGCTGGCTTGGACAACCCTGACTTTAAAGCCTTTAGCGGTGGTGTTGGCTTGGTCCTTGGCATGGGCGAAGGAGGCAGGCACAGTAACGACTTGCGCCGCCGCTGCTGCCAAGCTGGCCATTAAAGCCAGCACCGTTAGGATACTATATGGTCTTGTATTTGGTTTCATTCGTTGTGTTTGTGGTTTATCGGAAAACGAGCTGATTAGCCCCCCCGAAATGGTTCAATCTCCCGTGGAAAGGTTTCTCTACCTCTGGGAACGGTAGTTTTGCATCACTTCCCCGGCCTTGGCTTCACCTTGGGCGGCGGCGGCCTGAAGTTTTTCATTAACGGTCAACAGGGATCTGGTAACCACCTCCCTTTGCCCAACGCTCAATTCAGTCCTTGAGTTCAGAGTCTGCAGAGCCATGAAGGCCCGCGACGGATCATTGCCTTTAAAAGAGGCGTTGAAATCGGCAGCCATTTTTTTAAGTTCCGGCTGGGCATCTTTGAAGACCTTCTCCATGGCAGGAACCACCTGGTCGGCGGGCATGGCCTGCGGCGGTGGAATATCCCGGCTGCAGCCTCCCAGCAGAGCCGCCAATCCCACACAAATCAATCCATACCAACGTGCTGTTTCTTTCCTCATAAAATTAAAATTTGGGAGACTGAAGCGGAATCTCACCAGTATACCAGCGGTAATCGACCCCATTGGTGAATCCACTGAATTTGATGGCGGATACATTGCCCGGCACCCAGAGTGTATTGCAGCGTTCGCCATGCCGATACCATTCGTTTTCCATTTTGTTCCCCGGATAAAGCGAGGCCAGGCTGAACCGCCATTGGGTTAATATTTCCTTGTATCCCGGAAACAAACCCAGGCTATCCTCCTCGCCTTCCATTTTCTGTTCGGCTGCGTCCTGGCAGAAAATGGTGCTCTTGGCACTTCTGAGGCTGGTGATTTTTAGTGGCGCAGCCATCTTGGGATCATATGGCTCCACCACGTACCGATTGATGCCATAAGAGGAGTTCAACCAAAAGTCGTGGGGATATTTCAGCCCGGTTTCCCGCCATTCATCCACCACCTTCGCCGTAGGGCACCGGAAGACCGCTTTGGCGCCGCTGAAATATTTGATGTAGGCAATGCCCCAATAAGCCAAACCGCTGTTCGGCGCCAGGATTTGATCAAATTTGGGACCCAAGGTCCATTGGCCATTGTTCGGTATGCTGCCCCCCACATTGTGAAATATTTCGTTATTGTCGCTGGCATACATGGTGGTGCCGATGCCGACTTGGCGCAAATTACTGAGGCATTTCGCCTGCCGTCCCTTTTCTTTGGCATGGGATAAAGACGGCAGAAGAAGGCTCGCCAAAATGGCGATAATGGCAATGACCACGAGCAACTCAATTAACGTAAAAGCTCGCCGCATAATGTGTGTACGATTCATTTTTTCTGAATTGTATGGTAAGGGGGAGGTGCTTTTTGTCAAACACAGTTCATCTCCCTTTTTCGTTAAAGCTTTCATCGTATAGCCTGCTCCTCTCCTGGGCCGCTTTTTCCTGAAATTTTTATTTCGAAATGCTCCCCAGCTTCACCTTGAGCAAACTCCACTGAGAGACATCCGCGCGAGCGCGAGCGCACGGCAATGGTAGGCAGATGTCTGGACCGCCGGTCCAATTGGCGCCGCGAGGCACGGGACAGTAATTGGTGCAACGGATCCGTAAGGCTGGCCGCAAAGGTCATCTCCGCCGGTTGTTGGACAACCCCACCCAGTCGTTTGATTCTTTGCTTAAGACGTATCATGCGGTTCCCACTATGGCAGGGGATTGTGACGAACCGATGACGCGCAGGCAACGAATGTGAAAGTATTTGCGATCAAACCCTGGCCAATGGCTAAACCTCGGCATTGGGGAGGGAAGTGATTGCACCGCAGATTATTGCGCAAGACAAGAAGCAAGCCACTTACAGGTCTTTAGCAGATCTGTAAGTGGGGAATAACGAATGGCTTGCACAAAAAGACGACTGAGCCAATGGCCTGGACACGGCTAAGTCATTCCCGGTTTACTGGGCCGGTTTTTTGAATTTGGCCTCTTCCACCGGCACATTGTGGCGCACCTCATTGTATTTAACCGAGATTTTGATCTCGCCCACGTTGGGAGCGGTGATTTCCATGCCCAAGGCGTGGGGTATTTTAATCCCATCCACCTCCTTATAATTGTCGTAACTGACTTTGATGTCATTTTTGCCGGATTCGTTTTCAAAAGCCGAATCCCAGCGGGCCAGCAAACCGCTTTGCGCGTTGAAATAAAATAAGTCCGAAGCCCCTTTGAACGGTTTCGCCTCAACCGCATAAACTTCCTGGCTCCCGATCTTTTGTTTGCCCGTGACGGTTAATTGGTCATAAAGCTCCTTGAATTTCAGATCACGGTAAAATTCGCACTCGCGTTTTTGGCGGGCCAGTTCCTCATCTTTTTTCACACGCACCAATCCCTGGCTTTTGGCCCACGCCACCACCCCATCGAATCCATCCAGCATCGGCTCCATGCCCGGTAGTTCCATGATGGATAAACGTTTGTTGGGGGCTTTGCTGTCCTGCTCCCAGGGCATGGTGATGCCCATGGCCGGTATGTCGATGGTTCCTTTAATCACCCGGGAATTCACCTTCAGGATGTTGTCTTTGCCACCGCTGGCCTGAATGTGTTTGGCCAGGATTTGATCCACCGAAGGAAGTGGCTCGGCAGCCGTGGCTCGTTCCGTAGCAATACCGGCCGAGGCTAATAGGCCGGAAAGCAGGCAAATGGTAATGAGGTGTCTGTGAATAGTGGTATTTTGCATGGCGCGCAAAATAACTTCCCCGCCGCAACCTGTCAACGCCCCCTCGCAGCGCTGCTCGCCGCGCGCCAATCGCCACCTTGACGCCACCCCCGGGGGAGCTTTATGCTGATTTCAATAGGGGAGCCAAAATTCCACCTTTGTGGAATGGCTGAGAGTTTCATTCCGGCGAATGAAAGACCCTTGGAACCTGATCCAGGTAATGCTGGCGAAGGGATCGAGAGTATCTATTCAGGTTTCCCTGGTTGCCTGTGGCCAAGCTTATGATTGCGCAGAATGAGTCGGCGGAAACCGGAAAAAAACGGCTCGGTTCCCAAAAAGTTTACGTGGCCGGGAAATTGCATCCCGGCATCCGGGTGCCTTTCCGGGAAATTCAATTGTCCCCCACCCTGAACCACCAAGGCCAGCCGGAGGAGAATGTCCCCATCCGGGTCTATGACACCAGCGGACCATGGGGCGATGCCCAGCTAAAACTGGAAATCTCCCAAGGATTGAACGGTTTGCGCAAGGATTGGATCGCCGCCCGGAAAGATGTGGAATTCGGCGAAGCGAAGCCGCCGAAAGCGCTGGAAACAATGCCGGAAGTCTGGGCCAGCCGCTGGCCCTTGCGCGCCAAGCCGGGATCCAAAATCACCCAGATGGCCTATGCCCGGCGCGGGATCATCACCCCGGAAATGGAATTCATTGCCTTGCGGGAGAACTTGGGCTGTTCGCACCCGGTGGCGGCCTGTTACCAGGCGGGTTCAGGCGGGAGTGTTCGCGAAAGCGGGCAAAAGGGTGCCACCAACCGCCTGCGGCACCAGCATCCCGGCCAGGCGTGGAGCGCCCGGATTCCGGCCAGCATTACTCCGGAATTCGTGCGCGACGAGGTGGCACTGGGCCGGGCGATCATACCCGCCAACATCAATCATCCGGAGTGCGAACCGATGATCATCGGGCGTAATTTCCTGGTGAAAATCAATTCCAACATCGGCAACTCGGCGGTGGCCTCAAGCATCGCCGAGGAAGTTGAAAAAATGCGCTGGTCCATCCTGTGCGGGGCGGATACGGTCATGGATCTCAGCACCGGCCCGCAAATCCACGCCACCCGCGAATGGATTCTCCGCAATTCGCCGGTGCCGATCGGCACGGTGCCTATCTACCAAGCCTTGGAGAAGGTGGGCGGCAAAGCGGAAGAACTGACCTGGGAAATCTACCGGGATACCCTGATCGAGCAGGCCGAACAAGGCGTGGATTACTTCACGATCCATGCCGGACTGCGGCTGCGTTTCATTCCGCTGACCGCCGGCCGCATGTGTGGCATCGTCAGCCGGGGCGGCGCCATCCTGGCCAAATGGTGCCTGGCCCATCACCAGGAAAACTTTTTGCATGCCCATTTCGAGGAGATCTGCGACATCCTGAAAACCTATGATGTGTGCGTCAGCCTCGGCGATGGGCTGCGGCCTGGCGCCATTGCGGATGCCAACGATGAGGCGCAGCTGGCGGAGTTGGAAACCTTGGGCGAGCTGACCGAAATCGCCTGGCGCCATGATGTCCAAACCATGATCGAAGGACCCGGCCATGTGCCCCTGCACCTGATCCAGGCCAACATGGAATGGCAGCTGAAGGCCTGCCACGAAGCGCCCTTTTACACGCTGGGCCCGCTCACCACCGATATTGCCCCCGGCTACGACCATATCACCAGCGCCATTGGCGCCGCCATGATCGGGTGGCACGGCTGCGCCATGCTATGTTATGTGACCCCCAAAGAGCACCTGGGCCTCCCCACCCGCAAAGATGTCAAAGACGGGGTGATCGCCTATAAGATTGCGGCCCATGCTGCCGACCTGGCCAAAGGGCATCCGGGAGCCCAAATCCGCGATAACGCCCTCAGCAAGGCCCGCTTTGAATTCCGCTGGGAGGATCAGTTCAACCTCGGTCTGGATCCGGAAACCGCGCGCTCATTCCACGATGAAACCCTTCCTCAACAGACCGCCAAAGGAGCCCATTTTTGCAGCATGTGCGGGCCCCAATTCTGCGCCATGAAAATCACCGGCGAAGTCCGGGAATTCGCCCGCCAAACCGGGGTTTCCGAAGACCAAGCCTTGGACGCCGGCTTGGAGGAGCGCTCCCGCCAGTTTTTGGCGCAAGGATCCCAATTATACGAGTGATCATCAAAGCCGGTTTGGCATTGGGGATACAACTGGCCGGCCACCGTGCCCGGGAGGGCAGATGACCGATCAAGGAGCAAGGAGTTCCTCCAAAATCGCGCTTTACGAACCATTTGATCCGGGTATCCTCCAGCTAAGGCCTATGCATTGTCCCAATGTCTTATGAGCGGAGACGAGCGCAAGATTCTGGATTTCCTGAAGCTGAATCCCAAGCTTTTCCATTCCTTGCATGAAATCCGGCGCCATTTGAATCGCCAGTTGGCCTGCGAACCAACTGAAGAAGGCATCTGGCCATCGGTTAGACGCCTGCTCAACCGGGATCTGATCGAATCGGATTCGATGTGCCATTTCCGATTCAAGCGGGACGCGGAGCTTGAACCTTCAAAAACCCAGGTGTTCCTGTCCCCCCGCATGCAACAGATCTTGAAAAAAACCAATGAAGCTATGGAAACCTACGACATCACACCTGAAGAGCCGGATGATAACTTGACGAAGCCCCCCCCGCTAAATTAGCCTCAAGGAGGTTGATTTATGAGTATGAACAATTTCCTGGTTCCCATGGTGGTGGAACAAACGGGCCGCGGAGAGCGGGGTTACGATATTTATTCCCGCCTCTTGGTGGACCGCATTGTATTTCTAGGCACGCCGGTGGACGATATGGTGGCCAATGTGGTGATTGCCCAGTTGCTGTTCCTCCAAATGACGGATCCGAAAAAGGACATTCATCTTTATATCAATTCACCAGGGGGCAGTGTCACCGCCGGTCTGGCCATTTATGATACCATGCAATTCCTGACCTGCGATGTGAATACCTATTGCATCGGCCAGGCGGCGAGCATGGGAGCGGTTTTATTGTGCGGCGGCACCAGAGGCAAACGCTACGCCCTTCCCCACTCCAACATTATGATCCACCAAATCCTGGGCGGCGCCGAAGGCCAGGCCAGCGATGTGGAAATCCGGGTTAAATACATGCTGCGGCTCAAGCAGCGGCTGAACCTGATCATTGCGCGGCACACCAACCGGCCGGTGGAACAGGTCGAGCGGGATTGTGATCGCGATCACTTTTTAACCGCCGAGGAGGCCCGCGGCTACGGCTTGGTGGATGAAGTTGTAAAATCCCGGAAAGAAATCCCCGGGCTGGCGGAAGCACGCCTGACTGACTTGAGCGGCCCTCCGGGGCAGTCTCCCGCTCCCGATAGCGGCTCGTCATCCGGACAAGCAGCCGCCCATTAATTGGCCGGGGCATCTGTTATTTTGCACATGGCGCGCTCGACTAATTCCACGCAATGCAGTTTCTGCGGCAAATCGCCGGCTGAAGTCCGCAAATTGATCGCTGGTCCAGGGGTTTATATTTGCGACCGCTGTGTAGTGGATTGCCAGAAACTGCTGGATAACGAACTGCAGGCGGACCAGAAGAAAGTGGCCGCCAAATTCCGGATGCCCAAACCCGTCGAAATCAAACGGCATCTGGACACTTTCTGCGTGGGGCAGGCGCAGGCAAAAAAGACGCTGGCAGTGGCGGTTCACAACCACTTCAAACGCATTCACCCGGATTATCCAAATCCGCTTGTCCGAACGGACGAATCCCAAACGCCGGATGCGCACCAGGACGTGCAGCTTGAAAAATGCAACATCCTTCTGGTAGGGCCAACCGGTTCGGGGAAAACCTTGCTGGCACGCACTTTGGCCAAAGCGCTGGATGTGCCGTTCGCCATCTCCGACGCGACCACTTTGACGGAAGCCGGATATGTCGGCGAAGATGTCGAAAACATCATTTTGCGCCTGCTCCAAAACGCTGATTACGACGTAAAACGCGCCCAGATGGGCATTATCTATATCGACGAAATCGATAAAATCGCCCGCAAAACTGAAAATGTTTCCATCACCCGGGACGTTTCCGGCGAAGGCGTTCAGCAAGCACTCCTCAAAATCCTGGAAGGGACCATTTGCAACGTTCCCCCGCAAGGTGGGCGCAAACATCCGCAGCAGGAATACATCCGCGTCGATACTTCCAATATTCTATTCATTTGTGGTGGTGCCTTTGTGGGATTGGATAAAATGATCCAGCGGCGCCTCGGAAACCGCGTGATGGGATTTGGCGCCACCGAGCAAGGCATGGCCGCCGCGACCATCGATCCCGGCCAGGTATTGCACCGGGTTGAACCGGAGGATCTTTTGACTTACGGTTTCATTCCTGAATTCATTGGCCGGCTGCCCATGGTCACGGTTCTGGACGAACTGACTGAGGATGAGTTGGTGGGCATCCTGGCTGATACAAAAAACGCGCTCACCAAGCAATATGTGAAGCTCATGGCCATGGATGATGTGGAGTTGAGCTTCAGCCCGGATGCCCTGCGCGAATTGGCCGCCCAAGCCATTAAAAAAGGCACCGGGGCGCGGGCCTTGCGCAGTCTGATCGAGAAGCTCATGCTGGACGTCATGTTTGACATCCCAAGCGAAAAGAATGTTTCCTCCGTAACCATCACCCGGTCGGTGGTTATCGGTGAAACCAAACCCCTCATGCGCCGCAAACAGGATCAGGCCGCGGCGTGATGCGCGCCGTTCGGGCGCGGAATCAGCCCGGTTTGTGGCGGCCATGGCGGCTAATATCCACCGCCAACTTCTTGTTGCGTGGAAATCCGATCCCGGATGCGATCCTTCCCGATGTGCGCTTGATTATAAGAGCCAAAAGGAAATCGCTCCGCAGACGGCGGAAGCCAGCCAAATCAACGCCACCGCCATGGCCCGGCTCAGTCCCAGCCGTTCCAAGCGATGCGAAAGGTGGTTGGTGTCGCCTACATAGAATGGCTTGCCGATCCGCCAGCGTATGGCCACCACCCAGAGCAGGTCCACCAGCGGCACGGCCAAAATGAAAAGCGGACTCAAGACGGCCCAAGTCCTTCCGGTTTGAGGCGTGTAGAAATGGGGTAATATGGCCAGGACGGCCATCCAATACCCCACCAGGTGGCTGCCGGAATCCCCCAAAAACACGCTGGCACGCGGATAGTTAAAAGGCAGGAATCCCGCCAGGGCGCCAGTGGCCACCGCGGCCAGCATAGTCACCAGGTATTGCCCCTGAACAGCCGCGCTCCAGCTAAAATACCAGGCGCCAATCAATCCCAAACCGGCGCACAGTCCATTCATGTTATCCATGAAATTGAAAGCGTTCACCACCGTCAGCACCCAGAGCACGGTAACCGCGATGCTGAACCAATAGCTATGGACAAACAAGGTGATGCGGACTCCGGACAACGCCACCAAGCAAGCGGCCGCAAATTGGCCGCCAAACTTGAAGCCCGGCCGCAATTCTATTTTGTCATCCAACAGCCCAATCCCCCCCATGATCACCGCTCCCGCCAAAAGGCAAAGCAATTGCAGACCACGCCGTTCGATGCCGTGCGTCAACAGGTGGCTTTGGGTAAAAAAAGAAGGCTGTATGCGAACCAGCAAAACACCTGCCAGGAGCGATATGAAAACGCCGCCGAAAACCGCCACGCCGCCGGCCAAAGGCACAGGGGTTGAGTGGATTTTCCGATGCCCGGGATCATCAATCAATCCCCTGGCCGCGCAAAAAGAACGCCACCCAGGCAAACTGAAGAAAGTAACCCCAAAGGCGGTGCCAAAGGCCACCAGATACAGCCATAAGAAGCTCATACAGGGGGTGGTTAGCTTACGCCAAGATATGGCCCCTGATAAAAATCAAACCGTTGACATCAGGACGCCCCCCTGACCCTTTAACGAAATCCCAATTCACTTCTTGTTGGAGCGGATTTCATCGAGGTGTTGCCGCGCTATGGCGGCCATGGCGGCAGTTTCCTCGTCCAAAGATTGATCCCGGTTATCCTTGGTAACAACTTTCAAAAACTTCTCGTAATAATCCGCCGCCGCCGCGGAATCCTTTTTCAAATAGGCCACTTCACCCAAGCCGAAATGTATCTTGTAATGCATGCCAGGCGAAAGCTGGCCCAAAAGTGTTTCATAATCCCCCTTGGCTCGGTCCAGTTGGCCACTGTTCAGACAGGCTTGGGCACGGTTGATCCGGGCGGCCTCGTTTTGGGGATCGGCCTCCAAGGCCAAAGTGGAAGCCTGGATGGCATCCTCGTAGCGCTTCATTCGTAAATTAATGGCACCTTTATTCACCAAAGTCTTCGTTTTGCCGGGTTCCAGCCGAAGCTGTTGCTCAATGGCAGCCAAGGCATTCGTGTAATCACGCAATTTGACATAAAAATTGGCGAGGGTTTCTGGAATGGCAGCCACCCCGGGATTTTTTACCTGTTCATCCCGCAGTAATTGGATCGCTTTATTCGTATTGTTCGACTCAAAATGAGCAAAGGCTTCCAGCCGGACCAACTCGATCTGGTGGGCCAGGCTCAATTGCGTTTTCTGGCCGATTTGGCGGATGTGCTGGATGGTTTCAAACGTCCGTTCCATAAAGTAGGAACGTAAATATAAGTTGGCCAGCCAGATTTGTGCTTCCACATTGGTGGAATCCAAAGCGCTTAACCGCTGGAAATGCAGGGCGGCTTGGCGGAGGAACGGCTCCGGCTGGAGCGTGGCCATGTTTTCGCCGGTTTCATTGCAGAAACGCGGCTCATCGAAGGGGCCATTTTCTACCTGTTGGTCATACCATGATCGATACTTTTGCTTGAGGCGCATTTCCACGTCGGGCTTTACCTCCACCGGGCGGGTGCTTTGTTTGGCCAGGTTCTGATTGAATTGCTCATTGATGGAGGCAACCAGGTTTTCCGCATTCAATTCCTTGGCCAGGCGGAAGGCGTCCCCTGCCTCTTTCAGCAAATTCTGCTTTTGGAGTTCCGTGCCAAAATAGTTTGCAACCCGGGAATAAAGGGGTGCAATCAACTCCTCGTCTGATTTCGCGGTGATCCGCTCGCTCACATAGGCCAGGCGGGGCATGCCCAAAGGATCGGCTTTGACTTCGGCCCAAAAGGCCAGGTTTTGCTTGACCTCCTCAGCCGACAAAGGAGCGTTGGTCACCACGCCGGGAGAATACGGTTTCATCTCAAACACCAGTCCGCGGATGCGGGGCTCAAACGCCTCGGCGTAATAATTCAGGGGGGGATTGAGATAGAAAACCTGGTTGCTGTGCGACATTTTCAGCATGAAGTACAGCATGGTCCTTTGGGGTATGAAATGGGGCAAATTGGGCAAGGCAGTAATGTCCGGCCATTTTTGAGGGTATCGGCGGTTCAAACTGCGTTGGTAAGAATGGCTGCTCAGGAAACGGCTATCCACCAGGATGTGGTTATTGGCTTTTTGCTCCTTGGCATACGCGGCTTGCACCAAAAGCAGATTCAGCGGTTCATCGCTCATTAGGATCGTCCCTTTTTCAGGCAAGTCCTTGATCAAACGCTCCCCAAACCGCGCCAAATGGGGACCGTTGTTTTCCTTCAGTTCGGACCAATTCCTATAAGCCAGCGCCGCCGGAACCACGGCCAGTGCCACCCAGATCAAAGCCGCCACCAGGCGATTGAACATCCGGGCGCCGCTGGAGACAGCATGCCGGCGCCGCTCGGGCTCAGTCCCATAAACCAGGAGGAAATATCCGCTGAAATAACCAATGCTGACGGCCGCCAAAAAATACATGGGCAGAAGCGATACCCCATATCCTTGCATGCGCGGGCTGAAAAAAGGATCAAACATGTCAGCCACGCAGGCGATCAGGAAAGCCCCGTTGACGATCCGGAACATCGCATTGGTCAGCAGCACTCCCATGGCGCTAATGTCGCCAAAAGAGGAAGGCCACCGGATGCCAATAATCAGCATAGGCAGCAAGGAGGTCAGGCTGCAGAAAAAGATGGCATAGCGCGGGAACGCCCAGATGGCATCCCATTGCAGCGAGAATTGCATGAACAGCAAATCCTTGAAAGAGGCATCCGTGACCATGCTCACCCTCGTAACCAAAGGCATAACAACGTATAAACACAAACCCAACAAGGCCAGGCCAAGGCACCGCGCCAAAAATCCGATCCGGAAAAATTGCAGGCCCATGATCCAAACCATGGCGGTGATCAGGGGGAGGATAAATGGCCACATGCCCCAGTTATTCGTGAAGCCCAGAGCATAGACAAAAACAGCCTGATACATCCAGGAATCCCTGGGATCGACGCGGTATTCGAGCAAACAGCGGAAAACATAAGCGAATAACACCAGGTTGAGCATTTCACCAGTGCATGCGGTCGCGTGCTCCCAAAAGGTCAGTTGCAGTCCGGCCGCCGCCGCCGCCAGCACCGGTGGCACCCAAGCCGCAGGAATGGATAAGAGAGAATATTCACTACGCTCCCGCAAGCGTTGTTCATGGGTGCGGTCGTGCGGCAAGAGAATGACAATCCGGGTTAATAAGCCTAAGGAAGCGGCCGCACACAGAGCAGCGATTAAGTTGGCCATTAGAGGCTGCCAGTATTGGGGAACCAGCCGGCAAGGCACCGTGATCAGGAAAAACAAAGGCGCTTGTATGGACTGAACACTAAACGACCACCAATCCCATTGGGTTACCTTGGAAAGCGCCTGCAAACTGGCCACGGTCACCCAGTGGTTCAATGTGAAAATATATAGAACCAAAGCCACTCCCGCTACCATCCATGGCAGGGCGCGCTCTACCAAATCTGTCCTCGAATTATCAGTCGGTTGCATAACCTGTGGTCGGTCTATTGGACCCGAAATCTGGCCGCATGGCAAGGGAATCTTAAAATTATGGGATCCTTTTGCTTGTTATCATTTGTGCCTGATTCAAATCCTGAGCAATTGTTTATTGCTGGAGTCCAGCATACTGGCTGAATCCCTTTTCGCAAGCCCTTCACACCGACGATTGCTCCGGCAAAAACGGCCTCCCGGATCCAAGCCAAGAAGAACAGAACCGCCTGCTGCACCGTCAATTACCGCCAACTGCGGGAACCGCAACCAAGCGGATCCGGTAAAACCGGGCCAATTGACCGGGAGCATCATCAACCAACACCGTCCGCGTGGTTTCCGAAGCCGGGATCATGGCCAGGGTGTGCCAGACCCTATAACCATTCTCAACCACCTCACGGTATTCGACCACATAGGAGCGGCCCGCCATCGCGGTGAACTGCAAAAGAAGATTGCCTGCGGGCGTGGAGGGTGGCCGGATCGCCAGGCTCAACCGGCTGTGAGCATCCAAAGGATCGGTGCCCGCCAGCAATTCCTGCCCGTTGGTCAAACCGTCCAGATCGCTATCGGTGGAAGCTGCATCCCCATCATTGGCGGGCAGTCCGCAGACCCTTTCCCAAGCATCTGGCAAACCATTGCGGTCCAAATCCTGTTCGTTGGAAAAACCGGGCGTGGGAAGACTCTTAAAGGCAAAAATCGCCGGCCCGCCATCTGGCAGGCGGCCTTGGGCGGTTTCCACCGTTTGCGGCCCTGTCAAAATGAGATCAAGGGCCATTCCATTAGTCGCATACAAGCCCAAAGTAGTGCCCGAAGGATCCAGCTTGAAGTTTAAATGATTCCCGCTGCGGGTGGCATTCCCCTCGGCAAACAGCACCAGGAAACCACGGGGTGCAATAAACGAAAGGGGCGGTATCGTCCATTTGCCCGGTTCCATGGGATTATCCGTCACGCCCAAGCCACCGATGGCCGCTGGCCCGGTGGCTGGATTGAACAATTCCAGCCAGCCGGCGCCGTCCGCGGTGGTCATCATCCATTCGTTGAACTTGACCAGCGGCGGCTGGCTTAACGCCACCGTTTGATTAGCGGCTCCGGGTGTCGGTATGGTCAGAGTCCAATTTTCCCTGATTTCGGGGTTGCGGCCCACCGCGAAACCGGGAATCTGCAGACCATATTGCACGGCATCGATCAACATCCGGGTGCCATTGGTGGACGCGTACAAACCAACGGTTTCCCCCTGGGGCTTCAAGCTGAATCCGGCCCGCAAACCCTGGCCCGAATAATCCTTCCCGCACCAGACCACCAGGCAGGCTTGGGGGGCGATGCTCAGGCCCTCTGGGAATAGGAATTTTTCTGGCTTCAGCAAATCATCGGTCAGGCTCATGCCGTCCAGGCTTAGGGATTCGGCTCCCGGATTGAGCAGTTCGATATATTCCACCGCAGCCTCCTCAACTCCCGGGGCGGCCATCACCTCATTGATCAGGATTTGGTTGGTGGTTATTGGAGGCTGATCGAATCTGAAGGACGCTTCCGCCGAAATGACTGACGGATGGCCATTGGTATCCGTGTAACAACAACGCCAATAGTATGGCTTTCCCCAAATCAGGTCTTTAAAGGGAATCGGGATATTGGTCAGTTGATACGGGATTGTAATTTGCCAGGCTGGATCGTAATAGGTTCCGCTGGCAGAACGAATCATCCAGGTGGTGGTGGCATGGGGCGCCACCAGATTGGTGGAATATGCATAGGCGGAAGCCAGGAGTTCGGCTCCCGGGGCAACGGCCTGAAACGACTTGGGGAATTGGTTGACCGGGCGCACGGGCCGGTTAAAGCTGCCCAATTTGGTCTGGCTGTTCACCGAGGTCAGGCGCGATCTGGCCCAGGATTGGATGGTGGAGTTGACACCCAGCGGCCCCAGATTGTCCGGGTGCAGCGTGGTATTGTTCAACCACCAGGCGCGCCCGGCAAACTCCTTCCGGTAGGCGGTGATAAAACTCTGTTTGAAAAAATTGGGCCCGGCAAAAGGGGCTGCGTCATAGATGGAAGTGGTTGCGGATTGCCCATTCATTTGATTATCGAAATCCCACGGCATCATGCCCCAAAGACCATTACGCCGCTGCCAAAGGAAGTGATTATGCACGGTATCATCCCAGACGCACATCCAATTGATCACGGCCAGGTAGGTCATGGTTTTATCAATGTCCCAGTAGTCCCCAAAATAAGTCCGTAGTTTGGGCGCATCATTGGTCGTAATGGCGGTTTTATTGCCCCGGGCCGCCCACATCTTATCGAGCATCTGTTTGAAATTGGTGTGCCCGCGCCAGGCGTGGGCCTGGATCGCATAAGTCCACTCGTACCGCTGCAAGGCGGTCCAATTGGTGCCCCGCGCCGGCAATTGCGAACCATCGCCGCGTCCGTAAGGGCCGCCATAAGACTCAAAGATGCCTTCGGCCTTGTATGGCTCGCCCGGTTCCTCCGGGGGCAGGCCGGGATGCAGCCGCTCCTGTTCCCGGTGATAGCGCTCCAGCATGAAATCGTCACCTTCCTCCTGTTCCAACCGCACCAACCGCGCTTTGCTGTTCAGATAAAAATCGACCCACTGGGTTAATGATGTGGGGATTTCCGCGGCCCGGAAGATCGCGTGGCCCGCCACGGTTTGGTAATCCTTGTCGGTGACAAACATGCTGGCCCGGCCGTTGAACAGCCGATAGCTGGGAAACTGGATTTTATAGGATTGCCGGCCGACGTCCCGGCGGAACTGGCTGCCGTGGTAACGGATCCGGGCATCATACACAATCCCATCATATACAAATACCGCCGGCTCCGTGGCATTCCAACTGGCGCGGGGTTTGCCGGGCGGGTCCGGCGTGGTATAGCGCCTGGGATTTTGGCTGATATTGGTGGCCAGCGTGGCCAGGCTGCGGGTGGAGACGAATACGTCGTAAATGGCGTTGGTGGAAGTGCGGGTGGGCGTCACAAAACAGGCGTGCCACGGGAATGGATCATCCGCCCGGGGCGAAACCACCTCATCCCCACCACCCCGGCTGGCCCAAAGGCGGAACCGCACCACACTCCGATCCATTTGGCCCGGCAACTCGGCGCGGAAACGCCCTTCGCCGGGATGGCCCAGGATCGCCATGGGCAGCCGGGTGCGGACTTCGTTGGTTTGGTCGATGTTATCCACAAAATATTCCAACCGCGGATCGCTCAATGGCATAGTGGAAGAAAAAAAAGCGTCCACCCGCACCGGCTGGTTTGAACGGATGATCCGCTGGCCATTGGCCGCCTGCGCAACCAGCAGTTGAATGACCACCGGCAGCGGTGTTTCGCGTTGGACCGCATTGGGCTGCCCAGGGCTGGGTCCCCTATCCAGCGGAGAGGCCAGCCAATTGGCGGGATCACGGGTGGGATGCACAAAACTGACCCGCTCCAAGGAACGGCCTCGATATTGGTATTTGGCTGGGCTGAATCCGAGCCATTCCTCGTCCGCCCCCAGGGCATTGGCGCACATCGGCCACGGGAAGCTGGCCGAGTAGGCAACCTCTTCCATCACCTGGCCCGTCGCATTCAGCAGGCGTAAAACATCCTCCTTATTGCCCAACTGGCCGAGCCATGGCCCGAGCAGATCGCTTCTTGCCAGGGCATAATTAGTCACTGCCGCCAGGCGGTCGGGATCCTTGGCGATCACCAGGTAGCCACCGGGGCGCAACTCGCAATCGGGGAAATCAAAACCAATCCCCCCGACGATCGACCAGCCCGCCAGCGAAACCGCATTGGATCCACGATTGTACAATTCCACAAATTCATGGACATCCTCGTAAAGATCCAACACGGGTGCGCCATTGGTCAGGAAGGCGGGCCGCTCCACCGGGTGATACATGATCTCGCTGAAATGCACCTGGGCCAGCACCAGTCCCAGGCAAAACACCACCAGCCAGCAACCGAGCCAAATCCTGGCCTGGATCCGGTTCATTGTCCCGCCCCGGGTTCCTTTAAAACGGCTTCCACGGTGGCTGCCAGCGCAGTGCCGCGCAGGTTTTTCGCCTTTACCTTGCCATCCGGCCCCACGAGGCAGCCCGAAGGCCAATTGTTGATGCCGTAGAGGGTGGGCAGTGGGGACTGCCCCCACATCCCGAGGCTGACATGCTCCCAGCCCAGCTCATTTCGTTTGACGTACTCGCCCGGCTTCACTGAGGGATCGTGCTGCACCAGGCTCAGGATCGCGAGTTTGTTTTTCCCATATTTTTCGTTCAAGTTTTTCAGAATGGCAGTATCCTGGACGGCCCCGGCTGGTCCCATGAATTCAAAATACAAGAGCAGGTATTTACCCTTGAAATCTGCCAGCTTGAGCGCTTGCCCATCCAGGTTTTTGACCTCAAACACGGGCGCCGGGTCGCCAATCTCCAAAGTAGCCTTCAAGAACAGTTTCAACTCTCCCAAGTCCAATGGCTCATCGGTTAGACCGCCCGGGATTTCGGGAATATTGAATTCCTGGTGGAGGTTTCCGATCGGTTCACCATTCCCAGGATTGTCCTTGGCGGGCTCGGTGAAATTCATCTGCAGGTCGTATTTGCCGGGCAAGACATTCTCCACGCGGAACGTTCCCCCCTCCTCCACCGTAAAACCGTAAAACCGGCGGTTTTCCGCGGCTGGCCTCCCTGATGCCAGCCGTGGGGATAAGGCCATTATGGCCTGCCCAAGCATGGATTGCAGGGGCATCCGGCTATTGAGGGTATGATTGCCGGAGCGCCAGTCGATTTTACGCTTGGGATCGCTCAACACCACCTTCCCAATCACCGGACGGCCTTTGCCGCCGTAAACAATCTTGGTGGTTTCTCCGGCTTTCACCTCGATGTCTTCCGTGTGACTGTGCAGCCAGCTGTTGGCCGAAGTCTGGATCATGCGCACCAAAGTCCGTTTGCCGGGCGGCACTTTTTCAAAGACAAACCGGCCTTGGTCATCGGTTTGGACCTTGAACGAACCCCAATCATAATTGACGCTCGGCCGCCCGGTTTCCCCGGGCGTCAGGGAGACGGACTGTTTGGACCCCGGCTTGGATCCCAACTTCAAGACTCCTTCAATCCTGCCCCAAGGCTGAATGACCAACCTGCCGGTTTTGGCCAGTTCGCTGGTGGTGGTTTCACCATATCCTTTGGCGCTCACGGCGATCAAGGTGGGGTTGGCCAACATGGCGGTCAGCGAGAAATGGCCTTGGGCATCAGTTTTGGTTTTTAAGGTGTCGCTGCCGTATTGGTTGAACGCCCCCTTGCTTAAGCTCAAGTAGCCAATCCCGGCCATCGCCACTTCCGCCCCTTCCACGGCCGAACCGTCCTCCAAAACCACCCTCCCTTCAGGTCCGTGGCCGGCTTTGAGCTTAAAGTTGTTGGTATGCCAGCCAGATGCTGGCAAGACCGGTGTCTCCTGCGGCAAATACCCATCGGCGGTGATCATGAACTTGATCCATTGCGAACCCTGCTGGAAAAGATCCACGGAATATTCGCCATTGCTGAAGGCTGGCGGATTCTGGAACTGCCAATAAACCTGGTTGGGATCATCGCGAGTCCAAACCATGCCTTGAATCAGCTTGAACGCCTTGACCGGTTTGGCCGTGGCATCGTCCAGGACTGTGCCGGCCAGCTTGAAAGAACGATCCAGCTTCACCTTGAGGTCACCCGCTGATTCCGGCGCCACCTGCATGGAGAACGCAGTGTATCCGGCTTTGCTCACGATCAGGGAAAATGGCTCCCTGGGAGCGGAATCCCAGGCAAACCGGCCCCCGGCATCGGTGGGGGCTCGCCAGCTCAGGAGCGGATGGCTTTCCGAGCCTTGGGCTGACACCTCCGCGGCGGGCATCGGCTGCCCCTCCGCATCCTTCACCTGGCCTCGGATTTGCACCCCTTTTTTCAGCTGGATGGCCAGCGGTTTCAACCCCCGTTCTACTTCTACCGACTGATGAGTGGGCGTTTGGCCGGGAGCTTGGGCAGCCAGTTGCATGGTTCCTAATTCCAGAACCACAAAACGGAATTTTCCTTCCGGTGTGGTGGTTCGCATCGTGCGTTTGGCCAATTGTTCGCCGCTGGCCAGGATCATTCGGGCACCGGCCACCGGCTGATTTTGCTCATCCCGAACATCCCCTTCGATGACGATCCCTGGTTCCATCAACAAACTCGCTTTAGCCGCCAGCAAAACGCTTTTATCCAGAGCGTCCGCATCCGTTCCCGGCGGATCGGTCAGATCATAATCGGCTGGCAGGTACTCCGGGTGCCGCAAATGCAAAGTCAGCATCTTGAATTCCGCAGGAACCAAAGCGCTGGACCATTTGCCCTCGCTATCGCTTACGGTCGAGTCATGCTCCACCTCCACGCTTTGCCCGGCCACGTCTTTTGCGATGCCATTGATGGAGATTTTCACCCCCGCAATCGGGCCATTGGTCGAACGCACAACCCCACCGATCTGGGTGGCCTTTTCGAGCTTCAGGGTGATCCCGGCAGGCAGGGAGCCACCTTCCAAGGCGACTTGAGCGGGGGAATAACCGGCTTTGGAGGCACGCACCGTCAGGCTTTGAACCACCTTGGCGCCCAGCGGCAAAACGGCTTTCCCTTCGGCGCCCGTACGGGCCTTCCGGGACGGCAGAGCACCCAGGCTGGAACTGGCATTGAGGCTGCGGATTTCCACCTCCTCAAGGGGCTGGCCGCTGCTGCTATCGACCACCAGGACGTGTAATTGTGCCTGGTCTGCGGGGCCTTTCCCGGAACCCAGACGTTCCATCAGCTTCAAGGTTTGGGGATCGGATTCCCACATCATGGCGGTTTCGTAAAAATCGCCGGCATAAGCCACATTCAACACCGGATCGTGCAAATGGCAGCGCAAGATGGGTATCGCCGGGCCAAAAGTCTCCATCTGGCGGGCTTTCCACTCCTTCATGGGCAGGTTCCGGCCACCCTCCTGCCGCCCCGATTCAGCGGCGCTGAATTCATAGACATAGGAGGATTTCATTTTCGGATCGGCATACCCAAACAAACGGGACTCACCTGTGCGCTTTTCCACCGGCGAAATCAGGAGGTCCGGATCAGACAGGTATTTGGGGAATAAATCCGCCAGCCAATCGGGAAAACGCCCCTGATCCTGGCGATATGCCTTTAACGCCTCGAAGATTTTCAACAAATGCTGTTTGTCGATCTCCCGCTCCTGTTTTGCCAAAGGCGCCCCCCCGGTACCCGGGATTTCTTCGCCGGCCGTGAGTGGTGGTTGGATCAGAAGCAGCAGGATGGACAATGCGAAACACAAGGAGGCCAGTTGGGTTTTCAGGATTTCTCTCATAGCGCGGTAACATTCTGCCTCCCTTTTCCGATTTTTTCCAGCGGTTTCGGCAGACTGCAAAAGGGCAAAAGGGCATCCCCCGCTGGCCAAGGCCGCAGTTCCACCGCCTATCGGCTCCTGCCGACCGGTCGTTCCACTGCGCATCCCCCTGTCTTTCCCGGCCCCTTCTGACTTATGAAACAGGGGGCGTCTCCGGCGGCGGCGCAGGATCGGCATTGGCGGCGGCTTGATTGGCACTTTTTAGAGCCGCCAATTTTTCCAGGTCGCCAAACAGGAAAACCGAACCGCAGCGTGGGCACATCCGCGCGTGCGTATCGATGTTGCTGTCTTTCAGCGTCCAAAATTTGGTCTTTTTCGGCCGGAAATAAACCAAGCCGGTGCTCTGCACCCGGCCCTCCACCAATTCATCGTGGTGGCATACCGGGCACAGGCAAACCACTTTTTTCACCTCCTCCTGGCTGGGATAGACCTTGGTCACAGCGTCCAGGTCTTCCTGCAAAAAACGGGTGGAATCCCCCACCTTGCGGTACGTGATCTGGCCTTCCTTCATCCAACGATACAAGGTGGGCTCCCCCACCGCCAAATACTCAGCCGCTTCTTTGATCGAAAACCAACCTGGTTTCTCTTTTCGCTCGTTCACGCTCATTAGGTATCCTTTCACTGTTTTTACTCTATTGGTCCAATTTACAGCTCATGATCGATTTAATCAACTTTTTAATGTTTTTGATTGCCTATGATAGTTTATGATCTATATTGATAGCAATTACGAACCAATTAACCAAAGGTGATCCCATGGAAAACCACGATCCAATGCCCCTGCCAGGTCCGGCGCCTGAACCGGTGGCGACTCCAACTCCCACTGCCAAGGCAGACCCGCCCCCTGCGGAATTGGCCGCCACCACCAGGCCGGACGATGGCTGGCGCTGGCTGAAATGGCTGCTGGCCGGCAACCCGGCCTACATCATCAGCGCGTTCCTGCTGCTGTATGGCGTCAGCCGGTTGTCGGGCGATTCCCAATTCCTGCCCCACGAAACACCCAAATTCCTGTTCAATTTTTGCGTGCTGCAACTTTACGAAGTCCTGCTCGCCGCCACGGCGGTGATGCTCTGGCGCCGGCAAATCGGGTATGATTCGACGCTATTGGCGGGCTTGGACAACCTGCTGGTGCTCGTGCCATTCATTCTGGCCAGCCAGGCGGTATTTCTGGGGGTGGGCCTGCTGTGGGCCATCAGCCTCGGTGGGGCTTTGTTGGTTGGAACCCGCCACGCATGGCTGCTGCGCCACTTCCAGCGTTTGAATTTTCCGAAACGCTTGCAATGGCTCGGTTTGGGTTTGCTGGCAATCAACGTAGCTTACCCGATGCTCAGCCGCTGGATCTATGCCGATGGCGACCCCCGCACGGACGAAGTCCATTTCTTCCGCTGCCTGACTTACTCCTGGCTTTACTTGCTGCCCCTGCTGGTGCTGCTCGCCACCTGGCTGCCCAAAGCCAGCCACTGGGGAGGCGAAGCTCCGGATAAAAGCTGGCTGCCCCTCCTTTTTTACCTGCTTTGGATCGCTGTGACCGGCGCCCACCTGGCGGCGGTCGGCTACGTTTACAGCGTCCCCTGGCGTTGGCCGCAACTCCTGCCCGCACTCTGGGCGGTGGCTTGGATCTTGCATTTCCGGCTGGACGACTTGCATCCCTTCCCGGCGGCGGAATGGCGGAAGAACGCCCTGATCCTGCCCGCTCTGCTGCCTTTGCTGGGGGTGATCGCCGCCCCCAGCGAGCCACTGTTCGGACTGCTGGCGGCAGCCAATGCAGCCGGTTACCTGGCTCTGATCCTGCGCCGCAGGGGAGATTCCACCACCGGACACGGCTTGCTGTTCAGCCTGGCGACCTTGACGGTGGCCATGGGGCCTCGCCTTGCCGGATTGGAATCCGGCCCGGCCTGCTGGATGGCTGGTTCGGGCGCCTACCTGCTGCTCTGGTCCCTGGCCAGTGCATGCCCAAAGACCGGGGTTTGGGGAGGATTGACTTGCGCCTTGCTGGCCGCCGCTGGAGTGGACCGATTTAATTGGTCGGGCTATTGGCCAATCCAAGCCGGCCTGGTTTTCCTGCTGCTGCACAGTTTGCGCTGGCAACGGCAGGACCAGGACGCCCATTTCGTTCGCTATGCTTTAGCTTTCGGCTGGGTGGTCGATTCCTTGGTATGGATGGCCGATGAAAATGGGGGCATCCGCCTGGTATCCTATTCCACGCTGTTGGTTCTGGCGGTTTGCGTCATCCGCTACCTCCTCACCAAATCAAGCTTCCCCCGGGTGGTGGCGGTCTCGGCCGGAATCACGCTCGCCCTCGCCCAAACCTTCAACCTGGCCGGCCTGGTGCAAAATGCCCCGCCCGGCATTACCGCGCTGGCCGGCAGTTTCCTCCTTTTTGCGGCGGGAACCGCCATCGCGCTCACCAAGCCGAGATGGGATCTGACGCTGCGCAGCAAAAAATCCAAGCTGGCCAAGCCATGTTCATGAAGTTGGGAGGTAATTGGTAGAGCTGTAGATTTTTGCGCAAAAACGCGAAATGAGCCACCATTATCCACCACCGTCGTGAATTGGGGCAGCGAGCACCAATCCACATCCGGGGTTGCTCTCCCGCCGCTTCAAACAGCACCTGGGCGTCGATAAACCGCTGGGAAGGATAGGAGCCCCAGCCAGGTTGGGCGGGCTTTAATGCCCAGCTTTATGATCGATCAATGACGGAGCATGCCTTTTACGGGGTGTGCTCCGTTTCCTTCGCCTGAGCCTTGTTTTGTTGGTCGGCGGTTGGAGTGGTAAGCCAAGCGGGTTTCCCAAGGCCCACAAGTTCGTCCGTGTTTTCAAGGGAAACATTTTTTCTCGGAGAGCGGATTCACACTGGCAGGGTGCACTTCCGTGCTGTAAAAGAATGCCAACTGATGTGCGCCGCCGCCGATGAACTGAATCTTGGGGAAGTAAGCCAGTGCGTCCAAGGCAGAGGGGCAACTTTCTACAGCCAGGAGCGGTTGGGATTGTATTCGGGTCCAATCCCAGCAGAACGCGAGAAGGCCCTGCCGATGTCGCGCCAAGCTGTTGAGCCAAGCTTGCATTTTTTGGTGCCGGAGGCATTATTTCCCCGCACTAAACATGCGAAAGCCTGACAAGCCGCCCTTGGGCATTTAGTTCCGTGGCAGGCAGGGCGTTCCTGGTGATGATCCCGCTTTTGGTGCGAGATTGCTTGATTATAATGGCTGGTTTAAGCCGGTGTTTTGACCATGAATAAATCCGCTTTGGCAGCGCCTTCCAAGCCTCAGTTGCTGGGCTTCTTGCTGATGCTTGTTTTTTTGGCCGTGGGCTTGGGTTACGGCTATTACCACAAACAGCGCGAGATGGCTGTCACTCGAGCTCAAAATGAACTGGCGGCCATCGCCAATCTGAAGGTCAATCAGATCGTTAACTGGCGGCAAGAACGCCAATCTCAGGGCAACGCCATTGCTGGAAATCCCTTGATTGTGAATCAAATCCGGCAATTCCTGGCGGAACCATCGGCCCTTCAAAACCGCCAGGATTTGGAGAAATGGCTGACTGCTTTGCGAAGCGAGTATGGTTTCCGTACCGTTTCGGTCTATGACGCCGCTGGGAAAGGTCATTTGATCGAGCCACCCAGTCGTTCGTTTTCAAATATCGGCAGCGACGAGATGTTTTTACCAGCGCTGCACTCCAAAAGCGCAATCTTCAGCGATTTGCATCGGGGTCAAGTGGACCGCAACACCCACCTGAGTATTTGGATACCGATTGGCAAGAAACCGGAGTTGGATGAGCCTGCGGATGGCATTTTAATCCTGCAAATTGAACCAGGCCGATTCCTCTATCCGCTCATTCAGACCTGGCCAACACTGAGCAGCACGGCTGAAACCCTTTTGCTGCGGCGCGAAGGTGAGGAGGTGCTTTATTTGAATGATCTGATGCATCGAACCAATGCGGCCATGGTGCTGCGCATGCCAATCAACCGGCCCAATTATCCGGCGGGGCAAGCGGTTATGGGCCGGGAGGGGGTAGTAGAAGGCGTTGATTATCGGGGTGTTTCAGTGCTGGCCGCTATGCGCCAAATTCCCAATACCGGCTGGTCGTTAGTGGCCAAGGTGGACCAGGAAGAGATATTGGCTCCGATTCGCGCTTATGCTTGGATCGCCGTATTCATAGTGGCGATGATCGTCCTCGCAGCCGTCATGGGAGTCCTGGCGTTTTGGCGGAAACGGGAATTGTTGGAAACCCGCCAACGCCTGGCACTCCAGAAGCAAATTGAGACCATCTTGCGGGTTGCTAAAATTGGCCTGGATATCGTTGATCCCCAATACAATGTGCTTTTTGTAGACTCGGCCAAACAGGAAAAACTGGGGCCGGTGGGCGCGCGTAAATGCTACGAATATTTCCAAAGATGCGACGGTCCTTGTCCCGGTTGCGGAGTTACGAAGGCTTTGGAAAGCGGGCAAACCGTGGTCGTTGACCGGCAGGTAAAAAATGAAGGCCGGTATGAACAAATAACGACGATTCCCATTGAAGAGCCGGCCGGAGAGCGTGTGTTTTACGAGGTGGTTCTGGATATCACGGAGCGAAAACGGGTCGAGGATGCGCTGCGTGAAAGCGAAGCCCAGTATCGGACCATTTTGTATACCGCCATGGATGGCTTCTGGTTGGTGGACATGGAGGGTCGCTTGTTGGCCGTTAATGAGGCGTATTGCCGCCTGAGCGGCTACGATCAAGATTCCCTGTTGAAGATGCGCATCCATGATCTGGAGGCGTTGGAGGCTGCCGCCGATGCGCTGGCTCATTTTGAAAGGATACGGACTTTGGGGCAGGATCGATTTGAAACCAAACACCGCCGGAAGGATGGCAGCATCTACGATGTGGAAGTCAGCGTGCAGTATCGGCCTGAGGGTGCCGGCCAGATGTATGCCTTTATTCGAGACATCACGGCCAAAAAACAGGCGGAGGAAGCGCTGCAGGAGAGCGAAAAACGGTTTCTAGCCTTCATGCACCACCTGCCCGCCGCGGCGTTTATCAAGGATGCAGATGGCCGGACCATGTTTGCCAACCAGTATCTGGCAGATTTGTTTGGCTTCAAGAACTGGGAATGCAAGACGACGACTGAATTGGTGGGGGGAGCCATTGGTCAACAGATGGTCGAGTCGGATCGCAAGGTTTTTGAGCAAGGGACGCTTAAGATTGAAGAAACCATATCGGATTTTCAGGGAGTTGGGCGGACGTTCGAGACGATCAAGTTTCCCATTTTCATGCAAGGGAAACCAGCATTATTAGGGGGGATTTCGCGGGATATCACCGAGCGCAAGCAGGCGGCGGAGAGGCTCCGTGATAGTGAAACCAAATATCGGCGGCTGGTCGATAATTGCCCGGACACACTGTATATCTTTTCCGAGCAGAAGGGCGGTGTTTTTTATTCCCGCCAGGTTGAAAACCTGCTGGGCTATTCGATAGATTACCTGTATTCCCACCCTTTGGTTTGGAGCCAGTCGATTCATCCCGACGATCTGGCCAGCGTACGCCAAGTGTTAAACAACGAAGCCCAATGCAAACCGTTTGCGTTGGAGTATCGCCTCCGGGATGCGCAGGGGAACTGGCGCTGGATATATGACCGCTCCATTGCCCGCTACCAGCAGAACGGGGATACGCTCATTGAAGGCTTGGCGACCGATATCACTGAGCGAAAACGCATGGAGGCGGAAAACACCCGGCTCGAGGCACAATTACGGCAAAGCCAAAAGCAAGAAGCCATTGGGCAATTGGCCGGGGGAGTGGCGCACGACTTCAACAACATCCTGGCGGCCATAATGATGAACATCGGTTCCATGGAGCAGAATCCAAAACTCGACGCGGAGACCCAGGAATCGTTGAAAGAGTTGCTGGCGGAAGCCGAACGGGCCGCCAGCTTGACCCGGCAATTGCTCATGTTCAGCCGCAAATCAGTCATGGAAATGAAGGTGCTGGACCTGAATGAGGTGGTGGCCAACCTGCTCAAAATGCTGGGGCGGCTGATTGGCGAACACGTCACTTTGCGATTTGAGCGTGCGAGCGGTTTGCCTTTGGTCGAAGCCGATCAGGGAATGATGGAACAGGTGTTCATGAATCTGGCGGTTAATGCCCGTGATGCAATGCCCAGCGGCGGGAGGCTTGCGATCAGCCTGAAAATCGTTCCGGTTGGCGCGGAAGGGATCAAAGGCAAGGCTGAAGTGTTGCCGGGAACCTTTGTATGCCTGGCGGTGCAGGATACCGGTTGCGGCATGGACCAAGCGACGCTCAACAAAATCTTCGAGCCTTTTTTCACCACCAAAGAAGTTGGCAAGGGCACCGGTTTGGGATTGGCCACGGTATATGGCATCGCGGCCTTGCACAAGGGATGGGTGGAGGTGGAGAGTGAGGTTGGCCAGGGCACCACTTTCCGAGTGTTTTTGCCGCAGCGGATGCAGGGAACATCGGAGCCGGATCAGACCATGAAAAGGGAGTTGTTCCGGGGGCAGGAGACGATTTTGCTGGTGGAGGATAATGACGCCGTGCGGCGGATGTCAGTGCGGGGTTTGAAGAGCTTGGGATACCAAGTGCTGGAGGCTGACAACGGCCTGGCGGGGTTGAAGTTATGGCAGGAGCAACAAGGCCAGATTGACTTATTACTTACCGACATGGTGATGCCCGAAGGCCTGACTGGATTGGCTTTGGCCGAGAAACTGAAGGCCGAGAAGCCAAACTTAAAAGTCATCATTTGCAGTGGTTATAACGAGGAAATGTCCGGGCAAACAATGGCTGAGTTAAAGGGCATCCAGTTTCTCCAAAAACCCTATTCAGTCGCGCTGTTGTCGAAGAAAATCAGGGAATGTCTGGACGGAGCATAGGGTAATATTTGGCAGCCCCGTTTTGATTTGCGCTTAAAATCGCTTTTGAGCCGTGCCAGCTTGGGACCAAGGTGGCGGCGCCTGTTACACTTGGAGCGCTTAAAACGCCATTTCCAAGCTGCTTTGTTGTGTGACGATCCGTTGCGTTGGCCAGCATGTCGGCACCCCATTGGGATCTGGCCACCAGGATGGGCATTGCGCTGCCGGGGATTGGAATGGAAGCCACCTTGTGTCAGTGAATCCTGCCACCAGCTAACCAGGAGGATGGATCTGAGGATTGGGATTCCAGGATGGCGAATATGGCCAGTCCCATGGCAGGCTGGGATTGGTTTCCCCCCCAATTCATATCGGCAAAGCATTCCATGACAACGGCAAACACTATTAACTTTATGCGCTTTGTTATGGCTTTGTGTTATGACTTTTTGTCCCCGTGGTTCAGGCATGCTTCGGAAGTTACTGGGAATCAGTAAGTTGTATCAAGTGGCGACCCTAACGGGATTCGAACCCGTGTTACTGCCGTGAAAGGGCAGTGTCCTAGGCCACTAGACGATAGGGTCGTCAAGGGGCGCTAAATATAGGGGAGCGTGATTTATTGTCACGCATAAAAAGAAACTTTTTGGCGCGCGCCGATAAAGCGCGGGCGTGGGCTTTCTGAAATAGCCGGGGGGGCAAGCGCAAGGCTGGATGAGGCTGGCCATGGCGGGTTGATTTAATTTTGGAAAATCCCCACACTCAGCCCAATGTTTTCAATGGTTGTCATCATCAATGCCGTTGGTTTGCTGCGCATACTGCTTCTGGCAGGGTGCTTGTTGGTCCCTCAGGAATGCTGGCGTGCGCAGGCATCCCACCCCGCGGGCATAAGCCCGCGTTCAACACGATTGGCCTTGAACCGGGGAGTATGCATTGACCGGCAGTTCCGCCGGATTCCGCCGGAGGACATCATGCGGATTCAACGCGACGATATCCGCCTGATCCGGTCGATGGGGTTTGACTTCGTCAAGCTCATCGTGAATCCCGAACCGCTGATGTCGGCAGGCCATTTGAGCAGCGAGACGCGGTGGTATTTGCGGGATTTGGTGGAAATTGCCACCGGGGAAGGATTGACGGTGGTGGTGTGCCTGCATCCGGAGTGGAAATTCAAGGAACGAACCCTCAGTGACGCTGGCGAATTTGGGCGATACCTGAGTTTCCTGGGTGAAACGGGGCGCTTCCTGGCCGCCAGTTGGGGGCCTGAACAACTGGTGTTTCAATTGATGACCGAACCGGGCGGCAATACCCGGAATTGGAACGAATTATTGCCGCAGCTTTGGCGGACGGCCCGGCAAGCCATGCCACGCCATACCTTGATCCTCGCGGGCGACCAGGTGGGCAGAATCGAAGGCTTGATCACCACCAAACCGGTGCCGGATGACCATGTGCTTTACAGCTTCACCTTTTACGATCCGTTTGAACTGACACAGCAAGGTGGCGAATGGCTGGCTCCGGGGTGGTGGGCGCACCTGGGCGGAATCCCCTACCCGGCCAATCCTGAAATCGTTAAGGCACTGATGCCGAAGGTGCTCGATAAAATACCCGCTTCCCCCGATTCGTGGAGGACCGCGGTTAAACAAATGCTGGCAGCTTATGGAAACGCAACCTGGAATCGGGATCGGATCGAAGCGCAAGCCCGGAAACTGGCGGAATGGAACCGTACCCACGGCGGTGGCCTGAAGATCTGGTGCGCGGAATTTGGGTGTTACCAGCGCACCATAGAGCCAGCCGCCAGGCTTCGTTACCTGCAGGATGTCCGGGAGGTTTTTGAAAACCACGGCATCGGTTGGGCTTACTGGTCCTACAACGAAACTTTCACAGTGATGACGCCTACGCGGCAGCCCTTTGGTCCGGCGCCAGCCCAGATCCCCGACCAAGAGTTGCTGACTGCGCTGCTCGGCAGCCGGGGCGCCTCTCAAACCAACCAGCGAGGCCTCCGCTAAAAACGAGCGCCAGCTCGCTGGCAGGGAAATCCCCGCTATTCCCATGGGATTTGCAGGACCGGCCGCCGCCAGACTATTTGGCGGACACAAATTCAATCACGGGGTCCGAGCTGGGCTGATCCTTGCCTTGACCTTCGTTTTGGCGGTTGGCGGTTTCACCGCCTGAGGGAGCGTGCCCGTTGCCATTGCCATTGCCGTTGCCCGCAGGCTCGCCAGGCGCGGAGGCTTGGCCGACATTGGCCAGTTCCGGAATCACCGCTGAACGGAAGGCTGCGGGAACGGCCACCGCCGGGCTGGCAGCGGACGGTTGCTCGGCGGCCGCTCCGGCAGATTTCTGGAAGCGCATGCTGACCATCTTGCTCACACCTTGCTCTTCCATCGTGACGCCGTAGATGACGTCGGCAGTGGCAATGGTGCGCTTGTTGTGGGTGATGATGACGAATTGGGAATACTGCAAGAAACGTTTGAGAACCCCAATGAACCGGTTGATGTTGGATTCGTCGAGCGGGGCATCCAATTCGTCCAGCACACAGAAGGGGCTGGGTTTGACTTGGTAAATAGCGAAGAGCAGGGCCACCGCCGTCATGGTCTGCTCGCCGCCGGAAAGCAGGGTGATGCTCTTGAGCTGCTTGCCAGGCGGGCGCGCCAGGATGTCGATGCCGCTTTCCAGCACATCCCCTTCGTCCACCAAGGCGAGATCCGCTTTGCCGCCGCCGAAAATTTCGGTGAACAAGGCGCTGAAGTTTTCCCGGATTTTCGCAAAGGTCTCCGCGAACATCTCGCGGGTCTGCGAATTGATGCGGTTGATGACTTCGAGCAATTGCTCCTTGGCTTTCACCAGGTCATCGTGCTGGGTGTTCAGGAAATTGAAGCGCTGCTCCGTTTCCTCGTATTCCTCGATGGCCACCAAGTTGACCGGGCCGATTTCATCAAGCCGCCGCTGCAAGGCGATCACCTGGCCGGCCACGGAATCCCAATCGGTGGCCAGGCCGCGCGACGCCATGTCTTCCGGGCTAAGGATTTCCACTTTGGGCGCGCCTTCATCGGCTATGGTGATGGTGATGCACTCACTGCGGATGTCCTCCACGCGCACCTGGTACTTTTGCTGGATCCGCTCGCAGATATTTTGAACTGCCATTTGTTTTTGGGCCAGTTCCACATCCAGGCTGCCGCGTTTCTCCTGCAGTTCACCATGCCGGCGGCGGTGCTGGCGCAGGACGTCATCCCGGCTGGCGATGTCGGTTTCCAAGGTTTGCTTTTCACCCAGGAGGTTGGCGGAGAGCTGGTTGACCTGCTCGCGTTCGTGCTGGAGGGTTTCGATCTTCAGGCGCGATTCGCCCATTTCATCCTGCAGGCGGGTGCGGCGCTCGAGAATGGTGGAGGTCTCATGGCGGCGCTGCTCCACCATGGTGGACAACTCGCGGATGCGCTGGGTTTGGGTCTGCTGCTGCTGGCGCAGGGAGCCGAGCAACTGCTCCTCGGAGGCCTGGGAGACCTTGACTTCCGTCAGCGCGTTATTGGCTTCCTCCCGCTGCTGGCGCAGGGCTTCAAGATCCGCCACAAAGTCCGCGATGCGCTGCTGGGCGGCGGATTCCCGGCCCTCAAGGGCGGCGATTTGCCCCGCCAGCCCCGCGCGTTTTTTCGACCCTTCCTGCTCCTGTTCCGCCAGGTTTTGGATCTCGAACACCACCGTGTCCACCTTCTGGTGGAGGACGCGCAGCGAGTTTTCCAGCGCGCGGCATTCGCCCTGGTGGGTGGCAATGGCCACTTCCTGGCTGCGGAGTTCGGTTTGGTCCTCCTGCCAGCTGGCCTGCAGGCCGTTCTGCTCGCTTTGCAGCGCCCCCTTCTGGAGGCTGAGTTCGTTGACCTGGCTTTGGATGGAGGCCAGCTGCTGCTGCAATTCGGAAATCTGGTTTTTGCGCGCGAGGATGGAGGCCGCGCTCTTTTCCGTGCCGCTGCCGGCTCCGCCGGTGAAGACGCCATGGCGGCTCAGGAATTCACCTCCCCGGGTGACAATATCCTCCGCGCCCTGGCGCTGGCGCCAGGCGGCGGTGGCCTCGGCAAAGCCCGCCGCCACCAGGGTGCGCCCGATCAAGCGCTGCAGCAACGGCTTGACGGAGTCGTCCGCCTCAACCATGTCGATCAAACGGGGCAGTTCCAAGCCAGCCACCAAGGAGTTCGTTGCGGACGGCAGCGGTTCGACCGGGGCTTGGGAACCGGTTTCCAAGGCGCCTTCAGCAACCGGATTCAATTCCGAAGCAGGCGCCTCGTGAAGCTGGGGCGTGGCACGGTCCGGGCTGGCAATGGCGGTGGCAGCCGAGGTTTCGGCAATGCCAGCGAGCAAACTGAGCGCGGCGATGCTGGCGCCGCCTTTGCGCTGCGCTTTCAGCTCCGTCAGGATCTGGCAGGCGGTTTCCGGCGCTTCGGTCAAAATCAATTGGAGATAATGACCCAGGGCGGCCTCCGTGGCCGCCACGTATTCATTGGGCACGCGGATTTTGTCCACCAGGGCGCCCAGCATGTTGGGCGATTGCTTCAATGCCGCCAAGGCTCCGGCGCTGAAACCTTCGTGCGAGGTCTGCAACTGCTCCAGGACGTTGAGCCGCGAGCGCAGCCCGGCCTGCTGGCGCAAGGCCTCGTCCAATTCACGCCCGACGCGGTTCAGCTCCTGCTGGATCTCGCGCAGCCGCGCCTGTTTTTCCTCAATGGTAATGCGGCGGGTTTGGACATTCTGTTTTTCCGCCTCCACGCTGGCCCGGAACTCGTTCAAGCTGGCT
Source organism: uncultured Verrucomicrobiota bacterium (assembly GCA_964409245.1). Taxonomy (GTDB): domain Bacteria; phylum Verrucomicrobiota; class Verrucomicrobiia; order Limisphaerales; family UBA1319; genus CAIMWS01. Next base: position 50,324 of record CAYPCQ010000007.1, read on the forward strand.
TCGGTGCGCCGCCGTTCCTCCTCCAATTGGATCTTTTCGGCCGATAATTTTTCCAGGCGCACGGCATTGCCTTGTTTCTGCATCTCCAAGGTGTTGATTTCGTTGCGCACCCGGGTCAGCTGCTGGCCGGTGGCAAAGGCCTCGGATTGGGCCTGGCGCACCGCCTCCTGCTTTAGGCGCAACTCATTTTCCACCCGCTGCAAGCCATCCCGGCCCGCCTGCAAATTCTGGCGCATCTGCTCCATCTTGGCCTGCGAGGCCGCCAATTGTTCCGTGACCGAGGCCAGCTCCTGCTCGGCGATGCGGCGCCGCTCCTCACCCTCGGCGATGTCCGTCAGGGCCTTGGCATTTTGCTGCTCGAATTCCCGCAGCCGTTCATCGTTGATCTGAATGCGGCTCTGGTGCTGATCCACCTGGTTTTTCAGCTCCAGGCTCTGCCGCTGCGTCAAGGCAACCCGATGCTCCAGTTCGGTCATCCGGGTGCGGAGCTGGGAGATTTCGTCCTCCCCGCGCAGGATGCTTTCCGAACACACCTCCAATTCGATGCGCAGCCGGTCGGCGGTTTGCTGGCGCTCCTTGATCTCGTTCTCGAGCACATCGTATTGGTGGCGGGCCAGCTGCGTATCCAGATGCTGCAATTCCATCATCAGCTGCTTATAGCGGCGGGCTTTTCCCGCCTGGCGCTGCAGCGAGCCAATCTGGCGTTTTACTTCGCGGATGAGGTCGGCCACCCGCAGCAGGTTCTGCTCGGTGGCATCCAGTTTGCGCAAGGACTCCCGTTTTTGGGCCTTGAACCGGGTGATTCCGGCTGCTTCTTCAAAGACCATGCGGCGATCCTCAGGCCGGCTGGATAGGAGCTGGGTGATATGCCCCTGGGCCATGATGCTGTAGCTGGTGCGGCCAATGCCGGTGCCCATGAACAGTTGCTGGATGTCCTTCAACCGGCAGGAGGTCTTATTGATGTAGTATTCGCTGACGCCGTCCCGGAATATCCGGCGCGTGACGGTGACCTCGTTATAATCCAGATCCACCCCCGCCGCCCGCAGTTGATCCTTATCCACATCCCCAATGGTGACGGATACCTCCGCCATGCCCATGGCTTTCCGGGTATCCGTGCCGTTGAAGATGACATCCGCCATGCCTTCGCCACGCAACGCCTTGGCGGATTGCTCCCCCAAAACCCAGCGCAGCGAATCCGCCACATTGGACTTGCCACAGCCATTGGGTCCCACAATAGCGGTGATCCCCGGCAGGAAATTCAGCGAGGTTTTGTCCGCAAAAGACTTAAACCCCAAGGTGGTCAAATTCTTCAGATACATGACACCTCCAATGAAACTTAAAAAGGAATCCCCGTAAAGCGAAAACCACCATATGATGGGGTGAGTTATTCACAACCCCACAACTAATGGCGGTGCGCATAATGGCTGAGTTTAGCGATGAGCGCCTCATTATACTACGGATTGGGAGCGGCTTGAACGGCTTCTGATTTACATACTTTCAATGGCCATGTAAAAAAGACATCATGATTAAAACGCAAATCCAGCTGCCGGATGACCTGTATGACCAGGTCAAGCGCCTGGCCGCCAGCAAAGAGTGGTCGATGGCGGAGATATTCCGGCGTGGCGCGGAATATATGGCAGGCATTTACCTGGACCACGAAGCACAACAACAGGGATGGGCGCCGCCCGCGGCCATGGATCTGGGCGGATCGCCGGATAGCGGGCTGAATACGGATGCGGAAATGGAATGATATGGAAACGTGCGACAGCTTGATTTTGTATCACTACCTCAATGTTCACAGCCCGGACCACGGCGCGGCTAAAGCCTATCTGGAGGCGCACTTTGCCAATCCCGGTTTTGCGCTGTGCGAACCGGTGCTGGAGGATTTGTATGCCCGCTTGCGCAGCCCTCAATTGAATCGTACCCCGGCCTCGGCGGCCAAAGCCTCGGCGGTGATCAAGCGTCTGCGCCAGAATCCGCATTGGGCCTTGATTGACTATCCCGGAGGGCTGATGAACGAAGTTTGGGCCGTGGCAGCCCGGGTCGATTGCACGCCTCAAAAGCTTAAAGAATTCAAATGGGCGTTGACCTTCAAGCACCACCGCATCGCCTCCCTGGCCACCGCCCAGCCGGAAAATTATGCGGGCCTGGGCATCAAACGCGTTTTTAATCCGCTGACAGGGCCAGCTCCGGCGTAGCCCCTTGAAATCACCTGGTTTCCCCAACCGATGGGGCCGCCTCACGCGCCATCGGGCAAACCCAATTTCCCACCCAATCTTCCAGGATTGCATATTTCCGGGCCGCGAATCAAATTGGCGGGCGAAATGAAAACGACAATTCTTGGGCAAAATCTGTTGTTGGCCGCCATGGTGGCCTGGTTATGCGGGTGGATGGCGGACACCAGAGGTGATGATTTCCAACCTTTTCAGCACAGCAACCAGGCTGGAAAAACCATGCCTTTCCGGCTCTTGGCGCCCAAAACCTTGGCGCCTGGATCCAGCTATCCGCTGGTCCTGTTCTTTCATGGTGCAGGCGAACGCGGCGTGGACAATGAAAGCCAGCTCAAGCACGGTACCCGCTTATTCCTGCAACCGGCCAGCCGTGAGCAATTCCCCTGCTTTGTTCTGGCCCCGCAATGTCCCACGGGCCAGCAATGGGTGGATATGCCGTGGGGAACCCTGTCGGGAACCCGTCCGGAAAAATCCAGCGCGGCCATGCAGCTGGCGTTGGACATCCTGGACCGGGTGTGCCGTGAATACCCAGTGGATGCCAGCCGGCTTTACGTCTCTGGCCTTTCCATGGGAGGCTACGCTTCATGGGATTGCCTCACCCGCTTCCCGGGAAGATTCGCCGCGGTGGTCCCAGTCTGCGGCGGAGGCGATGAAAAAACCATCACTCCCGCCGCCGCCAAAGTGCCGGTGTGGGCCTTCCACTCGGAGGATGACAATGCCGTGAAGGTCGTGCGCTCCCGGAATATGGTCGAAGCCATGAAACGGGCCGGAGGCGAACCAAATTATTTCGAATACACCGGGCTGGGGCATAATTCGTGGGACCGGGCCTATGGCGAGCCGGAGTTCCTGCCCTGGATGTTCGCCCAAAAGCTTGGGCAGCCGGACAGCTTCCTCCTGAAAACGCCTGCCCCGCAATTGCCCCTGGTGGCCCGGTGGCCGGCGGAGGATTCCCTATTCCCGGGCCAGGGTCCCTTGCAGAAAGCCGGCTGGTTCCAAAAACTGTGGCGCCAGAAACGCCTCGCCTGGTGGCAGAATCGTGAGCGTGATCAAGGGGCGGTGGTATTCCTGGGGGATTCCATCACCCAAGGCTGGGGCGCCCTGGCCAGCGATTTTCCCGGCCTCAAGACCGCCAACCGCGGCATCAGCGGCGACACCACCCGCGGCGTGCGGTTCCGGCTCCAGGAGGACGTCCTGGATTTGCATCCCAAGGCGGTGGTGCTATTGATCGGCACCAATGATTTAGGGCTGGGCGGGAATCCGGAAGACGCCGCCGCCAACCTCAAAGCCATCCTGAGCCAGTTGCGGCAATCCTCCCCCGCGCTGAAAATCATTCTCTGCCGGGTGATGCCGCGGGGAGTGGCGGCTGGACGATTCCCGGAAACGATCCAGCGGCTCAATCAATCCCTGGATACCTTGTCAGCGGAGATCCCTGGAGTGATTTTGTGCGATACCTGGAGCCTGTTCGCCGGCGAAAACGGCGGCCCCCGGAAAGACGAGTTCCCGGACCTGCTGCATCCCAATGGTCTGGGATATCGGAAATGGGCCGAGGCCCTGCACCCCTTGTTGAAGCAAGCCGGTTTGGAGTGAGACGTTCCAACCCTTTCACATCTTTGCCGCGGAATTCAGGGCCGTTTGGGAAGCGAGTTTGCGGAGATCGTCACGCAGATCGTTGATCGCGCTGCCGACTTGGCCAATGGTCAAGGCGTAGAAGCCACCCATCACGGTGAGGTAACAGCCGGCGTTGACGAGCGGATGGGCATTCACGCCGTGCAGCAGGATGGCCACCACGGCAATGATGGCCAGCGTGACCAGCCAGGGGGTCACCATGACATTCAAGATGGTCTGGCGGATGGCCCGGCTGCTTTCCAAGGCGGTTAATCCCCGCCACAGCCCAATCCAGGCCAGCGCATACAAATCAACGACCAGGGTGCCGGCCAGCACCAAATAAAGGCCGATCAGGCCCATTTGGCATGCCAGATTCAGAAGCGGCAATCCAGTGAGCAATAAAACCGTGTCCAACCCCATGACGATCAAGGTGGGGATCAGGAAGCGCCGCTTCAGGATCAGCATCCAGCCATGGATTACCTGATCCTCCCCCAGCGGTGTGGTCAACACCAATTCCAGAGTGCCATTGCGCCGTTCCTGGTTGAGCGCCACGCACGCTTCGGCGGTCAGGCCAAACTTGAGCAGGTAATGAACCGCCACAATGCCCAGGGGAAATACTGGGGGATTAAACCACCCCGGGGGAAAATCGCTGACGCCATTCCACCCGATCGGCCGGAACCAAAGCTCCGGGCAAAACCAGAGCACCCCCAGGAAGAACAGGGCGACTATGGTAAAACGCCGGGTGGGTGAAGCGCCCCGCGCCGCCAGCCGCATGCCCGTGAGAAACACCGGGTTGATTTCCCACCACGGATCCGCCTGGCCCGCATTGAGTGCTGGTCCAGAAACCGGGATTTTTTCTTTGGCTTCCCGGCGGGTAAAAAAGAGCCGCCTTTTTGCCTCCCCGGTTCCCTTCTCCCGCACAAAACCGGGCAATACCACCGCCGAGAAAACCAGGCAGCACCATCCCATGAGGTGGGAGGTGATCAACGACCCCCAATATAGGGTGTCCGGCGCCAGGCTGCCCGCCGTCTTGGGATATAAAAGAGCCATGCCCGCGCCCGCCGGGCTGATAAAAAGCAGTTCCGGGCCAAGCAAGGGTTGCTGGGAAAAAAATGGCAAAAAACTGCCGAGCGGCAGGATGACCCCCAGCAGCATCACGGAGGTCATGGTCAGGCTGATCGCCGCTAATTCCTGCTGGATGAGGGTGGAAATAAAAATCCCCGCCGAGGCGCTGAAGAACAAAGCATTGGCCAAAGCCAGGGCCATTTGGAAAAACTCCGTGCCGCTGACGCCCCCCAGCAGGAAACCGAAGGCCAAAGCCGGAAAGGTGGCCACCAGGCAGTAAAAGGCGTTCCACGGCTGGGCCATGATCTTGCCCGCCACGATATCGAATCCCCTTAAATCCGTGAGGAACAACAATCCCAGCGTGCCTTCCCGCTTTTCCCGGCTCAACGAATCCGCCGTGATCAAGGCCCCATTAACCAGGGCCATGACATATCCCAGGATGGTGAGCATGATGAAATAATCGCGGCCCACCGAAGCGGGATTCACCCGGTTCGTGAAACCCGAATACATCATGGCAATGGCGAGGCTGGCGCTCCAGATCGTGGCCAGAACCCGTGCCGCATAGGTGTTCTTTTTCCGAGCCGCCACGCGCAGCTCGCGATCCACGATGGGGAAAGGATTCATAAGCCGAAGGAGGAACGAAAAGATTCTGCCAAAAGCGCCGCCAGCAGGATCGCCGGGTAAAAGCAGCCAATAAAGCCAAAACCCACCCCCCAATAAGTGTGGCTGCGGGCGGGATTCCACACCAGCGCCGATTCATAAACGTAATGCCTGCGAATGGCCCGCTGGTGCAGAAACAGCAAACCGGCCACCGTCACCGTGAAGCCAAACAAGCCCATGGCCAGGGTGTAGCCCCAGAGGAAAAACAGGCCAAACGCCCAAATGAAATAAACCGGCTTGGGGTTCCAGCGTTCGCCGGTTTCATCGCACAACTGCCGGTGGATCCGCAAGGCCAGGAAAGCCATTCCCCACCCCACAATGGGAATCAGGCCCACCAGCCCGCAATTGAAACAGCGAAGGGAGCGGCGGATGATCCGCGCCCGGTCGCAAGAGATGGATTCCTCTGGATATGCTTTTGTCATCCCACCGTTATTTGTTAGGTCATTCAAAACCGGTTCGCACCCGGTGGCAATTGAATAATAAGTGCCCCAAAGTGTTTTCCCATCAAGGATCGATATTGACAATCAACCAATAAAGCCAAAAGGCGATCATTCCCAGCGCCAATCCATTCAAGAGGACCAGCCCGGTCGTGACGAGCTGGGTGGCCCACTGTTCCGCCTGGAATGCCCTGGCATCGAGCGATTCCAGCCACCCGGCTATGGACCGCACAAAGGAACTTCCAGGCCGGGCCGCATTGGCCAGGCGCCAATGGAATTCATCGGCGGCGTCGAGTTTCCGCACGGCCTCGGTCAATCCCACCCCATCCGCCAGGGCGGCGATGGCTCCCTGAGCACGCCTGGCAAACCAGAGATTCCCGCTGGCTTGAGTGGCCAGGCTCACGGCGCGGGATTCTGGCATGTGGGCATCCAGCAGCAAGCTCAGCATGGCTGAAAAATCGCGCCAAGTCCGATCCCGATGCCACGGCAACCGATAAAAAAGCCGGTGCACCGCGGTTGGCACGGCTTCAGGCAGGGCCTGGGCCAGGGAATCCAGCATGGTTGCCAGAAAATAAAAGGCAATGGAACCTGCGCACACCAATCCCGCAGCCAATAACATGGCTGAACCGTAATTGGAGGCTAGCAGCAGCGGCATTTTGTCGCTGGCTTTCAAGGATTTGGCAATTTCGCGCAGGACCGGCAGCGTATGATGCAGCGAAAAGGCGGTTATGAACAGGCCGGGATTCAAGATCGTGATCCAGGCCAGCGCGAAACTTTCCTCGGAACGAATCCTCGACATCCGGTCCCGGAGCAGGATCCGGCAGGCTGGGTAAATCTGCTGCCATGCCCCGGTTTCTTCAGCGATTCTAAAGAACCCGACCATTTTGGATGGCATTAATCCGGGCACATTTTTTACCGCGCTGGCCAGGGAAAGGTGGTTTTCCAAATGCGCCGCCAGGTGGTGGAATGGCAATCCCAGTTGGGCATCCCGGGTGCGCGAAGCCTGCAGGATGGTTTGCACCGGATCCAGGCCGCTTTGGTGCCCATGCTCAAGAATGTCCAGTAAGATTTCTGATCGCTGGCAGCGTTTCAGCGGCACGTATAAGGAGAGGTACAGGCCAATGCCGATGACTGCCAGCGGTATCAGGCAGTAAAGAAGGTAAGCGCAGGCGCCCGAACCCAAATCCAACCACGTGGGCTGGCTGGGCTCCGCCGCCAGGACCAACCAATGAAGCGGATGCATGCCGACTAAAAGACGTAAAGCAAGGTTGGCATTTTGAACACCAGCGTTATGAACGGGTATATTTGGCTGAGCAAGATCAGGCCGATCGTAAGCAGGGCGACGGGCAAGGCTGCATATAAAAATATTTCCCGCACATGCTCCGCCCTTTCCTTGTAGAGCCGGGCTGCGCGCTGGAAACCGGCGGCCAGATCTTCACCTGAACTGGCCACCAGCCAATGAAAAAGCGGTCCAAATAACCCACCGGCCCGGCTGATCGCACTCCAGCGGGCACAGCCGCTGGCCAGCTGTTCCCGCCAGTTTTGGATCTCTTTTTCCGCCGGCGAACCGCTTTCCAAGCCGGCTGCCAGAGCCAGGGCTTCATCCAAAGTGCAGCCTTGCCGCAGCATCAGGTGCATGGCTTCGGCAAACTGGGCCATCCTGGCCTCGCGGAAAGGCGGCACTTTCCAAAAGAAACGCTGCCGCAGTTTGGGCACGCACATGGCTGCCAAAAAAAGTCCGGTGGCTGTGATCGCCAACGCAGGCGGCAGCACGGCGTGCGTCCATTGCGTCCAATAAAATTGGTTCCAATTAAAATTGATGCCATTGCCTGCAAAGCTCCTGGCCACTATCCGGCTTAATGAACCAAACCATAAGGATAAGGCGGAGGCCAGGATCAATAGCAGCACCGGATACGCCAGCAATCCCCGGCAGCGCATCAATATCAGGTTCGATTTCTGGTAATAATCGGCCAGCATGGTCAACACTCCCGGCAGGTCATTGCTGCGGGCGGCCACGCCCAGCATGCGGATGTAGAGTTCCGGAAACGCCCGCCTGGCGGCGGCCTCCGCCAGCGGCACCCCGGCGGCGAGATCCGCTTCCAAACGCTGGTATTCATCACGCATGGCCCCCTTGCGCAGAGTGGCGCACAACCGGCGCAGGCTGCCTTCCAGCGGCAGGCCATCCTTGAGCATGCCCGCGAGCTGGAGGTTTAAAAACGCGAATTCATCAGTTTTCATGAGCCAAAAATCCGCCGTAATTCAGCTTCATTGGTCAGGCCTTTTTGGAGGATTTCCCGCGCCGCCATTTCCAGGGGAATCGCTGCCTTGGCGCTTTCAGCGCCTTGCTGCCGGATCTGGCGGCGCACGGGGTCATCCACCCGCAGCCATTCCGCTGCCGGAACCCGCCCATGGTATCCGGTTTGGAAGCAGGCGGCACAACCCGGCCCCGAACAATCCACGCACAACCGGCGCAAGAGCCGCTGATTCAGGACCAAAGCCACCGCTGAAAGCACCGCGTAGTGATCCGGCACCATCACCATCAGCCTCTCAAACACTCCTTTGCAGGAACCGGCGTGCAGAGTGGAAATCACCAGGTGGCCGGTAAGGGCCGCCCGCACCGCCAGGTTGGCGGTTTCATCGTCCCGGATTTCCCCCAGCACCAACACCTGTGGATCCTGGCGCAAAAGGTGCCGGGCCGCCTTGGCAAAGGTCAATCCGCGGGCCTCGTTGATCTCGGTTTGCATAATGCCGGGAATGATTTGCTCTGCGGGATCCTCCACCGTGATGACGTGCTTCCCCCCCCAATCGGCCAACCGCTGCAGGCAGGCATAGATCGTGGTGGTTTTACCGCTTCCCGCCGGTCCAGTGAGGAGCATCAAGCCGGCCGTCTGGCGTAAAAACTGATCCAGTTCCGCAGTGGTGGATGCCGGCAGGCCAAGTGCCTCCAGCTTGGGTGTCGAATTTTGCTGGAACAACCGCAAAACAATTTTTTCCCCCGTAACCGTCGGGTAAGTCGCCACCCTGACATCATTGCGCGCCTTGAGTTCGCCCTTGTCAATCCGACCGTCCTGGGGAAGGGAATCCTGATACGTTTTCAGTTTGGCGAGGAATTTCACCCGGCCAAAAACGCGTTCGGCCAGCGGCTTGGGCAATTCCCAACCGGGCGCCAATACCCCGTCCAGGCGGAAAAAGATACGCGCCGCGGCGCCAGTCATTTGCAGATGAATATCGCTGGCCCGGGCGGCTTCCGCCTGCTGCACCAGTTTTTCAAGCACCTCCGGAGCCGACTCCTCTGGCGGCATCGCCTTGGCGGCTGAATCTGGAGCTGGCTTCATCGGCTAAAACCCGGCATGTAATCAAATTACATTTGTTTCATAATCTGTTTAGTGGGTGATTGCAAGCCCGCAAGCGTGATTTGGCCAAAATAACCAATCCCCTTCCCCCTGGGCATGGCGGTGACTGGACCTGGACGCCAGCAAAGCCCCGCCCGGCAAAAGCAGCCCCATTGGCGGCAGGGACTTTTGACCCCGAACGCAGGCACGTCAGGAAACTTCAAACACCTGGCCGCACTCCGGGGCATGCACCCGGCACTGGGGCTTTTGACTGGCCAGCGACTCCGCCAAGGCGAGGCTTTGGCTTTCCTCCCCGTGGACCACAAAGATCTGCCGGAGGGGGCCGGCAAGGCCGCCGATGTATTGGCGCAGTTCATGCCTGTCAGCATGGCCGGAAAAGGAATCAATGATGGCCACCTTGGCCCGGACCGCATGGGGTTCTCCAAAAATATTAACCTGCTCGTTGCCGGCCATGATCTGGGCCCCCAAAGTGTGCTCCGCGCAGTAACCGATGAATAAAACCAGGTTGGCCGGATTGCCAATGTGATTTTTCAGGTGATGGCGAATGCGCCCGGCTTCGCACATGCCGGAAGCGCTGATAATGATGGCCGGCTCCTTCAGATCATTCAGCTTCATGGAATGCGCCAATTCCCGGATATAGGTCAGGTTTTCCATGCCGAATGGATTCTGCTTCTGCCGGAGGAACTGATAGATCTCCGCATTGAAACATTCCGGATGCAGCCGGTAAACCTCCGTCGCATTCACGCTCAATGGGCTATCCACAAAGATGGGCGCCTTGGGCAGCAGCCCGGCGTCGGTCAACTGGTGCAGGGTGTAAACAATGTCCTGAGTCCGGCCAACTGAAAAGGCGGGGACGATGACTTTCCCATGCTGATCCAGGGTTTCCTTCACCAAGCGGCCCACTTCCTCATGCGCGCCCGGTTTGGAAATATGCTCCCGCCCCCCATAGGTGCTCTCCACCAGCAAATAATCCACCCGGTCCACTGGCTGCGGATCCCTCAGGATTTCGTCCTTGCCCCGCCCCACATCCCCGGAGAAAACCAACCGGAAAGACCGTCCGCTTTCGCGCACATCCAGCACCACCTGGGCCGACCCCAGGATATGGCCCGCATCGCACAAGGTCAGGGTGACCCCATCGGCCACCGGCATCGGGCGGTCATAATTGATGCCCACAAATTGGCGGATTGCCTTCTCGGCATCCGTGGCAGAATATAGCGGTTCCACCGGAGGCAGTCCGCGCTTGGCCCGCTTCTTGGAGATGAATTCAGCATCCGCCCGCTGGATTTCAGCCGAATCTTCCAGCATGATGCCGCATAAATCACGCGTGGCAAACGTCCCGTAAATATTGCCGTCATATCCCTGGCGGCAGAGATTGGGCAGGTTACCGCAATGGTCCAGATGCGCGTGGCTCAAAATGACCGCGTCCAACCGGCTCGCGTCCAACGGCAAATTCCGGTTGCGCTCGATGGATTCATCGCGCCGGCCTTGATACAGCCCGCAATCCAGCAGGATCCGCTGGTTGTTGATTTCCAGCAAATGCATCGAACCAGTGGTGGTTCGCACCGCGCCCAAGAATGTAATTTTCATAATTTAATCAATCCGTGCAGATTCCCCCCCCCTGGCAGGCCAAGCCGTGTTCCTGTAGTAGGGAGAAAAGTGTGTTTGCCGCAGATTCTTGCCCGGGAGGTGATGTGAGCCAGGCGCGTTTTCCGCATGGATCTGCCATTGGCGAATGACGAATGTCTTGCACAAAAAGATCCAGCAAAACCGACCAATCCCATTGCCTGGATACGGTCAAGCCAGCACGGGCGGGCGGGTGGCCCAAGCACGGCTTAGAAATGTCTGAATATGATCCGCGCTTTATGGAGGTCATAGGGGGACATTTCCACATTGACTCTATCTCCGACGCTGATGCGGATGAAATTTTTCCGCATTTTCCCTGAAATGTGCGCCAACACGTCATGACCCGTTGGCAAGGCCACCCGGAACATGGTGCCAGGCAGCACTTGAGTCACCGAGCCTGCTAATTCAATCGGTTCTTCCTTAGGCATGTTTTTCCCATGACTTGCTTGGTGCTGAAGACTCATTTCAACACCGGGGATGACAACCAGTCATCGCACCCATCAACTGAACGCCATAGGATTCAATATCCAGCTATGAAAATCAAGCCCAAGCGAAACTATTATAGGCTGCGGAATTTTCCACATCGTCGGCCGATGGCGCCGCTTCGGCCAGCAAGACAGCGGATGGATTGCGGTAATCGATGCCCGCCAAGGTGAGGTAATGATAAAACACCTCCGTGTTTTGCAGAAAACCGCGGAAGCGTTCGGCGCCTGGGCCGAGCGCCATCAACGGCACATAATCCGAAGTGTGCACCCCGGAAGCCCAGCCAATCCCGTGGTAATTGGCCAGCAACTGCCCCAACTGGGCGGTCACCGTGTTCATCAGGTCAAACAAAGTCTGACCTTTTTTATCCAGGAAACGAGCCAGCGCCACGATCTTCTCCAAGGGAATCCGGCACTCATACGCGTCCTCGATTATTTCCCGGATGCGCACGGGACTGGCCTCTTTGGGGATCAGGGCCTGCAAAGCGGGGAAGGAGCATTTGGCATCCACGAGACCGGCGAAAAGCCGCGGGCTTTGCCGGTATTCGGTGCCCATGCCGTTCAAGGCGGGATTGCCGGTGCCGTGATCCACGGTGATCACCAGGAGGGTATCGGGTTCCTGGCGCTGGAAATTAAGGCAGACCTCGATTGCTTCATCAAAGGCGATGACTTCTCGGAAAGCGGCGGCGGCATCGCAATTATGAGCGGCGTGGTCAATCCGCCCCCCCTCGACCTGCAGTATGAAATGCGAAGCCCCGCGCAAACGGTCCAAGGCCAGCCTGGTCATTTGGGCCAGCGAGGGGATGGTGGCCCAATCCTCCGGATCATTCACATGATCGATCATGTAGGGCAGATGGCTGATATCGAACAAACCGAGCCATTTGCGGTCGGAGGGCGCCTGCAAGAGGTCGGCCTGGGTTTGCAGAAACACATAGTTTTTCTCAGCAAATTCCCGGATCAGATTACGGTTGTCTTTGCGGTTGGCCGCTTCAAAAAACTTCCTCCCCCCGCCCAGCAAGACCTCCACCTCCCGCACCAAATACTGGGCGGCAATGGCCTCCGAATCATCCCGCTTGGCATTGATGGCAAAACCCGAAGGGGTGGCGTGGGTGATCTCGGTGGTGGTAACCAGCCCGCGGCGCCAGCCGGCCTGGCCGGCCAGCTCATACAGGGATTTCAGCTTCCGGCCGTCAGGCAGGATGTTGAGCATGCCATTTACCACCCGCGAACCGGAACCCCAGCTGGAGGCGGCGGCGGCGGAATCGGTCACCAGCGAATTCAGCGAGCGCATGTTCACCCATGCCAGTGCGGCATCCCGGCGTTGGGCCAGTTCCAGCCATACCAATCCGCGCTCCCGCAGGAGATTTGAAAGCTGGTCGGCACAGGTGATGGTAGCCAGGCTGGTGCCATCAGCTACGAGGTGGATGATATGACGCGGCATTTTGCCAGCGGCCGGCTCCCCCGGCGCCTGCGCCCAATTCACCGCTGGCAAGCCCAGCGAAGCTCCCGTCAGCCAGCCGCTTCGGCCAAAAAAACTCCTGCGCGTAATCTTCATTCACGCGAAATTAAACTGGCCCACGAAAAGCGCAAACAAAGATTTCGTCACGATCCCGTGGCACTGCGCTGCTGCCGGGGGAGCCGCGAAAAAAAGGGGTGGCTTCCGGCCTGAAATCTCCTGCGCCTGATGATGAAAAATCCGGCAAGGCCCTCCTTGATCTGATCGATCATGAAGATCTGCCTTTTTGCAACTGTTTCAGCCACACCTCGCCGGTAGCCGTATTGAATCGAAGCTTGCGCCCAAACACACCGCCGGTGTGGGAGCGTTTGATCGTCAGCCGGGAGGATGCCAGCCATTGCCGGGCGCAGGCTACATTGGAATGCCCAATGCCATTGCTAGGCTCGGCTTCGGTGTGCTGGGCGAAAACATTGGCCCCCCCGAACAGCTTGACTTCAAGCTCCTCCACCGCCACCCGGTAATCGCCCAGCGTTTTGAGCATGGTTGGTATGGCCAGGCTTACATAGCGGTAAGGCTCGGCCATGGTTTCGGACAATGTCTGCCAGGCTCCGGGCTGGGGCAGCAACGCGTGGCAGATGCCGCCGATGTTTAACCGGGCGCAATACAGGGTGACCGCCACGCACGATCCCAGCAAGGTGGTGACCAGGCATGGCTCGGCACAGACCGCCAATTCTCCTGGGCGCAGGAAAATCTGGCGCAGCCCGGTGTGGTTTTCCATTTGATGACCTCCAAGTATGATCCCGCCAGATGCTCAAAAGCCCGTGAAGATAATTCTTTCTTCACGGGCCAAACAACAACCATGATGACTCCTAGAATTCTTTGAAATGGGCATCCATGCCGTTATCCGGGGCACTGGCCATGGCCATTCCCTTGTGGTGAGCCTGGGCCCTGGCTGGCTGGCCATGGCCCGGCCGCGCCGTCACGTGCCCGGCAATTGGCTGAACCACCGCTTTCCTGTCGATTTGGATTTTGCCTGAAGTGGCGTGGCTATGGGCGCCATCCACCAATTGCTTGAGTTCCCGCACCGCGTCCTTCATGGCGTCGGCCTGGGCGTTGAGCTCTTCCGCCGCGCTGGCGCTCTCCTCCGCGTTCGCCGCGTTGGATTGCGTTACTTTGTCCATCTGCGAGACGGCCGTGTTCACCTGCTCAATCCCCTGGCTCTGCTCCCGCGAAGAGTTGGCCACCTCCGCCGCCAGCTCATCCACCTGGCGGGCCTTGGTCACAATCTCGTCCAGGCTCCGCGCCACCTTGCCGCTGATCTCCACCCCCGCCACGCTCTTCTGCACCGCGTCCTCGATCTTGACGGCGGTTTCCTTGGCGGCCTGGGCGCAGCGCTGCGCCAGGCTGCGCACTTCATCGGCCACCACCGCGAAGCCCATCCCCGCCTCCCCCGCCCGCGCGGCTTCCACCGCCGCGTTGAGGGCCAATATGTTCGTCTGGAACGCGATCTCGTCGATGGTTTTGATGATTTTGGCGATATCCGAGCTGGAGTTCTTGATGGCATCCATGGCCTGGGTCATGGCCGCCATGTCCTGGGCGCCAGTGTCTCCCGCCTGCCGGGCTTGCCCGGCTAATTCTTTAACTTTCTCCGCCGTCTCAGTGTTTTTCTTGGTGATGCTGGACATCTCCTCCAGCGAGGAGCTGGTCTCCTCCAGGGAGGCGGCCTGTTCGCTGGCGCCTTCCGCCAGCGACTGGCTGGAAGCTGAAACCTGGCCCGCCGCGGAGGATGTCTGATCGGCTCCTTCTGACAACTGGCTGGCCACCAGCCGGATCGGTTTGGTGATCGAAATCGTGATCGAGGCCGCCAGGGAAATGCCGACCAACAGGGCCACCACCAAACCGGCGACCATAATCGTGGAGGCGGAGGAAAGCGCGCCAGCGGCCGCCGTGGCGGTTTTACCCGAAGTCTCCAAACTGCCCGTGGAGGTCTTCAGGGCCTCGGCCAGGACAGAATCCGCTGCCGCACCCCGTTTCCTGGCCAAATCTTCGCGGGCCAGCCAATTGCTCAAAAAACTGGTCATGCCATTGTTGTATGCCTGGCCGGCGGCCCGGCAGTTGGCGATTTGTTTGAGGTTGGCTTCCTGCTTGGTGATGGCCTTCAAGGCGTCCAGCTTTTGGTTGACCTCGGTAAATTTTTTCTGGGTCTCGCGGAACAGCTCAGGATCACGCGTGGCCTGGGCCTTGAAATTGCCGATCCGGATGGTATTGCCCAAGTCAATGATTTCATTGGCGGCGCCGATTTTTTGAACACGGTCATGAACTTCGGTGATGTTCAGGTTGGCAGAACCCTGGTTGGTGGCGCTCAAGGCCTCCTTGAGTTTTGCTTCCTGGGTTGCCAGGTAGGCGTAACATTCCTTCATGTAATTGGCGGCCGCCTCATTCATGGCCAGCCTGTCCTTATGCAGGTTTTCGGTTACCGTCACCGTCTGGTTGGCGAATTGTTCGTATTCCGAGGCTTTCGCCTCAGCCGCCTCGGCCGCCACCTTGAGAAACGCCAGTGTTTCTCCAGATTTCCCCGCGAGGGCTTTGGCGGTGGCCAGGTGTGCTTTCACATCCGCCAGGTTCTGGCGTGCGTCCACCAGGTAATTGGTTTCCTCCGCCAAGGCATAACCGCGCATGGCATACATGGTTTTAAGAGATTCGCGCTCCACGTTGTTGGCCACCGTGATGGAAGGCATATAATCCACGGCCAGCTTGGTCGCGTTCGTTTTCACTCCGAGCATCTGCCAGACGGCCATGCCACCTAGCAATAAGGCCAGCGCGATCAGGCCGGCGAAGCCGAGGATTATTTTTGTACTAAGTTTCATAACTATGTTCCTGCGTATAGTTTGGTTTTCCTATAGTTTCTTGATGGGCCTCAGCAAATTTTGCGTAACGGAGCGGATCACTTCAAAAAGACTCCGATATGGCGCGCCAAATACTGGCTATCCGGCCAACCGCCCTATTCACCACGAGTGCCAACTGTTAAATCGACAACTTCCTGCATCGGGTTTAGGAAAATTTACTTTTGCCCAAAAATTTCCCGAATCGGAATCGGGAGAAAAATTTGGATTGTCCGTATTTGCTGCTCGAGAAGCTCACTATGACGCACCTTCCTTGGCGCTGGCTGGCCAGCTTTATCGAACCACCATCACCCACTCATCCCGTTTATCACGAATGTATTACAGCGGCTCTCGCTAATTAAACTTAAAGCAAAAGCCCGTGCGGAAAAAGAGTTCCGCACGGGCTCACTGCCGGATGGGAGGCGATTAAAAAGCCTTTAAACGGTTGTCTGAGCCATTTACCCGCATACTGCTTGCCAAAGCCTCAGTGGGCGCTGATTCTGGCCGGATGTTTCGGACAGGAACGGGATGCTCCCGGTTGGTTTGCCTGGCCTGGGAGGTTTTGCCCATGTTTTTAGCAACCGGCTTATCCTTGGTGGATTGTCCCGCCTGCGTGGCCCCTTCCACCAACCTCTGCAATTCAGCTACCGCATCCTTCAGGGCATCGGCCTGGGCGTTGAGTTCCTCGGCAGCGCTGGCGCTCTCCTCCGCGTTCGCCGCGTTGGATTGGGTCACCTTGTCCATTTGCGTCACCGCGGTGTTCACTTGTTCGATCCCCTGGCTTTGTTCGCGTGACGCTGTCGCCACCTCCGCCGCCAATTCATCCACCTGCCGCGCCTTGGCCACAATCTCATCCAGGCTCTGGGCTACCTTGCCGCTGATGGCCACCCCCGCCGCGCTCTTCTGCACCGCATCCTCGATTTTCACCGCTGTTTCCTTGGCTGCCTGCGCGCAGCGTTGGGCCAGGCTGCGCACTTCGTCCGCCACCACTGCAAAGCCCATCCCGGCTTCTCCCGCCCGCGCCGCTTCCACCGCCGCATTCAAGGCCAGAATGTTGGTCTGGAAGGCGATTTCATCGATGGTCTTGATGATTTTGGCGATATCGGCGCTGGAGTTCTTGATGGCGTCCATGGCAGCGGTCATCGCGGCCATGTCTTGGGATCCAGTATCCCCCGCCTGGCGCGCCTGGGTCGCCAGTTCCTTGACCTTCTCCGCGGTCTCGGTGTTTTTCTTCGTGATGCTGGCCATTTCCTCCAGCGACGAACTGGTTTCCTCCAATGAAGCCGCCTGTTCGCTGGCCCCTTCCGCCAGGGATTGGCTGGAAGCCGACACCTGCCCGGCAGCCGCTGCGGTTTGGTCCGCGCCAGAACTCAGGGCGGAAGTCACACTGGCCAAAACCCGTTTGGTGCCACGGATGATGAACACCGCCACGAAGACACTGATCACCACCGCTGCAATCAGCCCCGCCAGCAGCATGATGGAGGCGTTGGCCAGGGTTTGGCTGGACGTATTGGCGGAATCCACCGCTCGTTTCATCCCCGTCGTGGAGGTGGTTTCGACCAGGGCCGAAAGCCGGCTGGCGGTTTCCGCGCGGCGCTTGCCCAGGGCGGCGATGGCGAGGCTGTCGGCTTCGATTTCTTTCATAATGTCGCGGTAGGCGTGCGCATCAGTTTTAACGGTGTTGAGTTCGTCCAGGTCCGCCTGCACGTGCAGCAGCGCCGTCAGCACCGTGAATTTTTCGTCCATCGCTTCAAAGTTTTTCAATCCTTCTTCGATGATTTTCAAATCCCGGAGCGCTTCGGCTTTGAAAACGGCGATCCGGGCGGCGTTGCCCAAACCCCGGATTTCCGTGGCCAAAACCAGTTTCTTCACCCGTTCCTCCAGCTTGCCCACTTCCGTGAAAGACTTGATTTCCTTGCCGAGCCTTTCCTCCTGCGACTGGATCAGCTTGTCGATATTCGTGATGAAGCCGGCCGCTGCCGTATTGAGCCGCTGGCGGTTGGCGAGTATCTCCTTGTTTTTGGTTTCGGTTTCAGTCACCGCCTGCTCGTAGGAAGCCAGCAGCGGGGTTATTTCCTTCAACTCTTCCCGCAGTTTAACCAAGTCGGGATGGGCATCGGCCAGCTTCTGCGCCGATTCCAGCCAGGAGTGGACTTCCACCAGGTTGGTGCGGCCGCTTGCCAGGTAGCTGGCCTCGGTGGTGAAACCATAGCTGCGGATATCCAGCTGGGCGCGTCCCAGCGAATTATTGAATTCAGCCGCCACCTGCGCTTCCGCCACATACTCAGTGGCCAATTTGCGGGCATCATTGCGCACCGTGCGCATATTGTTCAACGCCATGCCACCCAGCAGGGCAGTGATGAGAATGAGGCCGCCAAAGCCAAGGCCGATCTTTTTTCCAAGAGTCATGGTTTGCATAAGGAAATGGGATGATGATTGAGCGTTTTTCAGGGTTGAGATCGAACCGGTTACTTGATTATTTTCACTTCACCCGAGTCCAAATCGTAACCGGCGGCCACCACTTTCAGTTTTCCTGCTTTGACAGCCTCATTCAGGATGGGTTCCACGCGATTGATGATGTCGGCCATGCGCTTGGCATTGGCGCGGATCGCATTGTCAATCTTGTCACCCGGCTGGTCTTTGCTTTGCTCCACCGCCGGTTCGATGGACTCCACCACGCTCCGGATATGGCCGGGCGCATGGCCGCCACCGACTGCGGCGGACACTGCCCCGCATTTCCCATGCCCCATGACCACCACCAGGGAGGCATGCAAATGCTCCACCGCGTATTCCAGGCTCCCCAAGGTGTGGTCATCCACCAGGTTGCCGGCGTTGCGGATCACAAATAAGTCCCCCAGCCCTTGGTCGAAAATGACCTCCGGGGAAACTCGCGAATCCGAGCAAGTCAGGATAATGGCAAATGGCGCCTGCCCCTTGGCTAGCTCCTTGCGCCGTTCCAGGTTTTGATGGGGCCGTTTGACCGCGTTGGCCACAAATCTTTGATTGCCCTCCAGCAATTGCTCCAGGGCTTTTTCAGCGGTTGGTGATTCTTCAGCGGCGAACACCGGGATTCCGGCCAGCCACCACCAGCCGGCCAGCGCCAGGCTGAGCACACCTATTAATAACGGCCCTTTTGGGGCTGATTGTGTAGAATCGGTTGTTTTCATATATGCATTGATTGACTCCGGCACGATCGAACCATCCCCTCAGCAATCGCTCAACCTGGGCCACCTGGCATTCCCCATTAGGGAGGCGCCTGCCTCCGCTGGCGCGTTTTTGCGATCAAGGTTTGCGCCCTGCTCAAAATCTTGAGGAAAGGCCCCTTTGCCACCCCCTTCATCCTGGTTTCTCATGCCCAACAGGACATCGGCAACTTTCATAAGTCCTTGATGCAGAAAAAACACTCACCCTTTTATGAGTGTTTCCACTAAACTGGATGGCCGGTGATTAGGGAAAATCCTGAACCGCCCCGATTGCGCCACCCGCCCAAGGCTGAGTCTGGACCGCGCTTGGTGGAAACCCCCAAGAAGGTGATTGCCTGGCTTTTGAAAATTCTTATCAATGGAGGCGGCAAAACCTGATACAGCCTATGAACCATCAACAACTTCGTGAACAGGCCTGCGCTGCCAACCTTGAGTTGGTCCGCCAAGGCTTGGTGATTTCGTCCTTCGGCAACGCCTCGGCATTTGACCCTGGCAGCGGCGTGATGGCCATCAAGCCCAGTGGTGTGGATTATGATCAATTAACGCCGGAAACCATGGTTTTGCTGGAGGCGGCCTCCGGAAAGGCCTTGGAACCGGGTTCCCTGCGGCCTTCTTCGGACACTCCCACCCACCTGGCACTTTACCGGCAATGGCCGATGATCCGGGGTATTGTCCATACCCATTCCCGCCTGGCCACCGCTTGGGCCCAAGCCGGCCGGGACATTCCCTGCCTCGGCACCACGCATGCCGATTATTTCAATGGAGCAGTCCCCTGCACCGCCACCATGACTGCCGATGAAATCACCGGCGGTTCGGGTTATGAGCACAATACCGGCCTGGTCATCATCCGGGAATTCCAAGCGCGCAAGCTGGATCCCCTGGAAATCCCGGCCGTCCTGGTCCGCAACCACGCCCCATTCACCTGGGGCAAAACCGCCGCGGATGCGGTCCATATCGCGCTAATCCTGGAATACTTAGCCGCCCTGGCCCAATCCACTTTCAACCTTGAACCGGCCGCCAAGCCGATCGGGGCCGCTCTGCTGCAAAAACACTTCTTCCGCAAACACGGCCCCGGAGCCTATTACGGCCAAAACCAGCCGGAATAAGGCATGGGTCCTATTCGTCTGGCACTCAAACTGATCCGCGAGGTGCCACTTCGGGCTCGGACCGTGTGTTTCGCAGCGGCGGTTGGGGCAGCAGGGAACGCCGGTCAGGGGATCCGGCCTTCAGCGGGCACGAGAACCGGCTGAGCATGGCGCAGGCGGGCGGAAGGCTTACACGAACGCGTATGGCAGTTTTGGGCGGTGGATTTGGCGGAAGCGGAGCGTGTGGTGGATGTATTACGCGGAGGTGACAATTCAACAATCACGGCGCAATCAAATTTGCTGAATCACCACCAATTTGGTTTAGACGGCACGCGGGCAACGGGCATGCGCCGCGCGCCAACCGCCGCTTTCTATGTCGCCGCTTTCTATTGCCAAAGGCCTCGCGGAGGTATTGAATGGCTTCTGAACCGCATCTGAGCATGAAAAAGTTTAATATCGGCATCGTGGGCTATGGCTGGGCGGCGGAAGCGCATATCGCCGCCATCAACGCCGGGGCTGCCGGCAAAGTGGCCGCGATCTGCTCCTCCCGGAATTTGGATGCCCGCGAACTCTCCGCCAAACATGGCTGTCCCCTCCAGATCTATACCGATTTGGATGCCATGCTAAAGAATCCGGAACTGGATGTGGTTTCCATCTGCAGTTACCACCAGCAACATCCCGCCCAGATCATCGCCGCCGCGCGGGCTGGCAAACACATCATTGCTGAAAAACCGCTGGCCTTGTCCCTGGCGGAACTGCGGGAGGTGGAACGTGAGGTCCGCCGGGCGGGGGTCCAATTTTGCCTCTGTTTCGAGCTGCGCTTTTCTGCCCAGTTCCGGGCGGTGAAATCGCTGATCGACTGCGGCTGGCTGGGGCAGGTGCATTACGGGGAAATCGATTACTACCACGGGATCGGCCCCTGGTACCGTGAGTTTGAATGGTGCACCACCATGGCCGGATGCGGCAGCAGCCTGCTGGAAGCCGGGTGCCACGCCATGGATGCCCTGCTGTTGTGCATGGGAGGCGAAGTCGAGGAGGTGTATTCTTGCGGCGCCAAATCCGCCAGCGCCACTTACGCGCCTTACGAATATCCACCCACCACGGTCACCGTGCTGCGGTTCAAGGATGGCCGGATGGGCAAGGTGGCCTCCGTTATCGATTGCTGGCAGCCTTATTATTTCCATACCCACCTGGTCGGGAGCGAAGGCTCCCTGCTGGACAACAAATTCCACTCGAACCTCATCCAGGGCCTGAATCGAAACTCGTGGAGCCAGCTCGGTTTCAAACCGGTTGATTCGGGGGATGTGGCGGACCATCCTTACCAAACCCAGTTTGACGCCTTTTTCGACGCCCTCAAGCGCGGTGCGCCGATGCCTCTGACGAACCTCGACGAAGCCGTCCGGACTCATGAGGTCATTTTTGCGGCGGATTTATCCTGCCGGGAGCGGCGCCCGGTGAAACTGGCTGAAATACTCGATCAGCACTGAGCTGCAACCATACTGAAAAACAGCAAACCGCATTATGAGCACCTATTCCCTCGCCCTGCGTGGCGGTCCCCGGGCCGTCAAAGATTCGCTGCCACATTGGCCGGCCTTCGATGAACCGGCAATCCAGGCGGTAACCGATACCCTGCGCTCCGGAAAAGTGAATTATTGGACCGGCCGCCGGGGCATGGAGTTTGAAAAACGCTTCGCAGCCTGGCAAGGCAGCCGTTACGCCATCAGTGTGGCCACCGGCACCGCCGCCCTGCATGTGGGTCTCTCGGTGCTGGGCATTGGCCCGGGCGACGAAGTCATAGTGCCCAGCTATACGTTCATCGCCAGCAGTTTCTCGATTGTCCAGGCCGGCGCCATTCCCCGCTTCGCCGATGTGAACCTGGAGGATCATTGCCTCAGCGTGGAATCCGCTGAAAAACTGGTCAATGAGCGGACCAAAGCGGTGATGCCCGTGCATCTCTATGGCAATGTCTGCGATATGGATCCGGTACTTGCATTGGCCAGGAAGCACAAATTGTTCGTGGTGGAGGATAACGCCGAAGCTTTCGGCGGGATTTACAAGGGGCGGAAAACCGGAACCCTGGGGGACATTGCCGGCTGCAGTTTTTGCCAGAATAAGACTTTCACGACCGGTGGCGAAGGCGGCATGGTGACCACCGACAGCGAAGACCTGGCGTGGGCCGCCCGCAGTTTCCGTGACCATGGCTATGATGTTCGTGATCGCCTGAACTTGCTCGAAATGGAGCAAAAGCTCTCCTACATCCACAACCAGGTTGGCTGGAACTATCGCATGACCGAAATGCAGTCGGCCATTGGCTTGGCGGAGCTGGACCGCATGGACACCTGGAATATGCCACGGCGCCGGCGAAATGCCCGGATCATCCTGGACGCCCTCAAAGACGAACCATTGATCAAATTCCGGCCCATCGACACACCCGAGCGCCAAAATGGATGGTATGTAATGGCCTTTTCGCTCGACATCGAAAACATGCACTGCGACATCGGGCAATTCGTGAAAGCGGTGGGGGCCGAAGGCGCGCCCTGCTGGAAGGTTTTCTGGCCGCAATGCCATACCGAACGGGCCTTCCGGGAAGGCCAGGCCTTCGGGCGGTCAGGATTCCCATTCAAATCCAGGGAATACACTTCCCCGGCCAGCGCGGATTATTCAAAGGTGGAAGTGCCCCATGCGCTCTGGCACCAGGATCACACCTTTACCTGTTTTTCGTTTCCCACTTACGAACCCCACCACTGCGAGCAAATTGGCGAGGCCCTGCGCAAAGTCATTCGCGCCTACGCCAAATAACCCGCCTGGGGACTGATCAGCCATGAATGCCTGGATAGGACTAAAAGTCTGTGCGAACCTTTAACAATATGAATCCGCCAATTCGATGGGGGGTAATCGGCTCGGGTGGCATCGCCCGGCGCCGGACGCTTCCCGAAGGGATCCTGGCCGCGCCAAACGCCAAATTGATCGCCGTATATGATACTCATGCGGCAGCCAACGCGGAGGCCGCCTGCCAGTTCGGCGCCCAGCCCGCCAGCAGCCTGGCCGCTTTGTTGGAATCTGGAATTGATGCCGTGTACCTGGCCTCACCTCCGCGGTTCCACTGCGAGCAAACCCTGCAATGCGCTGCCGCGGGCAAGCACGTGCTTTGCGAAAAACCGCTGGGCCTGTCCGTGGCGGAGGCGGAAACCATGATCGCCGCCTGCCGGCAGCAAGGGGTCACGCTGGGCACTGCCTTCATGATGCGGTTTAACACCCAGCACCAAGCCGCTTTGCGGTTGATCCAGGAAGGCCAGCTTGGCCAGCCGGTTTTTGGCCGCGCTCAACTTTCCTGCTGGTATCCACCCCTGGCCGGCGCCTGGCGCCAGGATCCCCTGGCCAGCGGCGGCGGTTCGCTGATGGACATGGGCGGCCATTGCATTGATTTGTTGGAAATGTTCCTGGGGCCTGTGCGCACCGTCAGTTGTTTCCTTAACCGGACCGTCCATTCTTACGCGGTGGAAGACAGCGCCCTGGTCTCCTTGCAGTTTGCCGGCGGCGCTTTGGGTGCGGTGGATGCTTTTTTCTGCCTGCCCGATGAAGTCAGCCAAAACCGGCTGGAACTTTACGGCTCCCAAGGGGGCATCCTGGCTTCCGGCACCATCGGCCAGGGAGCGCAAGGTGAGATGCGGTTTGCCCGGAAACCTGCTGCTGCTGGTTACGATGCCCAACAAGCCCGCAGCGGGGGTGAAAACCTGGCCGTCAATCCCGCCCCGATCAACACCTATCGGGCCGAAATCGAGGAATTCAGCCAGGCGCTGATGGAGCAGCGTGAGCCCGCCAACCATGCCCAACTGGGTTTGCAAAGCCAGCGCGTGCTGGCGGCTTGCTACGCATCCGCCACTTCCGGCAAACACATCCAGGTGCAATAAAACTTGTCTATGAAAAATCCGTATTTGATGGCGATTTTCTTATCCACCTCTTTGGCTGAAGCGGCCATCGATTACCGCGTCGGCGTGGCGACGGTGGATATCACCCCTCCCCTGGGCATCCCCATGGCGGGCTATTACCACGAGCGCGGCGCCGATGGGGTGCTGGATGCCCTGTTCAGCAAGGCTATGGTCATCGAATCGGGTGGTGACAAACTCGCCTTGGTGGTGGTGGACATCATCAGTGTGACGCGCGAAATCACCGATCAGGCCAGGCTTGAAATTCAAAAATCGGCCGGCATTCCGGGAACGCAAGTGATGATCAGCGCCACCCATGCCCACACCGGTCCGGAGCTGGCCAATCGCAACAACCGCAGCCCCGCCATGGGCGGCCAGCGGCAAATCGCGGTGGACTATACCGCCCAGTTGCCCAAGCGCATCGCGGAAAGCGTTTGCCTGGCCAATGAGAAATTGCGCCCGGCCCGTCTGAGCACCGCCCGCGGCCGGTGTGAAAACCTTGCCTACAACCGCCGCTACTTCATGCGCGATGGCAGCGTGGGCTGGAATCCGGGCAAATTGAATCCCAACATCGGCCTGCCAGCCGGCCCCTCCGATCCCGAAGTGGGCATTTTTTACGCCGAATCGCCAGCGGCAGCCGGACCCGCCCAAGCCATCGCCACCTATGTCAATTTTGCCATGCATCCGGATACCACCGGGGGCAGCAAGTTCAGCGCGGATTGGCCCGGCACCTTGGGCCGCGTGCTGGCTGGCTACCATGGGGCCAGCCACCTGACCCTCACCGCGAACGGCGCCTGTGGTAATATCAATAACTTCGATTTTTTCTGGAAATGGCCCAACAGTGGCACTTTTGAGCAAAACCGGATTGGGGTGATCCTGGGCGCCGCGGTTTTTCAGGCCTACAAAGATTTGAAGCCCCTGCCCGCTGCGCCTTTGGCGGCGAAAGTCCAGACCGTCGAACTGGCTTTGCCAGGCATTTCTCCAGAGGAGGCGGAAGTGGCCCGGAAAACCTTGGACACCGTCAAGGATGACAGCGGCGGCAATTTCATGAAACTGGTCCGGGCTTATCGGGCATTGGATGTGGCGGCCCGCGAGGGGAAACCTCTGCGGGTGGAAGTGCAAGCGATGGTCTTGGGCAAAGACCTGGCGTGGATCGGCCTGCCCGGTGAAGTGTTCGTGGAAATTGGGCTCGCCATTAAAAAACGCTCTCCCTTCCCGCAAACCATGGTGGTGGAACTGGCGAATGAAAACATCGGTTACATCCCGGATCGCCGAAGTTACGCGGAAGGCAACTATGAACCAGAGAGCGCCCGCTGCGCGGCTGGCTCAGGCGAAAGGCTCGCGGATGCCGCAGTTCAAATGCTGGTTGAACTGCGCGAAAAATTGCCCGTGCGCCGGGATTAGGGATTATTTCTTGGCGGCGGATTGTTTCTCCTGGAAAACCAGGGATTCCGAATTCAGGCAATAGCGCAGGCCTGAGGGCGCGGGTCCGTCCTCAAACACATGGCCCAGATGGCCATCGCAGCGGGTGCATAAGATTTCCACCCGCCGCATGCCAAGGCTCAGGTCGGGATGATTGGTTACATTTTCGGCCGCCATCGGGGCAAAAAAACTGGGCCAGCCGGTGCCGGAATCGAATTTGGTTTCCGCCGAAAATAAAGGCAGCTTGCAGCACACGCACAAATAGATCCCGGACTTTTTGTGATCATAAAAGGCGCCGCAGAACGCGCGTTCAGTCCCTTTGCCGCGGGCGATTTGATACTGCGCCGGGGTGAGCAACCGGCGCCATTCAGCGTCGGTTTTCACCACTTTGGGCTGGGCAACCGCGGCCACCAATACACCGTGTTCATCAAGCAAACGGACTTTGACAGTCATATTTCTCTGAATCCCGCTCGGGGCCTGGTTGGTATGGTTGGCGGCGTGGACCATTCCCGCCGCCAGGGCGAGTCCCGCCACACAAATGCATCCTGCGATAGCGCTTATTCTTCCCATCGCCCACAGTATAATCCATTCTGGACGTTTGGCCAATTTTGAGGGGCGTGAAATATTTGCTTTGAACTTTAATAGTTTTGATTAGCTTGATGGTCAGGAACCTTTGTGAGCATATGAAAACGATTGCTAATCTCCATGATCCCCTGCCCCGGCAAGGTGTCCGCGGGTGGGATCCGGCATCGGCTTTTACCTTGATCGAACTGCTGGTGGTCATTGCCATCATCGCCATCCTGGCCAGCATGCTTCTGCCCTCGCTGGCCCGGGCCAAAGAAAAGAGCAAAATTGCCCGGTGCTCGAGCAACCTGCGCCAGTTCGGCCTTTCTTGCACCATGTATGCCAACGATTTCAACGACAAGTTCCCGGAACTCAGGAATGCCAACGGCGAATTAGGCTATTGGCCATGGGATTGCCCGGAGCGCGTAACCGATCAACTGCTTAAATACGGCGGCAAGCGGCACATGTTTTACTGTCCCTCGTTCGTCAAACAGGATAACGACGAACTCTGGGTGTTCACCACCAATCCGAGCCAGCCCGGTTTGGGCTACCGCGTTTTGGGTTACGTCATGAGCTTCCCCTATTGCGGCCGGGTTCGGGAAACGAACATCAACTACACCCTCACCGCCAAGCCCATCAAGGTCAACAACGTGAGCATCCCCACCCG
The DNA here is from genome assembly GCA_964409245.1 of uncultured Verrucomicrobiota bacterium. Classification (GTDB taxonomy): domain Bacteria; phylum Verrucomicrobiota; class Verrucomicrobiia; order Limisphaerales; family UBA1319; genus CAIMWS01. Next base: position 76,985 of record CAYPCQ010000007.1, read on the forward strand.
TCCCAGCGAACGCGCCATGCTGGCGGATTCCACCCTTTCGGTGGGCGCCAATGAAAACAACCGCCTGGCCAATCGCTACCGCAACGTGGATGGGGGCTGGAAAGGGCACCAGGCGGCCCACCTCAATACCCGCGGCAACCTGCCCGCGGGGGGCAATGTTTTGTGCCTCGACAACCACCTGGAGTGGCGGAAATTTGAAAAAATGATCGTGCGCACCGATGGTGACCCTTCGTTTTGGTGGTAGTTCCCGATTTTATTATGGCTATGATTCAAGGCATATTTGTCCCCAATCTGGTGCCGTTTGACGACGACGGCCGGATCAACGAAGGCGAGCTTCGCCGCCTCATTAACTGGCTGGTTGAAAAAGGCGTGAGCGGCCTTTACCCCAATGGGAGCACCGGCGAGTTCATCCGCCTGAGCTTTGAGGAACGCAAACGGGTCATCCAAATCGTGGCGGAGGAGAACCGGGGGCGCGTGCCGATTTTGGCGGGCGCGGCCGAAAATAACATCTCCATGATTCTGGAAGCTTGCCGCGCCTATGCCGATTGGGGATGCACCGCGGTTTCCATCACCGGCCCTTACTATTACAAGGTAAGCCAGGAGAGCATTGAGCATTTCTTCCGGGAAATCGCCCGGCAGACGCCCATCGATATTGTGCTCTATAACATCCCCCAATTCTCCAACGAAATCAGCGTTCCCGTCCTTGCCCGGCTGGCGTTGGACTGCCCCCGCATCGTCGGTGTCAAAGACAGCAGCCGCGACCTGCCGCGCTTCCTGAACACGCTGAATCAAGTCAAACCGCAGCGCCCCGATTTCTCCTGCCTGATTGGCTGCGAAGAAATCCTGTTCCCTTCGCTCCTGATGGGGGCGGATGGCGGGACCATCGCCAGCGCGGGGGTGGTGCCGGAAGTGATCATGAAGCTCTACCAGGATTTCCAGGCCGGCAATTGGCAGGAATGCAAGCGGCTTCAGCTGAAGCTGCTCGATTTGATCAATGCCATGTTGTTTGGCCCCAACTTCCCCGAGGGCTTCCGGGCCGGGCTGTCCCTGCGGGGATTCCAATTGGGAACCACCCGCCAATTATTGTCGCCCAAAGAAAAATCCGACCTGGAAGAAATCCGGTCCCAGGTGGCCTGCCTGCTGGCGGATTGCGGATTCGCGGAGGCCGCTTCCGCCTGCCGCCGCAAAGTGCCCCAAGGCCCTTTGGCGGCCAAACCCACCGCCGAGGACATCATGCGCGAGGTCCAAAAGCTGCTCGAACCCTGACGCATCGTTAATAATCCCGGGCCTTGCCCAACATCGCTTCCTGGAAGCGTTTCGGCGCCTGGCTGGCTTGGCCGGTAAAGCTTGGCGGCGGCAGCGGTTTATCGGCTTCGGCTTCCAGCCGGAGGCAATAGGCAGCCCCTTTTTCAGTGTCGAACGACAAGGTGTTGCCCGGGCCAGGGTTGATTTTCACACGCGCTCCCTGGTTTCCTGTTATTTGTTTTAGGCCAACCGGTTGCCCGGGCCAGGGATTTTCCATCCGGCAGGTATTCCCCTCCAAGCTCTCCACGACCACCAGATCCGCCGGCTTTCCCGGTTGCCGCGTGGCGGAAACCAGGAAGGCGCCGTTGGCGCGCAGTTGAAAAGCGGCGGGCCACGCAAAGGATTAATTCAATAGTTCCGTCACTGCGAACAACCGGCCCTGATGCCAGACTTGCAGTTCCTCCAAATTCCCGTCGGGGTTGGTGGTCAACAAACAAAAATCGGCGGGCATGGCCGGCTTTATTGCCAGATCCCAATCCATTAGCGCCGCCGGATTCACTGAATAGCGCCGCCAGGCTTCCCGCCAATCGCCGCCCAGCATTTTGGTGGCTCGCAAAACACCTTCGATCGGCCGCAGCGCGGAACCGGCAAAATTCGTCTTTCCGGGCTGCCGCACAATTTGATCCCCCCCCACCTCCAGTTCCATGGCGCCCAGGCGGTAACGTCCCGGCGGGGCGCCGGCGGCGGCCATGGCGTCGCTCGTATAAATGATGCGCGGCTTGCCCGCCGCGCGGTGGATGAGCCGGAAGAGCGGCGGTGAAACATGCATTCCATCCGGGATCAGGCTGAAAAAATTGAATCCCCCATCCAGGACCCGCCACACAATATTATCATGCCGGTCGAGTTCACGCGGACAGGCATTGGCCAGGTGCGTGAAGCCACGGGCTCCCCGCCGGATGGCTTCGGCCAATTCCGCGGCGGATGCGTTGGAGTGGCCCAAGCTGACCTTCCATCCCATCGCGGTGGCCTCCCCGACCGCCGCCATCACTCCCTGGCGTTCCGGTGCCATGGTTAACAGCACCGCATCCCCTTCCACTATGGCCGCCAGTTCCCGCAGGTGTTTGGGTGAGGGATCAAGCATCCAAGCTGGATTGTGAGCGCCATGGTAGCCCGGTTCGGGAGATAAAAAAGGCCCCTCCAAATGCCAGCCGCGGATAGCCCGGATCAACTCGGGCGACTGCTGGCGCAAATCCCGCAAATGTTTCAAGCGCCGCAGCAGGCGCGGCCACTCATCGGTGATCAACGTCAGCAAAAAGGTTGCGCAACCCGCCTGGCGCAGGCCATGAACTGCCCGCAACAGATCCTCCAGGCCAACGTCGCCGCCTTGAAAATCCACGCCATTGTATCCATTGACCTGCACCTCGAATAAGCAGGGGGCCAGCCATTTTGTGGCATGGCTTTCCGGGGCCGGTTGAATCTGAGTAATGATGCCGCCGGTCCATTCAACCCGCCAACTCTCGCCGTCTTCCAGGTGGCGGAAGACCATCGACTGTGAACTCATGGCCCGAGTTTGGCCTCCACGCACAGTTTGGGCCAGAATATTCAGGCGGTTCCAATTCAGCAACTCAAGGTCAGGATGATCGGCTTCCCAGCCTCATCCCGGCCCATTGCCGGGCGCCTTCCAGGTCGTTGAAACTGCCCTCCAACTGGGCTTCGAATGCGCTGGCGAGGATTTCCCCCATGGCTGGCCCGGGTGCGATGCCCATCTCCATCAGATGCCGCCCTTGAAGAATCGGTTTGGGGGCGGCGGCGTTTAACTGCATCGCCCGGGCGACCTCCCGCAAAGTGGTTACTCCAGGAGGCACTTCCGCCGGCAAAGGGGGCCGGCCGGATCCATCCGCGATCATGACCAGGCAAAGGTTTTCGATCGTTTCCGGCTCCAGCCGTTTGGCCAGACGCCGCACTGCTTTCTCACTGGTTTGCTGCAGGTGGGCCAGGTGCTGGACCACCAGGGGAAGAACCCGTTTGCGGATGGCCAGCGGCGCATTGATACGCTCCAGGAATCGTTCCATCAGCGGGCCGCCGCCCTCTTCGTGCCCCGGGGAAATCCAGCGCATCCGGCCACCCTTTTCGGCAAAAATGGTCGTCTGGGGTTTGGCGAAATCATGGCCCAAAACCGCCAGCATTAAAACCATGCGCGTCTCGGCCTCGGCGGCCTGCCACTCCGGCAGGCGCTGCAGCGCGTCACAGCCATGGCAGGTATGCGTAAACACATCCCCCTCCGGATGCCATTCGGGATCTTGTGGCACGCCCTGGAGCGCATGGATTTCCGGAAAATGGGCAATCCATCCGGTTTGCTCCAGGAACCTCAGGCCGGCGGACGGACGGATGCTTTTTTCAGCCCATTTGAACCACTCTTCCCGGACCCGCTCAACGGCAAGCTCGGCATATGAAGAAGCAATCGAGCGGCATAGTTCCAGCGTCTCCGCGCCAGCGATCAGACCGAAACGCCCGGCAAATTGCATGCCTCGCAACACCCGCAGGGGATCCTCGGCAAAGGCGGAACTGGTATGGCGGAGGATTCGGTTTCGAAGATCAGTCAATCCCCCGAAAAAATCCAGCATCTCGTCCTGCACCGGATCATACATCAAGGCGTTGATGGTGAAGTCCCGGCGGGAGGCCGCTTGTTGGAGAGTGATGTCCGGATCGAACTCAATTTCAAATCCTTTGTGCCCGGGGGCCACCTTGGAATCCCGCCGGGGAATGGTGAAGTCAAAAGTTTCACCGCCAAGGATGGTTAATTTTACCACGCCAAAGGATCGGCCCACCAAGTCGGTTTTACCCCACGGTTTCAAAGCCTTGACCAAATCCTGGTAGGAAATCCCAAAAACCTCCAAGTCCAGATCCTTGCAGGGCAGGCCCAGCAGCCAATCCCGCACGCAGCCTCCGACGCAGTAAGTGCGCCGCAACTGCGGGGTTTCGGCCAAAATGCGCCGCAAACCAGCGGGGATCGGCAAGGTGGGGGTCTTTTCAGAAAGCATCACGGCACAAAATTATTTGGCTGGTTAACGCAGCCGGGCCATTTGCCGCCGGGCGACATATGGATCCACCCGCGCCACCATGAAATAGGCGAAACGCTCCTTGAGTTTTTGCCAAAAAGATCGGCTCCGGCGCCAGTCTTCGAGGTTGATTCGACGGCTTTGTTGCAGCATCTCACCGAAAATTTCCCCAGCTTCGCGGGCCAGCTGGCGGTTGCGCAAGTGCAGCATCAACTCATAATTGATGCCCAGGCTCCGGAGATCGAGGTTGGCTGATCCGATGAAAACGGTGTCGTCCAAAACCACCAGCTTGGCATGGAGCACCTGGGGTTGATACTCGTGGATTTCGATGCCGGAGCGCAGCATGCCCGCATATAAGTTTTGCGCCGCCAATTGCGATAGCGCCACATCCGATTTGCCCGCCAGCAGGATTTGCACCCGCACGCCTTCACGCGCCCGGCGCATCAATTCGCGGCGGATCCGCCACGTCGGCAGAAAATAGGCCGCCGCTATCTGCACGGATTTGGCGGTTTTAAGTTCCCGGCGGAGGTTCAACTTGAAAGCGTCCATGCCCCGCCCTGGGCCATTGTTCAGAACCTGGCCTCCGCCGGCGATCGGGGAAAGCCCCGCCACCGATCGGCGCAGGCGGGCAAATCGCCGGTGCTTGAATTCCGCCAGCGAACACATCATTTCAAAGGAATCGGTCAGATCCACGGCGAGCTGGCCTTGCACCCGCAATCCTAAATCGCGCCATCCCCTGGTGACGCCATCACCCTGGTATTCTGCGGAAATGTTATATCCCCCCACAATGGCCACGTTTTCGTCGCAGACCAATAACTTGCGATGATTGCGGATGCCCCATCGCTCCAGCGTGATGGGATTGAACCATTTGATCTCTCCCCCCCGTCTCCGCACGTTTTCCCAAAAAGCATCGGAGAGGTAAAGCGAGCCGAAGGCATCGACGAGCACCCGCACTTCCACGCCGCGCTCCGCCGCCCGTTCCAAGGCATCCCGTATATCCACGCCCAGCTTGCATGCGGAAAAAATATAGGATTCCAGACGGATCGAATACTTGGCGGCGTCAATGGCAGCGATCATGGCCGCAAAAGCCTCATCACCAGTCTTAAGCCATTCAAACGAGCAGGCCGTGTTCATAGTCCAGCGGTTATTATGAACACAGCCTCCCCAATCTCAATCATTTCCCTCCGGATCAGAGATGAGGATGGGTTGACGCAGGGGCACCCGGCCAAACCAGGCCAATTTTTCCGGTCGCGGAATTCTGCAAAATCACGGTTTCTTTTCAACCCACCGGTAAAACCGCCGCGGGTATGCCAGGGCATTCGTATCCCTCCAGGCAAACGAAGGGCCGATCAGGTCCAATGACGGGATCGCCTCCCAATCCAGGAGATTGGTGGAGACCTCCACCCCGTAAACTGATCCCGGATAACCGATCCCCTGGAGGGGAAACCCCGCCCCTGTGGGTCGCATCAGCGATTGATTCACGATGGAGAAATCATGATAGAAGTGCAGATGGAATTGAATGTTCCCCTCGGGATGATAGGCATTCCCCTCCACCATGATGTGGTATAATGCCTTTGACCGCACCGCAAAATTCACCTGGCTGTCGAAGGCATTGGCATGCGGAGTACTGCTGTTTTCATTGCTCGCCACCAAAGTGAGGTTGGTGAGGACCGTGCCCGAAAAAATCCCAATCCGGGCATCAAAATCGCCGCTGGCAGCGCCGATGGTCACACGTCCATTGTCCGGCGCTTGCCAGGACCACCAAACGGTATGATATCCAGGTTCATAACTGAAATCGGGCCCGCCCAATTCAGGCTCCCCCAGTTCGCGGGAGGCGGCATAATTGTTGGCGGTAAAATTGGTGATCGAGCCCGTCAGCAAAATGCTATTGGTGAAATTATCATTAGCGGGAGGGGCCCCTGGGACAATTTTCAAGCTGATGGTTCCGGCGCTCAAATAATACCCGCCCCCCACGCTGATTTGGTAGGCCATTCCAGCCACCGCTTGCACATTCAGCTGGCTGGTCAATTTCCCCTCTCCGGCGTTGTCGTTCCAGCCCACAAATCCCAATTCGGTGAGGGTGGAATTGGTATACACGGCGATATCGGTATCGAAGGAACTGCCCTCGGTGGTGATCGATACCGATCCACTGATGGGCGCCACCCACTGCCACCACACATTGCGCCCTTGACCGGGATCATCTGGCTCGAAGGAAGCGTCCACATTGGATCCCGATGCCGCCGCCGGGAAATTCGTCAGGGTGATTCGGTTGGCAAAATCATCATTGGACGGCACCGAAAGGGTGAGCGTCAATAACACCTGGCCGCTTTCCCCATTCCGGCCATCCACCGCCACTTGATATTCCCCTCCGTTCCGCACGGGGATTTGAACCTGGCTGGTTTTATCCCATTCAAACGCATCGTCATTGGCGGCGGCGAGCTTTAACGAGTTCAGGGCCGAGTTGGTGTAAACCGCCAGCAGGGTATCGAAGGTGCTGCCGGCGGTGGATACCGTCAGGCGGCCGTCAGCGGGCGCTTTCCAGGTCCACCAAAGGGACTTCCCGCCACTGTTGCCGGCGTGGGCCGGTTCCCCTGTCTCCTTGCTGGCGGAAGAATTTCCGCCAAAGGCGGTGGCCCGGGGCCCCGCCAAAGGAATGCGGTTGGCGAATGGGTCATTGGGGGGAGGGCCTTGAACTTCGGTCAAGCGCATGAGAAAGCTATCGCTGAAATTCCCCCCATTCTTGATCACCATGGCGTCAGCAGTTATCGGGAGATAAGGCGGAATCGGGCCGGGGCTGATCGAACCCGTCAATAATACCCCGCCCAGTTTATCCAAAGCCAATCCATAGGCCGCATCCCAATTGGAATTCCCCAGATATATAAAATGCTCCAGCGAGGAACCATCCGCGTTGATTTTGGCCGCAAAGCCATCGTAATAACCGCTATAAATATTGGCCGCGAATCCGGTTGGGGCAAAAGCTGTGGACCCGGTGCGGGCCGCCACATAGGCGTTGCCGGCGGAGTCGATCGCCAAACCCGCTTTGCCCAAAGAAATCCGATCATCACCAAGGTATTCCAACAGGGATGTGAAATCGCTGCCCTCCCCCCCAAGGTATGTGGAATAAAGCAAGGCGGATCCCTGACGGTTCAACTTGGCCACAAAACTGTCGAAGCTGCCATTGTTTTGCGCCTGCCAGCACTTGGCCGATACGGGGAAATTCGTGGCATCGGTCTGCCCGAATAAATAAGCCTGGCCCAGGGCATCGACCGCTATCGCCGCCACCAAAGACTCACGGTCGCTCCCGCCCAGGAAGGCCAGGTATTCCAAGTTTGTCCCGGTGGGATTCAGTTTGGCGACAAAACCATTTTGCCAGCCGCCAGGCCCCAGAATCCGCGGCATGGTTTGCGTGCCCGGGAAACTCGCCGAGCGGGTCCACCCTCCCACATAGGCATTGCCGGTTTGATCCACGGCGATCGAAGAAGCTCCGTCGGCGTCCGTCCCGCCAAGGTAGCTGGCATACAACAGTTTCTGGCCTGTAGAGCTCAATTTGACGACAAAGGCATCATATTTCCCACCGAGCGTTGTTTGCATGGCGTTGGTGCTCAGCGGGAAATTGGTGGAAGCCGTCCAACCGGTTACCCAAGCCTGGCCTTGGGTGTCAACAGCGATGCTCCGGCCCATGTCCATGCCGCTGCCTCCGAGGAAGGTGCAATATAACAGGGATGCCCCGTCAGGGCTGAGCTTTGCCGCAAAAGCGTCACCACCACCACTATAAACCGGCTGACAGGCGTTGGTGGCAGGCAGCATTTCACCACTATCTCCGGTGATATAAAGGTTGTCCTGGCTATCCAGCGTCATCCCTTGCACAACTGCGCCCACTAAAAAGATGGAAAAGAGGATCCGGTGGTCGGTTGCGGAAAATTTCGTGATGAAGGCGCCACTGGTAATTCCCTCCGCTCCAAACCGATGCGTAACCGGGTAAGAAAGCGAGGAGGTGAATCCCGCCACGATGGCATTATTGGCCGAATCCGCCGCGATCGCATACCCATAAACACCTTCACCGCTCCCATCGCCGCCCAGGTAGGTGGAATAGTTGAGGAACCATTGGGTATTGGTGCTGGCCGCCTGGCTGACGAAAGCCAGAACGCAAAGACCGGTAATACATAGGCAACGAAGTAGTTTCATAAGGCAGCGGGTCAGTTGTTTTACGTTCGACGCAGACATCTTTATGATATGCTGATAATCCGCCTATTGCAAGCACAGGAAACCCATCATCGCGCACTGCTTCAGCGGCCCGCTTTGGCTGGCCCCGGTGAGCCGGGTTGCATCCCAAATGCCCGGGCAGAAACTATTGGGATTCGGCGGCTTTAATTGCAGGTTTTAATAGCCTTGCCGGCCTTTTGATGGTAAGGGTTGCTCAAAGACATGAAATGAGGTCTGCACCATAATATGCCTGCCCGAATAACATCCTGGCTGCGCCAGGCCGGATTGCTTGCCTGGAGGCGATCCTGGATGGGGGTTGTCATTTATTTCGCCACGTTATTCTGCCCACCGGTTAACCTGCTCGCCTTGGACTTGGACACCTGCCGGGAAAAGTTTGCGGCGGGGGATTATGAGGAGTGCCTCAAGCTTTGCGAAACCGCCATCCGCGAAAAGCTGCCGCAGGAAAGCTGGCGGCTGTTGCTGGCTGAAACCTGCCTGACCTTGGGGCGGTATGAGCAGGCGCGCAAGGTCATCGACGAATCGGTGGACCGTTTTCCGACCAGCATTCGCTCCCGCTGGCTGGGGGCCGCCATTTTTGAACAAAGCGGCCAGCAAGCCCGCGCCGAGCGGCTGCTCGACGAACTGATTGTCTTCTTGCGATCCGATCCTTATATCTACCGCAATCCGGTGAACATGGTCTTATTGGGCCGGACCGCCCTGCGCCGCGGCAACGATCCCAAGCAGGTGCTTGAAAAATTGTACGAGGCGGCCAAACGCAGCGATCCTGATTGCCGGGAGGCCTGCCTGGCCATTGGGGATTTGGCCCTTGATAAATCTGATTTTGAACTCGCCAAAAAAAATTTCCAGGAAGGCGCCAAACGCTTCCCCAACGATCCCGATTTCCTGTTTGGACTGGCCAGGGCCTATGCGGCAACGGACCGCAAAGAATCACTGAAATTGTTGGAGGAAACGCTCAAGAAAAACCCCAATCACATCCCCGCCCTGTTGATGCTGGCCAACCATGCCATTGACGGGGAAGATTACGCGGAGGCTGAAAAATTCTTGAAGCGGATTGAGCAAATCAATCCCAGGCATCCCGAAGCCTGGGCCTGCCGGGCGGTCCTCAAACGCCTGGAAAACGACCCCGCCGGCGCCCGGGAGTCGCGCGCCACAGCCCTGAAAGATTGGCCCGCCAATCCGCGGGTGGATTACTTGGTGGGCTTGAAATTGTCGCAAAAATACCGGTTCGCCGAGGGCTCGGAACACCAGCAACTGGCGCTGCAGATGGATGCCAGATACCGGCCGGCAGCCATGCAGTTGGCGCAGGATTTTTTACGGCTGGGCCGGGAGGCCGAAGGCTGGCGCCTGGTTGAAGAAACCTGCCGTGTGGATCCCTACAATGTGGCGGCCTACAATCTGACTATCCTCAAAGAAAACCTGGCCAAGTATGCCACCCTTACCAATCAAAACTTCCGGATCCGGATGAGCACCCCGGAAGCGGCGGTTTACGGCCACCGGGTGCTGGATCTGCTGGATCGGGCCCGGGCGCGGCTGAGTGAGCGCTACGGTTACGCCCCGGCCGAACCGGTGCTTGTGGAACTCTTCGCCGATGCCAAGGATTTTGAAGTGCGCACTTTTGGCATGCCCGAGAACTCGGGCTACCTTGGCGTTTGTTTCGGCTCGGTCATCACCGCCAACAGCCCCGCCGCGCCCACTTCCCGCACCGCCAACTGGGAATCCATGCTCTGGCATGAATTCACCCATGTGGTGACGCTTCAGATGACCCGGAACCAAATGCCCCGCTGGCTGAGTGAAGGCATCTCGGTCTTCGAGGAGGAACAGGCCAATCCCGCCTGGGGCCAGCGGCTGAATCCACGTCTGCGGGAAATGATCCTGGGCGATGAATTTGTCCCGCTGTCAAAGCTGAGCACCGCTTTTTTGACGGCCAAAGATATGCTGCACCTGCAGTTTGCCTATTGCGAATCGTCGCTGGCGGTGGCTTTCCTGGTTGAGCAATACGGCCTGGATGCCATGAAACGGCTGCTGCGGGCTTTGGGCACGGGTGTTGCGCTGGATAAAGCCATCGAAACCCATTTGGCGCCGCTGCGGCAGGTGGATTCTTTGTTCGACAAATTTATCCACAAAAAAGCCGTCAAATATGGCGGTCAACTCGACTGGCAAAAACCCCCTTCGGAGATACTGGATTCTGAGCACGCAGATGGGTTGGACAAATGGCTGGCCGAACATCCAACAAATTACTGGGCGCTCACCACCCAGGCGAAACGGCTCGTCACCGGCAGCCAGTGGCAGGCAGCGAAGATCCCTTTAACCAAATTGATCCAGCTCTTCCCGGAAAATACCGGATCGGATAATCCCTACCGCCTGTTGGCCACCGTTCACCGCTCCCTCCAGGATACGAACGCGGAAACAAAAATTCTCGCTGAATGGAGTTTGCGCGATGCCGAGGCCGTGGATGCCTATCTGCGGTTGATGGACCAAGCCTCAGCGGCTGGGGATTGGGAAGTCGTCGCCACCAACGCCGAGCGCTACCTGGCCGTCAGCCCCATGGTCATGCCGCCCTGGCGGCACCTGGCCATGGCCAGCGAAGCGGCGGGCCGGCCCGGCCCGGCGATCGCCGCCTGCCGGCGGCTGTTGCTGCTGGATCCGCCGGATCCGGCGATCATCCATTACCGCCTGGCCAGTTTGTTGGTTGGAAAAGATGATCCGGCGGCCAAGCTCCACGTGCTCCAGGCCCTGGAGGAGGCTCCCCGCTTCCGGGATGCCCAAAAATTGCTTTTGCGGATCAAAAACCGGGAAACCGGAAAAACGGCCAATCAATCCCAGCCGGACCGGCCGGGCGCCTCATGATATTGTTGCAGAACACACCACGGCTTCGGCCGGCCATAGAAAGGAAACCCATTGCAAGCATCCAACGATAACCGGCAAGCCGAGCAGGAGACAGTGGAGCAATTGCGGTCCAGCCGGACGCGCATTGAAGCCGAGCTGGGCAAAGTCATCATCGGCCAAAAGGAAGTCATCGAGGAAATCCTGGTGGCCCTGTTCGCCGGCGGCCACTGTTTGATCACCGGCGCGCCGGGCCTGGCGAAAACGCTGCTGGTCAAATCCATCGCGCAGATTTTCGATCTGAAGTTCCAGCGCCTTCAGTTCACCCCGGACCTGATGCCATCCGACATCACCGGCACGGAAATCCTCCAGCAAACCGCCGAAGGCCGGCAGTTGGTTTTTGTCAAAGGGCCCATTTTCGCCAACCTGATCCTGGCGGATGAAATTAATCGCACCCCTCCCAAAACCCAGGCCGCCCTGCTGGAAGCCATGCAGGAGTTGCAAGTGACGGCCGCCGGCGTGCGGCACGTTCTGGAAGAGCCATTCTTCGTTCTGGCCACTCAAAATCCGATCGAAATGGAGGGCACCTATCCGCTGCCGGAGGCCCAGCTGGACCGGTTCATGTTCAACGTGGTGATCGACTACCTGCCCATCTCCGAAGAGGTGGAAGTGGTCCGGCAAACCACCTCCCGCAGCCAGGGCACGATCCAGCCGCTTTTCACGGGCAAGGACGTTCTCGGCTTTCAGAATATGGTCCGCAAGGTGCCGATTGCCGATCACTTGGTCCGCTACGCGGTCCGTTTGGCCGCTGCTTCCCGTCCGCGGCGTCCGGAGTCGCCCGGATTCATCAACGACTGGGTCAGCTGGGGCGCAGGGCTGCGTGCCTCGCAAAACCTTGTGCTCGGCGCCAAGGTGCGCGCCATCCTGCGCGGCCGCATGCACGTCACCCCGGAGGATATCCAAAGCCTGGCCAAAGCGGTCCTGCGCCACCGGATCCTGGTGAACTACCGCGCCGAAGCGGAAGGCATCACTGTGGAGGCCATCGTGGACCGTTTGATGGAAGCCATCAAACCCGATCCGGCATCATGAAGGAAGCTGGCATAAACGGCCAGACCGGGTCGCTCATCGATCCGCGGATCTTGATGACCATCAAAAACCTGGAGCTGCGGGCGCGGGTGGTCGTGGAAGGCTTTTGGAATGGCCTGCACCGCAGCCCCTACCATGGCCTCTCGGTGGAGTTTTCCGAATACCGTCCTTATGCGCCGGGCGACGACCCCCGCTACCTGGATTGGCACCTCTACGCGCGCAGCGACCGCTATTACCTGAAAAAATTCGAGGATGAAACCAACTTGCGCTGCCACCTGTTGGTCGATAACAGCCGCTCCATGCACTTCGGCTCCCTTGGTTTTTCCAAGGCGGATTACGCGGGCACCCTGGCCGCCTCTCTGGCTTGGTTCCTGCACCGGCAGGGGGACGCCGTGGGCCTCCTGGTTTTTGACGAACAAGTGCGCGACTACCTGCCCGCCCGGCATCGCCCGGGCCACTTGCGGCACTTGATGCTGGCCCTGGAAAAACCCGCCAGCGGCAGTTCCACAGACCTGGCGGTCCCGCTTCAGCGCATCGCGGAAATGGTGAAAAAACGTGGGTTTCTCGTCTTTATTTCCGACCTGCTGGCGCCCATCGAGTCCCTTAAAAAACATTTGGCGGGCCTGCGGGCCTTCGGCCACGAAATGCTCTTGTTCCACCTCCTGGATCCAGCCGAAATCAACCTGGATTTTGAAACGGCGGCTTTTTATCGGGATATTGAAACTGGCCGGGAAGTCTATGTCGATCCCACCCTGGCCCGCAAAGGCTACCAGCGCCGCCTGGAAGCGCACCTCACCGCTGCGCGGGCAGCCTGCCAGGACTTGGGCATCGATTACGTTCATGTGGCCACCAATAATCCCCTCGAATTGGCGCTGTTCGAGTATTTGAGCGCCCGCATGCGGCGCAAGCCCCAGCTCAAACGCCGCGGCAGATGGGCCTCATGAGTTTCCTGGCGCCATTGTTTATTTTCGGCTCGCTGGCGGTCGCCCTGCCCATCCTGTTTCATTTGGTGCGGCAAACCTCCCGCGAAAAACGAACGTTCAGTTCGCTGATGTTCCTGCTGCCCACCCCACCGCGAGTCACCCGCCGGAGCCGCTTGGAGCATTGGCTTCTGCTGGCCGTTCGCTGCCTGGTGCTGGTGGCGCTTTCCGCCGGTTTTGCCCGGCCATTTTTGCGGCGCCCCCCCCCTTCCCTGGTCCTCAAGCCGCCCGGCCGGCAGCTCGCAATCCTGATCGATGCCAGCGCCAGCATGCGCCGCGAAGGTCTTTGGGAATCGGCCCAGGACCGGCTGCAAACGGTTTTGCGGAACACCACCTCCGAAGACCAGGTGGCGCTGTTTGCTTTTGAGCGCGTTTTGCGCCCGGTGATGACTTTTGAGCAATGGCAAAAGTTCCCGGTGGATGAGCGTTCCTCGCTGGCCATAAAAACGGCGGCCGATCTCACCCCTGGCTGGGGTTCCACCGCCCTCGATGAGGCGCTCATTTCGGCTGTGGAATGGTTGGAAAACTCCACTGGCAGCACGCAACCAGGCGATGACGCCTTGGGCGCCAACTCCAAAACGGTTCGCCGCATCGTATTGATTTCCGACCTCCAGGAAGGCTGCCATTTGGAACGTTTGCAGGGTTATGCCTGGCCCCAGGGGATTGAGGTCGCCATCGAAACCGTCAGCCCCAAAACAACCTCCAATGCCGGTGTGCAATGGTTGTCGGAAACGGACGGCACCTACGCCATCACGGAGTCGGCTGGCGCCAAGTTGCGGATTTTCAACGCCTCTGATTCCACCCGCGAACAATTCCGTATCGGCTGGAAAACCGCCGCTGGGGCGCCGGCCACCAACGGCGTCGATGTCTATGTGCCACCGGGGCAAAACCGGGTGATCCGGATGCCCGATGCGAAGCTGGAGCCCAAGGTTAAAGCCATTCAATTGGCTGGCGACGACTGCGATTTCGACAACACCGCCTGGGTGGTTCACCCCCCCATGGAAACGGTGCCGATTTGGTTCGTGGGCGGAATGGAAACCAACGATTCCAGCCAATTGTTTTACTACTTGAACCGGGCTTTTCAGGATTCCTGGAACCAAAAAGTGCGGCTGATTGGATCCGGTTCCCCCGCTCCGGCACCCACCAATGCCGTGCTGGCCTTTTTTTCGGGTTCCCCGGGCGCAGGGGAAGCCGCCACAGCCCGGCAATTCCTCGCGGCTGGCAAAAACGTGGTTTGCCTTCTGGATTCACCGGCGGCGGCCGAAGGGTTGTCGATCCTGCTGGATAAACCAGGGATCACGGTACCGGTAGCCGCCGTCAATGGCTACGTCTTGCTCGGGCAAATCGACTTTTCGCATCCCCTCCTGGCGCCTTTTGCCGATCCGCGTTTCAGCGATTTCACCAAAATCCATATCTGGAAATACCGCCGCCTTTCCCTCGCTGCCATCCCCCAGGCGCTGGTCATCTGCCGCTTTGATAACGGGGATCCGGCGCTGATTGATTGCCCGGTTGGCAAGGGGCATTTGTATATCTCCACCTTTGGCTGGCACCCCGCTGACAGCCAATTGGCGCTTTCCTCCAAGTTCGTGCCATTGCTCTACTCTCTGCTGGAGCGTGCTCGCCCCCCGGGGCGTAATCGCCTCCAATATTGGGTGGGCGAACCGGTTGAACTGCCAGCGGCGGAAGTTGCCGCCAAAATTGAGGTGCAAATACCCGGCGGCTCAGTGGTGGCATTGGCCGCCGGGACCAATAGCTTTTCCCAAACCAGCCAGCCCGGGATTTACACCGTCGTGTCCGTGAAGCCGCCACGCCAATTTGCGGTGAACCTGGATCCGGCCGAAAGCCGGACCACGCCGCTGCCCCTGGTGGAATTGGAGCGCCGGGGTGTGCCATTAAAAATCCCACCCGTCATCCAGGCCCGCCAGTCGGCAGCCCAGCAGGCCCAGTTGCACGCTGCGGAATTGGAAGGCCAGCAAAAACTGTGGCGGTGGTTGATTGTCACCGCGCTCATCTTATTGTTGATTGAAACGGGAATCGCCGGCTGGTTAACCCGGCAGAGAGCCAAGTCTGCATGAGTAATCGTCTGCTCAAATTAAAAATGGAGCCAGTGGCTCGCCGGCAGCGTCGCCTGCGGGTGCTGATCGGATGGGCTTTCTGCTGGATTCTCGCCGCCGCTCTTGGCGGACTTCTGATCCTGTTGCGCGTGACTTCCAACTGGGCCTGGCCTGGATCGATCCCTTTGCTGGGCGGTCTGGCTTTGGCGGCGGCAGGCTGGATTTGGATCAAGAATTGGAAAATCCCGGATTACCAACTGCTGGCCAGGATCATTGAACAAAAACACCCCGCCTTGCGGGCCTTGCTGCAAACTGCGGTGGAACAAGAATCCGCAGGCCCAGGCGGCAAGTTCAATTACCTGCAGGAATGCCTGATCGAGGAAGCTTTCGTGGAAGGTTGCCGGCAAAATTGGACTTCTTCCATTCCCGCCACCCGTGTGCTGGGCGGTTTCCTGCTCCAAACTGCCTGCCTCGTGGTGCTCGTTTTTGTTCTGGCCGAACTGCGTGGGCCAGGCAAAGCGTTTGCCGCCCTGGCAGTGCGCGAGGTGGCAGTTTCCCCCGGTGATGCCTCCTTGGAACGTGGGTCCAGCCTGGTGATCATGGCCCGTTTTCCCCGCCATGCCCCCATGGAGGCAAACCTGGAAATCGGCGCCGGGCCGGATTTGAGCGGGAGATTGCCTTTGGCCAAAAGCCTCGCCGATCCGGTGTTTGCCAGCGATGCCCTGTCGGTGCAATCGAATTTTTCCTACCGGATCACTTACGCCGGGCAAAGCACCCGCGTTTTCAACGTCCGCGTTTTCGAAAATCCCAAGCTGGAAAGAGCCAACGCCACCATCACCTATCCCATTTATACCGGGTTAAAGGATAAGCGTATCGAGAATACCCGGCGCATCAGTGCGGTAGAGGGTTCGCGATTAGATTGGTCGTTCCAGATCAATAAGCCGGTGGCTTCGGCCGAATTGATTGCCCAGGACCAAACACGCATACCGCTGGTAGTCGATCCCCGCTTGGCCGGCCTGGCTTGGACCAATCACCCCGTTCTTGCCAACCAGTCCTATCGGCTGCTGCTGAAGGATTCCGAAGGCCGCACCAACCACGCCACTGATCGCCTGGTTGTTGAAGTCGTGAAAAACCGGGCCGCCCAGATCAAACTGCAAGCACCCCAGGGCGATCTGCGCGTATCGCCAGTCGAGGAAATCACCTTCGACGGAAGTGTTCAGGACGACTTCGGTGTGGAACGGTTCGGGGTCGCCTATACCATTGGTGGAAAGCCCACCCAATGGCTTGCGGCGGGGGAAAAAGTCAAAGCCTTGGAAAAACGCGCTTTCAAACAGGTGGTCTTTCTCGAAGACCTGGGACTCAAACCGGGACAGATGCTGACCTATTTCGCCTGGGCCGAGGATCTTGGCCCCGATGGCCAGCCGAGGCGGACCTGCAGCAATCTGCATTTTGTGGAAGTCCGGCCTTTTGAGGAGATTTTCCGCCAGGGCCAGGCTCAGGATAATAATCAGGAAAGCCAGCAATCGCAGGCTGGGAACGAAAATCCCAGCGAGGCGACAGAGCGTTTATTGGACCTTCAGCGGCAGATCCTTCAAGCCACCTGGAACCTGCTCCAGCCCGATGTCCAGGAAGCCAAAGCCAGCACCTTGGAAAAAGACATCGCGGTCATCCAATCCTCCCAGGAAAAAGCCCTGGAACAATTACGGTCAACCCAGGAAAACGCGGCCAATCCCGTCTCTCAGGCAAACCTCCAACAGGCCGAAACCGCCATGGAGAAAGCGGCGGACGCATTGAAAAAAGCCCGCGGCGCGCCCAAAACCTTGGATGACGCCATCCCCTTTGAACAGGCCGCTTACCAAGCCTTGCTCACCACCCAGGCTTCGGAAGTCCAGGTGGCTCAAAGCCGCAGCCGGAGCCAAAGCCAGAGAGGCAATCGGTCCGGCCAGCGGAATTCCCGCCAGTTGCAGCAACTGGACCTGGCGCGCACTGAAAACCGTTATGAAACCCAGCGCCAAGCCTCCGCTCCCCAAACCGCCGGCCAGCGCGAGGAATCCGAATTGGTGCGGCAGTTGAAGGAACTGGCCCAGCGCCAGGAAGACATCAACTCGCAATTGCAGGAATTGCAGACCGCCTTGCAGGCCGCCCGGACCGAAAACGAACGCGCGGAATTGCGCCAGCGGCTGAAGCGCCTGCGTGAAAACGAGGAGGAAATCCTCGATAATATGGACCAGATGGCCCAGCGGATGGCCCAGCAATCCACCGCGCAGGATCGCCAGCAGGAGACCCGCCAGCAAATGGACCAAACCCGCGACTCGGTTCAGAAAGCCGCTGAGTTGCTGGATCAGGGACAGCCGCAGCAAGCATTAAGCGCCGGAACCCGCGCCCAGAGCGGCTTGCGGCAACTGGGCGATGATCTCCGGCGGAACAGCGCGGGACAATTCTCCGAGCAACTCCGGCAGCTTCGCGCCGATAGCCAGGAGCTATCCCGGCAGCAGGCCGGCCTGCGGCAGCAGCTTCAGGAAGCCACCCAGCCCGCCCGCCCCACCCTCAGCAATCCCGCCCAGGGCGGGGAATTGACCAAAGCCTTGGAGCAGCAGAAAAACCGCTGGACCAATGTCCTGTCCCAAGCCACCCAGTTGACGCAGTCCACGGAGGCAGCCGAACCGCTGCTGTCCCAGCAGCTTTATGATGTGTTGCGCCAAAGCAACCAGGAAAAGGTGGATGAGAACCTGGCCTTCACCCAGGAATTGGTGCGCCGGAGTTTTTGGAACCAGGCTTCCCAGTTCGAGCAACGGGCCCGCGAGGGCATCGAACAATTCACCCGTGGCATCAACCGCGCGGCCGATAGCGTGTTGGGCGATGAACTCCAGGCTCTCCGTTCCGCCAGCCGGGAACTGGATGATCTAAGCCGTTCCCTGGCTGATGACGTTGCCCGGGAGCAATCTTCCTCCGGAACCAACCTGCTGGCGGATGCCGCCAGCACCAATCGCCTGGCATCCCTCCCAGGGCCGGTGAGTGGTGGCCGCACCAATTTGGGTTCCAACCGTGTCGCCAGCCTGTCAAGGGCGTTGACCAATGGCGAGCCGACCGGTGCCAATCGCCTGGCCAGCCTTCCCGGTGGCGGCGAACCACCTCGCGGCCAACCGCCGGAAACGGATCGCCCGGGTGGAAGCCGGGGCGGCGCCAGCACTAATCGGGCGGATGGCGCCCGCCGCCTCGCCGCTGCGGATTCAGCCTCTCGCGGCGGCGCCAATGGCGCCGCATCGGCGCTCGAGGATCTCATCAACCAGGCCACCCGCCCCGCTGGCGCCAACGGTGGCGGGAGTGGTTTGCTTACCGGCCCGGATTACGTCAACTGGTCGGAACGCTTGCGGGATGTGGAAACCATGCTGGATGAACCGGGCTTGCGGCGGGAAATCGCCGGCGTTCGCGAACGGGCCCGAACCATGCGGGCCGACTACAAACGCCGGGGCAGCCCGCCCCAGTGGCCGCTGGTCAAATCCCAGCTTTTGGGTCCGCTCAATGAAGTGCGCACCCGCCTCAGCGAAGAACTGGCGCGCCGCGATACCCGCAATCCAGTCGTGCCTCTGGACCGCGACCCCGTACCCAATCAATACGCTGAATTAGTCCGCCAATATTACGAACGGTTGGGAAAAGAAAAGTGATGCCTGCCACCATCTTCATTTCGGATCCCAACCGCTGGTGGATGCTGGCAGCCATGGTCTTGCTGATCAGCCTGTTCTACCTTTGGGCCTTGCGGCGTTCGGAGGCGCCAGCGTGGGTGAAAGCAGCCAGCCTTGGGCTGCGCTGCCTGGGCTTGGCCTGGCTGGCTTTTTGCCTGCTGGAGCCTCAGCGAAGCCTGCAACGGGCCAAACCGGGCCTCAACCAGGTCATTCTCCTGGCGGACAATAGCCAGAGCCTCCAAATCCATGATCCAGGCCACCCCGAAAGCCGCGGCGCCCAATTAACATCCCTGCTGCAAGATCCAAACTCCTCCTGGATCGCACGCCTGGAGCAGGATTTTATGGTTCGCCGCTACAGCTTCGACAGCCACTTGCGGTCCAGTGACGGTTTCGCCGGCCTGGATTATTCCGGATCCGTTTCAGCTTTGGGGTCCGCGCTGAAATCCGTCGCGGAATTGCATCATGACCGGCCTTCCGCCGCGGTCCTGTTGTTCACCGATGGCAATGCCACCGATCTCAAAGGCAAGTTTCCCAGTTTATCCGGCCTGCCGCCCATTTGCCCGGTGATGATCGGCAGCGACCAACCCAACCGCGATCTGGCCATTCAAAATGTCACCGTCACGCAAACGGCGTTTGAGGACACCCCAGTCACGGTGCAGGCCAGCGTGTCGGCTTGGGGTTTTGCCGGATCCAAAGTGGTGGCGGCTCTTTACGACCGGCAAACCAACCTCGTGATCCAGGAGACGCAAACGGTTCCCGCCCGCAACGAGAATCTGGTTTTCCGGCTCCAATTCCGCCCCCAGCAGTCCCGGCTGGCCTTTTATCGTCTCCAGGTTTCAAGCCTGGCAACCCAGGCCCCCAGCGGGACTGAGCCACCCGAGGCCACCTTGCTGAACAACTCGCGCATGGTGGTGGTCAACCGGCCCCAGGAAGAATACCGCATCCTCTATGTGGCGGGACGCCCCAACTGGGAATATAAATTCCTCAACCGCGCTTTGAGCAAGGATCGCCAGGTCCAATTGGTCGCTTTGATCCGGATGGCCAACCGCGAGCCAAAATTCGAATTCCGCGGCCGTTATGGGGAACGCAGCAACCCATTATTCCGGGGCTTCGATCAGAAAGACGAAACCACTGAACGCTATGACCAGCCGGTGCTATCCCGGCTAAATACCAAGGATGCCGCGGAGTTGCAGGGTGGCTTCCCCAAAGCCCCGGAGGATCTGTTCGCCTATGACGCCCTGATCATCGACGATTTGGAGGCCGCCTTTTTCACGCAGGACCAGATGGCTCTGATTCAAAAATTCGTCGCTTTCCGGGGCGGTGGGCTGCTCATGCTTGGGGGCCAGGAATCATTCATCCAGGGTAAATATCACCAAACCCCGATTGGGGATCTGCTGCCGGTTTACTTGAATCCTTCCGACCCGGCGGAGCCTAAAGGCCCGTTCCGTTTCAACCTGACCCGGGAAGGCATGCTTCAGCCCTGGGCACGCCTGCGTAACACCGAACCGGATGAGCTCCGCCGCCTGGAGCAAATGCCCCTGCTGGGCGTCTTGAATACCGTCCGCGGCATCCGCCCTGGGGCACTGGCGCTGGCCACGGTCCAGGATGCGGGCGGCCGCTCTTTCCCCGCGCTGGTGGCGCATCGCTTCGGCAATGGCCGTGTCGCCGCCTTGCTGGTGGGCGACCTTTGGCACTGGGGCATGACCAGCCCGGAGATGCACGAAGACCTCGACAAAGCCTGGCGCCAGATTGCCCGCTGGCTGGTCTCCGACATTCCTAAAAAAATCGATCTGCAAACCGCCCCCAGTCCCAGCCTTCCCGGCCCGGCGGTTACTGTTCAAGTGCGCGTGCGCGATCCCAAGTTTGAGCCGGTTGAAGACGCCTCGGTCACGCTGCGGGTTCAGCCCGTGGGCACGGCCTCCGGGAGCGGCGAACCGATCCGCCTTACCGCCGATCCATCCGCCGCGGAACCTGGCCTTTTCGAGGCCACCTTCATTCCCCGGGATACCAGTGCCTACCAGGTGGACGCGGCGGTCACCAACTCCCTGGGCGCCGAACTGGGCAGGGAACGCAATGGCTGGGTCACTGATTTGGCCGGCGAAGAATTTTCCTCGCCCAGCGCCAACCGGCCTTTCCTGGAACAATTGGCCCGGCAAACCGGAGGGGAATTGCTGACCCCGGCCACCCTGCCCGCTTTTGTGAACCGTTTGCCATTCCGCCAGGCGCCCATTACTGAAACGCACCTCCAGCCGCTCTGGCATAATCCCGCCATTTTAATTTTCGCCCTGGCCTGTTTCGCCGCCGAATGGGGCCTGCGCCGCTGGAAAGGACTCCCATGACCATTCGCCCCTGGCTCCCGCTCGCTTACCAATCCGTGGATTCCCCCGGTTGGATATTTCGGGTTTTCGTTCTAGTGGCTTTGATCCTCGCCGTTCCTTATGAAGCCACCTCAGGCCAAACCGCTGGCGCCAACCCGGCCAACCCCGCAGCCGCCATAACCAGCCAAGCCACCGCGGCCGCTCCGCTCAAGGACGCGGCCACGGTAATCCTCGTGGCGGGCGTGGAAGGCGAAGCGGAATACCAGATCCTGTTCCGGCAATGGGCCGCCAATTGGAGCAACGCCTGCCAGCAAGCCGGGGTTCGCTGCCTGGCCATCGGTCTGACCAACCATCCCCATCAAACGGATAACGCTTTGTTCAACAACCTTCTGCAGGACCAATCCCGCACCAACCCGGCGCCCTTGTGGATCGTGCTGATTGGCCACGGCACCTTCGATGACCGGGAAGCCAAATTCAACCTGCGCGGCCCGGATCTCACCGCCACGGAATTAGCCGCCTGGCTCAAGCCTTTTCAACGCCCGCTGATTATCATCAACACCGCTTCCGCCAGCGGGCCTTTTTTGCCAGCCCTTTCAGCCCCCGGCCGGGTGGTCATTACGGCCACCCGCAGCGGCCATGAACAATCCTTCGCCCGGTTCGGCGGCTATCTTGCCACTGCCTTGATCAATCCCGTGGCCGACCTGGATAAGGACGGCCAGACTTCCCTCCTTGAGGCGTTCCTGATGGCCTCCCGCGCCACCGCTGAATTCTACAAAGTCGAAGGGCGCCTGGCCTCCGAGCATCCCCTGCTCGATGACAATGGGGACCGCCTGGGCACGCCAGCCGATTGGTTCCGGGGCATCCGCCCCGTTCAGCAGCCTGAGCAAAAAGGCGCCCTTGATGGTTTGCGTGCCCACCAGGTTCACCTGCTCCCCAATCCCGCCGAACGCCAATGGTCCCAGCACAAGCTGGCCCGCCGCGACGCACTCGAGCAAACCATTGCCACCTTGCGGGAGCAAAAAAAACAGCTGGGGGAATCCGAATACTATGCCCGGCTGGAGCCGATCCTGATGGAACTGGCCACCTTATACGAAACACCGGAAACACCCGCACCGGCCGCGCCGTCCACCAAACCAGGTTCTGAGTGAAGTTCCGATCCCTCCGGCCTGTCCTTTGAAACAAGGCCAGGCTGGCTCGGAATTGCCCATCGCCAGGCGGCTGGATCTCGTAAAACTGCGGCTCAGTTGCCAGGCGTTGTCTGGAGATATCGTTCTGATTCGGCTTTCAGCCGCGCGGCATCCCAGCGGGCGGGATGGATGCAAACCCGGTAGCGCAGGGTGAAGCTTGCTTTGGCGGCAAGGTCATACGGCTCCAATTGCAGCCAGGCGGCATTCATATACCAGAATGGCTGTCCCGGATCCTTGATGACATACCAGCGGGACGGCGCGCGCGGGTTGGATGGATGATCCAGGATGGCGATGCCGGCTTCACCATTATCGATGCGCCCGTTGAAATCCGTGGCGGTGGCAGCGTAACCATGCCGGTTTCCCCGCGCCTCTCCTTTATCAGCGGTGGCCTCAACCTGAACGTCCCCCAATCCCTTGGCGAGGCGTACGGATAGCCCGGCATATCCCCCGGGCTGGTTGCCGGGTGGGGTTCGGTCCAGTTTCACGGGTTCCTCCCCGGCTTTGAATTCGCAGGTCCAATCCATGGCATAGGAACCGTCCGCGGCGGGGGCGGAAATCACGATGGTCCGCTTTTCGGTCAGTATGGCGCGATCCGATTTCCGGGGCCGGTAACGCAATTCCATGCGCAGCAATCCCGAATAATCTGGTTGTGGCTCGAAACTGGCTGCCCCCCACTCGGTAATGCCCTCGCAATTTCCGTTCCGGTCCTGTTCCCAGTAGTTCACCCCATTCAGGTATTTCCAGGAAAACCATAAGGCATAGTGCCACACATGGTCCGGCGGGCTTTGCCAGGTCAACGATGATCCCCCCGGCAGGGCCACCGGGTGGAAAAACGGTTTGGTCGCCCCATCGGTTCCCTGGTTGAACTGCCAGATGACTTGTCCATTGCGCGCCAGCGCGATGCGGTCCGCCGACCTTTGCCATCGATACTGGCTTTCTGCGCCGAAAATCGTGGAGAGCCCCAGCCAGCTCAAAAGTCCCAGCCCAACTGCATAAACCAATGGTTTGCTCATGTGCGGTGTCGTGTTCAAGATCAGGAATTTTCTCTGCCTGGGTGGCGATCACTGAACCTCCCCTTTATTCTTTGGAACTAACCGTGGTCCTGGTTTTCAGCCATTGGTAATCGGCCTGGTTACCGGCCATCGCCTTGCCATACTGCACCCCGTAGTCCTGGCATCGCACCGGCGAAAGCGTGGCCCGGTCCTGCCATTTATGGATTTCCGAATGGCCATCGGAAAAGGCAAATCCGCCCGCGCCATTATGCAGGCTGGCGGGGAGTTCATCCCATTCGGACCGTTCCAAATTAACCCAAAAACAGGCATCATGCAGGCTGTCCGGATGTTCGTCAGTCAATACCCACGTGGTGGCGGGAGTGGGAATGTCAGCCGTTTTCTTGAAAATCCTTTGCGCTTTGCCGTATTTGTCTTTGGCATCACCTTCGCCCATGCAAAAATTCATCGCCACGGACCGCACCCGCTGGCTCCAGCCATTCTGCTTCTGGAGCGGACTCACGGCTGAGTCCGCGGGGCAACGGAATACCGTCGCGTTCGCCCCCAAATACGGAGCCAGCAAGCTGTGTTTCTTGTCGGTCAGCCAGGCGGTGTCGATATTATCCCGGCGCAAGGTCCAATCCAGCCATCCACCGGCCCACGAAGTGCTTGCAGCCGCGCTGGCCGCGTCATAGACCGCATTCCTGGCGAGCTTCCCGCTGGAATCATCGGCATACATGAACCACGCCAGGGCCAGTTGCTTATGATTATTCATGCAATGGATTCCCTGGGCTTTGACTTTCGATTGGGCAAGAGCCGGCAAAAGCATCCCGGCCAGGACCGCCAGGATGGCCAATAACACCAGGAGTTCAATCAGCGTGAACGCGGGAGAACAGGATGAAAACTGAAGGCCGTAGCCGGCACGTTTGATGGTGGTTTTCATAAAATCAGGATGGATTGTTATCGTTCCTCATAACCTACCTTTTGGATTGGATTTTGGCCACATATTTTGCGTTTCTTTGCGGATGAAACACTTTATAGTCCAAGCCCATTAAGTTTATGACCATATCCACGAAACATCCCGGTCTCCGTTCCAGGCTGCTGGCGCTCAGTTGCTGGTCCTGGATTCTCCTGGCCCCGGCCTTCGCCTGGCATCGGTCGGCTGAAGCTGCTTCAGCCATCCCTGCGGCAACCACCACGACCAATGCCCAGTTGGCCATCACCGTGGGGCCCTACCTGCAGGCGCCCTCAACCAATTCGGTGACCATTGTCTGGCTCACCAACCTCAAATGTGTCTCCAAGGTGGAATATGGCCTGGCGCCCGATGGACCGGTTCAAACCGCCGTATCCAGCCACCACGGATTGATCGATGCCAATGTGACCCTGCATAGCGTCACCCTGGCCGATCTCCGCCCGGGAACCCGCTATTTCTACCGAGTCATTTCCACTGCCATCGCCGCCTTTCAGCCTTACGCTGTGGCCTTTGGTGGGACGGTGAAAAGCGCGGACTGCCATTTCACCACTTTGGATGATGCCAAATCCCGGTTTTCAGCGGTGATCCTCAATGATCGCCACGAAAAAACCGGCCCGCTGGAGCAGGCCTTGAAAGGGGTAAAATGGGCCGGGCTGGACTTGGTATTCTACAATGGGGATATGCTGAACCAGGCCGAAAGCGAGACCCAGGTTTTGAATGGCATTGCGGCCCCTTCCTGCCGGGTGTTCGCCGCCCAAACCCCTTTCATCCTGGCGCGTGGAAACCACGACGCCCGGGGAAGTTTTGCGCGCTCCTTGCTCGATTATTTTCCCACCCCCTCCAACCGTTACTATTTCGCTTTTTCCCATGGTGGCGTCCGCTGGATCATTCTTGATTCCGGCGAGGACAAGTCAGATGACGCCAAGGAGTATAGCGGCCTGGTGGATTTCACCCCGTATCTGGAGGAGGAAACCAAATGGCTCAAGGAAGAAATGCAAACCGCCGCTTTCAGGCAGGCCCGGTTTCGCGTGGTCCTGTCCCACATGCCGCCCATGAACCAGTTGAAGGAACCTTTTGTGCGGTCGAAATTCCTGTATGACCGCTGGGTGCCGCTGTTTAATGAGGGTCATATCGATTTGCTCCTGTGCGGGCACACCCACCGATATGCGGTCATCCAGCCCACCTCCACCCAGCATTATCCCATGCTGATCAATGGCATCGACACCACCATCCGCATCGACGCATCCCCCGATCAGTTGTCCGTTGCCACCCTCAATAACGATGGAACCGAAAAATCCGTGTTGCCACCCATCCTCAAAAAATAGCCCATCGGTTCACTCCAGCGGCTGTTTTTCGTAATCCGACTCGTTGATCCAACCGGCGGCGGGTTTTTCGCCTTTCATGAATCGCTCGTAAAAACCGTGCTGGAGCGAGGGAAAACCGTCGAAGAAATGCTC
This sequence comes from uncultured Verrucomicrobiota bacterium, assembly GCA_964409245.1. GTDB lineage: Bacteria > Verrucomicrobiota > Verrucomicrobiia > Limisphaerales > UBA1319 > CAIMWS01. The sequence goes on from CAYPCQ010000007.1 coordinate 103,063, forward strand.
CTGCCCGAGGATTCGCGGATCCTGCTGTTTTTTCAGCTCATCGAAGAGTTGCTGCCTCAAGCTTTCCTGGGGCACTCGGGATTCGGCGCGGCCGGCCAGGTTTGCCACGCAGTCAGGATCCTGCTTTAAATCGTATAGCTCTTCCTGGGGCCGTTTGCCGAAACAGAGATCCCAAAAGTGCTTTTGCCCGGGAATCGTCCGGGCTTTGAGCACCTCGGTCTTGGTGGGGCCTCCGTCGCAATCCAGATAGCCGGTTTCCGGATTGCAGCCAGGCCACCGTGTTGATTCGAAATTATGCAAGTAGAGCCGGTCGTCCCGGATGATTCCACGGATGGGATAGCCCCCGTCATTCGGCCGCCCCACATCATTCCGCTCTTTGCCGATCAGCACATGATCCCGCCCCGGATCCCGCAGGCCTGGTATTGGAGCGGAAAAAATCCCTCGCAGGCTGCGGCCGGTGGCTGGCGCCATGCCGGTTTGCTCCCACCGCACGCCCGCCAGCTCGATGAAAGTCGGGGCAAAATCGATGAAGCTGACGTAGTCCTCCACGCTGCGCCCCGGAAAGCGGATCCCCGCTTTCCACAGGATCGCCAGCGGCAAATGATTGGCATCGTGATATGCCTGGCCTTTATCGTGGGGGAAAGGCATGCCGTTGTCGGAGGTGGCGATTATCACCGTATTGCCCAGCATGCCCCGCTGCTCGAGCGAATCCAGCATGCGGGCCAGGTGGCGGTCAAAATGTTCCACCTCCAGGGCATAATCGAGCATATCGTTGCGCACGGTTTCATTATCGGGCCAGCAACCCGGTACGCGTTCGATGTCAGCCAGTTGCTTGCCTCCCTTGCTGACGCCGGAGCCGTATTCATAACCCCGGTGCGGTTCGCCGGCGCCATACCAAAAGCACCAGGACTGGTTCGCGGGCGCCGCCTCGAGAAAATCCTCAAAGTTGCCCGCATAGTCGTTGCCGCTGATCTGCGAAGTGAGCGCCCTGGCCGTGCGGCGGTTGAAAGGCTTCCCGGCCATCTCCCGCAGCTTGCCGCTGGCGTCCCTGGCCACGCCTGGCGCCCACCCCTTATGGGTCATTCCGGCAAAATATCCCTGATCACCCAGCGCTTCCACGAAGGTCTTGAATTCGGCCGGAAAATAGCCGTTATGATTGGCTGCCGCTTTGAGCTGCCAGGGATTGCGGCCGGTGAGGATGCTGGCGCGGGATGGCGCACATTTGGCGTTGGGCGTGTAAGCCCGGGTGAACAAGAGGCCCTCCTTTGCCACTCGATCAAAGCCCGGCGTTTTCACCCAGCGGCAGCCATAGGCACTAGCGTGCCCGTAGGACCAGTCATCCGCGATGGCGAAAAGTATATTGGGGCGCGACGGTGTGGGCGGAACGCCCTCCGCCGGGCTGGCGGCATAAATGGCCCCCATCGTCAGCGCGAGGACTTTGATGATTTTTCCCGCCAGGTGCATGGCTCCATTAGCTCCGGCACGGCCTGAAAAGTCCATTCAATTCCCAGCCGCTTTCGGCGGTGAATAACGCTTTATCGTTTCTCAACTGCCTGCCAGGGCGACCGGCCTCCCCGCTGGATTTGCTGCCGCAACGCCGCTGAGAGTTCCTTCAAAATCGCTGGCTCCAGGAGCGCCTGGTTGGCGGTTTCCTTTGGATCGGCTTTCAGGTTGTAAAGCTCCAGCGGAGCAAAAGGGCTGTCCTGAACCAGCTTCCAATCCCCGCGGCGCAGGGCTTCAATGGTTTTTCCTCCGTAATTGGCGCCCCCCTCCCGCCGCACGAAATAAAATTCCCGCCCCGTCCGGGATTCCGGCTCCCCTTGCAAGGCGGGCAGGAAATCGACCCCGTCGATCCCCGGTGGAGGTGTCACCCCCGCCACGGCGCAGGCGGTGGCAAAAATATCCATAGTCAGCGTCATCCGGTCCGTCACGCTGCCAGGCTGGATGTGGCCCGGCCAGCGCGCCGCCCCCGGCACCCGCAGCCCTCCTTCATACATATGCCCTTTGCCGCTGCGCCAGGGCCCGTTATTGGCCCCCGCATTCAGCAAGCCACCATTGTCGGAAGTGAAAATGACCAGCGTATTGGCGGCCAGGCCGGTGCGGTCCAAGGTATCCAGCACCTTGCCAATGCCGTGATCGAGATGCTCAATCAGCGCCACCAGCCTGGCTCGCTTGGGGGACAGCTTGGGTTCGCGCTGGTTCACCTTTTCCAACCAATCCGCCGGCGGTTGGACCGGATCATGCGGCGCGTTGTAGGCCAGGTATAGGAAAAACGGCCCCCCGGCTCTGGCCCGCTCTTCCAGGTATTCACACGCCCACCCGGTGAACAGGTCGGTGGCATGGCCCGCCGGATCAATGACCTCCTGGTTGCGCCGCATAAAATTGAGCTTGGCCCGCCGGTGCGTCCAATAGTCGTCCATCATATCGGCGAGGAAACCTTGGAAATAATCGAATCCTCTTTCCGTGGGAGTGTTCGGCGAGACCGTTCCCAAATGCCACTTCCCCACGAGCGCGGAATGATATCCGGCCGGTTTAAGCACCTCGGGCAGCAGCCGCACCTCCCGGGCCAGCCACCCCCAGGAATCTTCGGGGCTGAACGGTTCGCGGATCACTCCCGGCACCCCTACCCGGTCCGGATGGCAACCGGTCAGCAGCGCCGCTCTCGATGGCGAACAAACACAGCTGTTGGCGAAAAAATTGCTGAAGCCAACCCCTTCACGAAACAATCGGTCGATATGGGGGGTCCGGATATCCCGGGTGCCAAAGGCGCTGTAATCACCCCGTCCTTGGTCATCAGTGAGGATGACCAGCAGATTGGGCTTCCGCGTTTGGGTGTCGGCGCTGATCCCGGCCATGGGGCAACTGACCGACGCCGCCAGCAGGATGGAATGCAAATATCGGTTTATCATATCACTCAGCGGTCGCCAGAATTTCAAACCACCCAGCCGGAATTACCGGAGCACGGCCCCGTCCTGGTTGGACCGTCCACCGCTCTCCGCTCTCCGCTCTCCGCTCTCCGCTCGGTGCTGGATAGGGGGTCACCACAGCATAATTCGTGCCAACCAGCGTGTTTTTACCCCCCCCTAATTAGGGGGATTGGTGGGAAACCGATTTCTGATAATATCGGCCCCATATGCATCAATGCTACTCAGCAAAATCCTTGT
>CAYPCQ010000008.1:0-100364 GCA_964409245.1 uncultured Verrucomicrobiota bacterium
TGGCCGCGTTCTTCTTCGGTAAGGGTAACTTTATATCGGGGTGCCATATCCCCCCCATCCTCCACCTTAAGAAAATCCCGGTCAATATGCGAATATTAATATGTTACGTGATACTAATCAGGATCTCCGCATAACGGCTGAACCGGTAGTTATAATCCTGCCCATTCTTTATAGCGCAGGATTTGGGGGCCTGGTTCCCGCCCTGCCCCGGGAGTTGTATCGTTATCCCATCATACTGCCTGCCAACAAGATACAACAAGCAATCCAGACCCATCAAGCGCCCCATCACAGGCGGTTTTGAGGATTTCCAGGAGCGGGTGGCGGGTTTGACATAGCCACCTCATTCCTGCTATAGTTTAGCCAGTAACAGGTTCTGGGAGCACTGATATGAAACCTAATCTGGCAGCATGGGCGGCGATGATCGGCCTGGCGCTAATGGCCACCAACGGACAGGCCGCGCAAGCCGAACCGGTCCCCTTGGATGAGGGGATTGCGCTGGCGATCATCTTCGACACGTCCGGCAGCATGCAGGATTCCGTGCGCGACTCCGATGGCCAAAGGGCACCCAAATATATCGTCGCCACGCGCGCCTTGGAAATGGTGCTCCAGCGTCTGGAGGCGTTCGCTAAAAAACCGGTTCTCGAGACTCCCCGGAAAATAGAAACCGGTCTGATCACTTTCGCCGGCAACCGGGCCATGGAGGTCCTGCCATTCCAGAAATTCAATCCCGAAACCATGCGCCAGTGGCTGCGGGGCTTCAAACGCCCGGATGGCTCCACCCCGCTGGGCGAAGCACTCCAACTGGGAGCCAATCTTGTCCTAAAATCTCCATTGACTCAAAAGCATGTGCTCGTCATCACCGATGGCCTTAACACCTCGGGACCGGCTCCGGAAGCAGTGCTCCCGCCCATCCTCAAGCGGGCGGAAAAGGAAAACACCACGGTGCTGGTGCATTTCATCGCCTTCGATGTGGCGGCCCGCCTTTTTGACCCGATCAAAAACCTGGGGATCACGGTGGTGAGCGCCGCCGATGAGAAACAGCTCAAAGAGCAATTGGAGTTCATCCTCGAGCAGAAAATCCTGCTGGAGAAGTGAGATTTGCGCCAGGCGCATTTGCGGAGACTGCCTCCAGGCAGTTTCCGCAGGCTGAAAACAAACCAACAACCAAGAAGTAATATGGGACTGTTCCGAGCATTCAAGCGAGTCTTTATCTGGATGGGGCTGATGGCCGAAAAAGCCACCGAAAGCGATGCCATCAACCAAGCCGTGGTGGAACGTGGCATCCGCGATGCCAAGGTCAAGGCGGACAAGGCGCATTATGCCAATGGCCAGCTGGCCGGACAGATCGCGCTGCTGCGGGACCAGCTCCGGCGGCAGGAGAAACAGCGCGATGAAGTGCAAAGCCTGCTGCAATCGGCGGTGGCCGCCAACGACGAGGCCAATGGCGCTCATTACGCCGAGCAGCTAGCCGACTTGGAACAGGACATCAACGACAACAAAAGCCAGCTGCAAAGTCTGGAGGAGCTTTACCAGCAGAACAACCAGATCATCGCTCAAAGCTTGCGCGACATCCAGAAATTCCAGCGGGATTTCGAGCAGCTCAAAGTGCGGGTCCAGATGGGGCGGTCGCTGGAGAACCTGGCCACTTTGATGAAGGGTTCCGTGACCGAGCTGGAGGGGATGATGGGCGGGGAATTGGGCCAGTCCATGCAGCAATTAAGACAATCGGCCGCCGCCGGAGAGGGACAGATGCGGGCCACGCTCGATCTGGCGAAGGAGATGGGATCGAATATCTCCCGCCAGCAGGACGTGCGCAAGGCCCGCGGCAACCTGCTTTTCCAGGAGTATAAGAAGAAAATGGGCATGGTGCAGGGGGAAGCGGCGGCCCCCTCGGCGGCCCCCGCCCCCGCTCCGGAACGTCAGAAAATAGCCGAGAAATAGTCAGGTCTGAAACTGGCCGCCGCAAACGCCGCCCGCCGGGCGGCGTGGTGGAAGTCACTTGAATTCATTCGTAAAACAAAAGGCAAACATATGACAGCGCGTGGCAAATTCGTGGTAACCCTCTTGATTCTAGGCATCGTTGGTTTTGGCGGCTGGAAGTGGTTTGAAAAATTTTCGCAAAAAAACCCGTTCCCAGGCATGACCCAAACCTCCGCCCAAGGCTCAACCCAGTCCAGCACCAAGCCGAACCAGGCCTCCTCCGCCCAATCGGCTGGAGACATCGCGCAGCTAGCCTCGGCTCTGGAGGAGACTTTGTCCGAGCCGCCCAAGCTCGCCGCGCCGGGAGTCTATCAGGCCAAGGGCAATGTGGTGGAATTGGAATTAAGCGAATACGCCGGCTACGCGGGCTTGATCGTGGCCAACGGCGGCCTGGAACCCAGCGAAAACTCCCAATTCTTCAAAAAGCACGGTTTTAAAGTCAAAATCACCCTAAGCGAAGAGGAAAGCTGGTCTTCGCTCAACAGCGGCAAGATCGCCGCCTCCGCCACCACGGTCGATGTGCTGGCCATTTTCGGCCGGCAATACCAAGGCGTGGTCCCCGCCCAGATCGGCTATTCCCGGGGCGCGGACGGCGTGGTGGTGCGCAAGGAGATCAAGCGCATCAACAACCTGAAAGGCAAAATCCTGGCCACCGCCCAGTTCACGGAAGCGGACTTTTTCATCCGTTACCTGGCGCAGGAGGCTGGCCTGGGTGTGCGCATGCTGCCCGATCTGAAAACCACACCCGATCCGGAGAAGGTGAACCTGGTGTTCTGCAAGGACGCCTTTGCCGCCGGGGATTTGTTTTTGAAGGACATCAAGGACGGTCTCAAAGTGCTGGCAGGCTGCGTGACTTGGGCGCCCAAAACCTCCCAGGTGGCCCAGGACAGCGGCGGTCAGGCACATATCCTGGCCACCAGCTTGAACCTGCTGATCATCGCGGACATTCTCACGGTAAATAAAGGTTTCGCGCAGCAAAATCCCGAGAAGGTGGCCGGCCTGGTCTCCGGCCTGCTCGAAGGCAACCGCCTGGTGCGGGACAACCCATCCGCCTGGCTGGAGCTGGTCGGCAAAGCTTTCAAATGGGACCGCGAAAAAACCAAAGCCGAGCTGGCCAAGGTCCACCTGGCCAACCTGCCCGAAAACCTGGCCTTTTTCTCCGGATCCATCGACTCCGCCGGCAGCTTTAATGGCATCTACCAGTCATCCATCTATTCCTACGGGTCGGAATTGATCAAAGACCCGGTGGATGGCGACCGGTTCTTGGACAAAAAATCCCTGCAGGCGCTGGATCAATCGGGCGCCTTCAAGGAGCAGAAGGTGTCCATCGCCCCCATCAAATCGGCCACGGCGGGCACCATCGAAGGCAATCCGTTGTTAAGCAAAGACATCCGCTTTTTATTCGAACCCAATTCCGCCACCCTGAAGCTGGATGCCCGGGACAACCAGAAAAACCTCGATGCCATCCGGCAATTGCTGCAGGTGAGCCCTGGCTCCACGATCCTGCTGCGCGGCCATGTGGACAACGCCATGGTTGAGGATTTCCGCAAGAAAGGCGGCGAACCTTTTGTGCGGCAGATGGCCATGAAAGCCACCGAATTGAGCAAGAACCGGGCGGGCGAAATCAAACGCCTGCTGATGGAGAAATTCAAGGTGGACACCGCCCGGCTCGACACCATCGGACGCGGCTGGGAGGAACCGCTGGGTACGGACAACGAGCAGAACCGGCGGGTGGAAGCCCAGTGGTTCACCGTGGAGTAATCCGACATCCAGTTCCAGGCTGCGGTATCAACCTATTATGACTGCGCGTGGCAAGTTTGTCCTCACCGTTATGATCCTCGCCATTGCCGGATACGGCGCCTGGCAGTGGTGGCTCAAAATGGCCCCCGGTGGCCGGAATGCCCCGGCCCAAATCGGCCAGGCCGTCCCTCGCACCCCGGGAACCGCCACCAACGACACCCCGGCCGAACTGGTTGAGACCCAGTTTGAACCACCCCAATTGGCACCCCCTGGCATTTACCAGCCCAAAGGGGATACGATCGAAATCGAACTGAGCGAATATGCCGGCTATGCAGGATTGATCGCCGCCAACGGCGGGCTGGAGCCCAGCACCAACTCCTACTTTTACACCCATCACAAGTTCAAGGTGAAAATCGCTTTGAGCGAGGAGGAAAGTTGGTCCGCTCTGAACAGCGGCAAGATGGCGGCCTCGGCCACCACCGTGGATGTGCTGGCCATCTACGGACGGCAATTCCAGGTGGTGGTGCCGGTGCAAATCGGCTATTCCCGGGGGGCCGATGGCGTGGTGGTGCGATCCGATCTCAAGCGCATCAACCACCTGAAAGGGAAAACTTTGGTCACCGCCCAATTCACCGAGGCGGACTTTTTCATCCGCTACCTGGCCCAGGAGGCGGGCCTGGCGGTCAACATGCTGCCCAATCTGAAGGCTCCAGCGGATGCGGATAAACTGAACCTGGCCTACGCCAAAGACGCCTTCGCGGCGGGCGATATCTTTTTGCAGTCGCAGAAAAATCCGCGTTCCCCGCTGGCGGGTTGCGTCACTTGGGCGCCCAAAACCACCGAAACTGTGGCCCAAAGCGGCGGCCAGGCCCACATCCTGGCCACCAGCCGCAACCTGCTGATCATTGCCGACATCCTCGTGGTGAACCGGGGTTTCGCCCAGCAGCATCCTGAGTGGATGGCAGGCTTGGTGGATGGCCTGGTAGCGGGGAATCTCATGGTGCGCGACAACCCCGCCGGCCACCTCGGCGCCATTGCCAAAGCCTTCAAATGGGACCGCGAAAAAGCGAAGGCCGAATTGGAAAAAGTCCATCTGTCCAACGGCCCCGAAAACCTGGCCTTCTTTTCGGGAAGCATTGCCGCCGCCGGCAGCTTTGGCGGCATTTACCAGTCAGCTATTTTCGCCTACGGCAGCGAATTGATCAAAGAGCCGGTCGATGGGGACCGTTTCCTGGAATTGAAGCACCTCAAGGCGCTCGAAACCCAAGGCGCCTTCAAAAACCAGAAGGTGGCCATTTCACCCATTCGCACCGCCGCCCAGGATTCCCTGGAAGGCAGCCCCCTGCTCAGCAAGAATATCAAATTCCTATTCTCCGAAAATTCCACCAGCTTGAACACGAACGATCCCACGAACCTAAAAAATCTGGAAGCCATCCACAACCTGCTGAAGGTGAGTCCCGGCTCCACCGTGCTGCTGCGGGGCCACGTGGATAACTCCCGGGTGGAGGATTTCCGCAAGGCGGGCGGCGAAACTTACGTGCGCAGCATGGCCCTGCGCGCTGTGGAACTGAGCAAAAACCGCGCCGCCGATGTCAAACGCCAGCTCATCGAACGGTTCCAGGACGCGCCGGAGCGGATCGACATACTTGGACGTGGCTGGGAAGAGCCGCTGGGGGCGGACAGCGAACCAAACCGGCGGGTGGAAGCCCAATGGTTCACCGTCGAGTGACGGTCAGAATTTATTATTCCAGGCCGTTGCCGCATACTTTTCCGCCAACTGCTGAATCAGGCCAAGTGGGATTTCCTGGAGCGGTTCCCAGGCGCCCCAGGCTTGCCGCAGCGCCGCTTTGATCGCTCCTGTCGGCACGTTCAGATTCACCAGGAATTCCTCGTGGCGGCGCTCGCCACGATAGTCAGGCTGCCGGGGCGGCTCCGCCAGGAGGCGGCCGATCAGCTCCAAGTCCGCTTTAAGTAGGAAGGATCCGTGGAACAAAATGGCCCGCCGTTTCCGCCGCTGTGAGTTGCCCGAAAACTTGCGCCCGTCCAAAGCCAGGTCCGTGACTCCCCGGACTTCCACCCCGCCGCCCAGCACCATTCGCAGGGCTTCGCATTGCCGCCGCATGATCCGGGCGTTGGCGGCCGGAATGTCCAGATCGTCTTCCGCCACGCGCGTCACCAGGGCGTAATTAAGGCACCCTGGCCCCTGCACCACAGCCCCCCCACCGCTGCACCGGCGCAACACTGACACCCCCAACTGTGCGCAAAGCTCGACCTCGACCCAGGCGGCCAGGGGATTGGCATAACCAGCCACCACAAAGGTTCCGGCCGGCTCCCAAAACCGCAATACATCCTCCCCCTCCCCTGAATCCAAGGCTTCCAGTAGCGCTTCGTCGGCCGCGAGATTTTCCCCGGCCGTGGCGAAAGTGTGGTCCCATGCTTTCATCAACGCAGGCAGGAAAAACCAACCGTTACCGACTGTCCAGACCAATCGGCGGGTCCGCCATTCGCCCACCAGCTTCACGCACTTCGCTATATTTCCCCTGCCCTGCCAACTGGCCGCTGAACCTCCAGGAGTTCCAGCGGGTTCAAACGGGCAAAAGGTGCTCACCGCTGGGCGGTCAGCGGCACCGTTTCGCCGCGGACAGGGGGACTCGCCTTGTCACCGTCCCAGGAGCGTTCGAGGCGCTCGCCCCGCGCTGTGAAAGTTACCGAAGGCAGTATCTGGCCATCCGCAGTCTTCGGCAGGCGGCTTTCGACAGTGGGAAACTCATCCTGGCGGTAGGCCCGGTTGACCAGCGGAGCGGTTCTCATCCGCGGCCGGTAGGGGGACTCGGCGTAAACGTCCTTAACCGTGGGGTCGGACGGGGGATAGTCGGAGCGCTTGAAGATCGGATCTTCCGGGTTGGGATCCGGCATGGCCCGGAGTTCCCGCTCGCCGCGGTAGGCGCAGAGCGTGTCCACCCAGAGGATCAGCTTCGTCAGGCTCAACTCATCCACCTTCACCTGGTAGTGCCCGCCGCTGGCGGCCAGATCGACCAGGCGGCTGGCGTAAGACATGGCCTTCAGGGGCGGAAAAGTCTTGTAGGTCTCCGGCGTCCAAGGGCGGGCCTCGGCCAGGATGGTCCCGGCGATGCCGCCTTCGCAGTTGGCGGGAAAATCGCCCAACTGCCTTTTCTTCCCAAGGGTCAGGGTCAGATACGGCTCCGGGAACACGCCGCCATCAGGGCTGGGGCGCAAGGCCAGGTCCAGCTTCTCCGTGCCCGCGCCGCCGCCCTGGTGGCACGAGCCGCAGTGCTGGTCCAGGATGGGTTGGATGTCGCGCTCGTAGCCCAGGCTGTAACGCGCGCCGATCGGATAGGGCTGGATGACCGCCGGCGGCTTGGTCATGGCGATGGTTTTCTGCCTGGTGGGGGCGGCATTCTGCCCCTCGTGGCACCCGACGCAGCCCCGGTTTTCGCCAGGCATGACGCTGGTGAAGGAGCGCATCGTGTGCAGGCAGCAGTGGCGTTCGTCCAGGAGCTGGAAATGCAAGGTGGTGCAGGGGGGCGCTTCGAAGTAGAACGATCCATCCGCCTCGATCGGGACCGTTCCCAGCACGAACTTGACCGCGTCATTGACCACCACCGAGACCACCGGCCCCACGTGCATGTGGGTCGCGGCGCTGGTGTGCGCGGTGTCCTGGATCTTCTTGCCCAGGGTCATGGTGTTGTAATCCTGGGCGATGACCCGCAGGTATTTCGCCTTGCCCCGCAGGATTTCCGGTGCTCCCTGGTAAACGTCGGGGCTGTAGAAAGTGCCCGGCTGGATCGTTCGCCCGTCCTTCTGGGCGCCGGCCCATTGCACCCGGTCGGGGATGACCCGCGGCTGCGGACGCGGCTTGGCCGGGATGGCGTAAAGTGAATGGAAAGCCCCCTCGTAGATCAGCTCGCGGTTGCCGTAAACATCCATCAGGAACAGTTTGAACTTGCTGCCGCCGCCGCTGTGGCGCGCCGAAACCAGGAACACCTCCTCGCTCAACGGATAAGGGGACTTGTAGCCGGGGTATTTGCCCGCGGTGTGGTACTCGGCGGTTTCCGGCCGCTCCGCCGGGCCGTCCCCCACCTCGCACCACGGCACATCCGAGGTCACCTTGGTCAGACCATCGGGATAATTCAAACCCTTGCCCGGGTCCAGGATCCCGAGGCTGCCCCAGTAAACTTGGTGATGGCCGTGCCCGGCAAACATCACCCTCTGGCTGCCGGGAATTGGCCGTGCCTCCATCAGCAGGTCGGGCCAGTAGCTCTGGTTGCCCCAGAAGACGGTGGTTCCGGTTCCATCCGGGTTGACCGTCCACAGGCTCTGGATGCGCATCAGTTCCTTGTCGGTGTATTCCCACCTGGTGTAGAGGATCTGCCCGTTGGGCAGCAGGGCCGGGGTGTACTCAGGCTCGTTCCCGGCGCTGATCAGGTAGATGTTCCGGCCATCGCCATCGCAGCGGGCCAGGACCGTGCTGGGGTGCCCCACCACGCACCGCGCGTAGCTGTTGCCGCGGTTGGACACGAAAGCGATATGCCCGTCTGGCAGGTAGATCGGATCCTGGTCGTCGTAATTGCCGGACGTGAGCTGCCGCAGGCCGGTCCCGTCCACGGCCGCCTCGTAGAGATGGAACGTGCGCTCTTGCTCGGGCCGGAAACAGAAGAGCACTCGCCGGCCGTCGAACGATACGTCGGGGCGCCAATACCAGCCCGGCCCCAGGCCGGAAGTAAGCTTGCGGACCCGGCCCCAAGGATCAAGCCCGTCTAAAACCAGGAGCCGGACGCAGTTCAACTGGGCCTGCGGGTAAACCCGATGCATGGATTCGTGGGCATACCGCTCCGGCACATCGATAAATACCAGGCTGCTGAAATCGATGAGGGGATCCTTGAACATGAGGCGGCGTTTGACCTGGCGCACCTTGAGGTAAAGATCCTGCTTTTGCGCGGCGTCAGCTTCCGCCGGAAGGTTCCGGACCGCCAGTTCCAGCTTCGCGAGGGCTTCAAGTTCGGCTCCCAGTTCGGGTGGATTTGCGGATTTCTTCAGCCGGACGGCGATCCCCCTCGCCCAGGCAATTTCCTGCACGGAACGTTGCTCCAGCGGCTTGCCTTCCGCCTGGTAGATCCATTCCTCCTTGAGCATCTGCTCCCCTTCCTCCTGGGACAGGCTGCGCGTTTCGGGTTCCTGGTTGAACACGGGCGGCAGGCCCGTTTGGCCCCCCTCCGCGAAGGCATTCCACGGCTCGCACCCATAGGGGCCGATCACGCGGGCTTTTCCCCAGCGCGAGTCATCGAATCCGCTCGCGGCCCAAGTGTCCGTTCGGTCCGCCGCGGACCGCCAGGTGGCATCAGTCCCGATCACCAGGGGCGGCCCCTGGTCGAATTCAACCTGCAGATTCCCGATCAATCCCGCAGGGTTGTCCCCGCCGGTCTCCCAGTTGACCGCCTCGACCGCCAGGACATTGCCGCCCCGCGCCAGGTCTTCCCGCACATCAAAGGCATACAGCTTCGTCCAGTCGTCTCCCGAACCCACTTTCCGGCCGTTGATGTGCAGAACGAAACCGTTGTCAGCCGTCAGGTGGAAGACGGCCTTCTTCACTGCCCGGTCCCCGGGTATGGCCACGAGCTTGCGGAAGAATCGCTTGCCCGCCGACATGGCCGCGCCGGACGGCGCATCGGGATGCCAGATCCAGTCGCCGCCCGCTCCGAAACAGACCTCACCGGCAGCCATTGATAGCAACAGTAGAACACGGAGGACCAAGGCGGTTGGCATTTTTAACATAATGCCGACATTTTCACCGGAACGGCGCCTGAAGTCGATGCCAAAAATGAGGCCGTAATCCGGCATATTTCAACCTGGTTATTCAACCGCTGCCAGCAGTGAAAGCCCGGCAACAGACGCGGAACTTGCTCCCAGGATTCTTTTGGATATTCGCGCCCAGATCCAATACTCCAAGCAAACCTTAAAGCCCCAATGAGCGCAGCGAATGCCGCCCTGGAGAACACCATGAAAGGGCGGGCGGGCGGCTGGGATTTTTCTCTTCCATTGCCCATCGCGGTGCGGCATCAATAAGGGCGATATGTTGAATCTTTTCGATTTGAAGGATGAGGTGGCGGTGGTGATCGGCGCGGCGGGCGTGCTGGCGGGAGCCATCGCGGAAGCGTATGCCCAGGCGGGCGCCAAAGTGGCGGTTTTGGATCTCCACGAACAGCGGGGCGAGGAGCGCGCCAAGGCTATCCGGGACCAGGGCGGCGTGGCCCGTTTTTTCCCCGCCAACGTATTGCAGAAGGAAACGTTGAAGCAAGCGCATGCGGATGTGGTGCAAGCCCTGGGCAATCCCTCAATCCTGCTGAACGCCGCCGGTGGCAACGATCCCAAAACCACGGTGACCCCCGAAAACCCGTTTGAGAACATCCCCTTGGAAAACTGGCAGCGCAATTTTGACCTGAACCTGGTGGGCGGGGTGCTGCTGCCCTGCCAGGAGTTTGGGCCGGGGATGGTGGCCCGGCGGAAAGGAAGCATAGTGAACATCGCCAGCGTATCGGCGCACATCCCCCTCTCGCGGGTGGTTTCTTATTCGGCTTCCAAAGCGGCGCTGCTGAGCCTCTCGCAGTTCCTGGCCCGCGAATGGGCGCCCCAAGGCGTGCGGGTAAACACCATCACCCCCGGTTTTTTCCCGGCCGAGCAGAACCGCCAGTTGCTGTTCAACGAGGATGGCTCACCCACCGCGCGCACCCAGGCCATTTGGAACCACACGCCCATGGGCCGGTTCGGCGAGGCCCGGGAGCTGATCGGCGCCGCCATTTTCCTGGCCAGCCAGCAGGCCAGCAGTTTTGTGACCGGGTCCGACATCCGCGTGGACGGCGGTTTCCTGTCCCAAACCATCTGATTATTTTATGAGCCAAGCTGTTGTTGCCCTGGCCGCTCCGGCCGGCCAATCCCTCGCGCCCGGCCAGGTGGCCGCTGCGGTGGCCCAAGCCTGTCCGGAGGCGGATTTCCGCGGGCAAAAAGTCCTGGTCATCATCCCGGACAGCACCCGCACCGCCCCGGTGGGGCTGTTGTTCAAGACCCTGCATCAGCGCCTTTCTGGCACCGTCCGAAACCTCGACATTCTGGTGGCCCTGGGCACCCACCAACCAATGAGCGAGGAGGCAATCTGCCAGCGGTTGGATATGACGCTGGCGGAACGGGGGGACGCCTATGGCAACGTCCGCTTTTTTAACCACGAATGGGACAACCCCCAGGCGCTCCGGCAGGTGGGGATCATCCCGGCGGAGGAAATCAGCCAGCTCAGCGGCGGCTTGTTCGCCATGGATGTGCCCGTGGCCGTGAACCGGCTGCTGTTCGAATACGACCGCATCCTCATTGTGGGGCCGGTCTTCCCGCACGAAGTGGTGGGATTCTCGGGGGGCAACAAGTACCTGTTCCCCGGCGTGGGCGGCCCCGAGATCTTGAACTTTTTCCACTGGCTGGGAGCGGTGGTGACCAATGCCAAAATCATCGGCAACAAATGGACGCCGGTGCGCAAGGTGGTGGATCGCGCGGGAGCCATGGTCACCCTGCCAAAAACCTGTTTTTGCATGGTGGTGGAGGGAACGGACCTGGCCGGATTGTACGCCGGAACTCCGGAGGCCGCCTGGGAAGCGGCCAGCGAATTATCCAACCGGCTGCATATTATCTACAAGGACCAACCCTTCCGCACGATTTTATCCTGCGCGCCCGCCATGTATGACGAACTGTGGACCGGCGGCAAGTGCATGTATAAGCTGGAGCCGGTGCTGGCGGATGATGGCGAACTGATCATCTATGCGCCGCATATCAAGGAAATCTGTGTCACCCACGGCAAAGTTATCGAGGAGGTGGGCTATCATTGCCGCGATTTCTTCCTCAAGCAGTGGGATAAATACAAAAACCATCCCTGGGGTGTGCTGGCCCATAATACCCATGTCCACGGGCAGGGCACGTATGAAAACGGGGTGGAAAAGCCCCGCGCACGGGTGATCCTGGCCACGGGCATTCCGCCGGAAACCTGCCGGCGCATCAACTTGGGCTACCGCGATCCCCAGGCCATCCGCAAGGAGGATTTCGCCGACCGGGAAGCGGAAGGCGTCCTGTTGGTGCCCAAAGCGGGTGAAATGCTTTACCGCCTTAAAAATCCCCCGGCGTGGGCGAGATAGCATAAACCGCGATAATGCTTCCGGGCGGCCCGGGCTTTTCAAATTCAGGAAAATAGGCCGCGCAAAAACATGAGTGATCCGATCACCATGGCGATGCGCGAGAGCCGTTGACCGCGGCCATCCAAGTCCCAGCTATGCGATCGAATTTCACCACCCGCCCCGAACAAAGCCGCCAGGAGTCCGATCAGACCATGGAGCGCCAGTTCTGGCGGGCGCAAATTCCACCAAAAATAAAGCGACATCACGCTGAAAAACATGCCCATGCCGGCCCAATAATTCCGCGCCTGGGGCCACTTGAAGGCGATATTAATGGTGGAGCCTCGGTTCTGGCCGCGGATGCGGATCCCCGGCCACGGATTCGGGATGCGCCGGGGAACCGGCATGTTGGGATCCCGCGGAGGCGCATTCGGCACCGCTCCAGTAATGGTTTTCCGTTTGGGAGGCGGCTGCAAATGTTCCCCATTTTTTACCGCCTCCTGCGACGGAAATGGATCTCGC
This sequence comes from uncultured Verrucomicrobiota bacterium, assembly GCA_964409245.1. Lineage (GTDB taxonomy): Bacteria > Verrucomicrobiota > Verrucomicrobiia > Limisphaerales > UBA1319 > CAIMWS01. The sequence continues at coordinate 12,408 of CAYPCQ010000008.1, forward strand.
CCGCCCAGCAATCGCGTGCGCTGGCACCAGGGGCAATCCGGCAGGTGGCTGGCATACACGTGCTGCTCGTTGACGCAGCAGGTAGTCAGGGCGTGTTCGGCCTCCTCCAAGGCAATTTGCCAGCTATGAGTGTCGGGCCGCAACTTGGGATTCAGGTAGCCGTCGTGAAAGCACCGGACAAACCAATGCTTCAGCACCGGGTGGAGCCAGTCGATCGGCGGCGCGGCCGGGGTTGGCCGGTAGGGCGTTTCGGGCAGGCTGGCATAGGGGAAATGGCCGTCCGCAATGCGCTTTTCGAGGGGCGGCGGCTCGCCCTGTCCCAGGAACGATCCGGCGAACGGATGGGTTCCCTCCATCAATAGTTGGAACAATAAAACCCCCAGGCCAAAGCCGTCGTGTTCCGGGAGACGGTCACATTGGGCAAAACTCTTCCCCTGCAATTCCGGGGGGGTGTATTCCGGTTTCCCCACCCGGCAGCGGTAATTGACTCCTTTTTCCCCATCCCACACCTGAAAGGAATCGGTATCGACCAGGGTGACCAGCGCGCGCTCGGAAACCAGCACATTGGACTCGTTCACGTCTCCCACCACGTAGCCTTTTTCGTGCAGGGCACGCACGGCGATCACCAGGTTGCGGGCGGTGCGCAGCAGATAAAAATAGTTAAAACAGGGGCAAACCTGCCGGCGGGTGCGCGGATTGAAGAAATCGATGGCGCGCCGCATGTTGCTCACTTTGGGCATGAGGAAGCCCACCACCCGGCGGTGCCTATCGGGGGTGGCCAGCAGTTCCAAGGGCCAGGCGATGGAAGCGTGTCCCTGCTCCAGCATGGGATCCTTGGGGGGATTCGCCACCATGACGCGCAATTTGCCGGCGCGTTCGGGACTCGGCTTATGGTAAATCTTGGCCACCAAACCGGCCTCCTGGGACAGGTTGAAGATCCGGGCCTCCCCTCCCTGCGCCAGCATGGCACTGTCCGGCAGCGAGATAACCTTGCGATGGTTGTGCCGCAGGACTCTCACCTTGAATCCCCGATGGCCGCCACCACCAAGGTCAGGTCATCGTCCGTTCGGTCCCCCACCCTGGGCGATTTTAGAAATGCCTCCAACTGGCCGCGCGCCTGGGCGATATCTTCCGCCTCGGCCAACCTCAGCAGGGGCGCAAAAAACGGAACGTGCGGCTCCCCGGCTGGCATCTTCAAGGCCAGCATTTGCAGGCCATCCGAAAAGAGGGCCAGGTGGGTGATCGGGCCTTTGCGGCAGCTCACCTGGACTTGGTTGAGCGCAGCTGGAGAAACCAGAAACTGCGTCTCATTCAGGTATTCGCCGGCGGCGGGCCGGGTGAGAGCCTCCAATCCGTGATGCGGAGTTTGGATGATGATGGCCCCATCGCCAATTTGCCCCGCTACCACCAGGTGGGGCGAAGCCAGGACCACCAGCAAAGTGGCGGCCAGTTCACGGGGGTTGACCTGGCGCAAGACCGCCTCGGAAAGGACAGCATCCTGCGCGGCCTGGATGGCCGCTTTGAGTTGGTCCCGGAACAATTCCTCGGTGTAGGTCAGCGCCACAGCCAGGCGCCCGGCCAGAATCCGCACGGCCGTTGAGGCTGCCAGTTCCGCCCCCAATTCCGCCAGGCTGGCGCTGCCCGCCCCATCAGCCACAGCGGCCACCAGCAAGCCTTCCGATCCGGCGGTCCACCAATGGGCATCCTGGCAAGGCTGGCCCGTTTTTTCATGCCGCCGCCCCCGAACCGAGGCGGAAATCACCCGCCAGGTTTTCCGGAGCGCAAGTTCGGTGGATGTTTGCATATCCTGGCGCAATCCCCATCAGTGGCTCACACCGAAGTCCATCCCGGCGGCGGCAGGGCGATTTGCTCGTTGGTGCGGGAATGCGAGACCGCCTCCATGCTCTTGGACAGCCACACAAACATTTCCACAAAATTCAACCCCGCCAGTTTGACCGGTGTGCGCACGACAATCTCACCCAGCTTGGCCAGGTTGGCGTTTTCCACTCCCACGGCGAAAAAAGCGACGCGTTTGTTCGATTCATCCGTTTTCAGGCGCTGCGAGGCTTGCTGGATAATATGCTCGGGCTCACCTTGTGGCTCACCATCGGTGATCAGGAAAATCCAAGGCCGGTAATAGGCCACGCCATTTTGCCGGTAGGTGGCTTTCCGCGCCTGCACCAAATCCAGCGCTTTGATGATGGCGGTGCCCATGTGGGTTTGCCCTTGGGCGGTCAGCGTGGGCGGCTGGAATTGGTCGGCGGTCGCAAAATCGTGGACCACTTTCACCTCGTTGTCGAAGGTCACAATCGCCACCTCCACCCTCCGGGAGGCGAGCGGGTCTTTGTTCAAGTCCTGCTTGAAGCTGGCTAATCCCGTGTTCAGGGCGGAGATGGCCTCCCCTTGCATGGAGCCGGAGGTGTCCAGCAGGAGCACGCAGGCGCAACGGGGCTCGGGATTTTCCGCGAATTCCACCGTGTCTTCCAAGGATACTGGATTGGTCATAACATTCATCCCCTCAAGTGAGTTTTACCGTCCATTTCCGCTTATCTTGCCTAAAGCTCCTATCAGATATGCCAAAAACAAGCAATAGCGGGTTCAGGCCTTGAATGAGGAGCATGGATGCCTCCCATAGGGCATGGAGGGGAGGCCGTTTTTCGATGCGAAGCCCATGGACAATAAAGCGCGCTGGACCAACCTTTTGGCAATTTGCCATTTACCCACAATTCCGGGGTGATAGTATGTTCCTTGCCATGAGCCCTATCACCCATTTTTTCGCCGGCTGGCTGGTGGCAAACTTGGATGATCTGAACCGGCGCGACCGCCTCCTGGTAACCTTGGCGGGGATCGCCCCGGATTTGGATGGCTTGGGGATCGTGCCCGATTTCTTGACCCGCCACTCGGCCCAGCCTTTGAACTGGTGGTCGGATTACCATCACCTTTTCGGACACAATCTGTTTTTCGGCTTCGCTGCGGCTGCCCTTGGTTTTGCCGTGGCCACCAAACGCCCCCTGGCATCCCTGCTGATCTTGCTCAGCTTTCATCTGCATTTGCTGGGGGATGTGATTGGCGGCCGGGGACCGGATGGCTATTCATGGCCCATCCCTTATGGCTGGCCTTTCACTGCGGCCTGGACTTGGCAATGGAGCGGCCAGTGGGCACTGAATGCCTGGCCTAATTTTGTCATCACCGCGTCCGCCATCGGTTTGACGCTTTTCCTCGCTGTAAAGCGCGGCTTTTCGCCATTGGAGATGGTCTCGTCAAAAGCTGATGCAGTGGTGGTCGCCACTTTGCGGCGGCGTTTGTCTAAAACCGGCGAGCCATCCAGCAAATAGCGATGATCCAATATCATACCAAAGGTGTTTCATAAAAATCGGCCTGTTATTCGGTATTTTATCACTGGCTTGGAATGGAAGCATTGAGGCTGGCGAAACCGGCGGCGCGCCCTTCTCAAAATTTGCCAGCCTTCCTCGTTGGGGCGTGAACAACGAAGAACAGGCCGCTTATTTCAACACGGAACGCCAGCGCCTGGGGCCGCGCTTCCAGGAAGCTCTCCTGAAATATGTGGGTGAGGATTGCCAAAAGCATTACTGGTGTGCCAATTTTCTGTCCACCGCCTCCTACCTCCAGGGCCAGACCGCCATGCCGGAGCTGGCGCTCTTGCTGCTGCAACAAGGCATTTCTATTTGCCAGGAAGGATCGGGGGACGAGGAGTTGCGGTACCAGCTCGTGTCTTTCAATGTATTGGCGGCCAATCTTTGCCAGCGCATTGGATTGCTGCGCCAGGCCCAGCATTTTAAGGGGATCGTGAGGCAAATGCTGGCCAGGAATCCGGATTTGGCAGGGGGATGGCCCGCTATGGACGATAACGACCAGCGCATATACGAGCGCATCGCCGTCAGTAATTCAAAGGCACAAAGCCAGGCATATGGCACTCCGGATAATGGCGCCCCGGGAGATGCGATGATTCAGAACTACCTGCGCATGGAAACCGAAAAACTGGAAGCGCAATTCCCTGAACCGGACCTCACAGCGGAAGGCTGGAACCAGGCCCGTCCTCAATTTCTGCGGGAGTATCTTTATATGCTCGGATTATCGCCGCTGCCACCCCGGACCGCCTTGGCCGCAGCCACCACTTCCCAAATCAAAGGCGATGGCTATGTGGTGGAGATGCTCCACTTCCAAAGCCGGCCGCATTTGTATGTCACCGCCAACCTCTACCGGCCGGCTGCTCAAAAACCGGGTGAAACATTCCCGGCGGTATTATACGTATGCGGCCATTCGGGCCGCGGCCGCAATGGCAACAAAACCGCCTTTCAATCGCACGGGATCTGGTTTGCCCGCCATGGCTGCGTCTGCTTGGTGATGGACACCCTGCAACTGGGCGAAATCGCCGGCATACACCATGGCACATACCGCGAAAACCGTTGGTCTTGGCATTCGCGAGGCTACACGCCTGCGGGTGTCGAATGCTGGAATGGTATCCGGGCCTTGGATTACCTGGTGAGCCGGCCGGAGGTGGATGCTGAACGGTTGGCGGTTACCGGCATCAGCGGCGGTGGCGCAGCGGCTTTTTGGATTGCGGCGGCGGATTCGCGCATCAAGGTGGCGGTGCCCGTCAGCGGCATGGCGGATCTCCAGTCCTACGTGCCCAACCAGGTCATCAACGGCCACTGCGACTGCATGTTCCTCCACAACGCCTTTGGCTGGCCCTGGACGCGCATCGCGGGCTTGATCGCCCCCCGCCCATTGTTGTTCGTCAATAGCGGCCAGGATGCCATTTTCCCCATGGACGCCAACGAGCGGGTCAGCAACCGGCTGGAGCGCCTTTACAGCCTGTTCGGCGCCAGCGACCGCATGGACACCGTGGTGAGCGTGGGCGGCCACGCCTATCGGCAAGACATTCGGCAGTCCGCTTTCCGTTTCCTGAATACCTACCTGAAAAACGATCCGCGCCCGGTGCTGGACAGTGAACTGGAGCTGGTGATTGAAGATGGCCAGCAGCCATCCCATCCCCTTGATCCTCAAAAATTGCGCGTTTTCCCCACCGACGCGGACCTGCCCCAGGATCAGATCAATTCGCGCATTGACGAAACTTTTGTGCCCGTGGCGAAAGTCCAAGTTCCAACCCGCGAACAATACCCGGATTGGCGGAAATCCCTGCTGGAGGAACTGCGGCGCGTCACGTTCCGCCATTTTCCAGCACGCATCCCCCCGGCGAAATCCATCGGCCAATCGGCGCCCCTGGTTGAAAAACTGGCCACCGAAGGAGGAATCGAGATCCGACTGAGGCTGCCGGAGCCTGGCGCTGCCCCAACGCCCAAACGGATCTGGCTGGTGGTCTCCACCAAACCGGGGGATGCCTGTGAGTGGTTGAAGCCGCAGCTGGAAAAGGACGATGGCCTTTATATCTGTGAACCGAGGGGCATCGGGGAGACCCGCTGGACAGTTAAAAATCCACCAAACTACGTGGAACGGGCCCATGCTTTGTTGGGAAGAACCGTCGATACCGGCCGGGTTTGGGACGTGATCGCTGCCGCGCGTTATCTGAATGAAAAATGGGCCGGGAAGGTTCCGGTATGGGTGGCCGGCGAAGACGGCGCAGCGCTATTGGCGGCCGGCGCCGCCTTATGGGAACCGGAGGTCGCGGGAGTGGCCCTGCATCAGCCCCCAGCCAGCCCCCAGGATTCATCGGCTCCACAGTTCCTCAACCTATTGCGGGTATGCGATGTGCCCGAGGTGTTGGGCATGCTGGCGCCCCGGCCACTCATCTTCACCGGCCAATCCCAAGGCGCATTCGCCAAAGTCCGCCAGATTTACCGCGCCGCCGGGGCCGAGCCACAACTGACCTTCCGCTAACCTGGCAATCCAACCCTTTGAACCCACCCCCAATCCGGCAGCGTCACCTATAAACAGCTGACTAACCCAGCCCTCGCCCGGGAAATGGATTTGGCGCGGCCCAAGATTTATTTCACGCCATCATGGGTGTGTTATTGATTTTTGGAAATTGATTCCCGTAGATTTGCGGGACATGTCTGATTCGGCAAAAGAAATGGCCCTGCCCGCGCTGGGAGAAACACACGAACTCACCATTACGGATTTGGCTTTTGGGGGAGAGGGCGTCGCCCGCATTGGCGACTTTGTGGTGTTTGTCCCCTTTGTCCTGGTGAACGAGGTGGTGGAAGCGGAACTCATCGAGGTGAAAAAACACTTCGCCCGGGCCCGGCTGAAACGCGTGCTCCAAAGCTCCCCTCACCGCGTCCAGCCGGGCTGCCCCTATTTTGGCGAGTGCGGCGGATGCCAGTATCAGCACTTGGGATACCCGCTGCAACTGGAACTCAAGGGCAAGCAAATCCGCGACATCCTGGAACGGATTGGCGGTTTTAATGGCGGCCTGGTGGCGCCGGTGGTCCCCTGCCCCAGCCCTTACGCCTATCGCAACCGGATTATGATCCGCAGCCAGTGGAACAAGCCCAAGCAGGGGCTGAACATCGGCTTCTTGATGGCGGACAGCGGGTTGGTGGTGGATGTCGAGGAGTGCAAAATTGTGGAGCCTGGCCTCAACGATCAGCTTCGTCACGTGCGGGCCAATCCCCCCCCCAAGGGCGGGATCAAGGTCGTGCTGCGGGTGGTTCCCGCTGGCTGGCAAGTGCCCCGGGACACCTTCTTCCAAAATAACTCCATTTTGCTGCCTGGTCTGGTGGCGGCGGTAAAAAACCGCCTCCAGGACAGCGGGAATCCGTTCCTGGTGGATTCGTATTGCGGAGTGGGTTTTTTCAGCCTGGAACTAGCCTCCACCGTGGAGCAGTTTGTGGGGATCGAGTATGACCGGCAGGCGGTCCACGCCGCCCGCGCCAACGCCACCGCCCGCCAATGCGCCAACGGGGAATTCCTGGAAGGCAAAACCGAGGACTTGCTGGAGGGCATCCTGGCCCGCTTCAGCCCCCAAAAAACCACCGTCATCCTCGACCCGCCCCGGACGGGTTGTGTCGAAGCCGGCTTGCATCATTTGCGGGCCGCAGGCCCCTCGCAAATCATTTACGTGTCCTGCCATCCAGCCACCCTGGCGCGGGATTTAAAGCTGCTTTGTGCCGATGGCGCCTATGAATTGGCCCAGGTGATTCCGCTCGACATGTTTCCCCAGACGCAGCATGTTGAATGTGTGGCTGACTTGCGGATCAAGCGCGCCTTTCCGACCGGCGCCGATGAACCAGCGCCAGTGATGGCTGCGCAACAAGGCTAGGAGGGGGTTCCCGGCAGGCGCTGAAATTGAAAAAATGACCAACGGTGAGCATGGGCTGCCATAAACCCGGCTGATTTGCCAGCCGGCTGGCTCCTGGCCAAGCCGCGCGTGATTCGCGAGGGGAGCTTTATTCCGGCGCATCTTGTGCCTGAGAAAAAATTTTGAAATGAAGACCAAATTTGTTGGATTACTTTTCCTGCTGGCTAGTTTCCTGGGAGTCCAAGCCCAAGTGAAAGTGAGCCTGGAGATGGACCAGGACCAGTTTTTGCCCTCTGAAGCCCTCTTGCTGGGCATTCGCATCCAAAACCAATCCGGCCAACCGTTGACCTTTGCCGAGGATCTGGACTGGGTAAAGCTCATGGTGGAAACCTATACCGGCAAAGCCATCACCCAAAGCACCGACCTCCCGGCGATGGAATCCTTTACGGTGGAATCTTCCCAGGTGGCCACCAAGGTGATCGATTTGGCTCCTTACTTCGACCTGACCCTGCCCGGGCGTTTCCGGGTGGCGGTGATGGTGAAAATCAAACCGTGGGACAAGGAGGTCGCCAGCACGGTGAAAACCTTTGAAATCGTAAAGGGATTCAAGCTCTGGGATCAGGATTTCGGCATGCCGATCGACAAGGACTCCCCCGCCCGGGAACCGGAAGTGCGCAAATACTCCCTGCTCAAAGCCACCTACCTGAAACAATTCCGCCTCTATGTGCAATTATCCGATGCAATTTCGGGTAGAGCACACAAGGTTTTCGCCATCAACCCCATGGTGTCTTTCAGCAAACCAGAGGTCCAGATCGACCGGGAATGCAACCTGCATGTGCTGTGCCAATCCGGAGCCCGTTGTTACACCTATTCCAAGGTCACCCCAGACGGCACCATCCTTTTGCGCCAAACTCACGGGATCGCCGCCACGCGGCCCGTGTTGCGGCCTGATGGCGAAGGAGGCATCCGCTTGCTGGGCGGGGCGCGGCAACCCTCTCCTGAAGATCTCCCGGCACGATCAGAAAATACCGCCGCGCCCTCGGTAGAGCAATCAACCGCCCCCCCCATCACCTCCGCGCCGCCGAAGCCAGACCCTAAAGACAAAGCGAAAAAGAAAAAGCGCTAACCCGGATCGCGGATGGTTTTCACCAGCCTCGCAGCGCTTGCCCCAAACCATCCAAGCCCCGCGCCAGCGCCGCGGGATCCCCTCCCAAACCGCAACGGAAATGGGCTGGCAAATCGAAGTATTTTCCTGGCACCAAGGAAATCCCCTGCTGGTTCAGCAACCGCTCGATGAATGGTTCGGAATCCGCCAAACCCCGAAAACGCGGAAATCCCACCGTGCCGCCCGGCGGTTCAATCCATTCCAGCCGTTCCTGCCCGTGCATCCATTGCCGGAAAATCTCCAGATTGGCACCCAGCAAACAGCGGGAGCGCTCTTTTAATTGATCCAGCTTCCCAAAGGCCACCACACCCAGCATTTCAGCCGGGACCGCGCCTGTGCCGTCCACGATATCGTGCATTTCCCGGATCCGGCCGATCAGCTCCAACGGCGCCGCAACCCAGCCGCAGCGCAATCCAGCCAGGCCGTAAATTTTCGTGAGGCTGCTGGTCGAGATGAAGGGTGCCCCCAAGGAAGCCGCTGGGGATGGCCGATCCCGCCAAATCCCGTCCAAATACACTTCATCCACTAATACCGAAGCGCCCACCCTGGCGGCGGCACTGCCAATTTCCCGCAATGCTTCCCCCGGCAAAACCGCCCCGGTGGGATTGTGCGGATTGGTTAAAACCACGAGTTTGGTTCGCGGAGTGATGGCATCGATAACCTCCTGCAGATCCACTCCGAACTGCCGCTCAAAAGGCCTTTGAAAACGCTTGATTGCCGCACCCAGGTATTGGGGTACCGCTACCAATGGCCCGTAGCCAGGCTGTTCAATCAACACTTCGTCTCCGGGCCTCAGCAAGGCCCCAAAGACCAGGAAATTAGCGCCTGAAGTGCCAGTGGCGGTGACAATTTGACCGGTTCGCAATCCATAACGGGCTGCGATTGCCTCCACCAACGGCGCGTATCCCTCATCATTGGGGCCGTTGATGGCAAGGGCATCTCCGGACGGAGCCAAATCTGCCAGGGTGCAGGCTTTGACCCCGCTGGAGGCTAAATCAATGGCCCCCCGCTGGCGGATTTTTGCCCACCGCAAATAATGCAGCGGCCATTCGCTTGGGGACTGGGGCATCATGCTTGAAATGGATCAATACCCGACTGATAATCGGCAGGAAATCCGGTTCACCTGGTAATCCATCAGCCCCGGCAACCAACTGGGATATGAACTGCCAAAATTCTCAAACTCATAATCGGCGCTGGCCACCATCCAAAGTTTGATCAGGTAGGAAAGCCGGACGTTGGCGCTATATCTTGTGTCTTCACGGTTGTTATACCCCCCGCCATCGTCAAAAGTGGTTCGGCCATAGGAACCGCCGACCCCCAAGGTCCATCTTCCTGTGCTGCCCAGCCGGTCCAGAACCATTAAATTGATTGAATCGGAAGCATAGCTGGTTCGGCTGCTGGTAAACCAGACGCCGCTGCCCAAGGAATAACTCAAGGTGGCCATGGCGCGGTCTGTAAACCGGTACCTCAACGACGCATCGGCCACCGGTGAATTATCCGCCAGGCTGTAGCCACTGAACATGCGTGATTCATAGCCAATTTTGACACTGCTTTCAAACCGGGTAAATACTCCGCGCACACCCATGAACCCCCCGTAAACATCCTGATCGGGGCCGGTAACCATGGTCGGGCTGTTGGGAGCCAAAGTCCTCAAGCTATAATAAAATTCGCTGAAAACGTATAATTTAGTTGTCGCCCGGTAATCGCCCCCAAAGGTTCCAGTCAGGGACGTGCCATCGTAAAACGAAGTGCTTTTGCTGAAATCCGTTGTGTCATGCGTCCCCGCCAAATAAAGGCTGGTTCGCTCAGTCAGCCGGTAACTAAGGCGATAGGAATCGCGGTAAATGTTGCGGTTGACGATTTGGGTGACCATATATCCCCCGCCCATGACGCTATTGATCATCGCGATGTCATCGCTGCCGCTCAGGCTTATGCGGTTGCCTTTGATAAAGCTGCGGATTCCGATGGAGTGATCGGCCCCATCCATATCGGAGTGCTGCGCATATAATCGCTGGTCGAATTTGTAATCAACCGATAAATAATTAAGCTGTTCAGTGGTTGGCGGAGCAAAAGGATCCGCTACCTCCTGGTGGCCCAGCAAGAAGCGCATTCCCGGAGCGATGGAGGTGATGAAGTCCGACTGCGGCACCAACATTTCGCTTTGATACCTGATATTATCATTAAAAGTTTCGGACACAGACGCATAAGGCCGGATGGCCACAGGACCGGCTCTCAAAGCAAAGACATCTTCGGCCTCAAAAGCGTATAATTGGCTGCTCAACGCCGCCGCGCTGGCTGCCACCAGCCAGGCCGGCTTTTTCGTTTTTATTCTGCGCATTTTTTGACTGGTTTCCACCAAGGCACCATTTCCCTCATCCAAGCGATTTGCAAAGTATCCCCAAAAACTTGGTTAAGAAACTCTAGGAAAAAGGCCGGGGGACATCAATTTTATTATTTCCACCGTTTGGGTCTTGCCTTCAGGAGCCTTGTTCCATCATTCATATTACCGTGATCGTTGGACTGGATCTGGAAAACGTGCTCCTCGGCCAAAAAACCGGCTTGCCTTGCCCGGCTGGCGAATTGGCGCCTCCGCAAAAAGCCAAAGTCGGCAACCTGTTTCCCTGGTGGGCGAATCCATCAAGGTATTTTTCAGCACGACTTTGTGCATCGGTTAACCGACTCCGCCAGCCTTGCTTCAAACACCTCTGGCCGACCATTATTTTTCTGGCGGCCTGGCTCACTGGATTGCCAGTAATTTGCGCGGCGCCGGCGGCCAAATCCCACCCGCCAGCACTGGCCCCCACCCCCAAGCCGGCCCAACCGGTTTTCATGCTGGGCAGCGAGACGCTGGCCAGAAGCCAGTTCAAAGCCCTCCAAGGCAAACGGGTTGGCTTATTAACCAATCCCTCGGCGGTGAACCGCCGGGGCACCTCAACCATCGATCTGCTGCGCAAAGCACCCGGGGTGCGCCTGATGGCTTTATTTGCGGCCGAACACGGATTGCGGGGAGATCTTCCAGCCGGCAAAGAATTCCCCGACTTCACCGATCCCATCACCAAGCTGCCCGTTTTTTCCCTTTACGGCCCGGGTCCCACCCGCAGACCCACCCCCGCCATGCTCAGGGGCTTGGATGCGCTGGTTTATGATTTGCAGGATACGGGTTGCCGATCTTACACCTTTATCAGCACCATGGGGTTGACCATGGAATCCTGTGCCGAGGCGGGTGTGGAATTCATCGTCTTGGATCGGCCTAATCCGCTGGGTGGCCTGCGGGTGGAAGGGCCGATTTTGAATCCCCAATTCAAATCTTTGGTGGGCCAATGGCCCATTCCTTATGCCTATGGCATGACTTGTGGCGAGCTGGCCCGGATGATCAATAAAGAAGGGTGGATAAAAAAACCGTGCAAGTTGACGGTTATTCCGCTCCAAGGCTGGCGGCGGGACATGACCTGGCAAGCCACTGGCTTGAAGTGGGTTCCCACTTCCCCCCATATCCCCCGCGGCGAATCCCCTCTCTATTATGTTTCCAGCGGCGTTCTGGGTTCCGTGGGGGGAGTTAGCATTGGCTTTGAAGTGAACCAGCCTTTTGAGCTGGTTGCGGCTCCCTGGCTGGATCAAACGGCCTTTACCCGCCAGCTTGAGCGTTATGAAATCCCGGGAACGAAATTCCGCCCGCTCCGTTTTGAGCACCACCAGCGGATCTACCAAGGTGCCAGGTGGCAATTCACTGACCCTGCCCGGGCGCCCCTGCTGGCTTTGAATCTTTATTTCCTGGATGCGGTCAAGAAAACGACCGGGCGCGATCTCCTGGCCGAAGCCCAGCGGGCCGGAAAAAGCTTTTCGCTTTTGGATAAAGTCTTGGGCACCGACAGCATCCGCAAAGACCTGGAACGGGGACGCCCCGCCAGAGCCATCATCCGCTCTTGGAAACCTGGGGAAGAGACGTTCCAAAAAAGACGCCAGAAATACCTGATTTACTGATGGCTTCGCCCGATCCTGGTGCTTCCAAACCGCTGCTGGACATAAAAAACCTGTCCATCGAGTTGGGGCATCCTCCCCGGGTCCGGAGGGTAGTGGACGGGGTGTCGCTTACCATAAACCGCGGAGAAACCCTGTGTCTGGTGGGGGAAAGCGGCTGCGGAAAAACCATCACCGCCTTGTCGATTGCCCGGCTCCTTCCTTCGCCCCCGGCTGCCTATCCAGAAGGCGAAATCTGGCTGGAAGGGAAGGAAGTCCTGAAAATGCCGCCCGCCGAATTACGCTCCATTCGGGGCAAGGTTGTCAGTTACGTTTTCCAGGAACCAGCCGCCTCCTTGCATCCCACTCAGCGGATTGGCAACCAGATCGGGGAATCCCTGGAGATTCACCGTTCAACCCGGGCCACCCACGAGGAGGTCATCCACTTGTTGGACCAAGTAGGCATCCCGGCGCCTGAAACCAGGATCCGGCATTACCCTCACCAGCTATCGGGAGGAATGCAGCAGAGGGTGATGATCGCCATGGCGCTGGCCTCCCAACCGCGCTTGCTGGTGGCGGATGAGCCCACCACCGCGTTGGATGTGACCATCCAGGCCCAAATCCTGGAATTGTTGCGCCGGCTGCGCCAGCAATTGGGCATGAGCATCCTGATGATCACCCACAACCTGGAAGTGGCGGGGGAACTGGCCGACCGCATCGCAGTGATGTATGCCGGCCAGGTTGTGGAGTTGGGCGCGGCCAGGGAATTGCTGGAGCACCCCAGCCATCCCTATACCCGTGGCTTGCTCCAATCCATGCCCCGCCTGGGCACTGTCAAATCCCGTTTGACGAACCTGCCCGGCCAGGTTCCATCGGCGGGAGCATTCCCTGCCGGATGCCGGTTCCATCCGCGCTGCCCCTTGGCGCGCAAGGAATGCTCCTGGTCACCCCCGGCGTTGGATGAACTGCATCCCCGGCATTGGAGCCGCTGCCCGTTTGCCTGTGAATCAAATTCGTGAAGACCCTTTCCCCAGCCTTGAAACTGCTCGAAGTCAACCATCTCAAAGTGCATTTCACCATCGCGAGAGGATGGTCCGCTTCCATACTCCTCAAAGCTGTGGATGGCGTCAGTTTTGATTTGGCGCCTGGCGAAACCGTGGGCTTGGTGGGTGAAAGCGGCTGCGGCAAAACCACCCTGGGCCGGACTATCGTGCGGCTGGAAAAACCGGTTTCCGGCAATATCCTTTTCGAGGGCACCGATATCGGTTCGCTGGCCGAATCCAGCCTGCGCAGCTATCGGCGCCATTTCCAAATCATTTTTCAGGATCCGCAGGGAACCTTGAACCCACAACTGACGATTGGCCAAAGCCTGGCGGAACCATTGGAAATCCATGAACCGGCGCTGAACGCGGCCCAGCGGAAAACCCGCCTCGGTGAAATGCTGGCTGCGGTGGGATTGGAAGCCGGGTGCCTGGACCGTTATCCCCACGAATTCAGCGGCGGCCAGCGCCAGCGCATCGGGATCGCGCGCGCCCTGGCCGTAAACCCGCGATTGCTGGTCTGCGATGAGCCGGTCAGCGCCCTCGATGTCTCGGTTCAGGCCCAGATTGTGAATTTGCTGCAGGATCTGCAGCAAAAACTGAACCTATCGATGTTATTTATCTCCCATGATCTGGCGGTGGTAGAGCATATCAGCCACCGGATCATGGTTATGTATCTCGGCAACCTGGTTGAAGTGGCGGAGAGCCAGATCGTGTGCCGATCCCCGCTCCATCCTTATACCCAGGCCTTGCTTTCGGCCGTGCCCAGCCAGGATCCCTCAATCCGCTCCCAACGCATCATTCTATCGGGAGATGTTCCCTCGCCCATCCACCCGCCATCCGGCTGTCCCTTCCATCCACGCTGCCCCCGGGCTGAGTTGCGCTGTTCCCAGGAGATCCCCGAGCTAAGGAAGATTAATCCCGGGCACCAGGTGCGCTGCCACCTTATTTGACCCCCTCAATCGCCTGGATGATCTGATCCAGCCGTTTGGGCGATACCGGCTGGGCCGTGCCCAGCTCCTGGGCAAAATGGGATACCCGCAATTCCTCGAGCAACCAGCGGAATTCGTTCAGCAGCGGCGCCGCATTGGGGACGGCCGCCTTGACTCCAGCCAATCGCCGAAACGTCTCCAGGTAGGGTTGGACCCGGCGCCACTTTTCCTGGTCTTTCACCGGGTTCAAGGCCGCGCGCTCCGCCCGCACCTGCATGGCTTTCAAGTAGCGCGGGATCTGGGGCAATTGCGCAAACGGGATCTGGCTCAAAAACCGGGGCGGCAATAGCGCATTCAAGTCCTGGGCCATGCCGGGGTAAGGTTTCCGGCAAACCATGATTTCCTGCCGCTGCCGCAATATTTGCAGGAGCGCCGCCATGAAATCCACCCCGGTTTGCCCAAGCCTGGCCTGGGCGTTTTGGACCACTTTTTCAAAAGCAACCTGCCGCAAGGGCAGCATTTGATCGCATTGGAAAAGATGCGCCGCCACGCATTGATAGGCGCTTTCGATCAGCTGCTCCGTGGTGGCAAAAGTGGCATAGAGCAATTTTTCCTTTTCCAGCCGCCGCAAATCCTTCTGAAACCAGGCCAGCTCGCGATGCAAGGCCAGCTCGCATAGGCGGCGGAATCCAGCCGGGGTGGCGCCCCGTGCCTCCTCCCCATTGCGGAACATCCGCAGGTTCACCGATTGGTCTTCCACCTGCAAACCCGGATAGGCAAACAAGGGGGATCCGCCGATATCGGTGACTTCAATTTTTTCCGGCATATCCCCAAAGCTCCAGGCCTGCAAATCATAGCGTTCCCACTGCTCCACCGCCATTTGCCAGGCTTTCAGTTCGGCCGGGGTTTCCGCATTGGCCAGCCGGCGCCGGATTTCCCCCAAATCCCGGCTGACCTCCAACACCTGCTGGTCTTTGCCCACCAGGGACACGCGGGGGTGCAAATGCTCAGGCAAGGCATTGGGCGGCCAGTCGCTGACGCCCACGTTCAAGCGATAGCGCGCGCGAAGGAATAGGGCGAGATCCTCCAGCAGGCTGGCGTGGACGGGGGTCATTTGGCTCGCAATTTCCCGGATTTTTGGCTGCAGCGGCATCAATTGCCGGCGGATGGTTTTGGGAAGCGCCTCCAGCAGGCTGCCCACAATTTCCTCCCGCAAGCCCGGCACCAGCCATTGCAGCGCGGCGGGGGTCACATCGTGCGCCAGGCTTGCCGGCAGGGTCACGGTAACGCCATCGTGCGCCTGGCCTGGCGCGTAGGCATAGACCACCGGGAGCACCCGGTTGGCCAGCGGGACGGCATCCGGGAATGCGCTCCCATCCCAGGCCGCCTTCGGATCGGCCGCAAAATCTTGTTCGCTCATGCATAAAAACCCCGCCACAGCAGGCTGTTCTTTGATCACCCGGTTCAGGTCCGGCAGCGAAGAAATGCCGGGCAGGTGCTGCGCGTAAAACTGGAACATGGTTTCATCCAGATCGCCCAATTGCCCCTGGCGCAGACGCGTGCGCCATAACTCCATTTTTTCGCGCACCGCCCGGTTGTGCTTCACAAATGGATATTCGACCAACAGATCCTCTTCGATCAAAGCCTTGCGGATGAATATTTCCGAAGCTTCTTCCGGATTCACTTTGGCATACGCCACCAGCTTCAAGGCCACTTCCAATCCGAACAACGTGATCTTTTCATGGACTAATACCCGGCTGGCCTTGGCGCTCCAATGAGGATCAAAATGCGCCACCTCGCAAAGATGCCCTCCCAGCGACAGGATCCACTCCGGATTTATTTCCGCAACCGTGCGGGCAAAAAGCCGGGAGGTCTCCATCAGCTCGCCAGCCACAATCCATTCCGGCTGGGAGCTTTTGCCGGGCGCGCCCGGCGCTTTCCCATCCCGGCGGGCTTCCTTTTTGTTGGGCTGGCGGTCGAATAAACTGGAACCTGGGAACACCATGAACTGGCGGTTGCCCCCCCCCTTATACTGGTTCCGTTCGCTGCGCCGCCCGATATGGCTCCATAATCCTGTGAGGATGGATCGGTGAATGGCCTCGTAGCCAGCCTCCGCCTGGTTGATTTCCACCTCGGGCCAATCTTCCACCGCCTCCACCAGTTGGTAATGGATATCGCGCCATTCGCGGATCCGGTTGAAGGATAGGAAATGGGTTTTGCAGAACTTGCGCAGCTGGTTTTGCGTCTTGAACCGGTCCCATTGGTCATGGTAATCATCCCAGATATTCAGCAGGCTGAGGAAATCGGAGGATTGGTGGTGGAACCGCCGATGGGCGCCATCTGCCGCCGCCGCCGCATCCAGCGGCCTTTCGCGCGGATCCTGGATGCTCAAACCGGCCGCTATGACGAGGACTTCGCGCAAGGCATTTTCATCCCGGGCTTGCAGGATCATCCGGCCAATCGTCGGATCCACCGGCAACCGGGCCAAATCCCGCCCCAATGCGGTGAGCTCCTTGTTTTCATCCAGGGCGCCCAGTTCCCGAAGCAATTGGTAGCCGCCTTGGATGGCTTTGGGGGTGGGAGGATCCAGAAAGGGGAAGGTCTCGATTTGCCCCAGACCGAATGCCTTCATGCGCAGGATTACATCGGCCAGGTTGCAGCGTTGGATCTCCGGCTGGGTGAAACGGGGGCGCTCCAGGAAATCCGCCTGCGAATACAACCGGATGCAGATCCCGTTTTGCACCCGGCCGCAGCGGCCCTTGCGCTGGTCGGCGCTGCTCTGGGAAATCGGTTCGATCGGCAGCCGGCGTGTGCGCGTGCGCGCATCATAACGGCTGAGCCGGGCCAACCCCGCATCGATCACATATTTGATGCCGGGAATGGTGAGCGAAGTTTCCGCGATGTTCGTCGCAATCGTGATTTTCCGATTGGGGCTGGGCGCGAAAACACGCTGCTGTTCGGCAGCCGTCAACCGGCCAAACAGCGGTATCGTTTCCACCCCACCCCACCTGCGGCCTTGGATCAAATCCCGTGTTTCCCGGATATCCCGCTCGCCCGGCATGAAAACGAGCAGGTCGCCGGAATCGGACTCAATCAATACTTCCTCGATCGCTTTTAACGCCGCGTCGATATAATCCAGTTCCTGTTCTTCCTCCGCTGGATCCTCCAGCGAGCCGTATCGCACCTCCACTGGGAACATGCGGCCCGAAACTTCCACCAACGGCGCCCGGAACGCTCTCACAAAGGCTTCATTATCGATCGTGGCCGAGGTGATGATCACTTTTAAGTCATTCCGCCGGTCCACCAATCCTTTGAGATACCCCAGGAGGAAATCAATGTTCAAGGATCGCTCATGAGCTTCATCAATGATGATGACTTCATACTCGCTCAACCAGGGATCCGCCTGGGTTTCCGCCAGCAGCATCCCATCGGTCATGAACTTCACCAGGGTTTCCTGGGTGGTTTGGTCGGAAAACCGTATCTTGCAGCCTACTTCCCGCCCCCAAGGCACCCGCAATTCCTCCGCCACCCGTTGGGAAATCGAGAGTGCCGCCACCCGGCGCGGTTGGGTGCATCCGATCGTGGCATCCACCCCAAAACCCGCCTCCAGGCACATTTTGGGCAATTGGGTGGTTTTTCCCGACCCGGTTTCCCCCGTTACAATGACCACCTGGTGCTTTTTCAGCAGGGCCACAATCTCCTCTTTGCGGACGGTGATCGGCAAACTGGATGGATAGTCGATGTCCGATAGACGGCCCGCGCGCCAATGCCTGGTAGCCGCCGATTGCCGCGCCTGGGCCAGCATCTTTTCCATTCCTGCCGGACCCGGGGCACCCGGTTTGCGCGACAAAATGGCGGCCAGCCGCACCCCCAAGCGAACCCGGTCCGCCAGCAGGCACTGGGGCAGCAATTGTTTTAATTCAGTGAGCAGATCCAAACCCATGCCGTGGGATTTAGCGGAATTGCGGATAAAAGGCAATTTCCCCTTCGCTTCCGCCGTTAATAGTTCCCCGTTGAATCACGGTGGCCTGGCATGCTCCAGCTATATCCAGGCCGTTCGGATCGAGATTATCGGCTGCATTTTAGAGCAACTTTTCTGCTCCGCCGATCAAGCCGGATCAAGTTTGCTTCCAAGGCTGTTTGCCAATTGCATAGGAAGCTGGTAAAACCGGGCCAACGTATGTCTGAACGCGATAGCCTGTTGCAGAAGGAAAACCTCGCCGCCTTGGATCTGAAGGTGTTGGCTGTGCAACGTACGCAACCCAACCGCTGGTGGAACTGGAAACAGGTGGTCAGCCCTTTTTCGCGTTTGTGGCTGATCCTGGAGGGGGAGGCTTTCACCTCGCACCATGGGCAGGAATTCACCTTGAAACCGGGCCAGTTCCACCTGGTTCCGGCTTTCAGTTACCATGATTGCCATTGCCCCGATTCTTTTGACCATTACTACGTTTGCTTCGTGACGCGCCTGCCCACCGGGATCGATCTCCTATCCATGCTGGAGTGCCAATTCCAAATCCCTGCTCCGCCTCATGCCCTGGCTTCGCTGGAGCGGTTGGAAGCGATTTATCCGGATCGGAAGCTTCCCTGCTTCGATCCCTTCCAGGAGGAGTATAAAAAATTCCCCGCCCGGGTGGAGCGTGAGAAGGATGAGGTCAAGCCCGCCGATTGGTTTGAATCCCAGGGGATTATGCGCCTTTTGCTCGCCCCATTTTTGCGGAGCGCGCGCCCCCGCGAAGACATCCATGCCCGGGCAGCCACCCGGTTTTTGGCGGTCCAGGAATACATTCACGAGCATATGAATGAGCGGTTGTCCTTGCCGGACTTGGGCCGGGTCGCGGGGCTGAATCCCAATTACTTTTCCGACCTCTTTCAGGAAGTGGTGGGGATCCGACCCATGGAATATCTGGCCCGCCGCCGGGTTGAACGGGCCCAATACCTCCTGGCCACCAGTGCGGCCAGCATCAAGGAAATCGCCCATGAAGTCGGGGTTCCCACGCCCTGGCATTTCACCCGTTTTTTCACCAAAATGTCCGGCATGTCACCCAGTTCTTACCGTGCCCAACACCGCTAAACGCATAAAACCTGTGATTTGTGCAAGGTATTCGCGCTTAGCACAACAGATTGAGGATGCAAACCAGGCGGCGAGTCCATAATGATTGGCATCAGAAGCCCGGTAGCTGAGTGTTCATTATAAAACGACTCCGCTTGCTATTTGGTGAATTGGCTCGATAATGAAAGTGACGCTTAAAAACATGAATGCAAAACCTGATTGGCTGGCGATCAGGAAAAGGGGATTCACTTTGATCGAGCTGTTGGTTGTCATCGCCATCATTGCCATCCTTGCTTCCATGATTTTGCCGGCCTTGAGCAAAGCGAAAATGAAGGCCACCTGCTCCAACTGCCGCAACAATCAGAAACAACTCCTCACCGCCTGGCAGATGTATGCCCATGACAATAACGACACCCTGCTGCCCACGCACTATGCGGGAGCTGGGGGCACCATCGAGCTTTATGCCGGAGGCTTCTGGCGGGGGGCTATTCCCGGACCAGATATACCCGGCGGGATAACCAAAGACGAGGCCGTCAGACGCGTCAATGAGGGCATCAAGGCATCTCCGCTCTATAAGTATTGCGGTGCCCCCGGCTCTTATCACTGCCCGGGCGATATGCGGACCAAATACCTCAAGCCCGGCAGCGGTTGGGGGTGGGATAGTTATTCAAAATCTGAACCGATGAATGGCCTTACTGGTTGGGAAGTTAATCCTTACACCAAGCTCAGCAATATTAAGAATGCCTCCATGAGTTTCGTTTTCATCGAGGAATCGGACCCGCGCGGCTACAATATGGGCACTTGGGTAATGTTCGTTAATACTCCCAGTTGGGTCGATGGTTTCGCTATTTTCCACGGGGATATCACCACCTTTGGCTTTGCCGATACCCATGTTGAATCCCACAAATGGCTCGAAGCATCCACCTTAAAAGCCGGCAAAGATTTTGCCACGGGCAAACAAGCCTTTAATTGGGATGGAGGCAACGTGCGCCAAAACCGCGATTTCCGCTGGACTTGGGATCGGTATCGCCACTCCGCCTGGAAACCGCTGCCCAATTAGCTCGACAATCACCCAAATCTGAACCGTAACAATCCTTATGAAACTGCACTTAAAACACCGCCCAGTGAATCGAACTGGATTCACATTGATTGAATTGCTGGTGGTCATCGCCATCATCGCCATTCTGGCCTCGATGCTGCTCCCGGCCTTGAGCAAAGCGAAGCAAAAGGCGACCGCTGCCAGTTGCCGGAACAACCAAAAGCAATTGTTAACATCTTGGCAGATGTACGCACACGACAATAACGACACCATTCTGCCTACGCAATTCAATGCCGTTGGGGGGCAGGTTAATCTCTACGCGGGGGGATTTTGGAAGGGGCCAACGCCTGACATAACAACCGGCATCACCAAGCTTGAAGCGGAAAAACGGGTTGCTGAAGGATGGAAAACATCTCCATTAACAAAATACTGTGCCAATTACGGATCCATGCATTGCCCGGGTGACATGCGGACCAAGAATCTTAATCCCGGCAGTGGATGGGCCTATGACAGTTATGCCAAGGCGGAAGGAATGAGCGGCCCTGGCGGATGGGATATCACTTCGTTCAAGAAACTGACTGAAATAAAAAATGCATCGAAATCCTTCGTGTTCATTGAAGAGTCTGATCCGCGCAGCTATAATAATGGAACGTGGGTGATGTATATCAACTCCCCAGGCTGGGTGGATGGTTTCGCTGTTTTCCACGGGGATATCACCACCTTCGGCTTTGCTGATACCCATGTGGAATCCCACAAGTGGCTTGAGGCAACTACTATCAAGGCCGGTCGGGATTTCGCCATGGGCAAACAAGATTTCTTCTGGAGCGGTGGGAATGTGCGTCAAAACCGCGATTTCCGCTGGGTGTGGAACAATTACCGTTATCCCAACTGGAAGCCGCTCCCAGACTAATTTTGCCCACCTCGGCTCCGAGTTCTCTCTCCGCCCAAAACGCCTGGATTTCGGTCCAGGCGTTTTTTATCATTGGCCACCTCCTGCAAAAAAGAGACCGAAACGCGATAATCAAACCTCCAGGCTTGTCATCGGCAGGTTTTTATCCGATATTAAAAAAAACACCTGAACATATGAAAGTGTCGCTCAAACTCCATCCGGCCCGAAAGACCGGATTCACATTGATTGAACTGCTCGTGGTCATCGCCATCATCGCCATCCTGGCTTCGATGCTGCTCCCGGCCTTGAGCAAAGCAAAAATGAAAGCCACGTGTGCCAGTTGCCGGAACAACCAAAAGCAACTGTTAACGGCCTGGCAAATGTATGCTCATGACTACAACGACACCATCCTCCCAGAACAATTTAATGGGACCGATCTCTACGCGGGGGGATTCTGGTTAGGACCCACGCCGGCCATTGCTGCAGGCATCGACAAACTGGAAGCGGAAAAACGGGTCGCTGAAGGATGGAAAAAATCTCCGCTGGCCAAATTTTGTGCCAATCACGGATCCATCCATTGCCCGGGCGACATGCGCACCAAGAACCTCAAACCTGGCAGTGGCTGGGCTTACGACAGTTATTCAAAAGCCGAAGGCATGGGCGGAAACGGCTGGGATGTCGCTTCCTTCAAGAAACTGACCCAAATCAACAATCCTTCCAAGTCGTTTGTATTCATTGAGGAGGCCGATCCTCGCAATTATAACCTTGGCACTTGGGTGATTAACGTAACCACCCCGGGCTGGGTGGATGGTTTTGCCATTTTCCACGGCGATATCACCACGTTTGGGTTTGCTGATACCCATGTGGAATCCCATAAATGGCTTGAAGCAACCACTATCAAGGCCGGCCAGCTTTTTGCCAACGGCAAAGATTCCTTCTATTGGAGCGGAGGCAATGTCCGGCAGAACCGGGATTTCCGCTGGGTTTGGAATAACTACCGCTATCCCAGCTGGAAACCGCTTCCGGATTAATCGCACTTTAACACTGAGTCATTCTCTCCACCCAAAACGCCTGGATTAAATTCCAGGCGTTTCGCTTTCAGCGGTCCACTTTATCAAACCACGGGGTATTCCCAAGGTCCCCGGTATTGGCGGGCCAGCAATTGGTTGGCTTCGGGATCGCCCAGGATTGTCTCCTTTTCGCCATCCCATTGAATGCCTCGCCCTAATTTGTAGGAGAGCATCCCCAGCAAGCTGACATTGGTGGAGCGATAACCTTGTTCTATGTCGCTCACTGGCCGGTTGCCAGTCTTGATGGCTTGCAGGAAGTCGGCCCATAATTCCTGGATATTCTGCTGGTCCGGTTCATGGAGTTGCGGATCCTCGTGCTGGACCGGTTTGCTGCCATCCACCGGGTAAAAGGTCCACCCCTTCTGCCATCCCATATGGAAAGTGCCATTGGCGCCATAAAAATAGCAGCCGACCGTTTCCCCCTTTTCCGCGTTGTTACCGGCAAATTGGCGGTGTTCCCAGGAAACGGTGAATTGATCGAATTCAAACACTGCCACCTGGTGATCCGGGGCATCGCTGGTTTGTTCTTCAGCGGTCAAGACCGGCGGGCCTTTGATGGGGCGTCCCCCCGTGGAAAACACCTTCCGGGGCCACTTCTCCTCCATGATCCACAGAATCTGGTCCATCCAATGGATGCCCCAATCGCCCAAAGTCCCATTGGCGTAATCCAAATAGCTGCGGAATCCGCGGGGGTGGATGCCGCCGCTCCAGGGATTCTCGGGATCACCGTTGAAGGGGCGCAAGGGAGCCGGCCCACACCACATATCCCAATCCAATCCTTTGGGCGGTTCCGTATTCTTGCGCGGCTTTTCAGGCCCTCCGCCGTAATGGACGAAAGCCCGGATCATGCCAATCTTGCCCGCTTTGCCGGATCGGATGAATTCCCGGCCGCTGACATTGTGCGGCGAAACGCGGCGATGGGTGCCTACTTGCACCACCTTGCCCGTGGATCGCGCCGCTTGAACCATCGCCCGGCCTTCCCGGATGGTATGGGCAATAGGTTTTTCGACATAGACGTGGGTGCCTGCCTTCACTGCGGCAATCGTGATGAGCGGATGCCAGTGATCCGGAGTTCCCACAATCACGATCTCCGGTTTTTCCCGGTCCAGCAACTCCCGGAAATCATGATATTTTCTGGGCTGATCGCCCGAAAGCTTCCGGACATCATCCAGCGCCCGGTTGAGCATTCGCTCATCCACATCGCAAAGGCCAACCACCTGGCTTTCACGGGCTGCCATGGCGCACTTCAAGATGTTCATGCCCCACCACCCAGTGCCCACCAGGGCGGTCCGGTATTTACGTCCACTCCCCTGCCCCAGGATGGGCAGTGCGCCAAGGGTCAGGCCCGCCATGGTGGATGTTTTAAGAAAATCACGCCGGTTCAGATTCATAAACGCCTTTCATTTTGATTCATCCTCATTTACCAATTCAGCGCCCAAGCCGCAAGATTGAATCTGGGATCAGGCCAGGCCGCACCGAGCCTGCATTAAACCTCGGATCGGCCAAGCCGGACTTTGGTTACCGAACTTGAATCCGGTAAAACATGCGGGGCGGGATTGCGGCATTGAAATTCTGCATCCAATTGGTCGCTGGCGACAGGCACTGGAAGGCGGCCAGGTCCGTCCAATTCCCTCCCGCCAAGTCGGGACATTGTTGTATGATGCAACTCCGGCCCATCGGCAAATCACCGATCATGAATTGCACCCTCTGTGCCGAAAACTGAATGCCCGAAAATTTGGGCGGATTCACCGCAGTCCCCAGCCAGGCATGCACCGCCGCGTTCAACAAAGGCACAAATTCCGCCGTGGCCTTGGCATCCCCGGCGGCATTGGGATGATCATCGTCCGAGGGATACGCCAGGGTATTGCCTCCGCCATCGGTTTTATGCTGCACACCGCCATTCCACCAACGGTGATGATTGCCCGTCTCCCGCCGCAAATCATTGGCCTGGGGATTGCCTCCATTGGAAGTCAGCACGTTGAAAAAATCCCATACCATCACATTCGGCAAAGGATAGTCCTTGAGCCACTCGCTCACCATCCACTCGTTGAAGGCCCGGGCGTTGGCCGCATAGGTGGGATCGGAAAGCGGAGGTGCCGTGATCGCCACAAATAGCTGGCCCGGCCGGGTGCGGAAATAACTCAGCAAATCGAGATAAATGCCTTTGGCGTTGGCAACAGTATGGGCATCCGATCCGGATGATTCGCCCCGGAGCGGATTGCTGGCAATATCCGGAATCGGATCGCTGGCTTTGCCTTGCAGGGCTGAATTGGGAAAGCAGGACTTGAACATCACGATTTCATTCCCGCCGGCGGGGGCGTTCCCCAACCGGGTATAATCGCAGTTCTGACCGCCCTCAGCCAGCAGGGCGGCCTGGTATTGGGCGCTATCAGGCCCGCGAAACCACTGCCACCAATTGCCAAGATCGGTATTGTCGCCAATGCCATCTGGACCCCAGCCGTAGTTGGTGTCGCTGACGAAGTAGTTGTTATCCTTCAATGCCTTGCCGAGGCCGCCATGATCATCCGCCAGCCAGGCCTGGCCGGTCGAATGATGGATGAAGAGCAACCGCATGATCCGCGTAGGCGGATTGGTATGGCTTAAAGTGCCGGCCGCCCGCATCCGCATGGGCAGGCTGGCCACAACTGCCACGAAAAGCCAGGCCCATAGCCTGGCTCGCGATTGAAAGAAACTTTGCATACGTATTCCTTGGTCAGGCAACTCAACTTATTATACCAATTTTCAATCCACTTGTCAATTCCAACCCAACCAAGCTCCCAAGGTGCTCCACAGGCCAGCGGCAGGCTCTTGCTGGCCTGGTTCAGCCAGTCGCGGCAAGGGATCCTGGACCTGCCCGCAGGCCTCCTCCATTACCCCGGCCCAACAGCCCGCCGGAGTGCTGGCCAAGGTTGTTATTCCCGGCTATTTTCCTTAACCCAGCCAACCAACGCCGCGGCGAACTCAGAGGGCGCCTTTTGGGTAGCCAAATAGCGGCCAGCTTGGTGGAATGCCGAATAGGCTCCAGCTGTGAATTGATAGGCTTGGTTTTTGCCATTGATCCACAAGGCGCGAGGCGCGACCAAGGCGGCCACTTGAGGAATATCGCCATGGCGCAGGATATTGGCCACCAAATTGCCCGTTCGCCCTTCCTGGAATAGAGGTCCAATATCTTCGATGGCTGCGCCGGCCAGGCGAACGTCCAACGCTCCAGCGTAAAGAGCGGACAACCCGGCATCGCCAAATCCCACCACCATGATTTGGCTGGGGTGAACTTCGGGGCGAGTGCGCAGCCAGCGAGCCACGCTAATGAGGTCGTGGGCCGCCATGCCATCTTCCGGGCGGCCCCAAATCAACTCATTTAAATGCCAGTTTCGCCTTAATTCTCCCCGCATGCGGGTATCCACGGCGATCACGATGATCCGGTTTTCAACCAGGGTTTTTATCAGGGGGGCACGGTCGCGAAGCAAGCCTTGCTTGCCTTCTTGATGGGTCAAAATCACTGCTGCGGTTGGCTGCCCAACGCCACTGCTAAACATCCAAAGCGGCACGGAAACCGACGGCTCGGTTTCCAGGAGCCACTTTTCACCAGATATTCCAGCGCCATCAAACTTGCCTCGGAACTGGGCATTTTGCGGATGGTTTTCTGCGTTTTCGCCCAGGAGCGAAGCCAGGGTTAGGCGCCAATCCTTAAGATAATCAATCCAGGCTGGGCGATCGGTTAATTGCGGAGTTTTGAAGAGGAATTGGGTCTGGTAATAATTGCTGGCGCCTTCCATGCCGCGGTAATTTTCCGGCAGTTTCCCTAAAGCGAGCAAACGCTCGGGTGGCTCAGGCTTGAAATCTGCCTCCCGGGCCAGGTCCGGCGTATTGGTGCCCTGGAGATATTGGTTCATCCAAGCATACATCTGCTCGCGGCTGTCGCGATCATAATTATGTGGTTTGTCGAATTGAACGCACTTGGCCGGCCCTCCCACAAGGTTGAAAATGTGCTGGATTTCAGGGAACTCTGCCTTGGGGAACTCACGCGTCCAGTCGCCGGTGGCACAGATGAAGAGGGCCGGGCGGGGGGCCGCCATGGCAGCCATTTCCGGCTCGTCCGTAAAGGCCTCAATGCCAGGCACATGATTACAAAAACAATGGGCTTCTTCGGTCGCAAAGAGGATGCGGCGGAAATAAGAAACCAGCACGGCAGGGACTGCCACTTTTACTCTCTCGTCCAAGGCGGCAAGATACATCGTTTGCTGCCCCCCACCGGAGGCGCCGGTGCAGCCCAACCGGCCGCCATCAACGCAGGCCAGCGATTGCAGGTAATCCAAAGCTCGAATATTATTCCAAGTCATTTGCCCGATGGGGCTTAGGCCGAGGGGGAAATTCGTCACATGGGTGGAATCCGGGCAAAAAGCGACATAGCCTTTTTTGGCGAGGCCAATCAAACGCATTTGCACCGTGGGATGCACTGCACCTCCTGCCCAGTGGCCATGGGGATTTAAGATGCCAGGGTAACGTATCCTTCCCTCCGCAGGCAACTGGCCAACGGCAGCCTTGGGCAGATAATTATAACCGCTGGCATATATGTTTGGGTAAACCTGGTAATAAACCCGCTCCACCACGTAATCTTCATATTCGATCCGCCCGGTAATACGCGGATTTAATTCCACCCGCTCCGGCCAGGGCCATAATCCCAGGGCCTTTTGGATTTTCCCTTTCAGTTCGGCGCGGTGAGCAAGCCATGTTTGGGGTGTTTGAAAACGGTTGAGGTTTTCCGCTGCCGTCATGCGCGCAAAGTAATTGGTGAAAAAACTCTGCTGCTCTTCAGCGGTCAAAACTTCGCCTGGACCGTCGGCGAACAAAAAAAGCGGCACAACCAGAAACGACACAAAAGCCCAAAGGAGCAAGCCATGGGGGGGAGTGGATTCATTCCTCAAATGCATGGCATCTACATTAACTTAAATAGGACATATGTCACGGTTAACCTGAGTAATAGACACTGCCCAACGCCCCTTCGAAAATTGCCGGAACACGGCTTAATGCTTATCGCAGCTCCTGGAACCTCTCCGCGGCGGGAAGAAAATACTGCTTGAAGCACAGCTTCGACTGCGGCACATTGAACGCGGATTTGCCAGGGCCCATGGAATGTGGACTTACGAACCCCGCCAGGGCAGGAATGCAGCAACGGTAGTTTGCTCCGCATCTGCCGTGGTCACCCTGGCATTCTATTTTTTCCATGTCATACCAGGTCATAGCGCGGAAATACCGGCCGCAACGATTTGCGGATGTAGTTGGGCAGGAACACGTTACACAAACCCTGGCCAATGCCATCCAGCAGAATCGCATCGCCCATGCTTACCTGTTCGTCGGCCCCAGAGGCACCGGTAAAACTACGATTGCCCGCATTTTCGCCAAGTGCCTCAATTGCGTAGGCGGCCCGATGGTGGATTTCGCGGTTGACGATCCTCGCTGTCAGGAAATTACCGAAGGCCGTTCACTGGATGTCCTGGAAATTGACGGCGCCAGCAACCGGGGCATTGAGGAGATCCGGGTTCTGCGAGAAACCGTCAAATACTCACCCAGCGTTTGCCGGTTCAAAGTTTACATTATCGATGAAGTTCACATGCTGACCAAGGAGGCTTTCAACGCTTTATTGAAGACGTTGGAAGAGCCTCCCGCGCATGTGAAGTTCATGTTTGCCACCACTGAACCGGAAAAAGTTCTGGCGACCATATTGTCGCGATGCCAGCGGTATGATCTTCGGCGCATACCAGTGGCCTTGATCATGGAACATCTGGCCCTGATCGCCAATCTTGAAAAAGTCAAAATCGAGGAAGCGGCGCTTTTTGCAGTGGCCAGGGGGGCTGAAGGGTGCATGCGGGATGCCGAATCCACTTTGGATCAGTTGATCAGCTTTTGTGGCAATGCCATTGTCGAAATCGATGTGTTGTCCATGTTCGGTCTGACCGCCCGGGGGCAAGTCCATGCTTTGGCTGGAGCCATCATCGCGGGTGATCAGGACGCCACCTTGCGCTCGCTTAACGAATTGGCCCGCAACGGAAAAGATTTGGGGCGGTTGCTTTCGGATTTGCTCAGCCACTTTCGCAACCTGCTGCTATTCAAAGTCGGCAAAGGGGATTTAAGCTTATTGGAAGTTACCGAAACCGAGGCGGCCACTCTAAAAGCGCAATCAACTGCCATCCATCCAGAGGGATTGGTTCGCATGATGGAGGTATTGACCGAATGCGAAAGCCGTTACCGGGAAGCGGTTTCCAAAAAGATCCTGATTGAAATCGGCCTGATCAAGGCCATCCAAGTGCGCCAGGCGGTCAGCCTGGACAGCGTATTAAAACAGCTGGTTGAACTACGTTCCGGAAGCACGGTCACCACCGGGCCGGCCCCCTTCGCCGCTCCCTTGGTAATGCAGGAATCCATCGTCAAGCCACCCCCTGCGCCATTGATCAAAGCACCGGTTGAAACAGCGCCCCAGATTTCAATACCCAGCGAACCCATTCTGCCCATTCCCGAAATGGCCGCCCCCACAGCCGCCCCAGCCAGTTCGGAATTGGAATTGCTTTGGGCCAGAATACTTGATGCTGTTGGCAGGGTTAGTCAATTCACACGCAGCTATCTTTTGCTGGCCCACCCTTTATCCCTCATGGACCGGGTATTGACTATTGGATTTGCCCCTGAAAATGTGGACCAGCTCGATTTAGTGGATAACAAAAAAAACCGCGAACTCATCCAAAGGAAAATAGCCGAGATGAATTGCGGTGATGTGCAGGTGAAATTCGTCAAGGCTCCGCCCCCAAAGGACCGTGGTATGGTGCCTGCGGCAGTTGAACCGCCGGTCGAGCCAGATCCACTTGCCCCTGTGCCCTCACTGAAAGCTTCGCCAGCATCTGTCCCTCCAGTTCCGGCTCCCGCTCCTGTTCCTGTTTCCACTGTCAATCAGGCGGCCAAGACTGCACCGGCCAAAGCGCCGGCACCCAAACCTTCCAAACCCATCAAAGCGGCGACCACGGCCAAAGACGCTGTGCCCGGAACTCCTGAAGAGCCGAAGGCAGCCAAACCCGCCTTGGTGCAGCTCAACAAGGATGAATTCAAAAACGATCCTTTGATCAAGCAAGCCTTGGAAATTTTTAAAGGCCAGATCGTTGAAGTGCTCGGGCCACCCAAAGTTTAAATAACCTATAACTATGTCTAGTATTGGCAAACTCATGAAACAAGCCGCTCGCATCCAGCGGCAAATGGAAACCGTCCAAACAGAACTCGGCAACCGCACCGTGGAAGCCACCAGCGGTGGTGGCGCTGTCAAGGTGGTGGCCAAGTGTGACGGTTTGCTGGCTTCCATTAAAATTGATCCGCAGGCAGCTAATCCGGGTGATCTGCAATTACTTGAGGACATGATCATCACCGCTGCCAACAATGCTTTGGCTCAAGCCAAGAAAATATCGACTGATGAAATGGGCAAGGTAACCTCCGGTTTGAATATTCCGGGGTTGGTTTGATTTGCGCCTCTGGGAGTTGCCTGCGGTTGGTATAGACTCAGATTCGGCCCCGGGCGGTCGATGATCAGTCGAGTCCGGGCCTCAACCCATTCGGCAAACGTGAGGCAATTCCGCAACGCGAGGTGAAAAATGCTGCCTCCGACCATAACCAGCCTGATTGCTGAATTAGGTAAACTGCCTGGAATCGGCCCTCGTTCAGCGGAGCGCTTGGCGCTTCACTTACTACAAAGCCCTTTGGATTCTGTTCAAACCCTCGCTCAGGCCATCCTTCAAGCCCGAAATACCATTCTGAATTGCTCCCTTTGCGGTGCGCTGACTGAGACCCCGATCTGCCTTTTGTGTTTGAACCCACGCCGGGATCAAACCTTGATCTGTGTCGTCGAGCGCCCAGTGGACATAATTAATCTGGAAAAATCGAACGTTTACCACGGTCTCTATCATGTGCTTGGCGGACGAATCTCTCCGATCAACGGCATCGGCCCTGACGATTTGCGGATATCCTCCTTGGAAAAACGAGTTTCTGAAGGTGTTATCCGCGAGGTCATTGTTGCCTTGGGATCGGACGTTGAAGGAGATGCCACCGGCTATTACCTGGCCAAAGTGCTTGCTGAAAAGAACATCAAAGTCACTCGCTTGGCGCATGGTTTGCCTGTGGGCAGCAGTCTTGAATATGCCGATGAGTTGACTTTAGGACGCGCCATCCAGGGACGCCAATCGATTAACGACTGATTCGCTGTCCCCCTGGCAACTGCTGCAATTTGACCCAAACAGCTTGCTGCCAGCGCCTTACGCATTGCCATTCGGCCGGACATAAGATGATTTTAAAAACTGCTTGCAGATTCAGACCTCAACTGATAGCTTCCGCCGCCAAATTAGAGCCTGCGCGGCTTGGAGTGCCGAGCCGGAATAGATTGGCAAAATAGGGGTTGCCGGCTGCAACCCGGCCAAACATGACCGGGAGGTAAAACCAATCCGCAGGTTCAAACTGCTCAACTATATGGCAAACGAAACACTCGGAAACTGCTGTTCCACAAACCAGAAACTCATCGCTTGGGTGCAAGAGATGGCCCAGCTCTGCCAACCAGCAACTGTTTACTGGTGTGATGGATCGGATGAAGAAAATAAAAGGCTTTGCGACGAAATGGTCAACCACGGAACCTTCGCCCGCTTGAACAACCAGTTACGGCCCGGCAGTTTCTTGGCGCGTTCACATCCTAGCGATGTGGCCCGGGTGGAGGACCGAACCTATATTTGCTCCCAAAATAAGGAGGAGGCGGGTTCCACTAATAACTGGGCCGATCCAGTGGAAATGAAAAAAACGCTTAAGGGGCTGTTCGCCGGATGCATGAAAGGCCGCACCCTTTATGTGATCCCCTTCTCCATGGGTCCGCTGGATTCGCCCATTGCCAAAATCGGCATTGAGCTGACCGATTCCCCGTACGTGGTGGTCAACATGCGCATCATGACCCGCATGGGCAAATCTGTTATTCAAAAATTGGGCGCCAGTGGCAGTTTTATCCCTTGTATGCATTCCATCGGGGCCCCGCTGCAGCCAGGCCAGGCGGATGTGCCCTGGCCCTGCGAGCCGGATCCCAAAAAGAAATATATCGTTCATTTCCCTGAGGATGGCGCCATTTGGTCCTACGGCTCGGGTTATGGTGGCAACGCTCTGCTTGGCAAAAAGTGCCTGGCTCTGCGCATCGCCTCGGTATTGGCCCAGCGTGAGGGGTGGATGGCAGAGCACATGCTCATCCTGGCCTTAACCTCGCCCCAAGGGAAAAAACACTATGTCGCGGCCGCTTTCCCCAGTGCTTGTGGTAAAACCAACCTGGCGATGATGAAACCGTCCCTGCCTGGTTGGTCGGTTCGCTGCCTGGGTGACGATATCGCCTGGATTCGCCTGGGAAGCGATGGCCGTTTATACGCCATGAACCCCGAATACGGGTTCTTCGGAGTCGCGCCTGGCACCTCGGAAAAGTCCAATCCCTACGCCATGGCATCAATTACAAAAAATTCGATTTTCACCAACGTGGTGCACACCCAGGACGGCAATGTTTGGTGGGAGGACATGGGCGTTCCTGCCCCGGCCAAGGGCATCGACTGGGAAGGCAAAGATTGGACCCCGGATTGCGGACGCAAAGGAGCGCATCCCAATGCCCGGTTTACCGCCCCCGCATCCCAATGCCCGGTGATTGATCCTGATTGGGAAAAACCGGAAGGCGTGCCGATCTCCGCCTTTTTATTTGGCGGGCGCCGCCCCTCGACGATACCGCTGGTTAACGAATCCTTCAGCTGGGAACACGGGGTTTTCATGGGTTCTGCGACGGGTTCGGAAACCACCGCGGCCGCACTTGGCCAAGCCGGGATTCTGCGCCGTGATCCGTTCGCCATGCTTCCTTTCTGCGGATATAATATGGCGGACTATTTCAGCCACTGGCTTTCCATGGCCAGCCGCACGGATCGCAGTAAACTGCCTAAGATCTTCTTCGTCAATTGGTTCCGCAAGAGCGCCGATGGCAAGTGGCTTTGGCCGGGCTACGGCGAAAACAGCCGGGTTCTAAAATGGATCTGCGAACGCGTGGAAGGCTCGGGCAAAGCGGTCAAAACCCCGATCGGTTTTGTTCCCACGCCAGATGCCTTGGACATGTCAGGCCTCAATATCAGCCAGGCCGATCTCACCGAATTATTGGCCATTGATGTCGAAGGCTGGAAAAAAGAAGTGGATAGCGTGGCCGAAAGTTACTCCAAATTTGGAGGCCGAATTCCCGAGGCACTGAATAAGGAACTCGCGGCCTTGCGTGACCGCCTGAAATAGCGCCAGCATCACGGTGTCAAACCAGTCGCTTTGACATCCATTATTTTAATTTGCCAGCCTGGTGATAGCCATGGCTGGCTTTTTCATTTTGCATGAATGACGCTCCAGGCATGGGCCTTACGATGCAGCGGCCAGCCACCGGCCATTCCCGTGGCTTACAAATTTGTTTGGAATTTCACAATCCATATTCTAGAGTCAGCCCACTATGTTTGAATTGGTGAAGGAAAAAATCACGGTGGTTTCCGGCAAGCTGGCTCATCTCCGGAGGTTTCTTTGACGTTCCCGGAACGCAAAAACGACTGGCGGAATTAGACGGTCTGATGGCCGCCGAAACCTTTTGGAATAATCGCGAACATGCCCAAAAACTGATTGATGAAGCCAATCTGTTTCGCAAAAAAATTGATCCCCTCCTGAAGGCCGAGAAACAGCTGGATGATTTAAAGGTCATGCTCGAGCTTGGCGAAGCCGAACCTGAGGCTTCACAAGTTTCCATTCAAGAGGAGCTGCAGCGGGATTTGGACCGCTTCCAAAATGACGTGGAAGCGATTGAGTTGAGAGTGTTCCTGGCGGGCCCCCAGGATGCCAATAATTGTATCATAAGCATCAACGCGGGCGCCGGCGGCACCGAATCTTGCGATTGGGCAAATATGCTGCTGCGCATGTACCAGCGCTGGAGCGAAAGCCGGGGCTGGGAATTTGAGGTGATTGATGCTCTGCCTGGCGATGTAGCCGGCATTAAAAGCGTTACCGCAATGATCAGCGGAGAAAACGCCTACGGTTTCTCCAAAGCGGAGCGGGGCGTCCACCGCCTGGTGCGCATTTCCCCGTTTGACTCGAACAAACGGCGCCACACCAGCTTTGCCAGTGTCGATACGGTGGCGGAAATCAATGACGAGAGTGAAATCGTCATCCCCACCACCGAATTGGAAATCGACACCTTCCGTTCCGGAGGCAAAGGTGGCCAGAATGTGAACAAAGTGGAAACCGCGGTCCGGATCAAGCACGTCCCCAGCGGCATCGTGGTCGCCTGCCAAAGCCAGCGTTCCCAGCACCAGAACCGGGCCACCGCCATGAAAATCCTGCTCGCCAAATTGTACGCGGTGCGCCAGGACGAACAGCGGCAGGAGATGGAAAAATTTTACGCCGAAAAAGGCAGCATCTCCTGGGGAAACCAGATCCGCAGTTATGTGTTTCAGCCTTACCGGATGGTCAAGGATCTTCGCACCGGGGTGGAAACCAGCAATGTTCAGGCCGTCATGGATGGCGATCTCGATGCCTTTGTAAATGGCTGGCTGCGAGCCGGTTGCCCCTCCAAACGCATGTCGGGAATCCGCGACGAGGAGGAATAGCCAGGCCATGAATATCTTGGATCGGATTGTGGCCCAAAAGCGCCAGGAAATGGCCTTGTTGGCCTCGGCGTCCCCAACGGTGGGCGAATTGCAGGATTTGATGGCTGCCAGGGGGCATCCGCGTGCCTTTGCATCCGCCCTTCGTCCCCGGTTGCCAGGTTCCATCTCCCTCATTGCCGAAGTAAAAAAAGCCTCCCCTTCGGCGGGGCTCATCCGGCCGGATTTTGAGCCGGTCAGTATCGCCCGGGAATATGAAAAATCAGGGGCGCGGTGCCTCTCTGTGCTTACCGATGAATCATTTTTTCAAGGATCTTTGCAGTATCTGTCGGCCATCCGGGAAGCCGTATCACTGCCCCTCTTGCGCAAGGATTTTATCATCGATAGCCGGCAGATACGCGAAGCTGTGCAATATGGCGCCGATGCCATCCTGCTGATCGTCGCGATTTTATCCGACCAGCAACTGCGTGAATTTGCTGCGCTCGCTGAAGGGGCAGGTTTGGCGGTCCTGGTAGAGGTGCATGACCAGGCCGAGCTTGAAAGAGCTGTGGCGGCTGGCGCTCGAATCATTGGCGTCAATAATCGGGATTTAAAAACCTTCAAGGTGGATTTGAGCACTACCGAACGCCTGGCGGAAAAACTGTTCAAACTCGAAGGAAACCGCGATATACTCCTCGTTGCCGAAAGCGGCATCCATACGGACAGCGATGTGAGGAGGTTGGTTGACTGCGGTGCCCATGCCATCCTCGTGGGCGAATCTCTGATGCGCGAAAAGGATATCAGCCTTAAAGTCCGGCAATTATTAAGCGGCGCCCGTTCATCCGATTAACCAACTGGCTGGCTCATTGATGCCTTTGCTCATGCCTGGCATCTCGCGATGGTTTTAGCCCAAGTTTCCTGGATGCTTTGGCCCGCGTTGGGGCCTTGCCTGTGGTTTCAAAATTTACAATTTCAATCCTCAAGGAACCTATCAGACTTACCCAGGACCAATCTTTGGGGTCTTCAATCAGCTTGAGATGGGTGGCATCGACGTAGGTTTGGTTCCAAGTCGGATCCATGCTCACCCACTGATGCCCATCGTGGATTTCCGCCCAGGCGTGCCAGCCAAATAAGGGGTGTTCATCGTTCACATAGATGACACCGCCCACTTCGCGGGCAGGAATCCCCGCCGCCCGGGCCAGGGCCACGAATAACAGCGTGATTTCGGTGCAATCCCCGGCCCGCTTGTGGAGCACATCCAAAGCGGTTGAAGAATTGTCGCCCATGGTTTGTTTGATATGCTCAAACACCCATTGGCGAATCTGGTCGGCACGTTGTTGGAGAACGGTTTCCTCCCCCACAATCGTCACCGCCAAATCCCGGATTTTCTCATGATCCGAATTCAAGGCCGGAGTTGATTTTGTGAAAGCCTTGGACTCAGAGGAGGTAAGCGGATTTCTCCTGGCCTGCCTGGAATCGGGAACCAGCTGCAAAACCGCGATTCCCTGGCGCTGGCTAAGAACCTTCTGGCGCGGGGTGGAGGGGATTTCAAACTGGCTCAAGCCTTGAACCCTCAAAGTCAGGCTGCGCACTTTCAGCGGATCGCCCAAATCCCGATCCACTGAAATGCAGGAGGCCTTGAGCATATCGATTGGCTCCGCGTCCAACTGGCGGGCAAGTGATTCTTTTTCCGCGCGCAATTCCACCAACCCACCCACTTTTCCTTTGAGCACCAAGCCGTCGGACCGGATTTCCATATCCGTTGACAGTCCGCTTTCCTTGACCGTCACCAGGAAAACGTCTGACTTGATGCCCCCCCACAAAATCCGCTTGCACCCCCGATAAATATAAATTTCTTCAGCATTCGGATCCTCGGCATCCCAATCGGTGCTGAAACTATGAAACCGTGCCCCTTGAAGCGGGCGTGAATTGAGCCACTGGTCCAGTGTGAGGTGGCGGCGGAGGTTCTCCATGGGCAAAGGTATTTTGCGCTGAGTGTTGCCTCCAGGCGATTGCTTCCGCACCTCCATTTCCCGGCCCTGGCGGGTAACCCGGCACACCGTTTCACTGCCGTCTTCAATGACTTTTTCTTCCGCTCGGAGGATTTCCCCTTTGCCCTCCAGACTGAAAACCATAATGCCGCAGTTTTCCAGGCAGTTGCTTTGGCCATCCGCCAAAAACCGGATCTGCATCTCGGTTTGCTGAATGGCAACCTCCCGGCCATCCTCCTGGCTGATTTTGAATTCACTGACTGACCAGCCTACTTTGCGGTCATTGATATAGGCTCCATAAGCCTGGCGGCCCGCATTTTTTTCCACGTAATCCCGCAGCCCAATTTTCGTGGGCGGCTTGGCGGCCGCAGCCAAGTCAACACCTGCCAAACCCAGGAAAACAAAGCCGATCAGCCTGCTTAATCCATAGCAACTCCCGCCGGAAAACAAACGCCGCAAACAAATGAAAACGGCCGTGGGGGAAACACAAAAGGGCATAAATCCGACCGGGTTTTAGAAACGATCCAGCAGTTTGCGCATGCCAGTCTTGTGGGGGGGAGTTTGCCTATGATTTCCGGCTCGGGAATTCCTCGAATTGCGGCCGGATTAGATTTGGGAATATTCCGCCGCTACCAGCGATAAATTGGTGATGCCGCACAGAATGGCCTTGTCGGCGTATTCGGGCATTGCGCGCAATTGTTTCCACAAAGGATGTTGTCCGAACCGTTGCCAACTGGCTTTCTGCTCTTCCATGTTTTTGAAGGCCAGCATGTAGGTGAGGTTGGGCATTTTGCTGCCAGCCAGGGTTTCTCCAAAGAATACCGGATTCAAGCCAACTTCACGGAATATCTTGATTTCACCCGCATCGTTGAACATCTCGATTTTCTTTTGTCCCGTCTTCACGCTGGGGCTCTCGTAGGTGCGCAGCTGGAAAACGCGTCCAGTTGACTTCACCGGAATCTCCAGTTGCGGCATGCCTTTAAAGGCCAGCAAGCAGGAGCTTTCCATCCTCTTAAAAGCCGCGTTGCCAGCCGGGGCATCCAAAAAGTTGGATCCCTGCCTCAAATAGGTTTCATCACCCGCCAAACGCTGCGTTAAAGTGGCGATGGAATCCATGGTTTTATGCCGCAAGAGCACATAGGCGGGGCTGAATCCGGCATCGGGGGAAAAAACGCCAACCGGCTCAATTCCCAACCGGTTCAAGGCGGGAATGGCAGCCTCCTTCATAAAACTATCGAAGGCTCTTTTTTGGTTCTCTTTCTCAAAGTGATATTGCCGTAATTCGTAGTAATCGCGGTGGGGATTGTTTTCGGCGGCGGCCAAGGAGGGTGTCGCCAAGGGTGCCAATGATGCGGCCCCGGCCATTTTGAGGAATGCGCGTCGTTTCATGTTTGTTAGTAGAATGAAGCGTAATTTAACAGCTCACGAAGTGTCAATGCCGGGTGTAACGGTGCCAACAATTTCCCCATCCCGGCAAAATCCCCGACCCAATCCTCCTGGTGGCGCACCTCCAGGAAGGATCGTTTATTGATGAATTTCAAGCGCTGGTGGGCAGCGTTGAATGCCGAATTTCGATCATTGGCAGGCAAGATGTAGTCGTTTTGCTTTGTTGCCAACGCCCCTGCTCAATCCGCCAAACTCCCTTTACAGCAACACGACAGCCCAGCATTGGCAAGCAATTATAATAGGCCCGAAGTTAAGAAATACTGGCGGCTTGCTTACGCAAGCCGCCAGTCAACCTACAGCCTATGAAGAACGCTAAACCTTGCGGCTCAACGTATGAGGATTTGCAAGCGGTTCTTTGCTTTCACAATGAGCGCGAAAGCGGTTGGTTAAACCTTAAAAGAGCAACGAACCCAATATTCGTCTCATGACTATGCAGTGTAGCACTTTGTATGCCACATTGGACTTTGGTTCCGTTTTCAGGCTTTGAAATTGGTCCCTTTTCACCTAAAGCACTGCGAATGAGCAAAAAACCGATCCACCGTTTTGTGTTTTCTCAATTGGCTTTGATTTTCAGGGCGGAGCCTGCGGCATCAAGTGCGCAAATTTATGTGCAAAAGTGACGCATTTGTGCGCAAATTTTAACCTGCGGACGATCATTTTACATGGTGGCGTGTTTTCCTTGGACATTTTGGTTTTTAAGGCAAAAATAATCGCGTGGTTTACGTTCAAAAAGCGCCCAGCTAGATATTTTATGGCAGAAAAAGCGAAGGTTCCCGATGATTTGGGACATTTTGGCCCTTACGGAGGCCGTTATGTGCCCGAAACTTTGATGCATCCACTTCAGGAGTTGGAATCACAATACTTTGCAGCCCAGGGGAATGCTGAATTCCAAAAGGAACTGAGCTACTATTTGCGGGAATTTTGCGGACGCCCTACCCCCTTGTATTACGCGGAAAGACTGACCCGGCACTTGGGCGGCGCCAAAATCTATCTCAAGCGAGAGGATTTGCTGCATACCGGGGCACACAAGATCAATAACGCCTTAGGCCAGGTATTGCTCGCTAAAAGGATGGGGAAAACCCGGATCATTGCTGAAACTGGGGCGGGCCAGCATGGGGTAGCCACTGCCACCGTCAGCGCCATGTTCGGCCTGAAGTGCATCATTTACATGGGGGAATTGGATTGCCAGCGCCAGGAATTGAATGTTTATCGGATGAAAATGCTTGGGGCAGAGGTTGTCCCAGTGAAGGCCGGACAGCGCACTTTGAAAGAAGCCATCAACGAAGCCATGCGTGACTGGGTTACCAATGTGCGCCTTACCCATTATGTCCTCGGCACCGTGTATGGTGCGCACCCCTATCCGCTGATGGTCAGGAATTTCCAGCGGATCATCGGGGATGAAGCACGGGTTCAAATCCTGGAAAAAGAAAAACGGCTGCCCGATCTATTGGTGGCTTGCGTAGGCGGCGGCTCCAACGCCATGGGCCTGTTTTATCCTTTTCTTGAGGATGCCTCGGTTCGCATGTTGGGAGTGGAAGCCGGCGGTCTCGGGATTTTGCCCAACCAGCATGCGGCTCGTTTCCAAGGTGGTTCCCCCGGCGTCCTGCAAGGCACCAGATCGTTTGTTTTGCAGGATGGCGAAGGCCAGGTTTTGTTGACCCATAGCGTTTCCGCCGGGCTCGATTACGCGGCGGTGGGTCCCGAACATGCCTGGTTGCGCGACCAAAAACGGGTGGAATATACCTATGCCATGGATACCCCTGCCCTCCAGGCTTTTCAACTCCTGGCCCGTTGTGAAGGTATTATTCCGGCATTGGAATCATCCCATGCGTTGGCGGCCGTGATGGAAAAGGCTCCCCTGCTGCCGGCTGAAACGTTGATCATTGTGAACCTGTCTGGACGCGGCGACAAAGATGTGGCCCAAGCCGCAAAATATCTCGGTTATTGATGGGGACTCCCGAGCGTGTTACCGCCGCAAGCCTGGATGCAAATGATTGCACCGCAGTGTTTTACGCAATACAATCGGCGAGTCGTGACCAGATCTTGAACAGATCTGCATGTGGCGAATGACGAAGGTGTTGCACCAGTAGATCCAGCCAGCACGACTGAGCCAATTGCATAGGCACGGCTTGGCGTCAAATTGGGCGAATCTTGTATCTTACAATAAGACCTTGATCAAGGGCGGCACCTCAAACCGCGGTTTGGGAAGGATTTGAGGCAACAAGGTATTGAGCCATTCCCGGGAAGTATGGATCCGGGAGAATTCGATAAAAACCTTACCTCCGATTTCCTCCAGCCGGTAATCCAAGAATTCTGCCTTTAAAGATTGCGTTTCGCCTTTAAGTTCCAGCTCGACGTTAATGCGGCGCTTTTCACGGTCAATATTGAGTTGAGTCATAGTTCCGAAAGACGCTATTTTCTGGTTTATGAACACCAAAGCTGCCTGGGATCCCAAGGCATTGCTGGCCTGTCCCAGGCGCTTCGTCAAATTTTTTAACAAACTCATGATTTCCTGAACCCTGCGGGATTGAATTGTCAGCTTTGGCCGCCAGCCAGTCGCTTTGGCCTGCTACTGCCCCACCTCCAAAAGAAGGCCTCTTTCCATTTTCGCTGAGAGAATCTCCTCCCTTCCCACCTGCCTGGCAAGCATCCATTCATCCGCCACCTTTTGGCTCGGATGGTTTTACGTTGCTTCATCGCGAAGTTGCCTGGCCTTTTGTGTTGCATTTCGCCGAGCCAGCTACATAGTGTTTGCCGTTGCCCGTTAATGATAACAACTAACCCAATAACAGAGGTGTATGATGAATATGAATGAAAAACAATCACGCCGTGATTTTCTCAAAGCTTCCAGTGTGCTGACCGCGGGTGCCGCTTTGGCCAGCGCCACCACTCCTTGGATGGTGCACGCCGCCGGATCCGATGTGATCAAAGTGGCGGTTATCGGTTGCGGTGGCCGCGGTACTGGCGCCGCCATTGACTGCATCAAAGCCGGCGGAAACGTTAAAATTATTGCTGTGGCGGACGCTTTCGAAGGTCGCGCCAAAGGTGCGGCAGCGGAGATCAGGAAACAGGGCGAGGGAAAATCCGACCTTCCTGCGGAGCGTGTTTTCTGGGGTTTGGATGCTTACCAAAAGGCTTTGGAGACCAAGCCCGACATGGTGATCCTGGCTGGCCCTCCTGGATTCCGGCCCCAGCACTTTGAGGCCGCCGTGAAAGCCGGCCTGCATGTGTTTATGGAAAAACCGGTTTGCGTGTGCGCCGGCGGTTTCCGCAAGGTCATGGCCGCCAATAAAATGGCTGAAGAAAAAGGCCTGAAGGTGGTTGTGGGATTGCAGCGCCACCATGAAGCTTCCTACCAAAGCGGCATTCAAGCCATCCGCGAAGGCAAATACGGCGATGTGAACCTCCTGCGTGTTTACTGGAACGGCCAGGGCATTTGGAATCGGGACCGCCGTCCGAATATGACCGAAATGGAATACCAGGTGAACAATTGGTACCATTTTGTCTGGCTCAGCGGCGATCAAATCTGCGAGCAGCATGTGCACAACCTGGATATCGGCAACTGGGTGGCGTCCACCGTCCTCAACAAGGAAGGCGCCGATTGGGCTCATCCGGTGGAGGCCAATGGCATGGGTGCCAGCCTCACCCGCGGCTACAACGGCAAGAATATCCAAGGCCAGATCTTCGATGCCCATTTTATTGAATACACCTACGAAAACGGACTGAAGATGTTCAGTCAGTGCCGCCACCAACCGGGCACTTGGGACTCGGTCACGGAATTTTTCCATTCCACCGGCCAACCCAAGGGCCGCAATGTCGCTGGCGGCGGTCCTCAGGTTCGCTTGAATTTCAACAACCCTTATGTCCAGGAGCATTATGCCCTCCAGCAAGCCATTGCCAACGATAAGAAACTGCACGAAGGCTGGCATGGCGCCATCAGTTCCATGACTGCCGTGCTGGGCCGCATGGCCACTTATTCAGGCAAGTTGGTCAAATGGGATACCTTGGTGGCCGAAGGCGTTGATTCGTTCCCGGCGGAGTTGTCCTGGAAATCGAATCCGCCGGTGATGCCGGATGACAACGGGTTTTATCCCATCCCCATGCCCGGAAAATTCAATCCCTATAAGCAGGTCTAAGCCATAGGATTCTCTGATTTCGGAAACCCAGGGCTGGCTTTTGCGGCCGCCCTGGGTTTTTCTGCTTAACACTTCCATGATAACGTCTTCGTATATTTGCCCAATCTTCCATGAAGCGGCGGGAGGTTTCCAATTACCCATC
This sequence comes from uncultured Verrucomicrobiota bacterium, assembly GCA_964409245.1. GTDB lineage: Bacteria > Verrucomicrobiota > Verrucomicrobiia > Limisphaerales > UBA1319 > CAIMWS01. The sequence continues at coordinate 54,126 of CAYPCQ010000008.1, forward strand.
CAGCACTGGTTGGTTTTTTCGTGAAAGCAGCTGATTGCTCTTTTTGATTGCTCTTTTCTCTAGGCCTTCCACCCGTGAAACTTCGCCGGCCAGCCATCATCTTTATTTTGGCAACCCTTTTCCTCGACGTGTTGGGAATTGGGCTGGTGATCCCGGTTATGCCCAAGCTCGTCGAGGAGTTCCAAGGTGGCAGTGTGTCAACCGCCGCCGGCACCATGGGCCTGCTGGCGGCTTTATATTCCTTGATGCAGTTTCTGTTCGCTCCACTTCTGGGCAGCCTTTCCGACCGCTTTGGCCGCCGGCCGATTCTGCTGGCCTCCTTGCTGGGTTCAGGCCTTGATTACTTGTTGCTGGCGTGGGCGCCAAGTTTATCCTGGTTCTTTATAGGACGGCTGGTTTCAGGAATCACTGGGGCGAGTTTCAGCACCGCCAGCGCTTATATCGCTGACGTTAGCCCGCCGGAAAAACGAGCGCAAAGTTTTGGTTTGATTGGAGCAGCTTTTGGCATCGGATTCATTGCCGGCCCAGTTCTCGGAGGCTTGTTATCCAACTTCAGCCTCCGTTTGCCTTTTCTCGCAGCGGCAGTTTTGACTTTGATCAACTGGCTGTTTGGTTTGCTGGCCGTGCCTGAATCTCTGCCTCAGGAACAACGCCGCGCCTTTGCCTGGCGCCGCGCCAATCCAGTTGGCTCTTTGCTGGCTCTCCGCAATTATCCGGTGGCGTTGGGCCTGACCTCAACCCTGTTTCTAGTTTACCTGGCCCATAATACCATGCCAGGAATTTGGGTGCTATATACCGGTTACCGATACCATTGGAATGCTGCAGAAACCGGGGTATCCCTGGCCATGATCGGCATTGTTGCTGCCTTGGTGCAAGGCGGATTGGTGCGCGTAATCATCCCTAGATTCGGCGAGCGCAAGGCCTTGGTCACGGGTCTCATTATCAGCTCCTGCAACCTGGCCGGTTATGGATTGGCGAGCCAGGGGTGGATGATTTACGTGATTATGCTGGCCGGTTCCCTCGGAGCCATTGGGGGACCAGCTTTGCAGTCGCTTATTTCCAAAAGTGTCCCTGGCAACGAGCAGGGCGCTGTCCAAGGGGCCTTGTCCAGCCTGGCCAACGTAGCCAGCCTCATTGGCCAGCCCATGGCTACCACCCTTTTCGGATACTTCATAAGCCCCAAGGCTCCGTGGTTCATCCCCGGCGCTGCTTTTTTCATCAGCGCCCTTTTAATGCTGGCCGGCATGATGCTGGCCCTTTTCAATTTCAGAAAAACACCCCAAGCGGGATGATTGCCGAACATTCAAACCATCTCCGCCGATGTTTTGGATCCGGCCGAAAACTCCGCCCCGGGCCACAACCTCTCACGATCAGCGTGCGGTTTCAGGCTGGACGGTTGAAATTTCCATTTCGTCATTACCGATACTGAACCTGTTGTCAAGCTTCTGGTAAACGTCAAAGCCGCCCCCACGCTGTCCACCAAAGTCCGGCAAGCCGGCTCGGAACAGATCCTCAATCTGCGTTGCTCCCGCGAAATCCGGTTTCGCCCGCCGGCCCAGCGCCTGATAGCTGTCGCCATCGCCTTCGGGGAACGCCGCGCCGCCCAGCGCAAAGATTTGGAATGGGGCGCGGCATTTGTCCTCGTCCGGCTCCGTTTTTGGCGCAGGAGCGTAAAAGATCAGTTACTGCTGCTGCTTGAATTTGGCGGGCTTCGCCATGTTCAGCCATTCGGTCAGGGCTTGCTCGCGGGCAGCGTTGGTGGATTCCCCGGCCTCCGGTGACTGTGAGTCGCTTCTTGCACTGCCCGCTAATGAAGTCCCTCAAGGTTCACGCTCCGCCTCCGATCCCCGCTTGCGCCAGCAGCGCCTGCAGGCTGGTGATGGCTACAGCTTCGGTCTGGTCGTTAATCTCGTAGCAATCTTTTTCGAGATGGATCACGAATAACGGGTGTGAGCCAGGATAGTTGGATGTTAACAAGCGGGCGGGTTGGGAACAATAGTAATCTGGAATTCCTGGGCATGGCAGCGGTCCCAAAGCAGGTCAAACAAGCCGCTGGGAAGCCTGCTGTGAAAGGTCAAGATCTGCCCATCCCCTCTTCCACACTCCAGGGTGAATCGGTTTGAGCATTGGTCAGCCGCCGATTTTTATGCCGAGTGGGGCTAGACAATATTTCACACCCAAAAACCTTTGTTTGCAGGCCTTTTTTCATTTTCCCCCGGTTCTTTAATAAATTCCGGTTCTCACACCCACGAATAACCGTTCCAGCTTCAGCCACTGCCGTATCGTGGTTAATTACTGTGTTCGTTCAATCATTGCCCAAACGACTTCCTTGAAAATTAAGTTTCTTCCGGGATGTCTGTGGGAAATTAAATTGGCTCAAATGGGATTTGGTTACGCGAGGAAGGATGAAAATGGGGAAAACTGCGGAGTTCGACCGCAGGGACGTGCGAGTTGGTGCTCAAAGCCCACGCCCCTGCTCATTTTAGCTCGCACCCGCAAGCCAGAAGCTATTGGCTGGTTGTAAATCATTGTAGTATAGCCACTTATGATTTTTTACAAACGGCATCTCATAGAACGACCCACGTCAGTCAATGAAAAACTCCACAGACTTTCCGGAAGAGGCAGATTTCATACGCGACATCTAACAACCGGCCGCAGCTCATACGGATTTACGTAATACCACGACGCGGTTTGTATTTGTGCCTTTGAAATTGTTAACCACGCCCCAGCAGTTGGCGGTTTTTGTAAACTTCTGGTCGTTTATCAAGACCAGAAGAGGTTCAAATCCAGCCACGGCCCCGCAAGGCAACACCGCTTCCTCCAGTTTTATCTTCCCGCCGCGAACCTCGCCGACCTCGAACGCAACGTAGCCCCCTGGCCGGAGAATGCGGAACATTTCCTGGAATACGGAGGTCATGGCCTTCTGCCAATCTTCAAGCTTTTTGGGAACCGTCAGCGCCACAGACGCCGCGTCAACCCCGATGAACCAGCACCGCAGCCAATTATCATTCGCGTAGTCCACGACATCGAGGAATGGCGGCGAAGTCACGACCAGCGAGATGCTGTCGCTGTCGAACTGTGGGGTCATATTTGAGTTGGCGGTCAACAGCATGGCATTCCTGGCGATGGGCGTAAGGGCATCCCGAACCTGGTGGCCACAATCCGAAAGCAACTGGCTCGTCTTCCTGGAAATACAGTCATCCACTTTCCTCCGAGGGGGTGTCTGATTGCGGTCTGCGTTAATCTTCCGCTGAGCCTGGACTGATACCGCTTGGTTTGGCGGCAACGTGTAAACAGAGAAAAAACCGGGTGAATGACCCGTAAGACGATTCAGGCCGACCATCCAAATCCACCGGTCAACGGAGTCGAGCGCCCCGTCCGCCTGCCTTCGGAGGAGGTATTTCTTCAAGGCGCAAATTTCTCGCAACGTGTCTGGATGGTAAAAGACCAGCAAGTCCTCTGGGAACTCGTCGTGATCGTGCCAAACGACCAAATCAAGTCGCTCGTCAACCTGGCGCACAGATGGCGGCTCAAGTCGTGGTCTCGTTAGGAATACGCTCAGCGGGTTAATGTCGCAGCCGCGTGGAATCCGATTCAGAAGCGCGGCCTCGACAACGGTGGTGCCCCGGCCCATGAACGGGTCGTAAACCACGTCGCCTGGTTCCGTGAGGCGCTGAATGAAGAATCGAGGGAGCTGGGGTTTGAAGCAGGCCCGGTAAGAAATCTCATGCAGACTGCTCGCAGCCCGCTGCTTCGCCGTCCAATACTCGTTGACGTAGGTCGGAACGGTAATGCTCTCACCGGTAAAGAGCTGCGCCTGCGTCTGCACCAACCGGGTTTCGGTGCCAAACTCCTTGAACTCGCTCAACTGTTTCGCCAGTGGAGCCTTGAAGTGCGATTTGTCAACCGGCGCAGCCGCGAAGTCAAATTCAAGATTGTCTTCAAATCCCATCATGCGAGTGCCGCAATAAGCGTCAGAGCTTTTTCACGCGAAATCTTCGTTCCGGCACCCAGTCTCCTCGATCCATACCATCTCTCAACTGCCTCCTTGGGGATCATCCAACACGGCACGTTTGGGAATTTCTCAATATCCGTGAGGATATACCCCTTGATTTGTTTCAGTTTCACAAGAAAGCCCGACTCGTTAAAGGAGCGCCCGGAACCCACCATGTAGCTGGGACAAAAATAAACACCGCCCGAAGTGATGTTTCTTGCCTCCCATTTCTCACCTTGTCCGTCCACCAAGTCGAACGCGGCCCCTTCGCTTGGGGCGAGGCGGAAGCCAAGCTCAGTTTTCAGGCGACGTTCGATGATGAACGCGACCCGCCGGCCATCGGTGAAGTATTCCCGAATGCTGGGCACGTCAATCTGGAGGGCTGACGACAGCTCGTCGATGTTCCAAGCCAGCATTCGGAAGGGTTTCATTTGGACGCTCCAGGTTATTAGAATGTGAAATGTCTATGGGCCGCTTGCGCCAAGAGGCGTTGGGAGACGGAAGCCTCCAGTCTGACGTTCACTGGCGTTGTCGGCTCCAGGAAATCCAACCGGGAGGTCTGGAGTTCCAGTTGACCGTTGTGTTCGACGTAGCTTGCGGTTACCAAAAGATGATGGAGCGGTTGTCGGAATTTCCGCCTCAGTTTATCCGAAGAACTCGTCAAGACGATCCGGTTGGAATCGCTGGGGTTGAAGTGACTTGTGGCCTTGATTTCGCAAGCGAACAAGCGACCGGTGCCGACCTCTCGAAGTTGCTTGTCTGGATACCCAGCGCCTGAACAGTCTTCGATTCGGAACGCTCTCAGGTGTCGATTCATGTGGTTTGTGAAGAACTCGGCGACCTTGTTCCCAATGGATTGATTCGTCGTTCCAGGTGAGATAGTCAGAAGCGTGGTTGCGAACGAACATGCCTGAAACACCGCTCGCAATTCGTTCACGATATTCTGAACGTCATTGGAGTCCCAGGCCGCGATCAGAGGAAGCACCGGCTTCTTCTCCCAGGCTGCCAAGTCATTGTAGTAGTCGTTGAAGTTGCTCATTGTTTACAGCCTCCCACTCTCCAGAAAACTAAAGTAGTTGCTCCGGTTAAATTATAAGATGATACCTTTATTTATTTACGCCGCCTAAGCTGACTTCCCACAAGCCAGGTTGCTCACATAATAATTGATACCAATGCTTACCCTTATACACCTATACGGCCCAAGGAAACACAAGTAAAGAAAAACCTAGCGATGCCCAAAGAAAAGGCAAGAGCAAAGACGAATTATTTACGCGGAGGCACGGTGAGGCTTTGCCTGAACCGGTCTTTTTGTTTTTGAGCTGCTTGGCGAAGCCTCAAAAGGCGGTAATTAACGCCAGGGACCCCGATATTTTCAACCGTCCAGCTTGAGACCGGAGGCCGAGGCAGCGCACGCCGATCGTGAGAGGTTGTGGTCCGGGGCTGAATTTTCGGCCGGGTCCGAATAAACCGCCCCGCTGCGCCCGTAGCAGTAAAGGCAGCCATGCCGACAGGGTGGTTTATACCAGCCAAGATCCCAGATGGCGTCCCGGCAGTAATTGGCTGCCGACCGCTTGACGGCTTTATAATGGTGAATGACGCTGGCATCCTTGTGCGGGTAGAGTTTTGCAAACCATCCGCGGTCAACACACCGCAAGCGGTGCATTCCCGGGACGTGGCAAAAGGAGAGGTCCATCGCCATCGTCCACGGCTTGGAACACCTTTGGGAAGCCGAAGCGCCGGAGAAGAAAGCCACGCGGGAGAAGAAGAAAGCCGGCGCGGAACTGGAGCTATGAAGCAGGGCTGAAGGTTGAAAGCTGTCCGATTTAAGGCGTTTTCCAGCCCGCAACTACCTGATAGGCAACGGGAAAGCTGGAGTTCTTGAAAAAACGAGCGTGACCTTTTAATTTTGAAACTCATTGCTGACCTATTGCGCAGACTGCTCAACGAATCCATATCCCTCATGCCAATAAATTTTTTGCCAATATCCTGGTATAGTGTGGCCAGCAGGTGACGCAAGTCGCCCACCTGTTCCAAATTTGTCTGGCAAAGAATTTTGAGATGGTGGCCCATCGTCTCCCTGTCGCTGTAAACGCGCCCACCACCAAAGGATATTAGTAGCCCTGAAGATGATGAAACTAAATGCCTCGGTTTCCCACCTTATGCCACCTGCTCAGCCAGTTCCCCATACAGTTTGATGAAGGCCGTTTCCTTCCTAAGATCCTGCTCCTGAGGAGAGTCCACCTGGCACTGCAAGCACTGCAATTCAGCATACCGGCGGTAGCCTATGACGTTGGCCGCGGCGGCCAGCGCCAAAAACAAGGCTGCACCATGCATTCCATTCATCAGCATGAACTGAACGCGCCGATGCCTGGAGAGGCCCCGCATGCCAGCAGTCAATATGCCGCATGCCTCAGCCTCCTTCATCTTGATGCCAGGGCCCCAAATGGGTTTCGTGAGTGTTTTTTTCTGTGCTTTGGCGAAAACCTCCAAGACCTCATCATCCAGTTGATTTGGGCGGCATGCGAATTGTACACTTACTAATTCTTCAATCAGGGAATCGGGCATTTCAATAGAAGTGTCAAAATCCCGATATGTGCAAAATGCCGAATAGATCCCGAAATTCCCGGGGTCAAGGTGCCCCAAACAGATTTGCTCAAAGGCGATGGCCTCAATCAAGGATCTGCTCGGGGATTGCACCGGATTGCCCTCCGGTGTGGTAACTCCCTCCAGACAAAACCCGTCACCTTTCGTAACCACTTTTGATTCCGCTTCATTTAGTATCTTCAAATCCCGTTTCAATTTGCTGCGAAACGCCGTCTTGATGCCGGAATGGGTACCATCAGGACCATCCAGTAAAAAACCCAACTGTTTCTTCTCAAAAACCGCCAGGCCAAGACCTTCTTCCAGCCTGCCAACTAATGGATGAGGGGCATTGCGAAGGGCGGTCGATACTCCCACCAAAGGCGCCAATTCCTTGGTCATGGAAAACCTGGGGATATGCCATTGGCAGATTCGGTTCGCATTTCCATCGCCAGTCATGGCAACGAAATGCCAAACTCCCATGGTGTGTGTTTCCCACAAACCATCCGGGGTTTTTAGCCTTTCTGTGCCGCCCTTGCGCAGGGCACCATACAAAGCGGATGCTCCGTTTTTTGAGAGCAGATCCACAGAAAAATCGTCTTCGACTGCCGCCAGCATGAAGTCATCGGTTTCCATGATTATTCCTCGCCAATATCTTTTTGCTTTTCTATTGTTGCCTTTTCTTGGACTAATTCGGCGCCTCGGATACCTTCAAGACTCTATATCGTCCCACCATGCACATTGAGTCAATCATTTTATTAATTAATCAGGGCGATCAACTTACGTCATCAACGCCAACCCATCTTGGACCACGCGGAGAATACAAGGCGGGTGGCGAAAACTGCCATTCCGCCCGGGTGGTTAGTGCTTTTCGGGGTTCAGAATAATCGTTCAAGTTTGCTGTTTGTTCCCTAAGGAGTAGAAATTGAACCCAAATACGGCTGTTTCCCATACCGGACCACACGCCATCCCCCCCGGGGGTAGGTAAGCGCGATGGCTAGAAACTTATTGTCATAGCCAGCTTGGGCGAGCATTTCCTGAAAATTACTGGTGAAAACTTCCTCCAGCCCCAGTTTTTGGAGCCGTGACTGGAAATCTTCGGATTGGTATTCGAATTCGCCAACGCGTTGGACAAAAATGAATTACGATGGCCCCCGTGCACTTGGGAATCAACAAAACGCTGAATACCCTGTGGGTGTGTTTGGTGGCTTCCGGACTCATCCCTGACAATGCAGCAGGTTTTGGTTTAGCTTGGCGATCCTTTAGAAAAGCCGGAGGCTGGCATGCGAAATGCGGTCTGATTCCCCTGCCCGGTGGCCCAGGATATCCAGGGTATTGGACGGCATTGAGCCAGCCCGGCCAGTCGCGGTGAAGAAACTGGTGAACGGCTTGGTCAGGGGCAGGCAGGTTGGCGCGCGAAGTTCAGCGGTTCGACCGATTTCCAAAATCCGGTTTTCCGAGACCGGTTTTCCGTCCGTCCGGTTGCCGCTCACATAATAGATGGCAAACAAACGATTATCCGGAGCAACTTGGAACCGGCAGACACCCGGCACCTCGCCCCCCTTTTTTGCCTCGTGTAAAATCCGCTTGGAGATGATCTTCCCCTGGCGAACTACCGCATAATTCAGGGAATATCTCTGCTCTACGGTGGGGAAAAATTTCTCCCGCAACCGTTCGTCCAAGGCCCGTTCAGTCCAGGCAATGTGCACCGAATCATCAGGCCCCACCCAAAGATCTCCAGGGGAAATCCAACCGCAGGTTTTATCGCAGCTGGCGAGTTCAATCCAAGGTTCAAAGCCGCCCCGGGCAATATCTTTCGACCAAGTGTAGAACAAACGGCGGAAATCGTAATCCCAATTCTGTCCAGTAAGCGATTTCTTGTAAGCGCGCCATTCTTGATACGGCTCTTCAATATCGCTGACTCCACAGAAGTGCACTTGGCGGTTTTTGATGGCCACATTGGGATAGCAAACCCGGATGGGCTGCGGCTTATCGTATCCGGTGCCCCATGGCCAAACCAGTTTCCCACTCGCGGCCCATTGACCGTCATTATTCAGAAAAGCCCATTCTGCGTGTGTGTAATCTATATTCTGGAACAGGATCAATTCCCGTCCCGGACCGTCCGCGGCAAAACTGCGGTAGGAATGCTCGGTAAAATTTGGTTTGCCGGTCCATTGGGGCGTCAATTGTTGAAAGTCGGGCCTTGCCTCTGCGCTCCGCCACATGAGGATTCCCGGTTGGGCTGGGCCGCTATATCGATTGGGATCTGTCACTTGAGTCGGATTAACAGACATGAAGACACGGCTATCGCTAAAAACTGCCAATGGGCTGGGTTCCCGGGTCCGGCCGGAAGGATCAGCCACGATCTGTTTCCACCCCCCACCCTCATTCCGGAATAGGAGCCAACGGCAATTGTTCAGGGGTTTGGCCTCTTTCAGGGTTTCCAGGCCACTGGCGAAAAGCGTGTCTCCACTGCGAACCAGGCAGGTGGACCCACTGCACCACATGGGACCGGCGCCATTATTCGCTGGCTCAGAACGGTATAACTCCGTTTCCGCCAAGACAACCGGCTTTAATTCCAGCGCCCCTTTGCTATCGGCTTCCGTTGCCAACGCAGGACTTGATGCCAGGAAGCAGCCGGAAAAAAACCACGCGAGGGAACTTTGGAAACGATTTGCTTTCATGCGCTGAGTATAACGGCTCTTGGATTCGGCGCAAAAGTTTTCCTGAATCCCCGGCGCCCAACTCACCCGACGCCGCTGGGATTAAGTATTTGAACAATCCCCAATCATGTGGTTTATTCCTCCGGCGGATTGGGCGAATTCTGGGGGGGCCAGCCGGCCAATTCGCTTGGTTAGAGGTTAATTATTATGAATGTTGCTACCGATCCAATGCTGGTTGAAAAGACGCGTGCCCTGTGCCAGGCGATTTTGGATAATCCCGTCTTTCTGAACGTCCAAGACAAGGTCAATACCTTCATGGCGCATGATCAAGCCCAGGCTCTTTACCAGGCCATGGAACAAAAAAACAAAGAGTTGTACCAAAAACAGCAAAGTGGGCAACCACTGACCGATGCTGAAATCGACGCTTTTGAAAAACAGCGCGAAGCTTTGTTTGCTCATCCCGTGGCGCGCGAGTTCATTGATGCGCAGGAAACCCTTCATGCCGTCAAGAAAATGGTGACCCAACACGTCACCAAAACCATGGAACTTGGGCGCCTGCCTTCCGAGGCAGACTTTGAAGCCACTTCGTGTGGATCTGGCTGTCACTGCCATTAAAAAATACCCTTTGCGATGTTTCAATCGCCAACGGTCGGTTTACTTTTAATGCTGGTCAGTTTTAAGGAACCACCATTGGGTGAATCAATGGCACGTCCAAGGTCAAGGGCCATTGACCAGCAGTGCTTTAGAGATGGTTGGATGGTTCGCTCCAACATTATGCGGGTTCCGGGCGAAAAGAACCTCCAAGTGCTGCCAGATTCCACTTGGATGGATTTGGTTTACCCAAATCATGTGGCTGGCTTGGCCATACCAAGCCACGATGTCCATTTCCCACCCGTTTGTTAAAATAGAGCCAAAATGCAAAATGCTGCATTTTCCTTTTGACTTGCGATAAAACAATCCGATAGATAGGTAAAACAGCCGAAGGTTAAAAGGAATGGCAGGGGGGGGACGGGGAGCGGGAATTGTCCGTGTGACGTAGGGATTTCACGTAAGTTTAACTAAAGGTGCGCCAAAATGAAAGTGATGCAGGAGATTTTTTCAACCGGAATCCGCTCGGAAGCGAAGCGGGGTTTCACCTTGATCGAACTGCTGGTGGTCATTGCCATCATCGCCATACTTGCTTCCATGCTGTTACCAGCTTTGGGCAAAGCCAAAACCAAGGCCCAAGGCATCCACTGCCTGAACAACCACCGGCAACTGGCTTTGGGCTGGCGTATGTATGCGGAAGACAATACGGATCGGATTCCATTTGCCAGCACGACTCACAATGGGAAATGGAACGGCTCAGCTACTGACAACGCCACTTGGATTTGTGGGATGATGGACTTCAACCCGGGCAATCCTTCCAATACTGATCCCACCGTGGACCTTATTCATAGTCCGCTTTGGACTTATGTCGGCAAGTCGGCCACGATTTTTCGGTGCCCGTCTGATAAATCTTACCTGACCGTTAACGGGGTTCCCAAACCGCGGGTGCGCAGCATGTCCATGAATATTTATCTTGGGGGATTCGCGGGAACCGATGGCGGGATAACCTCCCTGGATAAAGCCCGCTTTTTCTTCAAGCTTTCCACTATTCCACGGCCGACGAAAATGTTTGTTTTGCTGGATATGCGCGAGGATAGCGTCGATGTCGGTAATTTCGCCACCTCCACTGCGGGCTGGCCGGATAATCCAGCACTCTACGAATTCATCGATCTGCCCGGCTTCTACCATAATCGGGCAGGCGGTTTTTCGTTTGCCGATGGTCATTCTGAAACCAAAAAATGGATGGATAACCGGACCATGCCCCCCATTGCCAAAGGGGCTGTCGTTCGGGATCAGTATGGTTCGCCGCGCAACGTGGATGTTGCCTGGATTCAGGAGCGGGCACTCCGAGCAAGATAGGTTGCTCCAAACTGAAACCGCCTGACTCGGTTACGTTCTCGTCAGCCATGCAAAGCAAGGTTCAGCATCCTTTCTTCGCCTTTCAGCGGAAGGAATTTTTTAATTTCCAAGCCAGGAAACCGGTTGGAAGTCAATTGGTGCGGGAGAATTGGCAGTGGCCCCGCGCCTGCCGCCGCCGGATGGCGCAGCAGTCAGCACGCATCAATCCACTGCCTCAAGAAAAAGGGATCCATGAATAAACCATATCGTAAACCCAGTTCCTTGCTGGCCGCAGCCGGGTGCCTGGGAACTCTGTTGGCCGTGGCCGCTAATGCGGATTATGCCACCAGCCTCCAAGCCCAAAAACCCGTCGGTTATTGGCCGCTGAATGAAACCCTGCAGTCGCCCGCATTGAATACGGTGGCCAATGCCGGATCATTAGGGGCCAACGGCACGGGTAATTTCATTCGGAGCTTGGACGGCATAGATGCCAAGAAAGGGGAACCGGGGATTGTCGGACAGAGCGTTCGCTTCTATAATAATGGCAATACCGTTGGCTATTCCGGATCCAAAATCGACGTGCCTTACACGCCGGGTCTTAATCCTAATCCTCCATTCACTGTCGAGTTTTGGGCAAAACCCAATAGTCTGGGTGCTGATGTTTTTGCTCCTCTGGCGAACTTGAACTCCTATTTCACCAGTGCCAATCGATCTGGATGGATTTTTTACGCGGGTGGCCCAGGCGGTTACTGGCAATTCCGGGTCGGCGGGGAGAACAGTTATACCGCCTCTCCAAAGAGCGCCAATGGCACAGCGGCTAATGGAGTTTGGAGCCATGTGGTCGGCGTTTTTGATGGAGCAACCGCCAAGTTGTATGTCAATGGCACTTTGGCCGCCAGTGCCGATGCCCTCGGCACGGCGCCGTTCAAGGCCAACGAATGGGTGGGATTGCGCATCGGCAGCACCGCGCTGGCGGGCAGCGATGGTGTCACCACTTGGAATCATCCTTATGGGAATCGCCAATTCGATGGCTGGGTGGATGAGGTGGCGATCTACGCCTCCGCATTGACCGCCGACCAAATTGCAGCTCATTATTCCACTGCTTCCACCAACAACGCCGGCTACCATGCCCAGATCCTCGCCGATCAACCCTTGGGCTACTGGGGCTTGGATGAACCTGCCTTCACGAATCCAGATCCCGCGGGCTATCCCCAGGCAGGCAACGCGGGTTCGGCCGGATCCGAGGCCAATGCGGTCAATTCCTACGGCGTTTTAGCGGCGGCTCCTGGGGTTCCTTATTCCGGTTTCCCCGCTGATAATAAATCGGCCTTTTTCAGCGGCTTGAATGGGAATATGGCCGTGGGCCAATCCAGCAATTTGCTGCCGGTTTTGGACATTAAAGGCGTGGTGACCCTTTCCGCTTGGATCAAACCCACCCAGAAAGATTGGTACCGGGAAATCATTTCCCACGGCAATTGGGCTACTGGCCCGGGCACTTTCCTGCGCATCGGTACCGGGGACGGCACCGTGAATCAGGCTTTCTACGAAGTGGGTCAAAGCGATGGCCAGAATGCCGATGTGACGGCCATGTTCCCAATTCCGCAGGGCGATATTGGCAACTGGGTCTACTTGGTGGGAACTTATGATGGAACCAAATGGAACCTCTACCGTAACGGGAAGTTGGTTGCCACCCAGGAGGATACTGTGGGTGCAGTACAAGTCAGCGACAAGAACTGGGCCATCGGTGCCGATAGCGATCCCAACCTGGGAGCCACCCTCGGCTTCGGTGGTTGGATCGATGAACCAGCTGTTTTCGACAAAGCGCTCTCTGCCAGCGTGATTCAATCCCTCTATATTGCGGCGAACGTGCCCCCCGTCATTACCACGGCTCCCCAATTGCCATCGGGTCCAATTTATGAAGGATCATCCGTGACTCTATCGGTTTGGGCCGAAGGCAATCCCACTATAAAATACCAATGGACCAAGGATGGCACTGCCGTCTCAGGCCAGACTGCCACCAACCTGGTCCTGAATTCTTTGACGGCCGCCAGCAGTGGTGCTTATGCCGTCATCGCTTCCAATGATTATGGTTCGGTCACCAGCAAGGTTTCCTTGGTTGTCCAAGCCAGCAAACCGGTGGTCACCCAGCAACCCGGTTCCCTCACCCGCTGGGGCGGTCAACCGTTTGCCTTGTCTGTGTCCGCCATCGGCACCGATCCTATCGCCTGCCAATGGTATTTGAACGGGACTGCCATTCCACAAGCAACGCGCACCACCTATACCAACAAAGCGGCTTCGGCATTAGGTGGCGATTATATGGCAGTGCTCGGCAACGCCCTCGGTTCAGTCACCAGTTCGGTGGCCACCTTGACGGTGGTTCCTGTCCCTGCTGGCTACGCCTCCGCGATCGTGGCGGATACCCCGATCGCCTATTATCGGCTGGATGAAAACAGCGGCACGGTCGCCCACGATTTCGCGGGCGGCAATGACGGCACCTATCATAACGCAACCTTGGGCAAGTCCGGCTTCTCCATGGCGGAAACCAATACGGCATCCTCCTTTGCCGGCACCGGAAGCTACATGGGAGATATCAACCCCGCTGCTTTCGCCTTCCAAGGCACTAATAACGTGGCCTTCAGCATCGAGGCTTGGGTAAATGGACCCGCTCAACAGGTGGAAAGCGCCACGATCATGGCCAAGGGCACCGGTGGCAGTGGTGGATCCGCCAACGAGCAATTCGCTTTGGATCTCGTCAGCGGAACCTGGCGTTTCTTCATTCGGAATCCGGGTGGAACTTCTTCAGAAGCGATCGCCACGCTCGGGCCTGACGGCAACTGGCATCATTTGGTCGGTGTGTATGATGGCCCCAATGGATTGATTTCCCTCTACGTTGACGGCGAGCTGGCTGCCAGCCTGTCCGCTCCGGCTACCGGAGTGGGAGCCTCCTCCTTCCCGCTGAGCATCGGATCCCGCCGTTCAGGCGTAGATCCTGCGTATGATTGGACCTTCGACGGTTCGATCGACGAGGTGGCCATCTACAACGTGGCCCTTACTCCTGACCAAGTGGTGGCCCATTACTCTGCGGCCTATGGGACAACCATGTCACCCGTCATCCTGGTTCAGCCACAATCGGTTACGAATTATATTGGCCTGCCGATATCGATGCGCGTGGGAGCCGTAGGTTCCGTGCCCCTGGCTTATCAATGGAAGAAAAATGGCTCCAATATTACCGGTGCCAACAGCAGTTCCTTCTCCATTGACAACTTGGGGGCAGGTGATGCCGGCGATTATACGGTGGAAATCTCCAACCAGTCTGGCAAAACGAACAGTATCACCGCCAAAGTCATTGCTTTGGGTGCGCCGACAACGCCTCCGGAAATTCCCGGGCTGGTGCTGCATCTGAAGTTTGACAACAACCTCACCGATGCCACCGGCCGGGGCCATAATGGCAAGGGTGTCGGCAGCATCAGCTACGTGGCGGATGGCGCCGTTGGCCAAGGCCTGCACTATTCGACTGATACCGCAGGCACAAACTATGTGACTTTGGGGGTAGTTCCCGACCTTCAGTTCAGTTCCAACGTTAATTTCAGCGTCGCGTTCTGGATTCGCCTGCCTGTCAATTACACCGGCGGGGATCTGCCGTTCTTCACGGATACCACCAATTCAACCTTCGGCAAAGGTTTCGTATTTGCCCCAACCTATGGATCTGACGCCAGCACTTCCACCACCACCCCGGTGAATGGCGGTTGGGCCTTCTCGGTCTTCGATGGCGCCAGTGCAGGTATTGGTGGCCATGGCCCTATTGGCTCAATTAATGATGGGAACTGGCACCACTTGGTTTACGTCTTGGACCGGCAAGCCGGTTGCCTGACCTACCTGGATGGCTTGGTTTCCTCCTTTACCCGCCAGCAAGGCACCATCTTTGGTGATGCTGGGGACATTACCACTGGTGCACCAGCGGTGATTGGCCAGGATCCCTCCGGCGCCTACAACGAAAAAGGCTCGGCTGACATCGATGATCTGGGTGTCTGGCGCAAGGCACTCACGCAGTTGGAAGCAGCTTCCATTTATATGGCAGGTGCCAGCAATCGTCTGAGCTTTGCTTATGTGCAGCCTGGCCCGGTGACCGTGGGCATTCAAGCCGTTACCGGCGGCAAAGCCATGCTCACTTGGTCCACTGGCACCCTCCAAGCCTCCGATAATGTGGAGGGGGGGTTTGCCGATGTGCCCAGCGCCACCTCGCCCTACACGGTGAGCGCCTCTTCAACCCGCAAGTTTTACCGGGTTAAACAATAGCGGAACATTCTTCGCCTTAACAGGGGATGATTGGCGAGGGGGTTGGGAATTTTCCCAACCCCCTTTGTGTTTATTAAATTCCAGTTCATTGCTTCACAAAGTTGGTGGATTGCCGATAGAATAGGTGTGCCTTCGTGGCCTTTAATGGATTTATTATGATGGTAAAAAACTGTTGGGCGGGTTTTCTTTCAACCTTTCCCACTCGGTCATGGGCAGCTATTATCTTGGTTCTTTTTGGAGCGCTGATTCCCGGGGCGGTGGTAGGCAGCGAAGTCGTTTACGACAATCTTCGGAATGAATTCAATAATATGGTCACCTTCCGCTCCAATGAATATGGGGACGAAGTGGTGCTGTCCGGAACCGCGCGCGTAGTGACCGAATTTGAATGCCAATATTATGCCGACTTCACCCCCACCGGCGCCGAGGGGGCTATCGTTCGCTTTTACGAGGGGGATGGCTGGTATGTCAGTCCTTATGGCCGAATCCCGGCGCCTGACAAACTTTTATACCAAAGCGCCTTTATCAAGGTTCAGACCGGTTTCAATGTTTTGAGCCTCCGCGGCTTGTCCGTGCGGGTGCCAGACCAATTCACTTGGACGGTGCAATGGGTGGGGTTTGCCCAAACTGCGGGCAACCTTGCTGGCTTGTCTCATTTCGATCCGCCCGTGATCGGAGCCAGCTACGACGATTTCTGGACCAAAATCGATAACAATTGGGAACCCGCCAATTTTGGTGGCATGCCGCCGGCGAATTTCGCCGCCCGGGTGATTGCTTCAACCGAAATTCCCGCTCCCCTATCCAATCTTACCACCAACGCGATCAAACTTGGCAGCCTGGTTACTCCGGGGGATGCCCGCGGATTTTGGCTCGAAGGCCGGCGAATGTATTTGGCGGACGATACGGCTGGGATTCAGATCCTGGATGTCAACGATCCCACCAACCTGATCCGCCTGGGCGGCTATGATACGATAGGCGAAGCCCAGAAAGTTACCCTCCTCAATCCCGTCGCTTTCGTTTCTGATGGTTCAGGCGGCATGCAAATCCTGGATGTTTCCCTGCCCGCCTCCCCTTCAGTGCTGGGTGGATTCAACACTCCCGGCCTCACTGAAGATATTCAATTAGTTGGCAACACCGTGTTCCTGGCGGACAAATCCATGGGCCTCCTGGTATTCGACACCAGCCGTTACGCCGATCCCCCGTTCTTGGGCTTATACGATACTCCCGGGCTGGCTCTGGCCATACAAGTCATTGGCTCCAAGGCCTATGTGGCCGACGATTATGCCGGCTTGCTCATTTTGGATATTTCCAATCCGTCCAATATCACCAAGCTGGGCAGTTACCGCACTCCGGGCCGGGCTTTCGGAGTTCAGGTGGTCAACCAGCGAGCCTATGTGGCCGATTACGATGCGGGCTTGCAGATCCTGGATGTCAGTAATCCCGCGCAAATCATTCGCCTGGGCGGCGTGGACACCCCAGGGCACGCGGAACACGTGCAGATCATCAACAATTCAGCCTACATTTCTGACGGCGACGGCGGCCTGCAGGTTTACGACATCAGCCAGCCAGACCACGGAATCCGATTGGCTGGCTTTGCCACCGCCGGCTGGACCCACGCCTCAAAAACCGTCTGCCAGGTTACCTACGTGGCCGATGGTCCTGGCGGGGTTCAAATCCTGCAAATGTCCGGCGCCAACCAGCCCCCGACTATTTCCAGTCTCTCTGAGGTGGCCATCCCGGAGGACGGAGCTACCGATTGGCTGACTTTTCAAGTCAGCGATCCAGATTGCACCAACTCGGTCATTACTGTTACTGCCAGTTCCGATAATCCCGCCTTGGTGACCGCGGAAGGTTTAATGTTGGGCCGCACCGGCCAAAACCGTACCCTCCGGATCGTGCCAGCGCCCAATGCGAGCGGCAGCGCCCTGATTTCGGTGACCGCCTCCGATGGGGGTGCCACCACCACCCAAAGCTTCCGTTTGACGGTCTCGCCAGTCAACGATCCCCCAACCATTGCCACCCTCGCTGATCAGACTACTTTAGAAAATTCCAGCCTGGGTCCGCTGGGTATCACGTTGGCGGACATCGACAATGCTCTCCTTTCCCTGGTGGTCACGGCGGTGTCCGACAATTCCATTCTGGTTCCTCCGGCCGGTTTCAGCTTTGGCGGCGAAGGCGCCAGCCGAACCCTGACCGTCGCGCCCGCTCTGAATCAAAGCGGTTCGGCACGCATCACCGTGACCGTCTCCGATGGCCAGACCTCGGCCAGCAAGTCGTTTCTATTAACCGTTCAACACCTCAATCAACCGCCCTCGATCACCGGACTGGCCGACCAAACCATTCTTGAGGACTCGGCGGCTGGCCCGTTGGAATTTACCGTTGGCGATGTGGACAATGCAGTCGATTCCCTGGCAGTTTCTGCAACTGCGGATAATCCCACTCTTATTCCACCCGGAGCATTCCTTTTCGGGGGGACCGGCGCCAGCCGCACTTTGCGGATCATGCCCACGGCTGACCAAACCGGTTCCGCGCGCGTCACCGTGACGGTCACGGACGGCAGTTTGTCCTCCAGCCAAGCCTTCCAAGTGGTGGTGCAACCGGCAAATGATCCTCCCCAAATCCTGGGACTCACGGATTTGAACACCCTCGAGGATGTTCCGCTGGGACCGGTGCCTTTTACGGTGCTCGATGTCGAGAGTTCTGCTGCCGCTTTGCAGGTGAATGCGTTTTCCGATAATCCTCAGTTGCTTCCGTCCGGTGCCTTGGTGCTGGCAGGCCAGGGATCCAGCCATGAATTAACCATTAACCCGGCCGCCAATCAAAATGGCCTCGCTCACATCACCGTAACCGTCTCCGATGGTGAAGCAACCACCCAGCGCACCATTTTGCTGACCGTCAGCGCCGTCAATGACAGTCCCACCTTGAGTGGCTTGCCTGCCCTTCAAACCATCACGGAGGACGGCCGCCTGACGGTGTCATTTACCATCAACGACATCGATTCATCGGTCGATGGGTTGGTGGTTGCCGCCACTTCCGATAATCCCAGGCTGATCAATCCTGCCGGCCTTCAGTTGGCCGGGACCGGAGGGAGCCGCACTTTAACATTGATTCCTGTTCCCGATCAGTCTGGCACCGCCAATATTACGCTGACTGTGAGCGATGGTATTCTGACCGTTCAGCACATCTTCCAACTGGCGGTGACATCGGTGAATGATCCACCGGTGATCAGCGGCTTGAACGATTATCAGATGGAGGAAGATGGCCTGGCCTTTCTCAGCTTCAGCATCACCGATGTTGACACGCCGGGTGGCGAACTGGCAATCAACACCGTTTCGGATAATGCTCAATTATTCCCGCCGGGAACCGTTGCCGCGAGCCGCAATGGGGCCGATTGGATGCTCACTTTAAGGCCTGCCGCCAACCAGAATGGAACCGCCCAGATAACAGTGAGCGCCTTCGATGGATTCGCATCCACTATCCGGAGTTTCCGCGTAACCGTGCAAGCAGTGAACGATTGGCCCATTATCAGTGGAATAGCCGATCAAACCATCCAGGAAAATGCCCAGCCAGGCCCCTTGACCTTTACCATCTCCGATGTGGAGAGTCCGGCGGCCGCATTATTGGTGACAGCGGCCTCTGATAATCCCCAACTCCTGCCCCTGGGAGCCTTGGTCTTGGCTGGCGAGGGAGCCGAACGGACTTTGACCGTAACGCCCGCGGCCCACCAAAGCGGTTCCGCGCGCATCACAGTAACGGTGTCGGATGGCGATCTGCCAGCCAGCCAGACCTTCCTGCTGACGGTTGCACCGGTCAACGATGCGCCCGTCATAAGCGGTCTGTCAGCCAGCCAGACCATCCCCGAAGATGGCCGGCTCGTGGTGACTTTCAAAGTGCAGGACATCGACTCCCCGGTGGACAGCCTCGTCATTGTTGCCGTGGGCGACAACCCATCCCTGCTGCCTGCCAACAGCCTCCAGGTGAGCGGAACTGGCGAAAACCGGATCCTGACGATCACTCCCGCCACGGATCAAAGCGGAACCGCCAATATAACCGTGACGGTCAGCGATGGCGCCTTGGAGGACCGCAAAATGTTCCAACTGGTCGTAACCCCAATCAACGATCCCCCGGCAATCGCCGGCTTGGGTGATTATCAGATGGATGAAGACAACCTGGGTCTGATCAGCTTTCGGGTCACGGACCTCGACTCACCAGCGAGCGATTTATCGGGCAGCGCCAGCGCCGATGATTCCCAACTATTCCCGCCTGGATCGCTCGTACTGAATAAATCCGGCGGCGACTGGGTTTTGACCATGAGGCCCCCGGCCAATCAAAACGGCGTTGCACGCATCACGGTAATTGCCTCGGATGGATTGGCTGTTGCCTCACAGACGGTGCAGGTGACCGTCAAGCCCGTGAATAATGCCCCGCAGCTGATCGGCCTGGCTGATCAAATCATGCTGGAGGATGGTGTTCTTGGCCCCCTGCCTTTCACCGTATCAGACTTGGAGACCCCGGCAGCCACGCTGACGGTGGTGGCCACCTCGGATAATCTGCGGCTTTTCCCGCCAGGTTCAATCGTGATGGGTGGCCAGGGATCGGATCGCACTTTGAAGGCAACGCCGGCACCGGATGAAAACGGCACTGCCCACATCACAGTAACCGTCTCGGATGGCGAATTATCCTCGCCGCAGGTCATTTTACTCACCGTGCAACCGGTCAACGACGTCCCCATAATCACCGGTTTGAGGGATATTTCCCTCTTGTCCGGAGCTTCAGGATCGGTGGACTTCTCGGTTGCAGACGTGGACAATGATCCTGCTTCATACCGGATTTCCTTGACGTCCGACAACCTGCGCTTGATCCCGGAAACCACCCTCATGGTGGAATGGAATGGGACTAACGGAGCCATCCGCATCCGTCCGACCGCCAATCAAACCGGCACCGCCCGGATCAATTTGTCCGTTTCGGATGGCAGCCTGGCCGCCACCCAGAGTTTCATGGTGGTGGTCGCCATCGAGAACCATCCTCCCACCATCACCGGGCTGAACAATGAAGTCACCTTGCGCCCCGGTGCCAGCCAGGCAGTGGTTTCTTTCCTGATCGACGATGACACCCAAGCCGTAAACATCCTGCAGTTGACGGCCGTTTCGGATAATCCCGCCCTGCTCCCGGTTGGAGGCCTCCTGCTGGAGGGCACCACCGGAGCGCGGACGTTAACCTTGACGCCGAATGGCGGACACGCTGGCCGAGCCCGGGTAACCTTGACCCTTAGCGACGGCATTGATGCCACCACTCAAGCCTTTGATTTCATCGTGCCCGCAAACGCGCCTCGCATCCAAGTGGTCCGCCCACCTGCAGGAGGGCCAGTGCTGCTGAAATGGGAGTGCTCGGCCGGTGTTGCCTATCGAGTAGAATCCTCCAACGACCTCGCCACTTGGGTTTCCTTGGGAGATCTGAGCGCCACCAGCGGGCTGTGTGAGTTCGTCGATCAAACCGCGGCAACCCAACTGCGCCAATTTTACCGGGTATTGATTCGTTAATTTGCGGTGAAGGCAAAGGCACCGTAACCCACCACCCGGTCCCGGGATCCGGCGGTATCGCCTGAGTTGCGCAGATCCAGGGTGGTGGCCTTTAGTTGATGGTGGCGGGCTGCCGCCAGCAAACCGGTGATAGGCAGGCGTCCGCAAGCCTGCGCTTCCGTGATTGCTTCTGAGTCGAGACCTTCAATGGCCTTGGCTGTGGCTTGATCTTCTTTCACTGCGGCATCGTAATCCAAGTAATGACTGAGATCTGAACTGATAACGAGGCGGGTTTCCGGTCCGCCCCAGAGGATTTCAAGCACATCGGCGATTTCCTGCTCTGTGGCATTCCCCACCAATAAGGGGATCACAAAAAAATCGTCCAGCATGACTTGCAGAAAAGGCAGCTCCACCTCCAGGCAATGTTCCGCAGTGTGTGCCTTGTCCAGGATTTGGACTGACGAGCAGGAACCCAGCACCTTGGTGGCACTGGCATCCGTTGGAACCGCCCCGAGCGGAGTGTTGAAGCACTCCGCTGAACTCAACGCCAATCCGTTAAAAGCAACCCGGTGCGCTGGCCCAACCAGCACAATGCGCTGGATTTGCGCAGCCTCGTCGCGGAATTGGGCAAAAGCCGAACCCGCCACCGGCCCCGAATAGAGGTAGCCAGCGTGTGGCGCAATGACCGCTTTCACCCCAGGCAAAATAACCGTTTGGGAGGAGCTTATGCAACGGGCAACCTCCTCTCGCAAGGCGCCGGCTTGGGCGGGGTAAAATTGCCCGGCCCAAGCCGGATTCCGTGCGTTTTTACAGTTCATACGCTATTTCTTCCTTTCCTTGCTGCCTGGATTCCTCCTGGCGGATAACTGTTTCAACCAGCAAACTGTTTCTCCTCCTTGGGATTCCAAATGCCCGGGATATTTGCCTTGCACTTCGGGCAGCTGCCGTCTGGTGAAAGCTGGTTAGTAAGGATTCTGAATCCACGCCTCTCCACCAGCAGATTTTGGCAATAAGGACACACAGTATTTTCCCAAGTGCCCACGTTGCCAGGCAAATTCCCGGCATAGACATAACGGAGGCCAGCCGCCTTGCCGAATGCCACCGCTCTCAGCACATCTTCGCTGCGCGTAGGTGGCGCTTGGGTCATCTGGTAATCAGGATGAAAGGCTGTCACATGCCATGGCAAATCCAGGCTTACCGAAGCCAGGAAATCCGCCATCCTGCCCAACTCCTCATTGGCGTCGTTGAATCCCGGCACCAACAGGGTGACCACCTCGAGCCATATCCCCATTTGACTGGCCAGGCGGATCGTTTCCGTCACATGCTCCAATTTGCCACCCAGCGCTCGATAGCTGGCCGCATTCATGGTTTTCAAATCGACTTTTAACGCCCCGATCCACGGGCGCAAAAACTCAAGCACCTCGGGAGTGGCATGGCCATTGGAGATCAGGCCGCAAAGCAATCCTTGCTCTCTGGCGTGCCGGAATATGGCCACCGCCCATTCCGCAGTGATCAATGGTTCATTGTAACTGGAAATCATTAGCCGGGCCGAATGCTGGCAGGCGGTTTCAACCAGATCCCTGGCACTGGCAACCTGGAGGCGGGTGCTGGACAACTCATCCCTTAGAGCCTGGCTGGTAATCCAGTTCTGGCAATAGGCACAATGCAAATCGCAACCCAGCATCCCGAAAGTCATGGCCCTGCTGCCGGGGAGGAGATGAAAAAACGGCTTTTTCTCAACCGGGTCACACTGGGCTCCCGCCACATAACCAAAAGGAACCATCAACTTTCCATCCCGGTTAAAGCGGACTTTGCACACCCCTCGCCGACCCGGCGCTAATAAACAACGGTGCCCGCAGGCCAGGCAGCGCACCTTGCCTGCCTCGCTGCGGAAAAGGGTGCCTTCCACCGTGTGCTGGTCCATGCCTTTTGCGAGCCGTTCAGCGGCCATGCTATCCTCCGATTCGGGCTCGTTTGGTTCACCGTGGTTGCTCATTAATGCTGTTCCTCAATCTGCCCCGCAGCCATCTCCTTGTCAAAAAACCAATAACCAACGTTCAAAACAGAGAACCCCAGAGCTGACTGCTGCGTCCAACTCCGGGGTTATGGTCCAAGACCGGTGGATTATTCGAGTGTGATGGCAATCAGAAATGGCGATGAATAGGCCATTTCCGAGCAATAATCGATGGTGGTGATTTCCGCTTCCGGATTCGGATTGTCCCACGAGGTGATAAAGAGCCTGACCTTCGTATCCTCCGCCTCACTGGTGGTGTTTTTACCGGTCCAGGCGGGTTTGGCCTCGCTGGTTTCGGATTCATTCGCTTGCGGCCACCAATCCCTCACATCCTTGCCATATACAATGGGGATTTCCAGCTGGCCATCGGCAAAATGCACGACGTAGTGCCCGATTAATGTGCCATCCGGGGAAGCCCAGCCCGTCGCATGCAGGAAATGCACCCGTTTGGCTTTGCCTCCGATTTTTATGTTTTTTATTTCCTTCGGGAAACTCACCGTAAGGGATTCCCGGGTGCTGCGGCCGGCTAGTTGGACGATGCCGCGCACGTCGAATTTTACGCCCCCCAATTCCTGAACCCCTTGCGGCAGGGATTTCAAGGTGTTGTTGGCCAGGCCGCCGGCGTGCCAGCTCTCCGTTAACGAGGCATTGTAGTAGGCGGATAAATCCACCAGGCTGCCTGGCGTTTGCGAGTCTCTCTCGGGTATCGCCTGGGTGGGCTTGGCTTTGCTTTGCGGTTTGGGGCCGGGCAGAAAACTCCACCGCGCATTGCGGATTAATAACTCGTCGAGGTTTTCCGGCCTGGCATCGTTCGGCCCTATAAATGTGCCTTGCAGCTGTTGCATCTTCTCCGGGCTGCCCAGGTAATTCTCCGCCAGACGATTGACAACCGTTTTGATTAGGAAGCTAAGCGCTTCCGTGCTCTGAACAACCGACCATTCATAGACTTCCGGGCGGGTGCGGGAATAGGTGATGCAGCCGCCCAATTCATTGGCCCGGGCCGCATATTCAGATAGCAGATCCTCCAGGATGGGGATTATTTTCGGACGGGGAAAAGCCGCCATGCCGCCGGGCAGCAGAGCGTATAATTTCCCCGTCGCTTCATCCCGGCTCAGTGAAAACACCAAGGCGGGCATGTTCAGCTTTTTCAAGCGTCCTTTGGCCTCCTCCAAGTTGGGGGCTTCGCCGATGACGCGAGCCGCCTCCGCCAGATAACGATCCATTTCGGAGTGGATCAATTTCTCCAATCCACCCAGCCAATCCGCCACTTCGGGCAAAGCGTAGAGGGCTTGCTCTATGTGGATTAAATCAGCACCCTCGGGAACTTGATCCATTAATTTGGCCAGTGCGGGTGATAGTTTCGAACCCTCGTTCGTCTTGAGCTGGGCGAGCCATTTCGAGCTGGGGGCTCCCTGATGATAAAGGAGATAACCATCCACTTCGCGGGCCAGGTAGATTTTTCGGTTGATGAACTCATGCTGATCATAACCAAAAATGCCGCTATGGGTGATATATGCATTCTCGGTGGTGATCATTTTAACCCCCTGCTCCAGGCTTCGCGAATCGAACCGGCTGATTTTGTCGAGCCATGGCAGGTTGCCGGTCAATCCCGTGACAAATTCGCGGTTCATTTCCACCTCGCGATTCCGGGCCTCCAGGCGCTTCCGGAAATGCCCGGCCAGGAATTCTGGATCCTTGCCCGGCACCAAATGGATACCTTTGTCCATGGGCAGCACCAATTTCCTCGCCAGTGCCTGCCAATAAGCGTCCAGGCTTTCAAAATCGTGGATGGCTGGCGGTGGATTCAAAGTCGCGCTGGTTTTCAGCATCCATGGAACGGCTGTGGATAACGGTTGTTCAAGGGGGCGCTCCAATTGCAGTCGTGCAAGCTTCTCGATAAAGGACGATTTCAAGCCTCGGGTTTCCATTTGTTTGCCCAGTTGATTAAACCAGGATACGGCAAACGGGCAGGGCTTGCGCTCCTGCTGGCGGCCGGTGATGGAAAAGGAATGGTAATCTTTCCCCAGCCAGGCCATGGCTTTGCGCACTTCTCCCAGCGGTATGGGTGCCGTCCCCTTCTCCGGTTGGTATTGGTTGGAATGGATGAACACCGAAAACTTGGGGAATCCAGCGTCCAAATTGGCCGATACGCTGACGCCTTCGAACGCAAGCAATTGGCTGCTCACCATATCCAAGAGCGTGTCGAAGGTGGCCAGGATGAAACACTCGGCATAATCAGCCATTTGATCAAGATCTTTGATGCCCAGATCCTTGCGCCATTGGTCTTCCAACCGTTCTTTCACTTCCGGCGGGATCTGCGCCAGCAGCTCGGAACGTTTTTGGCGCAAAATCGGCTGGGCCATGGACCGGAACTGCTGCAAGGGCATCAAGAAAGGCTTGATCAGGCCGGGATTGAAGATGACCGCCAAGTGGTCGCGGTTTATATTTTCCGCGGCGCGGGTCATGAAACCGTCTTGCTTCAGCCGTTGAGAGGATGGCAAATTGCGCATGGCCAGAACCAGTGAACGGTCGCCGCAGATAAAAGCGTTGCGCTCGGAGCACACCACAAAAAGTTCACTGATTACAGACTGATCGCGCAATTCAATGCGCACCGCCGGTTTCCCATCCACGGTAATCCCTTCAAAGGTGCGGGGCTGGGCCACGGCTTTGATGAAATTTTCCAGGCCTTGGGCATTGGCCATCGGAAGGCATGCCACAAACGATTTCCGCGGATCGCCCGGATACAGCGTCAACGTAATCCGCTGCCCGGGATTGAGGCCCGTCATTTGCGCCACCTTGTCCTCGTCGAGCAGGCTTTGAAACATCTGCTGGCCGAGCACCGTCAGTAATGGATGTTCCAGCGCCAGCAAATCCCTTGCTTGCTGCGGAACCGCTTTTTCCGGCACTGTGGCTTTGGCCAGTCGTTCCACGTTCAGCAAGGTTTGGTAAAAATTATTCAAATGCACCTGTAGGATCGCGCCTTGTGGCAATACTGCTGCGGGATCGTCAGGCAGTCCATGATTGCGCAATAGGGTTTCCTCCGCCGCGGCAAACATGCATTTTGATAGCATCCATAACCCCAGCATGGCCGCCAGCCCGATTCGCGAATATTTGGTTTTCATAACTTTCATTTTGTTCGGTTTGTTGCATCCGTTCCGCCACCGCCACTCTATTACATTACCCAGCAATGCCTCATTTGTTTCATAATCCTGACGATTCGTGCTTTTTCTGCCTGTGTCCAATTCCTGCCACCTTGCCACCGAATCCGATTTGCCCACCACCAACTGGCGAAGCGCTGACTCTCATTGTAATGAAATTCACGAAAAACACCACTCCGAATTTGCAGCTGGCACCAAACAAAAAAACGGCAGACCAGATCCGTGGCTGCCAGCCAGGGTCGCGCCTGGCTTTTCCAACCTTCCAGCGCTGCCAACACTCAACCGTATCCATGCATTTGAGATGGAAGCACTTGCGCCGCAGCTTTATGCGCAAGACGAGAAGTGAATTGCGAGCATATCTGGAACAGACCTGTAAGTGGCAAATGGCGAAAAAGATCCAGCCAGCACGACAGATCCAATTCCATGGACACGGCTCAGCCTGGAACCCGGCGCTGGGACGGGCCAAGGCAAGGAGCTTAAGCCATTCATGCCCAGACAAACCCGCAAACCCGTCGAATGAATCACTTTGTTTTGCCTTATGAATCCAAATGTGGTAGGGAACTGGGCAAGTGATTGGATCAATCACGAAAGAGCATTAAACCTGTGTCGATAATCGTCGTCATATTCGTCGTATTGTTTGCCATGGTGAGTTATTTTTGCTCGGTGGCGGAAACGGCGGTTTTTTCCTTGGGGAAATGGCAGTCCCAGAAGTTGATCGAGCAATCGGCCGGCTTGAAAAACCGTCTGGACCGGTTGCTGGGGGAACCGCATAACTTGCTGGCGGCCCTCGCTTTGGGCAATACCCTGGCCAACGCCGGCATGGTGGGCATGGGCCTCTGGCTTTGCTGGTATTTTGCCTGGCCACCCTGGCCAACCATGGCCGGCATTCTCACCCTGATGCTGGTGGGATGCGAAGTCATACCCAAAACCCTGGCGGTGAGGGCGCCGGAAGTTTGGACCGTGCGGGTAGCCGGACCGCTTTACCGATTCCAACAACTCACCCGCCCCTTTCTTAAATTGGCCCAGCGCCTGAATGGGATGGCAACCCGCGCTGTGGTTCCCGCTTCGGCGCGCCCTATGAAAGGCATGCCGGAAGAGGAATACCAGGAATTGCTGGAAATGGCCTACCAGCAGGGAACTCTGGCCGAATCGGAAAAAGACCTCATCCTGCAGATCATCAGCCTCGATCGGCGCACCGTCAAAGAAGTCATGCGCGCCCGCTCCCAAATGGCCTGTATCTCCGATGACCTCACCCTCGAGGAAATGATCGCCGCCGCGCATCGCCACAAGCACCGGCGTTTGCCCATGTATGATGAGCACGAGGACACCATCGTGGGCATTTTGAATACACGCACCCTGCTGCTGAATCCCCAGGCTGATTTCGCCGATGCGATCGAACTCCCATCCTTTGTGCCGGACAGCATGAACCTGCTGCAATTATTCAAGAGCTTGCAGAAGCACCAGCGGGGCTTGGCGATTGTCCTGGATGAATTCGGCGGCACGGCGGGCCTGGTTACCATGGAGGATATCCTGGAGGAAATCATCGGGGAAATCCGCAGCGAAGGCGCCGAGGAGGGGTTCGTGTTCCAGAAGTTGGACGAAGGCCGATGGCGGATCAGCGGCAGCATGCGCCAGGAAGATTTCCGGCGCGAATACCCGGCTTTAGTTGAGGTGGCCGACGTGGAAACCATGGGCGGTTTGATGGTGCACCTGCTGCAGATGGTGCCGGGGGCGGGAGAGTCCATCCAGTTCCACGGGCTGCGTTTGACCGCCCTGGCGGTGGATGAACGCCGGATCCGGGAATTAAAGGTGGAATCAATCCGCAAGGGAGAACCGGTTCCATGACGCAATACTTTATCCTTGGCTTCATCGTGGTGATGTCCTTGGGGGCGTCCTTTCTCTTTTCTGGTTTTGAGGCTGGAATTTTCGCCTTGAACCGGCTTCGGATTCGTCAGTTGATGCGCCGGGGAAATCCCAAGGCGCGGCGATTGCTGGGCTACCTGGAGCAGCCCGAGAACTTTCTATGGACCATCCTGGTAGGCAATACCCTGGCCAACTTTGCCGCAGTGGGGCTCTCCTTGGCGGGGTTGCATCTCTGGCTGGGAAATCATCCGGTCTGGTTTTGGATCGCTTTTTTTGCGGTGGTCTTCCTCTTGTTCGCCGTGGGGGATCTGCTTCCCAAAACACTGTTCCAAACCTTCCCCAACCGGCTTTGCCTGATGATGGCGGCCCCCTACCGATTCGTCCATATAACCCTGGCGCCCTTGGTGCGCTCCATGAATTGGTTTTCCCAGCGCCTGTTGCATGTCACTGGCGGAAAAACTTACACCGGCCGCCTGTTCGGCAGCCGGGAGGAGTTGCAATGGCTCATGCAGGAAACCGCCCAGGATCTTTCCTCCGAGGAGCGCTTGATGATCAACCGGGTGCTGGATTTCCAAAAACTTGTGCTGCGCCAGGTCATGGTGCCGCTGGACCGCGTGGTGGCCATCACTTCCCAAACCTCCATGGCAGCGGTGCTGGATATCTGCCGCGACCGGGGCCTCACCCGTTTGTTGGTGGAGCAAAACGTGGGCGGACGCCGCCGCATCCTCGGCTTGGTCAGTCTTAAGAATACCTTGTATTCACCCAATTTAGATCCTGCCAAACCGGTGGAGCAATTTATCAAGCCGGCGCTGTTCCTGCCCGAAGACCTGCTTCTGGAAAAGGCCTTGCAGCGCATGCAGCGGAGCGGTCAGCGCCTGGCGGTGGTGTTGGGGCGGAACCGCCAGGAACTGGGCGTGGTCAGCTTGCAGGATATTCTGAAAGCCATCTTTGGGGAGGTAAGCTTGTAATCATGGACCTCAACTCCATCACCTTGCTGGCCATTAAGCTCCTGGCGGTGAGCATTCTGGTCATGCTGAATGGTTTCTTCGTGGCTGCCGAATTTGCCGTCGTCAAGGTCCGCCTGACCCAGCTGGAAACCTTGATCGCCAAAGGCCAAAACAACGCCCGCGCCGCCCGCTATATCTTGGCCAATCTTACCGCTTTTTTGAGCGCCGCCCAATTGGGCATCACCCTGGCCAGCCTCGGATTGGGCTGGGTCGGGGAGCCGGTTTTCTCCGCTTTGCTAGCGCCCGTCTTATCCTGGCTGCAAGTGGAGTCGGCCCAATGGCGCCACACGATCTCTTTCATTGTAGGGTTTTCCGCCATCACCTTTCTGCACATCGTGGCCGGCGAGCAAGCCCCCAAAGCCCTGGCCATCCAGCATCCCCTGGCCACCTCCCTGTGGATTGCCCATCCTTTGCAGTGGTTTTACAAGGTTTCCTACCCCTTTATCTGGATCCTGAACCAGACCTCCCTTTGGCTGCTCCGCCAAGTGGGAATCACCGCCGTGGACGAATCCGAGCCTTCCCATTCCGAAGAGGAGGTGCGTTTGATCTTGAACGCCACCAGGCCGCCAACCTCGAAATCACATTCGGGCCGGGATATTGTGCTCAACGCCTTGGATCTTCGCCACCGGGTGGTCCGGGAGGTCATGCGCCCCCGCCATGAAATGGTTTGCCTGGACACTCAGGCCAGCTTGCCGGATTGCCTCAACATCGCCGAAAAAACGCGCTTTTCCCGCTTCCCCTTGTGCGCTGATGGAGATTTGGACCGGACCTTGGGCACCGTCCATATTAAAGATCTCTATGCCACGCGCTTGAAGGCCCGTTCGGGCGCGGATTTGACCGCCGCCGCGCGCAAGATCCTTTATGTGCCGCCCACCGCCCGCCTGGAATTATTGCTGCGGCGTCTTTTGGATCAAAAACTGCACCTGGCTATCGTGGTTGATGAATACGGCGGCACCGTTGGCATGGTGACCTTGGAAAATATCCTCGAGGAGCTGGTCGGCCAGATCCAGGACGAGTTTGACCAGGAAAAACCGTGGATCGAAACCCTCAATGAATCCACCTGGCTGATCGAAGGGGCCTTGCCCCTGCACCAGCTGGAGGAATTGATCGGCACGGCAGTCCCGGACGAGGGCATTTCAACCACCAGCGGCTTTGTCACCCGGCGCCTGGGCGGTTTCCCTAAAGTGGGTGATACCGTTCACCTGGGTTCCCATCGGCTGTCGGTGGAAGCCATGAACGGTCCGCGCGTGGGCCGATTGCGTCTGGAGCGCGTGCCGGCTCCCGCATCTGATGCTCCAGAAAACACGGTTTAGCCGGTCTCCCCTTCTCCGATTTTCAGCGGTTTTCGAGGAGGGGGCGAATATTGGCCATCAATATTTGCCAGTACTCTCCCGGATGGCTTGGAACATGGCCCGTAAATTCTCCACCGGGGTATTGCCCTGGATATTATGGACGGCATCAAAAACAAACCCGCCTCCTTCGCCAAAAATCTCGATGCGCTCGCGCACTTCCCGGTAAACCTCGTCGGGGGTGCCAAACGGCATCGTTTTCTGGGTATCCACGCCCCCGCCCCAGAAAACCAGGTTCTTTCCAAATTCCTGTTTCAACGTGCGCGCGCCCATATCCGCCGCGGAGCATTGCACCGGGTTCAGGATATCGAATCCGGCCTCGATAAAATCCGGAATCAATTTGGCCACTGACCCGCAGGAGTGGATGAAGGTCTTCCACCGGCTCCGCTGGTGTATCAACCGGTTGATTTGAATATGATAGGGCTTGAATAAATCCCGGTATGCCGTGGGCGAAATGAAAAGTCCGCGTTGGGTGCCAAAATCCGTGCCAGTCAAGAATACCGCTTGAACCCGGTTCCCCAGGAGTTCGATCAATGTTTCAAGATTTTTAAGGCCGATCTCACACTGTTTTTCAAAAATCGCATGCACGTAAGGCTTGCGCATCGCGGTGGTCGCATACCACTCCGCCACATCCCGGATGCCCTTGGGATGCTTCATCCACGGTGCCGGCACCAGGGCAATATCCCCAAAAGCCGTGCCGGGCATGGTCAAAATGATGCCACAATCCGTCCCCTCATACAATTCCCGAATCCGGCGCTCGTAAAACTTCAAATCCTCCTCGCCCAGCAATCCGAACTCTTCCAGGTTGTCTGCGGGATTCAAATTCGCTTCGTCGATGGGTGGCTGGCGGATGATGGTGTCGAAGAAATAACCGCCTTTGGGCATCCGCCCGCTGGACGGCGCGGTCGTGTCGCCCTCCGGGAAAATAACCCAATCCCCGCTGGCTTCCCGCCGCACCTTGAAATCACCCGGCACCTGCACCTCAACGCCATCGTTCAGGGTAAACGGCTGCCATCCCTTGTTTTCAAAACCAAACAAGGTTTTGCGGGTCATCAGCCCTGCCACGTCAATGCCCAAGGCCTTCCGTAAATCGGCATCCAACTCCCCCAACATCTGGTAGGGTTCAATGATCTTAATCCGGTATTGCGGATCATTCAAAACCGCATTCCGCAGCCGGCTCAAGGCCGATGCGTGAATCCCGGTAACCGCCGTGCCGCCAAAATCCACCGGCACGCGGTCCGGTTCGATATGGTCCAAAGCTTGCTGGAGTCTTTCCCTAGAGGTCATTGCGATATTAAATCACATTGCCTCCTGGCTGAAAATCAAAATCCGCGGCCGATTTTGGAAAATCCGGGAAAATGGCCATCGTCACATCCCGTCAACCCCAAGGCTTTGAATCACCACCAATCCGTTCCGCTAATCGCCAGGATTTCCAAGCCATTCCACGGAAACCTTGGCGCAAACCACTCCATGGATATTTTGACCGGTTAAAACTTCTAAACTGTGTGCCGTTGGAGTTGCATAATCTAAAGTTATGCTACGGGATAAAGCCAACTCTCCGCGGAGGCAGAATAAGTGCCTGCTGATCAATTCATGATTGACTCTTATCTGTTGGCGCCTAGGATTGACGCGATAAGAAACCAGTAGTTAATATTGATCCGGCAACGAACCGCTGGTTTTTGCCTTGGAAATGGCAAAACTGCGCGGCACTTACCCTCAATAGAGGGAAGAAACCATGAGGGTTTCTGGCCGTGGATTTGTTGCGGGCAACTACAATGGATGGATTCTAATGAGCATAATAAAAAAAGTTTTTAAGTCGTCCATCGGCAAGAAATACTTGATGGCCTGCACCGGATGCTTGTTTTTCGGTTTTGTCACTGTCCACTTGGTGGGCAATTTGCAGATATTCCTGGGGCCGGATGCGATTAATTCCTACGCGCAAATGCTGCAAAGCAACCGGCTGGTTTTATGGGGTTTCCGGCTGGGGATGCTGGTGCTGGCGGCGACTCATGTGACCACCGCCACCTTGCTTTACTTTGAAAACCGTAACGCCCGCCCAGTGCCTTATGTGAATTACACTCCTCCCTACGCCAGCTATGCCTCGCGCACCATGGTGATGAGCGGATTGATCCTCCTCGCATTCATTATTTTCCACCTGTTGCATTTCACCGTGGGGGTGGCCCAGCCGCAGATTATGCACCACATGGATGCCAAGCAGCGCCACGATGTTTATCGCATGGTGATCGAAGGATTCCGCCATCCAGCTGTTTCCATCTTTTACATTGTGGGCATGGGCCTGCTCTACCTGCACTTGAGCCACGGCATCAGCAGCTTTTTCCAGTCCATGGGATTGAAAAACGCCCAGTTGAGCGGCTTGATCACCGGTTTTTCACAAGGCGCTGCCTTGTTGATCTTCGTCGGCAATTGCGCCATCCCGATTGCGGTGCTAACCAAAATCATTTCCTAACCCTCACCCCCCTTTCATAGCCATGAAACTTGATGCTCAAATACCGTCCGGGCCGTTGGATAAAAAGTGGGACCGCTACCGGCTGGAAATGAAGCTGGTGAGTCCGGCCAACAAACGCAAATTCCACGTCATCGTGGTTGGTACCGGGTTGGCCGGGGCTTCCGCCGGGGCTTCCCTTGCTGAACTGGGTTACAACGTCAGCTGTTTTTGCTTCCAGGACAGCTCGCGCCGGGCGCATAGCATAGCCGCCCAAGGCGGCATCAACGCCGCCAAGAATTACCAGAACGACGGGGATAGCGTTTACCGGCTCTTCTATGACACAATTAAAGGGGGCGATTTCCGGGCTCGCGAGGGCAATGTTTACCGTCTGGCCCAGGTGAGTGCCAATATCATCGACCAATGCGCCGCCCAGGGTGTCCCGCTCGCCCGCGAATACGGTGGGCTGCTGGCCAACCGATCCTTCGGTGGGGCCCAAGTTTCCCGCACTTTTTATGCCCGCGGCCAAACCGGCCAGCAATTGCTGTTGGGCGCTTACCAGGCTTTGGCCCGCCAAGTGGGGGCCGGGCAAGTCAAAATGTATCCGCGCACGGAAATGCTGGACTTGGTGCTGGTGGATGGCGTCGCCAAGGGCATCATTGTTCGCGACCTCGTCACCGGCGCCATCACTTCCCATTCCGGCGATGCCGTCATCCTCGCCACCGGCGGCTACAGCAATGTCTTTTTCCTCTCCACCAATGCCAAAGGGTGCAATGTCACCGCCATCTGGCGCGCTTATAAGAAAGGGGCGGCCATGGCCAATCCGTGCTATACACAGATCCATCCCACTTGCATTCCCGCCAGCGGAGACCACCAGTCCAAGCTCACGTTAATGTCGGAATCCCTGCGCAATGACGGACGCGTTTGGGTGCCGAAAAAACGGGGCGATAAACGCCCACCTCAGGAAATCCCTGAGGATGAGCGGGATTATTACCTCGAGCGCAAATACCCCAGCTACGGCAACCTGGCCCCGCGCGATATTTCCTCCCGTGCCGCCAAGGAAGCTTGTGACGATGGCCGCGGCGTGGGTTCCGGCGGCCTCGGTGTTTACCTGGATTTTGCCGATTCCATCAAACGCCTGGGCGTCAATACCATTCGCGAGCGCTACGACAACCTGTTCGAGATGTATGAATGCATCACCGGTGAGGACGGCTACAAAACCCCCATGCGGATCTATCCCGCCCCGCACTATACCATGGGCGGTTTGTGGGTGGATTACAACCTGATGAGTAATATCCCCGGCCTGTTTGTGCTCGGCGAGGCTAATTTCTCCGATCACGGAGCCAATCGTCTGGGAGCCAGCGCTTTGATGCAAGGTTTGGCCGATGGTTACTTCATCATTCCCTCCACCATCGGCAACTTTTTCGCTCACAGCAAAAAAGTCTGCCCGCCTGCCAGCCATCCCGAGTTCAAGAAAGCTGAAGAAGAAGCGCGGGGGCGGATTAAAAAGATGGTCAATGCGAAGTCCAAAGGGAAAAAGACCGTCACCATGTTCCACCGCGAGCTGGGCAAATTGTTGTGGGATAAATGCGGCATGGCCCGCACCGAGCAGGGCCTCAAGGAGGCCCTCAAAAAAATCCCCGCGATGCGCCAGGAATTCCATGATGGCGTCATCGTTCCCGGCCAAAACGAGGAGTTCAACCAGTCGCTCGAACATGCCGGGCGCGTGGCCGATTTCCTGGAGTTCGGCGAATTGATGTGCAACGACGCCTTGGTGCGCAACGAATCCTGTGGCGGCCATTTCCGCGTGGAATTCCAGACCGAAGACGGTGAAGCCAAACGGGACGATGCGAATTGTTCCCACGTTTCGGCTTGGGAATACCAAGGACCGGATAAACCACCCGTCATGCACAAGGAAACCCTGGCTTACGAGGAAATCAAATTATCCCAGAGGAGTTACAAATAATGAATCTCAAATTGCAGGTTTGGAAACAGTCCAACGGCTCCACCCCGGGCCAGATGGTCGAATACCAGGTCAAGGACATCATGCCCGACATGTCCTTCCTGGAAATGCTGGACGTCGTAAACGAGGATTTGATCAAGGAAGGCAAGGAACCCATTGCTTTCGATTCCGATTGCCGCGAAGGCATTTGCGGAGCCTGCTCCCTCGTGATCAACGGCATTCCTCATGGTCATCGCGAACGCACCACTGTTTGCCAGCTCCACATGCGCCACTTCCGGGATGGCGAAACCGTAACCGTCGAACCTTGGCGCGCCCGTCCTTTCACGCCGATCAAAGACTTGGTTGTCAACCGTTCGGCTTTTGATCGGATCATCCAAGCAGGAGGTTTCATTTCCGTCTCCACCGGCCAGGCCCAGGATGCCAACGCCATCCCGGTTCCCAAAGCCGATGCCGAAACCGCCATGGATGCCGCCGCCTGCATCGGTTGCGGCGCCTGTGTGGCCTCCTGCAAAAATGCTTCTGCCA
The DNA here is from genome assembly GCA_964409245.1 of uncultured Verrucomicrobiota bacterium. Taxonomy (GTDB): domain Bacteria; phylum Verrucomicrobiota; class Verrucomicrobiia; order Limisphaerales; family UBA1319; genus CAIMWS01. Next base: position 89,423 of record CAYPCQ010000008.1, read on the forward strand.
TGTTGTTCGTAGCCGCCAAAGTCTCCCACCTGGGTTCCCTGCCCCAGGGCAAATGGGAAAAAGACCGCCGGGTTTGGAACATGGTTAAAGCCATGGATGCCGAGGGTTTCGGCAATTGCACCAACACCGGCTCCTGCGAATCCGTCTGCCCCAAGGGCATCACCTTGAATTTCATCGCCCGGATGAACCGCGACTACGCCCTGGCCATATTCAAAGCCCAAAACGGCGAAGGATTTGAATAAGCCGCAAAAAGACTGCTTTTTATTGCCAATATGGGCGGGACACCCCGCCCTTTTTCTTTTTGATCGCCTTCCTTTTGTTCCTTGCTTTAGGCCGGAAAATCGCTAGCATCGGGTCCGTGACCAGTAAACAGATTTTCGTCGGGCAGTCCTCCCACTTTGGCGTGGGACTGCGGGTTCATTTCCATTCCCCTCAATTCCGGCTCGCATTTGCCTCAGCCATCTTGCTTTTCGGACTTTGTTTTTCTGGTTCCCCCGGAGTGACCGGTGCGGAAACGGATTCTTCCTTGATTATTTCCCGGCTGAAAACCCATGGATTAACCAAAGGGATTGCCGTGGTGCTGGGGGATCAAGTGGGAACCCGCGCGGAGGCGCTGGCCAAACAAACCGAATTAACGGTCTACGCGCAAATTCCCAATCCAGATCTGGCCCGGCAGGTGCGCGAAGAAATAGCGGGTGCGGGTGGGTATGGCACCCGCATTTTTTTGGATCCCGGTGATTTATCCCAATTATTTCTGGCTGATAACGTGGCGGATGTGGTGATCGCAGAAGGCGATACGCCCAAGTTGACCGACGCCGAGGTTTTGCGTGTGCTGCGCCCCGAGGGCAAAGCGTGGCTGGCCGGCCGCGAATTGAGCAAGCCTTGGCCAGCCGGAGTGGATGATTGGAGCCATCCATACCACGGACCGGACAACAATCCACTCTCAACTGACCGCCTGGCCAAAGGCCCCTATCTGACCCAGTTCCTGGCGGATCCTCGTTATGCTCCGTTGCCCCAGTTGGCAGTGGCGTCGGCTGGACGGGTTTTCAAATTATTCGGCCACATCGCCTTTAAAATCCGCGAGGAACCTTGGCTCAACACACTGGCAGCCTTCAACGGATTCAATGGCACGCTGCTTTGGCGGCGGGAGATCCCAGCCAGCCTGATAGTGCACCGCAACGTGCTCATTGCCACCCCGCAAAAGCTGTATTTTGGCGACGACCAATCCTGCCAGGTGATTGATCCCGCCACCGGCGAAACCAGGGATTCCATCACGATCCCGACCGAGATTACCCGTGATGCCTTTTGGAAATGGATGGCTCTGGAAGAGGGCATTTTGTACGTTCTGCTGGGGCCATCGGAACCACGGGATCCGGTGGTTAAGCTCCGGAGCGTAAACCATGGCTGGCCATGGGATCCGCTCTCGCCCGGATACAACACCCAGGACAATTCCTGGGGCTTCGGCAATACGGTGGTGGCGCTCGATCCTCAAACCAAGCGCGTTCGCTGGCATCACCGGGAAGCCCAACCTATAGATAGCCGGGCCCTGTGCCTGAAAAACAACCGCCTTTTCCTGTTCCGCCAGGATGCTTATCTGCAATGCCTCGAGGCCCAAACCGGCCGGCCGCTCTGGCGCAAAACCCGGGAGGAAACCCCGGAGTTTTTTAAAGCGTTCGGCAAAACTCAGAACCGCCAGGATTGGCGGACCAACTGGCGCACCGTGTCCTATGCCAAATGCAGCGACCAAGCTCTTTACTTTGCCGGTCCCACCATCTCCAAGCTGTTGGCAGTCTCCGCCTCTGACGGCCGCATGTTGTGGGAACACCCTTACGATAATTTCCAATTGATCATCCACCCGGAGGGGCTGTTCGGCATCAGCGGACAGATCGACAATAATTGCCTGAGCATGAAATTCGATCCCTTGACCGGAAAAGTGCTATCTCAAATCGCTGTAGGACGGCGCGCTTGCACCCGGCCCACGGCCGCACCGGATGCGCTTTTTTTCCGGGCAAGCGGCGGCTCCACCCGGCTGGACGTGGTCAGCCAGGAACCCCAACTGGTCTCGCCCATGCGCGCCCAGTGCCATGATGGAGTCACCATCGCCAATGGTCTGCTTTATTGGTGGCCTTCGGTATGCGACTGCAACCTGACGCTTTACGGCATCACCAGTTTGGCGCCCGCCGCCGGTTACAAGTTCAACGAGACCGCCATCGAATCCGAACGCCTGGAAAAATCAGCCATCGGATTCGACGAAGGTTCTGCCCTGAAATTCCAATCTGGTGACTGGCCAATGTTCCGCGCCAACCATTCGGGAACCATGGTGACCAGTGCGTCCATCGGCAGCCCGGTTCGGCAGGCCTGGCAAATGGACCTTTCAGAGAATGCCACGCTCACCGCCCCAACGGCAGCGGATGGCCTGGCCTTTTTAGCCGGCTGGGACGGAATCGTGCGGGCCTTGGACACTCAGACGGGCAAAATCGTGTGGCGGGCATTCACCGGCGGAGCTATTCGCTTGCCGCCCACGCTCTGGCAGGGCCGCGCCTTGGTCAGTTCCGGGGATGGCTGGGTTTACGCGTTTGACGCAAAAAATGGCCGTCAATTGTGGCGGTTCAGGGCGGCACCCAGGGAACGGCGCATCCCGGTTTACGGAGCGCTGCTTTCCACCTGGCCGGCGGCCAGCGGCGTGCTGGTGCATGAAGGCACGGCGTATGTGGCGGCGGGCATTGTGAACTACGATGGCACTCACGTTTACGCCTTGGATGCCGCTTCCGGCGCCTTGAAATGGCAGAATAATTCCTCTGGCCACCTGGATCCAGACGGTTTCAGTGGGGTCAGCGCGCAGGGCCAGATGATGATTCATCAAGGCCGGTTGGTGTTGGCTGGTGGCAACGTGGTTTCCCCTGGTGTTTATGACCTTCAAAATGGGCGTTGCCTGAATCCAACCAACCAGGTTCATCGCCTGGTGAACAATAATGTTCCTTCGTCGGAAAGCCCCCGGGGCTGGGAGCTTTACCAACTGGAGGACAACCTGTTTGTGAGCGGCAAGCCTTATTACGCCCACCCGGATTACGATGTTTATGACGGCAGCGTTTTTAATAAAACCTTGGTGGCCACCAGCGGGAACCGCGATTTCGCCTGGGTGAATAATGTGAAGGTATTCGGCTTTCCCAAAGTGGCCGCGAATCGGTCTCAAGTGCTGGCTCAATGGTGGGGCAAGACTAAAATCAACAGTCCTCAACCGCTTTGGGAAACCCCCTGCCCCTCCAGCCGGGCGATGGCGGTGGCTCCCGACGCGATCCTGGTCGCCTCCACCAAGGAGTTGCAGGCTCTTGATCCAGCCACCGGCCGCCTTTTATGGGCCGCTCGGCTGCCCGCTCCGGCCGTCCATTGGGGACTGGCGGTGGATCGAGCCGGCAACATCCTCGTGGCCTTGGAAAATGGCCGTGTCGTCTGTTTTCGGCAGGGTTTGAAAACTGCCGCCACGAACTTGAACAATAATGGTTGAGTGGTTGAGCGAGCCATCGCATTTCCGCTTGACCCATGCCGGGGCCGCATTTAGATTAACGTTCGTGTTGATGGTTATTCGACAAGTTCTACAAGTGGTAAAAGTGGTCGTCGTCGCAGTGCGGCGCTCGGCCGGGGGGGCTTGTTGTACGTAAGAATGCTTTAGACAAAAACCCACGGCTGAGAGCGGCCGTGGGTTTTTTTTTACCCAGTGTGCATCAGCCAAACTAGCAATCCGGAATATGAGCAAGAAACGCGAAAGTAAAAAAATTCAGCCGGCCACCCCGGCCATGGAAGCCGCTGCCACCCCCATGCTGGGGAGTGAAATCCTGGTGGCCAGCCTGGAGCGGGAAGGTGTGGACACGATATTTGCCTATCCCGGCGGCGCCAGCATGGAGATCCACCAGGCCTTGACGCGGTCCAACCGGATCCGCACGGTGCTGCCTCGTCATGAGCAAGGCGGCGCCTTCGCTGCCGGCGGATACGCGCGTGCCACTGGACGGGTTGGCGTTTGCATGGCCACCAGCGGCCCAGGGGCAACCAATCTGGTCACCGGTATCGCCGACGCTTACATGGATTCGGTTCCCATGGTGGCCATCACCGGGCAGGTGGCCCATCACATGATCGGCAAAAGCGCTTTTCAGGAAACCGACTTTTTCGGGATGACCCTGCCCATCGTCAAGCACAGCTATCTGGTCACCGACATCAACCAGCTCGCCCAAATCGTCAAGGAAGCATTTTACCTTGCCCGCAGCGGCCGCCCGGGTCCCGTGGTGGTGGATATCCCCAAAAATGTGCAGCAGCAGCGGATCGTGCCGGTTTTCACCGACGATGTGAAGCTGCGCGGATACGGCTCGGATCCTCATGCCACCGACGAGCAACTCAACGCCGTGCTCGATTTGATTTCCCAAGCCAAACGCCCGGTGCTTTATGTCGGCGGAGGCATTATCGCCAGCCAGGCTTGCACCGAATTGCGCGCTTTGGCCGAAGCTGCGGGCATCCCCGTAACGACCACCCTCATGGGCATCGGCGCTTTCCCTGAAACCCATGATTTATCTTTGAAATGGCTTGGCATGCACGGCACTGCCTACGCCAATTGGGCCGTCAATGAGGCCGACTTGGTGCTGGCTTTTGGCGTGCGCTTCGATGACCGGGTAACTGGCAACGTCAAAAAATTCTGCGAGCATGCGGCCATCGTCCACATCGATATCGACGCCTCGGAAATCAACAAGAACAAACCGGTTCAGTATCCGATCTTGAGCGATATTCGTTTCGCCCTCAAGCGGCTCAACGAATTGCTGAAGGAACGTAAATTAAAAACTGATTTCTCGGACTGGCACAAAAAAATCGCCGACTGGAAAAAACAGGGGCCACTGCGCTACCAACTGACAGAGGAGGTTCTCAAATCCCAGCATGTGCAGGAATTGATGCACGGCGATTCAAGCCAGGTGATCATGCCGCAGATGGTCGTTGAAATGCTCTGCGAACTGACCCAGGGCGAGGCAATCATCACCACCGGGGTGGGCCAGCACCAGATGTGGTCCGGCCAGTTTTATAAATTCACCCAACCGCGCCATTTCCTTTCCAGCGCTGGTTTGGGGGCCATGGGTTTTGGCTTCCCCGCCGCCTTGGGCGCCAAAGTGGCCTGCCCGGACAAGGAGGTCATCGACATCGACGGCGATGGTTCGTTCCTGATGAACATCCAGGAGCTGGCCACTGCCCGCATTGAGAAAATCAATGTCAAAGCCATCGTGCTGAACAACCAGCACCTCGGCATGGTGATGCAATGGGAAGACCGGTTCTATAAAGGCAACCGCGGGCACACTTACCTGGGTGATCCTGGCAATAAACAGCAGGTTTACCCGGATTTTGTGGCCATCGCCAAAGGTTTCGGCGTGGCTTGCGAACGGGTCATTTTCCGGCGGGATCTCAAGGCCGCCATGCAGCGCATGCTTAAAGCCCGCGAGCCCTATTTGCTGGACATCATCATCCCCTACACCGAACACGTGCTCCCGTTCATCAAGGCCGGCGGCACCGTGGCGGATATGGTTTACTGAGCAATCAAACCCAGCCGGATTATGGAAGCCGCTCGCCACGGGCGGCTTCCAGCAGTTGATACCATTCCTCACGGCTCAACTCAATGTCATCTGCGGTGACGGCTTCCCGGATGCGCTGCGGATCAGTCGTGCCGATTATGGGCAAGATGCCGGAAGGATGTTTCATAAGCCAAGCCAGCGCGACAACGGTGCGGCTGGTTCCCCTGGCTTTGGCCACTTGATCCATGGCTTTAACCAAGGCGTTGAGTCCGCTTCGCTTGGGATGCTTGGCATCCACTTTGCATCCGGTTCCCAAAACACCCCCCGCCAGGGGGCTCCAGGCCAGCGGAGTCATGCGCCGTTCAAGGCATTGGTCCAACGTCCCATCCTGGAAGCAGTCCAGCCTGGCCAGGCTGATTTCGACTTGGTTTACCACCAAGGGAAACGCACAGGCACTCTGCAAAGCGTCCACTTGTGAAGGCAGGAAATTACTGACGCCAAATTCGCGAACCTTCCCGGATCGGCGCAGGCAGCCAAATGCCTCCGCCACTTCCTCCGGCTGCATGAGCCAGTCCGGGCGGTGCAGCTGATACAGATCAATGACCTCGATACCCATGCGTTTCAGTGAACCTTCACAGGAACGCAGTATGTGGTCAGCCGAAAAATCGTACCGGAACGGAGCTCCTTTGGCGGGTTCTCCGGCAAATCGGATGCCACACTTGGTAGCGACCAAAATGCGCTCGCGCATCCCTGGCGCCTCTTTTAAAGCGCGGCCAAAAAGGCTTTCAGCAACGCCCTGGCAATAAATATCCGCATGATCGAAAAGCGTATACCCGGCTTCATAAGCCGCCAGCACCGCCTGGATACCGCGCTTTTCGCTGGCTGGTTTTACCGCACCAGGATCCATCGTGCCCGCGAGCCTCCAGCAGCCATAAGCCAGCCGCGTTGAAACCAAATGGCTGGTGCCAAGTGTCATCGTTTTCATAATTACCTTTTAGCCTAGGCGGGCGCGCTGGCCTTGGGAAGCCCAATGATTCCCAATGGTTTTAGCGCGGCTTCAACACTTGCCGGTAAATTTCCTCCAGCCGGCGGACCATGATCCCGGAGTCGAAATTTTCCCGGGCGTGTTGCTGGCCATTCTGAACGAGGCGGGCCCGTTTATCCGGGTGAGCCAGCAGATCGGAAATCGCCTCAAACAGTGCGGCGCGATCACCCGTTTTGACCAACAGCCCGGTTTTATCATGGATGCAGATCTCCGGGATCCCCCCTGCGTCGTAGCCCACAATCCCGCATCCACACAGCAGCGCCTGCACCAAAGTGCGCGGCTGGCCTTCCTGGTAGGAAGGCAGGGTGTTGACATCCATCGCAGCCAGGTAAGCTGGAACCCGTTCCGGCGGAATCAATCCCGTCAGGATAACCTGGCCGCCAAATCCCTCCCGTTGGATGCGCTCCTCCAAATGGGGCCGATGCCAGCCATCCCCCACCAGCAGGAGTTTCACCCCCGGATGCCGCGCTTTTAACTGTGGCAGGATATCCAGCAGGTCATCCTGGCCTTTAAGCCGATCATAGCGGCCCAAGAGGCCAACCACGGGGGCCTCGGGTGAAATATTCAAGGCGGATCGGACTTGGGCGCGCGCGCCAGACGGAGGTTCAAACAGGGAGCAATCGACCCCGCTGGGAACCCGCTCAAATTGCTCCGTGCGGCCGATGCCGAGCCGCAGGAAAGCATCGCACATCGCCTGGGTGACCCCGAGCAGTTTGTGGCAGCGGAGCGCGGCCCACCGTTCGAGACGCACGTAGGCCTGGTAAACCATCCGCGATTGTCTTTCATGGAAGGGCAAGCCATGGATGGTATGAATCACGGCTGGCACCTGTTCCCTCCAGGCGGCCGCCCGCCCCAGGATGCCCGCCTTGCTGGAATGAGTATGCACGACATCCGGCCGCACCCGCCGGATTAATTTGCGCATAGCCCGGAAGGCCAGCCAGTCATGCAGCGGGAGAATCGGCCGCCGCAAAGCCATCATTTGCACCAATTCGGCGCCGGTTTTTTTTGCATCCGCCAGCAGCGATCCTTCCGGCCCGTAAATGGGTCCATAAACCAACCACACCTGGTGGCCAGCCTTCACCTGAGCGGCGCTGCTGATCACAGTATTCTGCTGGGCCCCCCCCAGGATCAGGCGGGTGATGATGTGGACAATTTTCATGGCGTCATCGCCAAGGATCCCCGCTCCCCTGCATCAAGGTGTTTGCTGGACCCTAATCAAATGAGGAAAGGCGTTCAGATATGCTTGGAATCCCCTTCATCCTTGCTGGCATAACCGTTTTCCTGGCGCTGGAAATTCACGGCGTTTTTCTTCAAATATGCCTGAAAGACATCGTCCGCACTCATGCCGAGGACTTGCGCGGAACTGATCAGGAAATGAAACAAATCCACTACTTCTACCCGCGCATTCTGGACATCGAATTTCTGATATTTGGCCCACCACTTCCAAGGTACACTATCGGTTAATTCGGCTATTTCCTGATTCATGGCCCGGCAATAATTCAAAATCCAGCGCACTCGTTCCTCGTCATTCATGACGTCTGTCTTGACCCCAATCCGCTCGTTGAGGGACTTCTGCATGCGGAACATTTCGCGTAATTGATCGACATTTTCCATGTCACCAATCTCCCCGAGTTGCCCGGGGAATCAAGGACAAAGCACAATAAACCGCAGCGGTTGAGCGGAGTTGAAAGCCAGGCACCCCGTGGTCCCCAAAAACGATGTTTATCTGGTTTTGGCGTTTGGATCGAAAGCCAGCCTCAGCATCTTCAGGCGTGATTCGGATCCTGTGAAAAGCTGGTCCGGGAATTTGCGGCACTTCAGAATTTCATTGAGCGTCTTGGAGGCGTCATTGGCGTTCAACCATAAGCCCGCCAGGTATTGCAACCGCAAGTTCCGGTCCGTGTTGATCTGGGCATCCCTCGTCCACTCGCTCATATCCGAAGCCTGCCCGGCAAAAGTTGCAAACAGGCTCACCAGCGAGCGGAACCCGACCTCGTCGAGGGACTGGCGTACCCGCTCATGATCCTCGCGGCTCAAACGATCATAGAGGCGGTCCACATCAAGCGGTGCCGGATCCGCCTGGCCAAGCAAAACCGCATCATACCCCTCCCGGTTATCGTCATTACTCCAGATGATGCCGTTCGGGAATACCTTAAAAAAGGTGGCAATCAGGCTTTTTGAAGCCTCCGGATTGCTCTCGTATAGCGGCATCCACAAACTCATTACGCCTCCCGGTTTCAGATGGTCCTTGCACATCTGGTAATATTCGATCGTATTCAAAGCCGCACACCCCTTGACCCATGGGTCGATGGGGTCGGAGGTTATGATGTCGAATTTCTCCCGGGTGGTGCGGATAAAATGCCGGCCGTCGTCGATGACGACCTGGGTGCGCGGATCTTTCACCACGTTGTAATTCTCCACGGCAAATTTGGGAGCCACAAATTTGGGCACCAAAGGTTCGATGTCGCAAATGACAATGCGTTTGACCTCCGGATGGACCACAAAGGAACCCGCTGTCACCCCCGCGCCACAGGCCACGACTAATACAGACTCCGGTTTGGCATGCACCAGTGCGGAAAGATGGCCCAACATCCGCTGCAAACGCATGTCGCGCAGGTCGCTGGAGGCCTGCACCTTGCCGGCCGAGTGGAAGCTCCGGATGCCGGAATTCCATTCGGTTACCGCCACTGAGCCGTTTAGTCCTTCGCCCATGTAGGTGCAAAAAATGTCGGGCAGGCAATCGTCGTAAGGAACTTCCCATTCCGTCACCAGATTGGGTGCGATGCGCTCCGCCCAGGTGGCCATCTGCCTGCCAAATGCCACCACACCCCAAGGCGGGGCGGTGATCCCACGGATCAGCCAAATCGGCAAGACGATCGATGCCAGCAGCAACGCCACGATCACCGGCCTGCTGACCTGGCCCGCCCAAGCCTCTCCACCAGCAGAGGCTGATGAACGCTGCCAGAGATAGGGCAGCAGCAACAGCGCGGCAAAGGCCGCTGAAAATCCCACCAGACACCGTTGCGCACCCTGGGTTCCAATGGTGGGAACCAATACCAAGCTAAAAACCAATGCTCCCAGGATCGCCCCCACCGTATTGGCGGCATAAACCCTGCCTACCAGCTTGCCGGAATCCTGGCCAGGCGACGCCGACGCTGCCAAAGCCAGGGGAAAACTTGCGCCCCACAGGCAGGCGGCCGGGAAAATGGGCCACAGACAACGGACCATATCCAGCTGAAAGGTGATCCATGGGCTTTTGGAGAGGGACGGATTTACCGGCCAGTATGGCAGGGATTGGTTGATCACGCAGGCCGACCAGGCAGTGGCGGCGCACAGGGATAACTGGCAAAGCGCCAATACCAGACGCGGCGCAACTGCTCTCCGGGCAAGGATCGATCCCAATCCACTGCCGATGCCCAAACCGACCAGGAACACCGCCAGTATGATCGAAAAAGTATAAACAGTGCCCCCCAGCAGGAGGGAAAGCAGCCGGGTCCAAACCACTTCCGCCCCCAAGGCCGTCAATCCAGAACCTGCTATGGCCAGATAAACCAACGCATTCCCGCGCGTAATTGGCTCCCGCGCAGGCAGCGCTTCAGATTGTCCTGCCGTGGGATTGCGCGACGCTAAATACAATCCCAGGACAGCAACCACCGCATTAAGGCCGGCGGCCACCCAGGTGGCCAACATGACATCATGCACCCGAAGCAGATAAAAACCGGCCAGAAGGCAGCCTAAAACGGCTCCGGCCAGGTTCCCACCGTAAAAAAAACCCAGCCAGGAAACCCCTTCAGGACTCATCCGCACCCAGCGCGCCATGGCGGGCAAGGTGGCCCCCATGCACATGGTGGGCGGCAGCAAACAAAGCGCAGCGGCCAAGGCCCGCAGCACGATATCTGATAGCCCGTGGCCAATGCTTTGGGTATAAAAGTTTGAAATCCATGGCACTGCCACCGGGATCAACAGGCCTGCAACTCCAATCCCAGCCTCCAGCAAGGCATACACCCGCAACGGATGGCGCTGGGGACCAACCCAATGAGGCAAGAGCAGGCTGCCCAGGCACATGCCACCCATGTAAACCGCCAGCAATATGCCCAAGGCGAGACTGTTCAGGCCCAACACCAGCTGCAACAGTTGGAGCCATACCACCTCATAAATCAACGCCGCGCATCCGCTGCCAAAGAACAAAACCAGGAGCCAAGGCATGGCGCGTTGCGGATTCGAGGCCCGGGCTGGAATGGAAATGGAAGTCGCAGTCATTACGGTAGTATTTAATGTGTAAGAAAAACAAATTGTTCAGCATCTAGTACATCGTTTCATTAAAATGTATACACATTAGGCAAGCACCAGATCCAAC
>CAYPCQ010000009.1:0-99214 GCA_964409245.1 uncultured Verrucomicrobiota bacterium
CAAATCCTGTGGCCCGCGGATCACCCCATCCAGCACGGCCAGCGCGATCAAGGCCAGCATTCCCGCCACCGGATAACCCAAGCCCTGTGCCCGCCGGAACTCGGGCACTTGGGCTTGGAGCCGCTCCAGCAAGCTGCGGATTTCCGCAGTGGGCGCCGCGCAACGCGGAGCGGCTTTGGCCGCGACCATCGCCCACTCCGGCGGCAGTTCGGGCGCGCGCAGCTGTCCGCAGGCTTTTTTGCAGAGTTCGCGCACCCAGACCTGTTTGGGCCGCTCGTGCGGCTCGTAGAAATCGACCGCGCTGCGCTTACAGCCCGCCGTTTCCCCCAGCCGGCTCCACCCGCTCACCTTGCAGGCCGTGCCTTGATAGAGCTGGGGATCGACAAAGGTTTCGGCCAGGGCCACCGGAGGCTGCCAGGCCCCTTGCCAGTCCTGCGCCAGCCGCTCCAACATCAGCTTCATGAACCGGCTGATGAGGTTGGGATAATGGCATTGGGGCAGGACCAGCAGGCGCGAGTTGTTGGCCATCAGAGCCAGGCGGTGGCGCCGTTGTTCCTCGCTCCAGCCGATGAACTGGTCCCGGGCTTTGAGATGCAAGGCCGCGCGCTCCAACTGGCCAGGGCCAGCCATTGGCTTTGGCCGGCGGCCACATAACGCAGGTGTTCCCCCACCAACTGGGCGATGGTTAGGGGGCGGGGGGCGGTTTGCTGCCCTTTGCCGCGTTCCGGCATTGGTGATGGAAGTGATTGCACCGCCGATTTTTGCATAATATCAGCAGCGAGCTGAGATCGGCTCTTGAGCCGATCTGTAAGTGCCTATTGACGAATGTCTTGCGCAAAAAGACCCAGCCAGCACTACGGAATCCAAGGGCATGGTTAAGCGCTTGGGGATTTATTCAGGATTGTGGCCAGGCTGGGAAAAAGCTGCCAGATTATGTGTAATAGACTGCACTGCATAAGGTTGTGTATGGCCAGGCGGGCCGCCTCATTAATGAAGTTGGGATTGGCAACCGGAAAAGCTGGCCAAAGGCCATGATCTATTGTATCAAAGGGCAGCGGACTTGATAAAGACTGGCTAGTTCCGCCGGGCACCAACGCCAATGCCGGATAATCCGAGCCGGGTGCATTGAGTTTTGGCTGACGAAATTGCTTTACAGCACTCGGGAGCGCCCTTAGAGTTGCCTGACGTAAAAAAGAAGAAGAGATAGAAGTTGTAGGGAATATGGAAGCAAACAGTAAGGCGAAGCAAATATCAGAATTCAGGATTCACGAGAGCGACACTGGTTCACCAGATGTGCAGATCGCACTGTTGACTCAGCGGATCAATCGGTTGACCGAACACCTTCAGAAGTTTCGCAAGGACCATGGTTCTCGCCGCGGGCTGATCATGATGGTTGGCCGGCGCCGTCGTTTGTTGGATTATCTCCATGAAACGGACGCGAACCGTTATCAATGCGTGACCAAGAAGCTGAAGTTGCGCAAGTAATCTTTCAATGCACTCTCCAGCAGCTTTCCCCGGCGATGCCGGATGGGCATGGGTGGTGCTTCTCTTCTTTTCCGCGATCCTGTGGATCAGTATTTCTGGGCTATGCCCATGCTGCGTTTTCTGCGGGAGCGGCGTATTAACCCTTAATTTGCCAGCGAGCAAGGGGTAATTTCATCCGGGAGCGGCCAGGCCGCTTTCGGATGAAGTTCCTCCGGGCTGGCGGGCAATGGGAAGGAAAACATGTTAGAAACAGTAGTGGCCCAAGTCGGAAAAGGGCAGATTAATATCGAAACCGGCAAAATCGCCAAACAAGCAGATGGCTCAGTCATCGTTCGGCTTGGCGACACCATAATCCTCGCGGCTGCAGTCGCCAGCACTAAAGCCAAAGCGGGCCAGGAATTTTTCCCCCTGACGGTGGATTACCGGGAAAAGGCGGCGGCGGCGGGCAAATTCCCCGGTGGTTATTTCAAACGCGAAGGGCGCCCCACTGAAAAAGAGATCCTCACCAGCCGCATGATTGACCGGCCGATCCGGCCTTTGTTTCCATCGCATTGGTTCAACGAGGTGCAGGTGCAGAGCTTGGTGTTGAGCGCGGACGGCGAAAACGATCCGGATATTTTGGGCATCATCGGGGCCTCGGCGGCGTTGAGCATCAGCGACATCCCCTGGGCTGGTCCGCTGGCGGCTGTGCGGGTTGGCCGGGTGAAAGGGCAGTTCATCGCGAATCCCACCCATACTGAGATGACGGAAAGCGATTTGGACTTGGTTTACGTGGGCACCGCCACCCAAGTGATGATGTTTGAAGGTTCCGCCAAGGAGATCACGGAAGCCGATTACGTGGCGGCCATGAACTTCGCCCAGGAATCCTGCCAGCCGGTGATCGCGGCCTTGAAGGAGTTAACCCAGCGGGCCGGCAAGCCCAAGCGGCAAATCACCACGGCGGACGTTCCCGCCGAGGTTCTGCAGGAAGCCAAAGCCATCACCGCCGGGCGGTTGCTGCCGGCGGTTACGATCCCCGGCAAGCTGGCCCGGGAGAAGGCCTGCTCCGAGCTGGTCTCGGAATTAACCAAAAAGCTCAAGGAAAAATTCGGCGACGAGAAGGTGACCGATTTCCTGGTCAAGGATGCGTTTTACACTCTGCAAAAAGAGGCGGTGCGCTGCCTGATCTTGAATGACGGCAAGCGGGTGGATGGGCGCGGCTTTGACGATGTGCGGCCGTTGAGTTCTGAAGTGGCCATCTTGCCTCGCGCGCACGGCTCATCTTTGTTCACGCGGGGTGAAACCCAGGCTTTGGCGCTGGCCACCCTGGGCACCACCGAAGACTCGCAGGAATTCGATGCCTACACCGGCGGCGCCAGCGAGAAGCAGTTCATCCTGCACTATAATTTCCCGAACTTCAGCGTTGGGGAAACGGGCCGCATTGGCGCCCCGGGCCGCCGCGAGATTGGCCACGGCGCCCTGGCGGAGCGCTCGCTCGAGCCGATGCTGCCGTTGAAAGACTTCCCGTATGCCGTGCGGGTGACCTGTGAAATCATGGAATCCAACGGTTCCTCCAGCATGGCCTCTGTCTGCAGCGGAACGCTGGCCCTGATGGATGCCGGCGTGCCGATGATTCGCCCGGTGGCGGGCATCAGCATTGGCGTGTGCACTGAATACGATGCCGAAAACCAGTTGAAACGCCATCAACTGCTGACCGATATCATTGGCTGGGAAGATGGGCTCTGCGACATGGATTGCAAAATCGCCGGCACCGAACGCGGCATCACCGGGTTCCAGCTGGATCTCAAGCTGCCCGGGATACCCCTTTCCCTGATCGCCGATGCGCTGGAAAAAGCGCGCGTGGCCCGGATGAAGATCCTGGATTCCATGACGCAAACGCTGGCCACTCCGCGAGCCGAACTGAGCAAGTATGCGCCCCGCATTTTCACGGTTAAGATCAATCCGGAAAAGATCGGCGCGCTGATCGGGCCCGGAGGCAAAAACATCAAACGCATCGTCGATGAATCCGGCTGCGAGATCAATATCGAGGACGATGGCACGGTCCGCATTTACGCCATCAGCGAAGAATGCCTGATGAAGGCGCGCCGGGAGATCGAAGGCATGGTGGCCGAGATCGAGGTAGGCAAGGTGTACCGCGGCAGAGTGGTCACCATCAAGGAATTCGGCTGCTTCGTCGAAGTGTTCCCCGGCAAGGATGGCTTGGTGCACATCAGCGAACTGGCGAATTTCCGCGTCAAGCAGGCGGAGGATATCGTCAAGATTGGCGATGAAATCTGGGTCAAATGCATTGGCGTGGATGAGAAAGGACGCATTCGTTTGTCCCGGAAAGCCGCCATGGCTGATCGCGATCGAGCCATGAACGAAAAACCGGCGGGCGGCAACGACAAGCCCAGCGCTGCTTAACGGTTCCTGGTTGGCTTGGCTGTGGCCACACCCGTGGGCTGCGGCTTGACCTGTTAATTTGCCGGCGGCACTATAGGGTGCCGCCGGCTTGATTATCTGGTGATCGTTCAGCAAGCTGCGGGGGAGGTCGGCCAGAGCATGTTATTTCAAGCTTGCACTGCCGGCGTTCCAGACCAAATTAAATATCGGATGCGCAAGGGTTTCCATGGTTATCGGTGGATCCCAATAACCGGCGCCCAATTGATTGGACGCAGCCGGTTTTGGGCGGTGGTTTGGTTTGGCTGGCTGGCTTTCTCAGCCATGGCCGCCTCCTCCTTTACCGCCACCCTGGATCGGGACACAGTTGCCTTGGGCGAAACGGCCAACCTCTCCTTGACCTTCGCCGAGGTCAAGGTCAATGGAGTTCCCAACCTGCCACCGGTGGATGGGCTGAACATCAACTACCTTTCCCAAAGCAGCGAGGTGAAGGTTCTCAATGGCCAGTTCAACCAGTCTTTCACCTTCAGCTACCTGGTAACGCCCACCCGGGCCGGAGATTTCACCATTCCCGCTTTGCAGTTCAATTTGGGCCGGCAAATTCTCAGCAGCCAGGCGGTGAAGCTGAAAGTCGTCAAGGATGGTTCTTCAGCTGCCCCCGGGGCCGCGCCGCAGCCCCCCAAAGTGGCTTTTCTGAAGCTGGCGGTGCCCAAGAAAGAGGCGTACGTCGGCGAGGTGATGCCGGTGGATATACAGTTGTATTTCCAGAATATCCGCGATCCGCAGATGCCCCAATTGGTGACCGAAGGTTTTTTGGTGGGGACCAATGTGGTTCAAGCCCAGTCCCAAACCCGGCAGGGCAACCTGGTTTATAATATCCTTAGTTTCAAGAGGTCGGTGATGGCGGTGAAAGCGGGCGAGCTGAACCTGGGCCCCGCCGAGTGCAATCTCACCGTCATCGTGCCGGTGCAGGGCCGCCGCCGGGGTGATCCCTTCGATATGTTGGGGGATTCGTTCAACGATCCGTTTGACATGTTCCGCTCCCGGGGCGAAGCCAGGCCGGTGAAATTATCGAGCGACCCGGTGGCCATCAAAGTGCTGCCGTTGCCCACGGAAAACGTGCCGGCCGGTTTTAGCGGGGCGGTGGGCTCCTACGCGATGCAGGCCACCATTGGTCCCACTAATGTCGCAGTGGGGGATCCGATTACCATCAAAGTGCAGATCACCGGCCAAGGCGCCCTGGATACTTTAAGCCTGCCACCGATCGATTTTGGGCCGGATTTCAAAATTTATCCCGCCACCAGCAAGACCCAGCCCACCGACCAATTGGGCATCGAGGGCACCAAGAATTTTGAGTTTGTGGTGATTCCCCAAAAGGCGGATCTCAAAAATCTGCCCGCCATTCAAATCAGCTATTTTGATCCTGCCCAAAAAAGTTACCAGACGCTGGTGAAGGAGCCGGTGGCCATCACGGTGCGCCCATCCCAGGCGGTGGTCTTGCCGCCTTCCAGCCAGACCTCCGATGGGGATCGCAATAAAAACCAGCCCCAGGTGGATTTGGTGAATATCAAATCCCGCCCGGGCCGCCTCGGCCTGATCCAGCCACCCTTGATTTTGCAGCCCCGATTCCTGGTGATCCAGGGCCTTCCGCTGGTCATCTGGCTGCTGGTTTATCTCCGCTTTAAGAAACTGGAGTTATGGAGCCGGAATCCCCGGTTGCGCCGGCAGCGGGAAACCGACAAAATCCTCCAGGCTGGCCGCCGGGATCTCAGGCGCCAGGCGCAGGCCAACGACGCGGGAGCGTTTTATGCCACGGCTTTTCGCCTGTTGCAGGAGCAGTTGGGCGAACGCCTCGATCTGCCCGCCTCCGGCATCACTGAATCAGTCATCCATGAACACCTGATCCCCAGAGGTGGGGTGGGGGAGGCGATCGGCCAGTTGGAGGAGTTGTTCCACCGCTGCAATCAGGCCCGGTATGCCGCCTCGCAAATGGGCGGCGATCTCCAGGCCGAACTGGCCCGGGTGGATGCGGTGCTCCGGGCGGTTAAAAACATGTCCTTTTCCGCACCCAAAAAATGAACCGCCCACTGTCCCATCGCCAGATGAATTACGGTTGGGCAACCGGTTTCCGTGGCTGGCTTTGTGCCTGGTTCCTGCTGGTTTTTTCCGGGGCCTGGATCGGTTTGAGGGCGGCCGAGGCCGCCACTGATTTCGAGAAAGCCAGCCAGCTGTATGCGCAGGGGAAATTTGAGGAATCGGCCGCCGCCTACCAAGCCATGCTCCAAGCCGGTTTCGGCTCCGGGGAGGCCTATTACAACCTGGGCAACGCGTTGTTCAAAAGCGGCCAGGTGGGGCGCGCCATAGCCGCCTACCGGCAGGCCCTGCTGTTTTTGCCCCGCGACCCCGACCTGCGGGCCAATCTCCGTTTTGCCCGGCAGCAGGCGGGGGGCGGCAACGTGCCCCGGGAATCGTGGCTGGGAAATTTTCTGGCTTCCCTGACGATCAACGAATGGACCCTCCTGGCGGTGGCCTGCTGGTGGTGCTGGCTGGGGCTGTCCGCCCTGGGTTGTTGGCGGGTGGAATTGGCGGCCGGTTTGTCGCGGTATGTCTGGCTCTCCGGCCTGCTGGCCGCGTGCACGGTGGGCGGCATGGGAGCCCGGCTCTACCAGCTTTCTTCAAACCCCATGGGGGTGATCGTGGCGGGTGAAACCGCCGTCCGCTATGGCCCTTTGCCGGACTCAAAAACGCTCTGCACCCTGGCCGACGGCACCGAGGTCATCGTGCTCGAGCAACGCGAACAGTGGGTGCAGGTGCGTGATTCAGCCCGGCGCGATGGTTGGATCCCCCGCGAAAATATCGTGACCATCACCGGAATCGGCGCGAAATAAATCCTGCTGGCGTGCCCGCAGGGGATCTTTTTGCGGGATGACTTCCCGGTTCGCCAATTATCAACCGGCGGATGGTGACGGGGGCTGGTTGCTTTCACCCAGCCGGCGCAAGCCTTCGGCGAGGGTGATCCGCGGCGAATAGTCCAAATCCCGCCGGGCAGCGCTGATGTCATACCAGTGGGAAGTGGTCAGCTCCCGGACCACGAACCGGGTCAACCGCGGTTCACCCGGCCTCATCGTGAGCCAGTGAAATGCTTCAAAGCCCCAAGCCAGTTTGAGAGCCAGCCAGCGCGGAATCGATTTTTTAACGGGGGCCACCCCAATGGCCCGGAGCAGCCGGTTGATCATGTCCCAAAGCTCCACCGGCTCGCCCTGGCTGATAAAATAGGCCTTGCCGCCAATCGGGGAACCGGGCGCCAGCCGTTCAGCGGCCAGCACATGCGCGTCCACGGCATTGTCGATAAACACCGTATCCACCCGTTTAGGCTGGGCGCCAATGCGCCGCAACTGGCCGGCGCGGGCGCGGGCCGCCAGCCGGGGCAGCAGATGATTGTCCCCGGGCCCCCAGATCAGGTGAGGCCGCAAGGAAACCGTGGCCAGGCGGTGGTCATTGGCGGCCAGGATCAATTTCTCCGCGGCGGCTTTGGTTTGCGGATAAGCCGCCTCGAAATGCGTCGGGTAGGGGGTTGATTCATCGATCCCTTCCTGGTCGGCGCCATCGAAGACCACGCTCGGCGAACTGGTGTAAACCAGGTGGGTGATGCCATGCTGGCGGCAGGCGGCGATGACATTTTGAGTGCCCACCACGTTGGCGTTGTGGTAATCCGCGTAGCGCCCCCAAACGCCGGCTTTGGCCGCCACGTGGAAAACGAAGTCGCAACCGGCCATGGCTTGGGAGACGGCCGCCGGATCAGCGAGGTCGCCCCCCCGGTGTTCGGCTCCCAGCAAGCGCAGTGCCGGATGCTCGTTCCGGGAAAAACTGCGCACCGGGATGCCGCGCTGCCGCAGGGCGCGCACTAACGCCAGCCCGAGAAAGCCGCCCCCACCTGTCACCAGCGCTTTCATGGCCTCCGCCCCTTGGCCCAGACGGCCAGTTTTTCACGGAATATTTTCGCGTTGTGCCGGATATCCACGGGGAAACCGGGATGGAATAAAATGGTTTGAATCGACCGGGTGTGGGGCTGGCTGGCACCCAGGGCGAGCAGTTCGGCGCGCAGTTGGGCCGGATCAGGTTTGCCGGCGCCCGGCTCCAATTCGACGCACAGTACCGGCGCAGTTTCGCCATTTTGCGGAACGCCCACCAAGGCGGCACGATATACTCCAGGATGGGCATTGAAGACGCCTTCGCACGGAATGGTGAAGAAGTCCCCGGCACGGGTGGTGACCCGCTGCGATTTGCGCCCGCAAAACCAGAGGCGCCCTTGGGTGTCACGGCAGCCCAAATCGCCCATGCGATGATAGAATCCGCCCCCCGCGGGATCGGGGATCTTGGCCAGCGCCGTGGCGGCGGGCTGGCGGAAATATTCGCGGGTCACCTGCGGGCCCTTGACGACGATTTCCCCGATGCTGCCAGGGGCCAGTTCCAGCGCCGCATCCCAGGCTGGGATTGGGGTATCGCTGATGCGGATAATACGCGCCGCCAGCTCCGGCACCGGCTGGCCGACACATACCCCCCGGCCCTGGCTGGTCTGGTGGCGGGTTTCGCGCAGGATTTCATCGCTGCCGATGGACGCCACGGGGAGGCATTCGGTGGCGCCATAAGGTGTGAAAACCTGGGCGCCGGCGGGCAGCAAGGCGGCGAATCGCTCCAGAACCTTGGCCGATACCGGCGCCCCCGCGGAAATGACGCGCCGGACACTGGACAATACGGTTCCCTCGGG
Organism: uncultured Verrucomicrobiota bacterium; assembly: GCA_964409245.1. Classification (GTDB taxonomy): domain Bacteria; phylum Verrucomicrobiota; class Verrucomicrobiia; order Limisphaerales; family UBA1319; genus CAIMWS01. Next base: position 8,633 of record CAYPCQ010000009.1, read on the forward strand.
CAGGCCGTGGCGGCCCACGCGGTTGATCAGCGCCGGGGACCCAAAAAGGTTGGTGACCCCAAAATTCTCGATGGCTTCCAGGATTTTTGCCGGATCGACCTGCGCCGGCCGGGTGGGGTCCATGTCGGGCAGGATCGCGGTCATGCCCAGGGCCGGGCCGAACAGCGCGAAAAGGGGAAAGGTGGGCAGGTCGATTTCGCCTGGCTCAATCCCGTAAAGCTGCCGGATCCGCTCCACCTGGGTGGTGAAAATCTCATGGGTGTAAACCACGCCTTTGGGGGGGCCGGTGCTGCCGCTGGTGAACAGGATGGCGGCGGTTTCGCCCGGCTCAGGGCGGGCCGGCTCGAAGCCTGTGGTGTTTTCGCCCAGGGTGCGGACCTGCCGCAGGGAGACGCAACCGGGAAACGCCCGCTGGCCGGCCGCAATCTTGATTTTAATGGAGCCTTTGGCCCAGCCCAGGATCATCCGCGCCGCGTGGGCTTTGGGGATGCCGATAAAGGCCTCGGGCGCGGCTTCGGCAAGGCTTTTGCCCAGGTTGCGCGTGCCAATGCCGGGATCGATCAGCACGGGTATGGCCCCCAGCTTGAACAGGGCAAACGCCAGGGCGAAAAAGTCGAGGCTGGGCGGCACCATGAGGGCGGTGCGCATGCCCCGCCGGATGCCTGATTGTTGGAAGCCACTGGCGAGCTGGTTGCTCGCCGCCTCCAGCTGCCGGTAAGTGTAATGGGTGTAGCTGACACGGCCGTGCGCATCGCGCGAGTGAGGATAAACCACCGCGCTCCGCCACGGCTGGAGCTCGGCCATGGCGGCCAGGTGGGAGGCGATATTGGTGGTGATCGCAGCCCTCACATCAACCGCCAGCGGGGTGGCGCGTCAAAAAGTTGCGCACAATCGGCAGGATCTCCTCCCCGGCGTCCTCCAGCACCAGGTGGCCCGCTTCAGGAAAACGGTGCACCTCGGCTGCGGGCAGCCGTTTGCGCCATTCCTCCAGGAAATGGTGGTCAAAGACAAAATCACGGTCGCCCCAGAGGATCAAGGCGGGGGTTTTCTGGAAGAGAATCAAACGCTCCTGCACCTCGCTCACCAGCGCGTAGCTGGGGTCGCCGGGACGCAGTGGGATATCCTGGACGAACCGCAGCTGGCTGAGGCGGTTGCTGGAACTCTGGCAAGGCTCCAGGTAGGCATCGCGCACCCGGGTGGGCAGGGGGCGGCGGCTGCACCAGCGCATCACCAGCCGGCCAAACCAGCCGGAGCGGCGGATCAGGAAATCGTCCAGGGTGGTATTGCGGCACAGCCAAAGGGAGGTGGGCAGGCGTTTCCCGGCGGGCAGATGAAAGGCGGCGGTGTTGAGCAGCACCAGCCGGCCCACTTGTTCCGGGTGCCGGGCGGCGTAGGCCATGCCAATCATGCCGCCCCAGTCATGCATGATCAGCGTGAGGCGCTGCCGGATTTTCAGATGGCTGACGAGCGCTTCCAGATCCTGAACCCGGCGGCTGAGGGAAAACTGGTAGTGCGCGTCATCCGGCTTGTCGGACAGCCCGCAGCCCACATGGTCGGGCACGATGGTGCGGAAGGAATCGCGCAGGCCCAATACGAGGTTGCGGTAGTAAAAGGACCAGGTGGGATTCCCATGCAGCATGAGGACCGGTTCGCCCCGGCCCTCGTCCAGGTAATGCAGGGCGATCCCGTCCAGGTTCAGATAGGCGCCCACGAAGGGGTAAAGATCTCGTCGATAACTTACCATTCCAATCCCATCATCAGGCAGGTTAAACCGCTGCCAATCCCCAAAAAGCCGGCGCGCTGGCCCGGCTTGAGGGCGCCCCGTTCGTCGGCGATCGCGGCCGCCACCGGCAAGGCGGCAGTGCCCATGTTCCCCAGGTAGCGGTAGGTGATATAATCCTTTTCCTTGGGCAATTGCAGCGCCTTCAGGATTGCCTCCTGGTGGCCCTGGCCCACCTGGTGGCAGATGACCCGGTCCACACTCGCGGCGGTCCAGGACATGGCTTCCAGGAACCGGGCCCAAGTGCGCTGGCCCAGCTGGACTCCGTGCTTGAGGACCGCCACGGAGTCGGTGTCCATGAACTGGGAGAGACCTTGCTCCGGAACCTCCCGCAGGCCCCAGCGGCAGAGGCGGTGGTGCTCGGGGGCGGCCTCCGAGACCGCGCCCAGGAGGCGATGCCCGCGCGGCCCGGGAAAGGAGCCATCCGTCAGCAGGGCCGCCACTGCGCCCGAGCCGCCGGTGAAGGTGGCCAGGGCCTTGGTGAACTCTTCCATGCCGGCCTTTTGCAGGAGCCGGCTGGCCATGAGTTCGTTGATTTCGCGGGCGGTTTCGCAGGAAACCACCAGGCCCGCGCGGATCTGGCCCAATTCAATGCGGTTGGCCACTTCGATCATGCCATTCAACACCCCCAGGCAGGCGTTGCTCACATCGTAGAGCATGGCCCGGCCGCGCAGGCCGAGGCCATCCGCCACAGCGCAGGCGGTGGCGGGTTCAAAATTTTCCCGGCATACTCCGGCGTAAATCAAAATGCCCAGGTCGTCCGGCTCCACGCCGCCTTTTTGAAGCGCTTTGCGGGCGGCGGCGATGGCGCCCGTGGAAAGCTGAAAACCAGGCTCCCACCAGCGGCGTTCCTGGATGCCGGTCCAGGCTTCCAGCTGCCCCGGCTGCAGGCCCAGCCGGGTGTAAACCGGCTCCAGCCGCTCCTCCAATTCGGTGGTGGTGACCACCACCGGGCCCAGTTCGTAGCCCAAGGCGGCGAGCATGACTCGCTGATATTTCGGGTCCATATTCGTCCCGTGATCAGCCTGGGCAGCCTCCCGCAGAGGCGGCTTGTTGTCGCACCGTAAAATTTTTCATGGCATAAATGACCCGGCCATCCACCGATAGGAATCCGTCGCCACTGAGCCAATGTTGCCCGTCATTTACCCGCGTGACCACCGCTTCCACGGTGATCAAATGGTCCGCCGGGATCACCTGGCCCCGGTACGTCCATTCATGCTGGTCCCCTGTGGCGGCTGCCTCCCACCGCGTGGCGGTGGAGTGACCCCAGCGTTGGATCGCCGCGAACTTAAGCAATTGCAGGAACGATTCCAAGCCCAGAGATCCGGGCACCACCGGATCCTGGTAAAAATGCGCCTTGAAAAACCATTCCCCGGGATCGACCTGCTTGGTGGCTTTGAGGAAGCCCAGCCCCTGGGGGCCGCCGTCCGGCACAAAAGCGATGAGGTCATCGACCATCCGCAGTTGATCCCCGGCCAGCGGCGCCTGCCGGGGAAACGGAAGGGCCTGGCTCCGTTTTGCCTCCTCCGGGCCGGGCTTATACAAAGCGGCGTTTTGCAGCCCCTCCTGGCGGGCCAGGGCGGATTGGGGGAAAAAGCCGAAATAGGTGTCGCCCTGGTAAACGATCTGCCGGCCAGCCCGCACTTCAAAATCATACCATTGGATGATCATGCCAGCTGAACTGGACACGCGGGTCAGGTGCACCCGCGTGGTCAAAGTGCCTCCGCCGGGGAACACCGGGAGCAGCTGGACCGCTTTGCCACCCAGGTTCCGGAAGGACAGGTCCGTCTCGCTGGTCAGGGCTGAGCCCGCATAGGCTGCCAGCCATCCACAAGGCTGCAGGGCGATTTCCAGCAGCACCGCGAACGGCATGTCGCCCTGGCGGTTTTCGGTGAAATACCAGGCGTCGGGCGGGATATCGTATTCAGCGGTGGCCCGGGCGCCGGGCGCCATTTTGAAAGGCTCCCCTTCGGCGCCGATGATCCGGTCCAGAAATTGATAGGGTGGCCCCGGCAGGCGTGCGATCCGGCGTTCCTGGTCGAATACCCGGTAGGGAGCGCCGAACGCTTCGGAAGGTTTGCCCACCGCAAAGGCCAGGATGCGATCCCGGTCGTAAAGCACCTGGCGGGTGGCGGCTGCGCGCGGGCCGGCCCATAGCCGCCGGAACGTTTCCCGGGTGGCGCCGGTGTAGCGCAAACTCAGGTTCGTGATTTCGACGATGGGCTTGCCATCCGCATACATCAAGGCATCGGCGATGGCATAAGGCGCCGGCTCATACCCCAGCTCTTTGATGGAGATTTCGTAAGTGGCGGTGGCGGTGGTTTCCAGGACTTGCCCCCGGCACTTCAACTGGCTGTTCACCCCTGGCACCGGCTCCAGCACAACGTGGCCCTGTTCGGCAATCCAACCCAGCCGCAGCAGGAAAATCCGCAAGGTGTGCAGGCAGCACTCGAACATCAAGGTGCCCGGCATGACGCGATCATCCACGAAATGGCAGGTGAGGAACCAATCGCCGGGATTGATATCGGCCTCGCCCCGGATCAAGCCCAGGCCGAAGCGCCCGCCGCCGGGATCCAGCTGCGGAACGCGGTGCACCAGCTTCATGCGTCCGCCCGGCAAGGTGAATGGCCTGGCCACCGGCAGGCCCGCAAAAGCCGGGCCAAAACCGCGGGCCAGATCCCCGGCGCGCAGGGCCTCCAATTGCGCCGCAGAATACGTTTCCACACCGGTGGCCACCAGTTCGTCCCAGTCCGCGGGCCGCTTTCCGGGGAGGGGCTTCAAGTCCATGGCAGTGCGCACGATGCCCCGGCCGCCCGCCAGCTCGGAGGCACTGAAAAACCCCGCACAGCCGTTGGTCATGGTGAGCAGCGGCTGGCCATCCACGGTGGATTCAAAGCTGAAGCGGAACAGCCAGGTATTGCCCTGCCGGAAAAAGCGCTCGATGCGTATATCGTAGCGGATCACCGAGCCGGGACCGGGCAGGCTCCGATGGAAGCAAACCCGGGCGTCGAGCAACCGGTAAACCGCCAGCCCGCGGGTTTGGAAATCGATGCCGAGGTAACCGGACAAAAACAGGTCCGCCTGGCCCGCCTCCACAGCGATGCAGGTGGGGATGCAGCCGCCATCCAAATACCAGGCCCCGGGCAGGATGTCATGCTCCGTGACCACGCGGCCATGGGTCATGGAGCGGGCTTCCCCATGGATTTCCAGGATGCGGTCCACGAGCATCAACGGCTCATCGGGCAGGCGCACCCGGGTGGGGAAAGCATCGGCTTCCTGGAACTCCCCGCCCAGGACTTTGGCCACGCTCCCGCGGGCAAATTCCAAACAGGCTTCCCGGTTGATGGCCACCGGGCGGCCAGGCGTCTGGGGCTGGGGCTGGCTGGCTGGCCCCGGTCCGCCGGCAGGCCTGGCCGAGGATCCGCTGCCGGCCATGATGGCTATCAGGTCCATTTGCTCCCGCACGGATTGGGACAGGTTTTGAAAAATCGACTGCGAGAAAGCCAGGTAGGCTTCATGCGCCTGCCGGGTGCGGTTTTGCGTCGCGGCCATCGCTTGCGCCATTTCCAGCTCGAATGGATCAGCTGCTGGAAGCGGCGCAGCGGCGGCCGGCCGGGCCGTTTCCCCGAGGGCTTCGGGCGCTGGAGCCTGGACCAGGCTGGGCGTGGGTGAATCCGGCCGGCTGGAGGGCTGGCGATGAATGTTCGTGGCGCCCATGGCTGCCCGGCCGAAGGGCGGGCCGCTGAGGCTGATGCGCACCCGCTTTTCTCCGGCCGCCACCAAGGGGGCCGCAGCTGCCGCACAGCCGGTTTCCGGCCCGTAGATTTTGCCCAAATCCACCGCCACACCTTCCGCGATCAGCTGGGCCAGCACCCTGAAAATGCCGGGCACGGAATCCTGGGCATTCGCGCACAGCGAGCGGGCCAGGTGCGGGCGGTCCGATAATATCTGGCCGATCATCCGGCTGCAGGAATTGCCAGGCCCCATCTCCAGGAAAAAGCGGACGCCGGAATCGTAGGCGGCCTCGATCACGCGGGGGAAATCAATGCCGCCGGAGGCCTGGGCCAGGATGGCATCGGCGGCGGTATCCCGGTCCGGAACGTAAGCCCGGCCGGTTGATCCGCTGAAAAAGCTGATCCCTTCCGGAGCGGTGGTCTCGAAAAGGTGCAGTTCACGGTAGGCTTTGGCCACGGGCTGCAGCAGTTCGCAATGCACGGTGGAGACGCCCGTCAAGGGAAACCATTGACAGGCCAGCCGGTCAAGCAAGGTCTTGATTTCCGGGGCGTTGCCGCCCATCACGCATTCATGCGGCGTGTTGACAATCAACACATAGAGGTGCTGCAGGCCGGCCATGGCGGCACGGACTTCGGCCACCGAGCGGTCCACCAGCCCGGTTTTCCATTCCACCACCGCGTCCGGAGGCAACTTCCAGGCCTGACGCAAGCGATCTGGATGGCCGGTGAGGTCTTGCGTGAAAAGCGTGGATTTGCCGACCCGCCGCAACATTTCGTCCCGGCTCCGCCAGGCGCGCAGGGCGAACAAGGCAGTGGCTTCGCCCAGGCTGTAGCCGATGGCGGCCTGGGGCCGGAGGCCAAAGCTGGCCGCCAGGTCGCTGACCAGGGTGCCCAAGGCGACCTGGCCACAGATCAGCGTGCGGTGGTCGAGGGGCTGGCCACTTTGGGCGGAGGCATTCCAGAATTGGCTGGCAAACATCTGGCTGGCCAGCAGCTGGTTTTCCGCATCCTGGCGGCGGAGGATCTCCGGCCAGTGCACGGCCAGATCCCGGCCCATCTCCGCGAAATGGCTGCCCGAACCGGGGAAAACAAAGGCCAGTTTCCCCTGCCGGCGGTCCTCCGGCCGCACATAAAACACCCGGTCCCGATCCCGGCTCCAATCGCCATCCGGCCCCGCCGCCGGTGGCCCGCTGGAATGGCCCGGCTCCGCAAACGGGGTTTGCAGAAGGCGGCCCAGCTGGGCGGCATCCTGGGCTGCGACTGCCAAACAGTGCGGCCGGGAATCGCCGGCGCCTCGCTTTTGCCACCAAAGCCGCGCCAGGGATTCGACCGGCTCGGAGCGGTGCCGGGCGGCCAGTTGCCGCAATTCATCCACCTGCTGGCGCAGATCCGCAGGCTGGCTGCCCCCCAGCACAAAAAGCCCTTCCGGACGCGCGCCGGGAGCGCCGCTGCGTTCGCTGGCAAACCGGCCGCTGGCTTGCGCCTCGCAGGCTTCCAACACCACGTGCAGGCAGGTGCCATCCACACTCGAGGCATTCACGCCCGCGCGCCGGGGGCCGTCCGCGCGATCCCGGACCCAGTGCTGGGCGGCCGCCGGGGCGCGCAAGAGATTGTTTTCCGCCAGGATGGCGATCGGGTTGCGCAATCCGCGCAACGGCGGGATGATTTCCTGGTAAATGGCCAGGCTGGCCTTCAGGACGGATACCAGCCCGGAAGCGGCGCCGGCATGCCCCACGTCGGCTTGGGCGCTGCCCAGCCAGATGGGATGCCGGCGTTCGGAGGAACCGAAAAACCCCGTCAAGGCTTTCACCTCGCGCCGGTCGGCCTCCGGCGTGCCGGAGGAGCCGGCTTCGATGTAGCCGATGGTTTGCGGATCGATCCCCGCATCTTCATAGGCCCGCGCCAAAGCCTGCTGGCAGCCGCTTTCAGTGGCTCCCTCCGCCCCGATCCCGCCGCCGCCCGCGGACCCGATCCCGCGAACCACCGCGTAGATGCGGTCGCCGTCCCGCAGCGCGTCATCCAGCCGCTTCAATACCACGGATACCGCCCCTTCGCCCGGCACCGGGCCATCCGCCTCGCTGTCGAATGGGCGGGCGGCGCCCTGCCGGGAGAAAGGCTTGACCGCATCGGTGGCCAGCAAAGCGCGCAAGTCCCCGGTGACATCCACGGCCCCCGCCAGGGCCTGGTCCAACTCGCGCCGCTGAAGCGCCCGCACCGCAATTTCCAAGGCCCGCAGGCCGGACGCATCCTCCCCGCACACCGTGTGGCTGGGGCCGCCGAAGCGGAATTCCTTGGCGATGCGGCTGGCGTTTACTCCCGCGAGAGCCCCCATGGTGCGGTCCGCCGTCAAGGCTGGCCCGCAGGCTTCCAACCAGTCTGCCCCAGGCTGTCCGGAGGCGCTTGGGGCCGCCTGGCTGGCCTGGTTCAAATGCGTCCAGCGGAAGTGGAAATCAGTGGTTCGCAAGTCGAGCCCCAAGCCCACAAAAACTCCCGTGCGGGCGGGATTGGCGGGCCGGGCCTGGGCGTCATCCAAAGCCGCCCGGCTCGCCTCCAACATCAAAATCTGCTGGGGCAAAAGGTCGCCCAGTTCCTTGGGCGGAATGCGGTAGCGGCTCACCGGGATGGAAATATCATCCAGGTAATAACCAGGGAACAAAGTATCCAAGCCCAGGCTGGACTGCAATTGAGTCATGGGCATCCCGCGCCAGGTCTCCCGGGGCGCAGGCGGTTGCTCCTGGCCGCCCCCGAGCACCCTTTCCTGGAAGGAGCGGAGATCGGGCCAGCGTCCCACGCAAGCGCCCAGGCCGATGATGGCGACGGGGCAGGGTGGGGGAGGCGCAGTTTTGGGTGCCCGCTTGGGTTCCGGTATTTGCGCCTGGCCGACCCATTCCTCCAGCAACACATGCGCGTTGATGCCGCCAAAACCGAAGCCGTTGATGGCCGCCCTCCGCGGGATTCCTGCGCCCCTGGCGGGCCAGGGTTCCGCCGCCTGCAAGATGCGGAACGGGCTGCCGTGGAGCGGGATCTTTTCCGAAGGATGATGGAAATTGGCGACGGGAGGCAGGCACTGGTGCCGCAAGGCCAGGAGGATTTTGATCAACCCCGCGCTGCCCGCCCCCGTGAGCAGGTGGCCGATGTTGGATTTCACCGCCCCCAAGGCGCATTGGCCGGGCCGCCATTGGCAATCTTTCCAAAGCGCCAGCAAGCTCTCGAATTCGACCGCGTCCCCCACCGGGGTGCCGGTGGCATGGCATTCGATCAGGTCCACCTGGGACGGAGACCACCCGGCCTCCCGGCAAGCCTGGCGCAAAGCGCGCCCCTGGCCTTCCGAGGCGGGGGACAGGAGATTTCCCTCCAAGTCGTTCGACAAGCCAATGCCGCGGATCAACGCATGGATTTGGTCGCCATCCCGCAAGGCGGTGGAGAGCCGCTTGAGCACCACCACCCCGGCTCCTTCACCAACGATCAGACCGCTGCCCGCAGCGTCGAAGGGGGCACAGCGGCCAGACCGGGAAAGGGCGCGCAACTGGCAAAAGCCCATTTGGGTGTAAAGCGAATCCGGCCTGGACAATCCGCCCGCCAGCATGGCCTCCGCCCGGCCGGCTTTCAATTCATCGCCCGCCAGCTTCAAGGCGAACAAAGAGGAGGCGCAGGCGGCATCCAGCGTGTAGCTGCCACCCTTTAAGCCCAAGGCTCTGGCCAGGATGCCCGCGGGCAAGCCGGACACGTAGCGGTTCAGCCCCCGGGTTCCGGGCAGCTCCACGGCGGCCCGGATCCCATCCATATCCTGCCGGAACAACGGTTCCAGGATTTGCGCCGCCAACGCCGAGGAGGCGCTGGTGGGCAGGGCGATGTTGCCCAGGATGATCCCGGTGCGGCTCCGATCCAGCGCCTCAATTTTCAAGCCGGCCAGCGCCTGGCGGCCAGCCTCCAAAAGCAGCTGCACCGAGGGGTCCAGGTTTTCCACAAGGCCGGGCGGCAGGTCCAAGCCGGCGAGGTCCGGTGGCCCCGCCTCTACAAAACATCCGCGATCTGTGTAAACCCGGTCCGGAGCGCCCGGGGTTGGATCCTGGATCCGGCGGGGATCCACAATCCACCGCCCGGGTGGAACCGGCCGGCTGGTATCGATCCCGTGCCGGATGATATTCCAGAATCCATCCAAGTCCTGCGCCCCGGGGAACACCCCCCCAAACCCGACAATGGCAATCGGCTCGGCGGTGGCTTCGCCGTCCTTTCCGGAAGCATTTTCGGAAGGGCTCTTCAATCTTGCAGGCGATTCAATCGGAACGCGTCCCGCAGCGCTGGGTCAGCCACGAATTCGCAGCCATCCGCGCGCGCCAGCAGGTTATCCTGGCGGTCGAGCAGGCGGATATTGGCCACCATCAATGGGGATTCGGAGGAAAGGATTTCAATGGCTACGCGGCTGCCTTTTTTGGGGAACGTGGCGCTGTATTGCTCATAATGGCGCACCGCACAGGGCAGGCAGGCGGCCCGCAGATGTTCCCAACTCCACAGGATCATCATCTGGAAGGCGCAATCGATGGCCATCGGGTTCGCCATCCAGGCGGGGCGCAAGGGTTGCAGCATCCATTGCTTGGGCGATGGCGAGCTTTTCACCTGCGCGATGATCTCCCTGGCGGAGGCATGCTCCAGGATTTCAATCCCCTGGAAATGCGGCCCGTGGAAAAGCTGGTCAGGCCGGTAAACGAAGGCTTCCGTATTCCTTGCCGCCGGGGCTGCCGAGGGTTTGGCGGGGGGATTGGCCAGCGGGTTTTCTGCCAGGCGGACCTCCGCCCGCGCGTGCAAGGTGGGCCGGGAACCTGAATGGCTGGCCAGTTGCACCGTCACCCGCAGGCATCCATCCCGCATTTGAGCCGGTTCGGCAAGCACCTGAACGGTGGTTTCCGCGGCGGGATCCAACACCAACCCTTTCAGGACTTGGAACTGCTCCAAACCTTGGAAGACCAAACCCGGATTATTATGGGCCGCTCCCTGGGCGAGCCATTCCATCATCAACGCGGCGGGCAATACCGCCCGCCCTTGGAGGACATGGGACGCCAGGCAAGGGAGAGCCTTGACGCTGGCCGCGCGCTCGAAAGCCACGCTCCCCGCCAGCAGTTTCAGGGAGCCGTTATCGCCGGACCCATGGCCGTTCCGCTTGGGCGCGGGCGCCAGGGCCAGGACTTCAACCGGAGAACTCCCCGGTTCGGATATCTCACGGACAAAAAACCGGGCCCCCGCGTCGGGTTCGATCAGGCCCACGCCTTCATCCTCAAAAACCTTTTTCAGGCCGTCGGTGACCATCCCGCCATTCCACGGCCCCCAGTTGAAGGAGACCACCCGGCAATTGGGCCGGCGCCGGGATTCGACTTGGGCGATCTTGTTAAGCACTTCGTTGGCCGCCGCATAATCAACCTGTCCAATCCGGCCAAAGCGGCCGGTGTAGGAGGAAAACAAAGCCAGGAGCTTGAGGTCATCGGCCGCCACCCCGGCGAGCAGGTTCTGCAGGCCGGAGACTTTGGTGTGGTAAACCAGGTCAAACTGCTCTTCGGTTTTATCCTCAATGCGGCGGTCAGCCAGCACCCCGGCGCCATGGATCAGGCCTTGGATCGGCCCCCAAGCCTGCCGCACCTCCGCCAGCACTTGGGCGACTTCCGCGTTGTTCCGGATGTCCACCGGGCGGTAAATGGCTTCCGCGCCAAACCGGCGGATCTGCCGCAGATGATCCCGGATTTCTCTTTGGGCGATGATTTCCCGGTATTTGGCCTCAATCTGCTTGGGGGAGTTATGGCCGTTGGCCTTCGCCAGCAACGCTTTCTTGAGGTCCGCCTCCAGGGTGAGGCCGGCCAGCCACTCCGGCTCATTCTCCGCGAGCAGGCTCCGGCCCAGCAGGACCATTCTTAAAGGCTGCTGGCTGGCCAGCCGGATGGCCACCGAAGCGGTGATGCCCCGGGCGCCGCCGGTAACCACGACCACATCGTTGGTCTTCAGCAAGGGCGCCACGCCGTTGCCGTTGAAAGGAACCAGCTCCGTCTGCAAACCGTAACGCGCGTCCCGCGAGATGCCCACTTCCACCGGATCCTTGCGGAAAATCTCCTCCAGGATGCGATTGGCGAGATCGGGGCTGGTTTCCACTTCCGGATCCAGATCGATCGCTTTGCATTGCACTTCCGGCCATTCGTGGCGCGCCGTTTTTACCAATCCCGCCAGGCCGCCGCTGATCGCGTCGCTTTTGCCGTTCAGCGAGCCGAAACCGAACAAGCCGTCCAGGCGGGACACGGTGGCCAGGATGCCAGGGCCGTGCCCGTTGCGGTTGCGCAAAGAGGGGCCGGCCTTTTGCAGCAGCTGGAAAGCTTCCTTGAGGAAAGCGCCCTCGCTGCCTGCGCTTGGCCAGAGGATCACCAGGCCGGCCGGCACTTCACCGGGCAGGCTTTTGACCAATTCGGCGGGGGTTCCAAGCCGCACCCCATAGCCCAAGGACAGCAGCTTGGATTGCAGGGCGCTGGTCAGGCTGGAACCGTCGTTCGTAATCCAGATGAGGGTGTTGGGAGCGGGCTTGGCGGGCAGGAAGGCGCCGTTGCCCCCTAATTTGACCGGCCTGATGATTTGACGGTGCAAATCCACCGATCCATTGCCCGATGCGGCCGGGGTTTCTTTCCTGGTTTCAAGGGAAGCCGGGGTGGCGGGCGGTTCCTTTTCCGGCCCGGCGGTCAGGAAATCAACAATCTGCTGCAAGGTTTGCAGGGTTCCCAAGTGCTCGGGTTTGATCTCCGGAGCGTCCGGCAGTTGGGTGCGGATGGCGGCCATGATTTCCACCCGCTTGATGGAGTCGATGCCGAGGTCCGCATCCAGCCCCATACCCAAATTCAGCATTTCCACTGGATAACCCGTTTTTTCCGCCACCACCTGCAGCAGCACGCGCTCCACCGCGCCGGATTGGGCTTCCGCGGCCGCCGGAACCGGCCGCTTTTCGCTGCCGCTGGAACCCAGGAAATCGACGATTTGTTGCAAGGTCTGCAGGGTTCCCAAGTGTTCGGGTTTGATCTCCGGGGCGTCCGGCAGCTGGGTGCGGATGGCGGCCATGATTTCCACCCGCTTGATGGAATCGATGCCAAGATCCGAATCCAGCCCCATCTCCAAATTCAGCATCTCCACCGGGTAACCGGTTTTTTCCGCCACCACTTTCAGGAGGGCCTGGCTGATCTGTTCCTGGTTTGCGGTGGAAGCCACCGGCTCCGGGGGCGCCGCCGCAGACGATTGGTTTTGAGACAGGAAATCCACCACCTCCTGCAACGTGCGCAAGGTTCCCAAGTGTTCGGGTTTGATTTCCGGGGAGCCGGGCAGCCGGCTCCTCAAAGCGGCCATGATTTCCACCCGCTTGATGGAGTCGATACCCAGGTCGCTGTCCAAGCCCATTCCCAGCTCCAGCATTTCCGCGGGGTAGCCTGTTTTATCCGACACCACTTTCAGAACCTCCCGGGCAATGATCCCGGCCGTGGCGGTTCCCTGGGGGGAGGGGACCGAGGTGGGCGGGGTGGGCTCCGGAGCCTGCGGCTGGCTGGCCTGGCTGGCCGGCGGGGTGCTTGGGGGCGTGTCCACGACCGCCGGCGCAAAGGCGGGCAGGGTCGAAGCAGACGGCGGCAACGGCGCGGACGGGATGGCGCCGGGGAAAAGCAGTCCGCGGCGCTGGTTTAAAAGGGATTCCAAGGTGCGGCGGGCCGCCTCCTGGCTGTCGAGGAATTGGTGGTGCAGGCGGGCGGTTTGTTCCTGCATCTGCTGCAGGGCCAGCATGCCTTGCTGGGCGGTCTGCAGCGCGGAGTTTAAGTCCGCTGGCAAAGCGGCTTTAGTTTCGGCCGCCGCTGCGGGAGGTTGTTTGCTGGCGGGGGTGGCGGCCGGGATGGCCTGGGAGGCCACCTTGGCCGGGAGCGGCGAGTCTTGCCGGATGGCCGGGGCCGCAGGTGTGCGGGCCGGCTGCGGATTCCGGTAATTGGCTCCCGCCAGGTTGATCACCATGCCGGTCTTGCTTGCGCTGGCTGCGCTGGCCGGCTCCACCGGGATTTCCCAGCGGGTTAAATCGATCCCATGCCCCAGCGAGGCCAGGCGGCACAAGGCCACCGCCAGGTCAAAAACGCCGGACCGCCCACCCCGGGAGGAATCCAAAGCGATGGTTTCCACCGCGCGGCCATGCAGGATGGATTGCACCAAATCGCTCAATACATGGCCGGGCCCCACTTCCACGAAAGTGGTGACCCCGTCGGCGAACATGGTTTCAATTTGGGACTGAAAATCCACCGGCCGAATGATCTGGCTGGCCAGCAATTCCCGGGCTTGCTGGGTGCCCTGGGGATACGCGCGCCCGGTGCTGTTCGCATAGACCGGGATGGTGCCGATGGCGAACGGGATTTTTTCCAGAGCGGAGGCAAAGGGCTGGCAGGCCGTCGCCACCATGGCGCTGTGGAAAGCCGCTGACACCGACAAAATGCGGGTCCGGATCGATTTTTTGGCCAGCTCAGTGGCCGCCTGCTCGATGCGCGGCTTGGGGCCGGCCAGCACAAATTGGCTGGGGGAATTGCGGTTGGCAATGACGATGTCCAGGTTGGCTTCCCGCACGAATTCGGAGACCGCTTGCTCGGGCGCCTGAACCGCGAGCATGGCGCCCCGGTCGCTGTTGCCATTCCCGCCGTTTTTGCCCATGAGCCGCCCCCGCAGGTTGGACAGCCAGTGCAGGGAATCCGGCTCCATGCGGCCGGCTCCGCACAGGGCGAGCAATTCGCCGTAGCTGTGGCCGGCGGCGGCTTCCGGCGCCACCCCAAAATGATTCAAAACCTGCAAAGCACCCAAACCCACCGCACCCAGCGCTGGCTGGGCAACCTCGGTGGCTTTCAAGGACTCTTCCTGCTGGCGGCGGCTTTCGTCGTTGAAGGCCGGGTGCGGGTAGATGAAATCGCTGAGCCGCTGGAGCTCCGCATCCGGGTGTTCGCGGGCGAAGATATTATTGGCTGCGGCCAGCGCCTCCAGCATTTCCGGGAATTGGCAGGCGAGGTCGCGCAGCATGCCCACGTATTGGGATCCCTGGCCGGGGAACAACGCGCCGAGTTTGCCATGTCTTTCGCCGGAGCCGAAAGCGATTCCGGAGGGCAGGCTCCAGGCGGTCTTTTCCGGGTGCTGGTCCAGCATGGAGCGGGCCGCATCGCGCAGCGAGCCGAGGCTGGCGCCTTTGTTCAGCGGTATCAACAGGCGGTATCTGGCTTGCGCCCGGAAACACCTGCGGGAGGCCTGGGCTTGCTGGCGCAGCTGGGGCCAGGGCAGATCAGCCGGCAAACTTCCCACCTGGCTTCGGAGTCCGGCCAGATCATCTGAACTAAAGGCAAATATTTCCGTATCACCATCCCAGCTGACATGGTCTTTCCGGGTTCCGTGCTCTTCCAGCACGCAATGGAAATTAGTCCCGCCGAAACCGAACGAACTGACCCCGGCGCGCCGCAGATGCGCTGCTCTCGGCAGCCAGGGGCGTTTCTGGGTGTTGACGTAAAAGGGGGATTTCCCCGGCGCCACTTCCTCCAAAGGCTGGGTGACTTTGATGGTTGGGGGCAAAACCTTTTCCCGCAAAGCCATGGCGGCTTTGATCAGGCCAGCCACACCGGCGGCGGCTTTGGTATGGCCGATTTGAGATTTCACCGACCCCAGTGCCGCCCAGGTTCCGGCGTGGCCGGTGGCCCGGTAAACCTCCGTCAAAGCCTGGATTTCGGTCGTGTCCCCCACCTTGGTGCCGGTGCCATGGGCTTCCACCAGTTCCACGGTTTCGGGCGGCGTTGCCGCCGCGGCATAGGCCCGTTCCAACGCTTTTTTCTGGCCTTCCGCCCGGGGCGCGTAAATGGCATTGCCCCGGCCATCGCTGGCCGAGCCCAAGCCTTTGATCACCGCATAAATCCGGTCGCCGTCGCGTTCCGCATCCGCCAGCCGCTTGATAACCACCAGGCCCAAGCCCTCCCCGATGATCGTCCCATCGCAGCCCTGGTCAAAAGGTTTCGCATTGCCCGAAGGCGACAGGGCCGGGGTTTTGCTGAAACACATATACATGAAAATATCATTAAATGTGTCCAGCCCGCCCGTGATGACCATGTCGGACCTGCCGGTGGCCAGCTCCATGGCGGCCAGGTGCAAGGCGGCCAGGGAACTCGCGCAAGCGGCATCCACCACGCAATTGGTTCCCCCCAGATCGAGACGATTGGCGATCCGCCCCGCCGCGACATTGCCCAGGAGGCCGGGGAAGGAGTTCTCCTGCCAGCCTACATATGAATCGGCGATCCGGCGGACCACATCCTCGGCCAGCGGTTCCGCCACGCCTGCTTCCTTCAATGCGCGGCGCCAAATGGGATGCCCCAGGCGCGCGCCGAGCGGGATCACCAATTCCAGCGCCCCGGTGACACCCAGGATGACGCTGGTGCGGCTGCGGTCAAACGGCTTCTCCGCGTACCCGGCATCCGCCAGGGCTTGTTTGGCCGCCACCAAGCCCAGCAATTGGGTGGTGTCGGTGGCCTCCACATCCTTGGGGGCGATCCCGTATTCCATCGGGTTGAAGGCGGTGGGTGATAAAAAACCGCCGCGCCGCGCATAGGTGGTGTCAGGGGCTTTGGGGTCGGAATTGAAATAATCGTCGATTTTCCAGTGGGATCCTTCGGGAACTGGGGAGATGGCATCCAGGCCATTTTTGATGTTGTTCCAATAAGTTTGGAGGTTGTCCGCCTTGGGGAACAAGCAGCTGATGCCAATAATGGCTAATGGGGCCGAATCACTCATGGTTCGTAAAAACTGATTGCAGGTTTGCCGGATCCAGCGGGGGGCAGTGGGCTAAGTCATCCGGGCATTGAACACCTTGAAAGTGGAACGCTTGAATGCGCAATTGGCGGGCAGCTCCATATAGGAGGTTTTGGGCGATCGCCGCGGCCCGGCGGTTTTCCGGCTTTTCCCACGGGGTTCCACGGACCCATTCATTGAAGGCGCCCATGGCGGGACCGCACCAGACCTGGTAATCCAGCACGCGGGAGGGTTCGCCGGCGTTGGCCCACCGGGAACTCAAGCCCAGGTAGGACCGGAAAACCAAGGCCATCTTGTGCTTGGCATCGCGCTCGGCACGTTCCACCTGGCGGGGATCCCGTTTCAGGAAATACTGGCGGGTGCTTTGCCAGGCATTTTCCAAACCACCAGGGAAAAACTGCTTTTCCAGGACGGCCCGCTCCGCCGCGGGAATGGCCTCCAGCCCGGCGTGAGCCCGGTAAAGATCGAACAACTTGGCGGCGCGCATGGGGAACATGGTGCCCCGTTTCAGAACCTGCACTTTGACGCCCATTTCAAACATGTCCGCCGCCGGCGCCATGGCGGTATCCGCCTGCTCCGCCTGGCAGAGCATCTGGCGCACGGTGTCGGAGGTTCCCGCCTCCACACAAGCCTGGTTGATGGATCCGGTGACCACATAAGCGGCGCCCATGGCAAAAGCGGCGGCGAGGGATGCGGGAGTCGATAATCCGCCACCGGCCCCAACCCTCAGGCTTTGGGCATACCCATATTTGGCCTGCAACCGGTGCCGCAAGCAGGACAAGGTCGGCAGCAGGGCCACCAACGGGCGGTTATCCGTATGCCCCGCCGAATCGGCTTCCGCCGTCACCTCCTGGGCCATCGGTATGCGGGCCGCCAGAAGCGCTTGTTCCGCGGTGATTTCCCGGGTGCGGACCAATTCGTCCAGCATTTCCCCGGGCGGGGGGGCAAAAAATTGGGTGGCCACCTCCACCCGCGAAACTTTGGCAATAATCCGGTTGGGCGTGGTGATTCGCCCGGTGCTGTCCTGGGTGATCCCGTGGACGCGGTAACGGATGATCGGCAGCGTCAGTTTCAGGAAAGCCGCGGCCTCCACCAAATGGATTTTCCGCCGCAAATACAGGCTGGTTACCGCGTTTTCGTGGCCGGGTTCGTTCGGGCTGTGGATGAAATTGAAGCCGTAAGGCAGGTTGGGGATCCGCGCTTCAAAGTGGTCGATGGCTGTTTCCACCGCGTCCAGATCCAGACCGGCCGCTCCGAAAAAGCCCAGCATGCCCGCTTTGGCCATGGCTTCCACCAAGGCGGTTGAGGCGATGCCATTGGCCATGCCGCCCGCCACATAAGGGAACTGGAGATGGTGGTCGCGGCAAAAACCGGGATCGCCCAAGTTCTTGAATTTCAGCGCGGGCAGATAACCGAGAATCCGGTCACCCTCCCGGATGGATGGGGGCATGGCTTCCGGTCCGGCAGCCGTTTGAAAAAGCAGGCGGCCCTCGTTTTCCAGGATCCAAAAGGGCGTGGAAAACGCTTTTAGCGCGTCACAAAACGATACAAATGAAGCACTTGGGAGAGATCCTTGGGATCTCCGCCAGGCCTCTTCGCGTTGTTGTGTCAATTTACAATCTCTTATTTCAAGCATGTCCGGCCATAACCACCAGCTGCTTCACAATCCGTGCCACCCAACGTGGACCCTTGGATATACCATTATTCCTTAACGGTAACATCCAAAACTAAACAGGAATCTGCGCCAAATAACCACTAAAAAATTCAACTCCTTGTTTCCAGAGCAGCCGGGATGAAGGCGCCGCCGCATCCCGCCTGTTTTTTAGGTGATCCCCAGCCTGAGCCAAGGGTAAGGTCATTCGCCATGGCCGTAAAGGAATCCTTCGCCACCCGTGTGAATCGGCTGGCCGGCTTGCTTTCCAGTTCTTGCCCAGGAGGGAAAGGAGCGCTGCGGGGCCGTCGATTTCCGCTTCCGGCTTGTCAGAGCGGCGGATTCAGTATTAGTTGGTCGCGGTAATTAAACCGCCACGTCTCGCGGATTCAGGCAACTATGAACAAGCTCGGAAGTTACGGATTGGCCATGCTGGCCCTCTTTTGGTGCTGCGGGTGCGATACCCTGTCCCCCAGGGACAGCTCCTTCAGCAGCCCCACCACACCCAGTTTCGCCAAGGAGCAGATGCTCCATCGCGAATCCGCCCCCTTCTCGAAGGTGTGGAAAGCCGTCCAGGCCGCGCTCAAGGAAATGGATTGCGTCATCGTCCAAAAGGACCGGAAGCCGGATCGCGCAGATATCGTGGCCCAGGGTCTCGGCTCCAAAACGATTTACCTGACGTTGGTGGATGAAGGCAGCCGCGTGACGAGCATTTACATCCGGGTAGGCTCCACGGGGGACGACAGCCTCGCCCGGGTGATCCTGGCCAAAATCAAAGCCCACCTGTAAGTTCCCCCCGTTGGCTTCGGCGGCGGGAAGATCGACTTTATCGTTGTTCCACGCGGCGGAATGGCTTAATTTAATTTAATCGGTGTGTGACCAAAAACAGGAAGACACTTATGAGAAATTTGCTGAATGATTCGCTGGTTCATGGTTTGGAAAAGCTGGCCGCGCTGGCGCTGGTGAGCTGGCTGGCCTGTGGGGCCGGCGCCACCCAGGCTGCCGAAAACGAGGGCAAGACCGAAAAAGCGGCCACGCCAGCCGTCAAAAAAAGCGCCCCGGAAAAGCCCCTCGGCCTGTCCGTGGATGACGAGGGCTGGAACATCCTGTTCGATGGGAAGACCTTGAAGGGCTGGAAGGAAACGGACTTCTCCGGACGCGGGCTGGTGAAGGTGGAAAACGGCCAGATCACCATGGAAATGGGCAACGATATGTCCGGGGTCACCTGGACTAACGAGGTGCTCCGCGTCAATTACGAGCTGACCTTGGAAACGGCCCGCCTGGATGGGGGCGATTTCTTCTGCGGCCTGACTTTTCCGGTTATGAAAGACCCGTGCAGCCTCATCCTGGGCGGCTGGGGGGGCGGCGTGGTGGGGCTCTCCAGCATCGGCGGCATGGACGCCTCGAGCAACGAAACCACCACTTACCTGAATTTCAAGGAAGGCCGATTCTACAAGGTGCGGCTGCGCGTGACCGAGGCGCGGGTCCAAGCCTGGCTGGATGAAAAAAGCATCGTGGACATCACCACCGAGGGCCGGACCTTTTCGATCCGGCTGGAAGTGGAGGAATCGCAGCCACTCGGCGTGGCCACCTGGCGCACGAAAGGAGCGCTCAAGAATATCAAAGTCCGCAAGCTGGACCCCACCGAGATCAAGCAATCCGCGCCCCGTAAAAAGAATTTATGAACAGTGAAAAGCTATCGCCACTAATCGACCAGGCTCCCCGCATTCAAGCCCCGTTGGACCCCGGATTCCGGCCCATCATTCTGGCCGACCGGGCCTGCCAGCAGGCCTTGCGGAAAGCGGCCCGGCGGGATTCCCTGCTGATTGCCGTGGAGCGCAACGACGGACTGGTAACCCGCCACGACCTGGAGTTGCTGCCGGATGCCGATGACACCCGGGAAGCCTCGTTCCAATATGTGGAACGGATCATCAAGTTCGCGCTTTGGGCCTATGGCGGGTGGAAAATCCACCTGGCCGGCCCAGCCGATTTGTGCAGCCGGCTGGCGGCCTGTTACCAGCCCAAGGGCGCCCGGGCCTTCGATGCCGGCTTGATGCAACGGGTTTATGACCGGCCGTTCACAGTAGTGTGTGTGGCGCCCGGTGAAGTTCCCGCCGCCCGGGAATCCGCCTCCGCCCTCGGCGGGCACCTGGACGGATGCCGGATTGGCTTCGACCTCGGCGCCAGCGATTACAAGCTGGCGGCGGTGCGGGACGGCGAGCCGGTGTTCAGCACGGAAATCCCGTGGAATCCCAAAGACCAGGCGGACTCGAATTACCATTACCAGCGCATCAATGAGGGCCTCAAGCTGGCCGCCTCCCACCTTCCCCGGGTGGATGCCATCGGCGGCAGTTCCGCCGGCGTGTATGTCGATAACCAGGTCATGGTGGCTTCGTTGTTCCGGGCCGTGCCGCTGCCCGAATTCGAAAGCCAGGTCAAACCGATGTTCCGCCGCCTGGAAAAGGAATGGGGGGTGCCCCTGGTGGTGATCAACGACGGGGATGTGACCGCCCTGGCGGGGGCCATGTCCCTGCAGCGCAATGCCATGCTGGGGGTCGCCATGGGCTCCAGCGAGGCGGCCGGGTTCCTGGACCGGAACGGACGCATCCAGGGCTGGCTGACCGAGCTGGCTTTCGCCCCGGTGGACATGAATCCCCAGGCCGCCAGCGATGAGTGGTCCGGCGACCGCGGTGTGGGGGCGCTTTATTTCTCCCAGCAGGCGGTGAACAAGCTGGCGCCCGCGGCCGGAATCCAATTCCCGGCGGACATGGATGTGCCGGCCCGTTTGAAAAATGTGCAGGATCGCATGGCCCGCCAGGAAACGGCCGCCCGCGCGATCTTTGAAACCATCGGGGTTTACCTCGGCTACGCCATTCCCTGGTATCGGGAATTTTATGATTTTGACAACCTGCTGATCCTGGGGCGGGTCACTTCTGGTGAGGGTGGGGAAATCATTCTCACGAAAGCCAAAGCCATCCTGGCCAGCGAGTTTCCCGAGCTGTCCGCCAGCATCGACATTGTTGTGCCGGATGAGAAAAGCCGCCGGGTGGGCCAGGCCGTGGCCGCCGCCAGCCTGCCGGCCCGCGGGCAAAAAAATGGTTAACCGTGATGACCGGCCACCGCAACCCTTAGCCATGCGCATTTCCTATGCAATTACACAATAGCACCGCCGATGTTTTTGTGCCGGATGGGCAGCTCCTCGCCCAAGCCCTGGCGCGGACTACCCACCTGGGCATCGGCGCCCACCAGGACGACCTGGAATTTATGGCCTTCCACGGCATTGAAACCTGTTTCGGCCAGGCTGAGAGCTGGTTCACCGGGGTTACCTGCACCAACGGGGCGGGCAGCTCCCGGACCGGCATCTACGCCCAATACACCGACCTGCAGATGCAGGAGGTGCGGCGCGCCGAGCAGCGCAAAGCCGCCGTCATTGGCCGCTATGGCGCCATGATCCAGCTGGATTACGGCAGCTCGGCCATCAAGGATCCCACCCGGCCCAGCCTGCGGGAGGATCTGCGCCAGATCCTGGCCGCCTGCCAGCCGAAAATGGTCTATACCCACAACCTGGCGGACAAACATGACACCCACGTGGCCGTGGCGGTGGCCACCATCCAGGCCGTGCGGGCTTTACCCAAAGCCAGCCGCCCCGCCAAAGTGTGCGGGTGCGAGATCTGGCGGGATTTGGATTGGATGCCGGACGCCCGGAAAGTCCTGCTGGATGTGAGCCGCCGGGAAAACCTGGCGGCCGCTCTGTCGGGTGTGTTTGATTCCCAGATCTCCGGCGGCAAGCGCTACGATCTGGCCGTGGCCGGACGCCGCCAGGCCAACGCCACCTTTTTGGAATCCCATGGCGTGGATCAGGCCACCCAGCTGACTTTCGCCATGGATCTCACGCCGCTGGCCGAGGATGATACCCGGGACATCCTGGATTACGCGCTGAGCTTTGTGGAAGAATTCAAAGCCGACATCACCGCCCGGATCAAAAGCAAGCTGGCCGCTAAATAGAGTAGAGAGATCTGTTAAAGAGACCTGTTTCCCAATCAACTCGGTCCAATAATTATGCAAAATATCCTCGTAACCGGGGGCGCAGGGTTCATTGGTTCCAACCTGGCCTTGACGCTCCAGGAGCGGTTTCCCCATGCCTGGATTGTCGTCGTGGACGATTTCCGTTCCGGCAGTTTCCTGAACCTGCGGGGATTCCGGGGCGATGTGGTGGCTGCCGACGTATCACGGCTGGATTGGCGGCAGCAGTTCAAAGGCCGGGGCTTTGACGCCATTTTCCACCTGGCATCCATCACGGATACCACCATCCACGATCAATGCCTGCAGGTGCACGATAACGTCGAGGGCTTCCGGCGGCTCCTGGAGTTCGCCGCGCCCACGAAGTGCCCTGTGGTTTACGCCTCCTCGGCGGCCACCTATGGCATGGCCGGCGGGCGCATGCAGGAGGATCAGCCCCCGGAGCCGGCCAATGTCTATGCCTTCAGCAAGGTCCAGCTGGACAACCTGGCCCGCCGCTACAGCCAGGACGATCCCGCCTGGCGGATTGTGGGCCTGCGTTACTTCAACGTCTATGGCCCCCGGGAAACCCATAAAAAAGCGGCCGCCAGCATGATCTACCAGCTCTGCTTGCAGATGCACGCGGGGCGCCGCCCGCGGGTGTTTTTCCACGGCGAACAGAAGCGGGATTTCGTTTATGTCAAAGACGTGGTGGCCATGACCATCCAGGCGCGGCTTTCCCCCCGCAGCCAGGTTTACAATTGCGGATCCGGCCAGCCGGTGAGCTTCAACGAGGTGATCCAGGCACTGAACCAGTGCCTCGGAACCCGGCTGGAGCCGGATTATTTTGAAAATCCCTACCAGAGTTTTTACCAAAACCACACCGAAGCCGATATGACCCGGGCGCATTCGGAACTCGGATTCCAGCCCCAATTCAGCCCCGCCAGCGGCATTGCTGATTACCTCAAAACCCTCGCCAGCAAAACTTAATCCCCGATTTTTTCCATTGCTTATGAATACTGTACGTAAATCCATTTGGAAGCGCCTTTCCACTCCGCGCAACCTATCCTTGATTGGCGGTGGGGTGGTTTTGGCCCTGGTGGCCTGCTATTTCATTATCGGCAGCTCCGCCTTCCTCAAAGGCTTCGTGCTGCCCAAGGTCAACCGGGCTTTGGAAATGGAGGTCTCGGCGGATTCCATTTCCCTGAGCCTGTTTTCCCAATGCTCAATCCGCGGCTTGAAAGTACGGGTTCCCGGCGCCGAACCTTTGGTGGAGGCCCAGGAGGCGGTGGTGCGCTACCAGCTGTTTTCGCTCCTCAAGGGCCATATCAATGCCCAAGAGGTGAAG
Source organism: uncultured Verrucomicrobiota bacterium (assembly GCA_964409245.1). GTDB lineage: Bacteria > Verrucomicrobiota > Verrucomicrobiia > Limisphaerales > UBA1319 > CAIMWS01. The sequence goes on from CAYPCQ010000009.1 coordinate 31,963, forward strand.
CTGGTGTCCCCGGTGTTCAAAATCATCCAGACCGCGGACGGCAAAAACAACCTGCCCCCCGCCAAGCCGGCGGCCGCCTCGGGTTCCCAGGCAGCCACCAAGCCCCTGGTTTCCCTGAAAAACATCAATGTGAGCCAGGGGCGGTTTCTGCAGCAGATTGCCTCCCCGGATGGCTCCCAGCAAAAGGTGGAAATCAGCGGCTTGAATTTGACGATCGATCGGATCGAAAATGGCCAGCCTGGGAAAATCACCATCGACGCCCTGGCCAAAATCGATCAAACCCAGCCGCTGCCCGGCAAGCTGTCAACCAACCACACGGTGGAGGCCAAGCTGTCGGGTTCCCTGGATCTCAAGCTGGCCAATGACCTCCTGCCCTGGCAGCACAATCTTTCCGGCAGCCTGCGCCTGGAAATCGGCCAGGCCAAAGGCGCCTGGAGCCACCTCGCCTCCGCCGCCGTGCGCCTGGATTGCCAGCTCACCCCCACCCAGCTGAACCAGCTCGCCCTGCGCTTCGAGCGGCAGAATGAAAACTGGGGCGGCCTGAGCTTAAGCGGCCCCCTGGACCTCGTGAAGCAGGAAGCCAGCCTGAAATTGGAAATCGGCGGCATCGACCGCCGGGTGCTCAATTTCATCGGCGGCCCTTATGGTTTGGATTTCGCCTCCACGTCCCTCAATTCCACGAATACCCTGGATATCCGCAAACAAGGCAAGTCTTTGTGGGTTCGCGGCCGGCTGGCGGCCAGCCCGTTGAGCCTGCAACGCCAAGGCCTGTCCAGCCCCAAGCTCAACTTGGGGGTGGATTACAACTTCAGCCTGGACTTGGCCAACCAAAGCCTGTTGGTGGAGCGCTTGAATGTCCAAGGCCTCCAGGAGGGCCGGGAGATGATCCGCGCCGCCTTGAACCGGCCGATGACTGTGGTCTGGAATGCCCAGGGTCGCGGATTCAAGGAATCCGCCCTGGAATTGGCCGTCACGAATCTGAACCTCCAGGAGTGGGGGGCCTTTTTGCCGGTCCAGGATCCCCAAGGCTCGCTGAATGCCAGCGGCCAGATCCTCTGCCAAAAGGATGGGCAGGATATCGGGGCGCAGTTCCAGGTGAACATCGCCAATTTTCAGGCGAAATCGGCCACCAACCTCATCCATCTTTCCCGGATTGATTTGAATCTTACAGGCGGCCTCCACGAGTTGCGCATGCTGGAGGTCAAAGAATTCCGCATGGAGGCCGCCGCTGGTGACCAGCTGATGTTCCAATGCAAAGGCTCCGGCACTTACGACAAGGACGACCGGGCCATGAATTGGCCGATGAGCTTCGAACTAAACCTGCCCTGGGCGGTCAACAACCTGCAAATCACCAATTTCACCGCCCAAAGCGGCGGCCTGCGTTTCCTGGGCCTCCTCACCTCGGAAAACCAGGTGCCCATCGTAAAAGGCTCCTTCACCCTGGATAAATTCACCGGTAAATACAGCATTTATGAGTTCGCCAACTACGAGGCCGCCCTGGAGGCCACCGCGGAAATCAAGGACCACCAATTGGTGCTCCGGCTGGGCCGCGTGACCGAACGCCAGCAGTTTGAGATCGGCGGCCGGGGCGATTTTTCCGCCCGGTTTGACGCCACCAACGCGACCGCTTATTTGTCGGTGCAGCGGCTGGATGTCAACCGCTACAGCCTCCTGCCCTATTTGAAGCCGTGGATCGCCCCGCTCAGCTTCGCCTCGGGAAACCTGAGCGGCGATGTCAAAGTGGGCTACCCGCAAGGGGTGATCGTTTTCGGGTTGACCAATGTGACGGCCACCAACCTGGTGGTGCTGGATCCCAGCCAGTTGATCCCGCCCATACCCCTGAGCTTCAAGGTGGACCAGATGGATCTGTCGCTGGATCAAAAGGGCTTGTTCAAACTGAACTCCGCGGAGGTGGAGCTGCTGGACGGCCCCAATCCGTGCGGCCATTGCAGCGTGAAAGGCGCCATGGATTTGAACACCAAGGTGAGCAAATTCGACATCCAGCTGACTGATGTGAATCAAAATGCCCTCCAGCCCTGGCTGGCGGAACGGCTTGCCCCCAAGACGCTGACCTCCGCCCTGGTCAATGGCCAGGTCGGCCTGGAAATCGCCGCCGCCAAGGAGGTCCGGCTGGATTTGAACTTGAGCGTTTCCAACCTGGTGGCCACCGAGACTGGCGCGGCCCCTCCGGCCCCCATGAGCCTCCTTCTGCAGGTTAATTACGTCTCCAAAACCAACCTGGCGGAAATCAAGAAATTCTTCGTGGGGTTCCCCTCCACCGCCCGGGCGCGCAACCAGCTGCAGGTGTCCGGCCAGGTGGATACCTCCCAAACCAACGCCTATATCGGCGATGTTACCGTGCAATCCGATGGCCTGGATCTGACACCCCTCTATGCCATTTTTTCGGGCGGCGCCAAGAGCACCAACGCCCCCGCTCTCAAGGCCCCGGCGGCGGTGGCGGCGAAGCCCGCGGAGCCGCAGCAACCGCTGTCCCTGCCGTTCAAGAATTTCAACTTGAAGGTCAAAATCGACCAGTTCTACCTGGGGGAAATCAGCGCCAGCAACCTGGTCACCACCCTCAATCTGGCCGGCAACAAAGCCACCTTGCAGCCCACCACGATCACGTTGAATGGCGCTCCCGTGAAAGCCCGCGGCATCATCGACCTGGGCGTTCCGGGTTATGGCTATGATTTGGATGTCCAGGCCGGCGCGATCCCGATGGCGCCCTTCGCCAATACCTTCTCCCCCGCCTCCAAGGGCCAGATCCATGGCGAAATCCTGGCGGCGGCCCAGATCAAGGGCGCCGGCACTTCCGGGCTCGATTTGCAGAAAAACCTGGCCGGCCAGATGTCGATGGTCGTCACCAACGCCAACATCACCCAGCTGAAGCAGATCCAGAAATTCGTGCTGCCGGCGGTCAAAATCGTTTTCCTGTTCAAGCAGCTTTCCAGCATGGAAAAGGCCACCGCCGCCACCAGCCTCGTCGGTGCGCTCACCCAAAAATTCGCTCCGAACAGCGCGGCGGGGCAGTATATCACGATGATGGCCGACAAGCTCGATGGCGGCAAAGCCGACGAATCGCTGGGCACGATTGTCCTCAAGCTGCAGGCGGCCAGCGGCAGCATCGACTTCAAGCAGTTCTCCGCTTCCAACGCGACCTTCATGGTTTACGGCGCCGGGAATATCGCGCTGAATCCGGTTCTGACCAATTCCGTGCTCAACCTGCCGATCAATGTGATCATTGCCAGCCTGGCCAGCCAGGGCACCAATGTGGCCGCCACCGCCCCGGCCCAGGAGGACAAATATCTGACCATTTCCGACACCCTTGGCTCGCCCGGATACACCATCAATACGGAGAAGCTGCCGGAATCGCTCAAAAGCCTCGGCCCGGCGGCCAACCTGATCCTCAAGCAGGCCAGCGCCCTGACCAAAGTCCCCAACATCAAGTTCAGCCAGTCGGGTGGCGGGGTTGGGGCCATCGGCGGCGGATCCACTGCGGACCTGCTGCAAGGCGTGGCCGGCCTGCTGCAGAAGCCGAAGGCGGGCGCCACCAATGCCGCCCCCGGCTCGGTATCCACCAACCAGGCGCCCGGCAACCAGACCCTGGAACTGATCCAAGGCGTGGCGGGCCTGCTGCAGCGGCCCAAGCCCGGCGCCACCAATGCGCCCGCGGCGGCCAAAACCAACCCGCCGCCGGCGAATCCCGCCCCGGCCACGAATGCCGTGCAAAAGCCCAAGTAACAGCCCCGGCCAAAACCTGACCCTTAGCTTATGCCAAACACCCAAATCGAAGCCTACCTGCGCGATAACCAGCAGCGGTTCATCGACCTCCTGTGCGAACATGTCCGGTTCCCCAGCATTTCCGCCCAGGCGGAGCACCGGAAAGACGTGGAAGCCTGCGCGGGCTGGCTGGTGGCCCACTGCAAAAAAATCGGGTTGCAGGCCAGCCTCTGCCCCACTCCGGGCCATCCCGTGGTGCTGGCCAAAACGTTTTCCACCCCCGCCCCCCGCAAGCCGCACTATATCGTTTATGGGCATTACGACGTGCAGCCGGTCGATCCCCTGGATCTTTGGTCCTCGCCGCCGTTTGCGCCGGTCGTCCAGAAAGGCCGGCTCTTTGGCCGTGGCACGAGCGATAATAAAGGCCAGCACCTGGCCCACCTCAACGCCGTGGAAGCCTATTTGAAAACCGGCACTGAATTGCCCTGCGACCTCACGTTTGTGATCGAAGGCGAAGAGGAGATCGGCAGCAACCACCTCGCGGATTTCCTGCAGAAAAACCGCCAGTCCCTGAAATGCCAGGGCGTCGTCATCTCGGATACCGGCATGCCCTCGCTCAAGCATCCCGCGCTCACCTACGCGCTCCGGGGCATCGCGGCCCTGGGCATCAAGCTGACCGGGCCTGATCGCGACCTGCATTCCGGGATTTACGGCGGGTCCGTCGAAAATCCGGCCATGGCCTTGTGCCAGCTCCTGGCCCGGCTGCGCGATGCCGACGGGCGCATCGCCATCCCCGGCTTTTACGATGATGTGGCGCCGCTCTCAGATTACGAGCGGGAGCAGCTGGCCCGCCTGCCCTACAGCGAAGCCGGCTACAAGAAACACCTGGGGGTCAAAGCTCTGTTTGGCGAGGCGGGCTTCACCGCCGGGGAGCAGCGCAGCGCCCGCCCCACCCTGGAAATCAACGGCCTCACCAGCGGCTACCAGGGTGAAGGCAGCAAAACCATCATCCCCTCCTGGGCCAAAGCCAAGCTGACCTGCCGGCTGGTGCCCAACCAAAAGCCGGAAAAAGTGCTCCAGGCGGTGGCCGCCCACCTGAAAAAAATCTGCCCCCCCACCGTGCGCCTGGAGATCCAGGCCGGCCATGGCGGCGCCCCGTTCCTGTTCTCGCCGGACGGCCCCAAAGCCAAAGCCGCCCTGCGCGCCCTGGAATCCGCCTTCAAGCATCCCGCTGTTCTCCTGCGCGAAGGCGGCTCCATCCCCATTGTCAACGAGTTCCAGCGCATCCTCAAAACCGATGTCCTGCTCCTGGGCCTGGCCTTGCCGGACGACAACGCCCATTCGCCCAACGAGAAATTCGACCTGGCCTGCTACACCCAGGGCATGCGGCTCAGCACCCAGCTCTGGCCCGAGCTCGCCGCCGTGTCTTGAGTTCCCACCGGGGGGATTTCAAGCCAGGAAGTCGCGCTCCAGGCAGCGCGCCAGACGGGAAATTGCCTTCAGGATTTTGCCGCGGACCTGGATCAATTGGCGGTCCGCGCCGAAATCCCACGGCTCGGACATCAGATTGCGGTAGCGGCGGCTGAGCGGCTGATCCGGCCGGTTGCGGCCGAGCTGGCTCAACAAATCCTCCACCTCCGCCACCCGCTGGAGCGCCTGGCCGATGGCGGTGAGGGCTTTGGCCGCCGTCATTTTCCCGGCCTGGACTTTCTGCAGCAGGCGGCATTCAAAGTCCCGGCAATAAGCGGGACGTTCCGCATAGATGCGGCAGCGGGACTGCTCGTGGGCGGCGCAGGGCTGGCCGAAGCTGCAGGTCCGGCCGCGCTTCCGGAATTTAAAGCCGAGCTGGCCCAGCCGCACCGGATCGTCCCCCGGCTCCAGCTTGACGTCGGTATATAGCACGCCATTGCAGCAGAGCCCGCACGCGGGGCAGAGCCGGGCGATCGCCTCCGGGGGATTGGGCGCCACTGGCAGCCCCGCAACCGGCGCCGGCTCATCAAGCCGGCGATCCGGCAAGGACTTTTTCCCCCGCCCGGCGGCAGTCATGGATTCCGGGCGCTCAGCACCGCGCCGTGGATGGTCCGCGCGATCAAAGCCGCGCCAATGGCGTTGGGGTGGATGTCATCCGGGAAGATCTCCTGTTTGCCGCTCAGGGCGGTATAAAGATCGATGGTCTGCAGCCCTTTTTCCGCGGCCACCTGTTTGATGATGGGGATGAGCTCATTCCGGATGATATCGGGATTGATATCAAACATGATGGAATAGGCGGGCACGGGCAGGCAGAGGTAGATTTTGGGTTTGGAGGACAGGCCGGCGAAAACGTCCACCAAGGCCCGGAGGTCGGTCGCGAACTGATCCTTGTATTTCCAGTTTTGCGGCTTGGAATCATTGGTGCCGAGCTTGATGGTGACAATGTCCGGCAGGAAGTTGGTGGCGTTGCGGAAGGCCGCCTCGGCCCAATAAGGATAATCGCCCTTCTTCAGCAGCGTGCGCCCGCTGACGCCAAAATTGCGGGTGGTGTAGTTGGCGCCCAGCAAGCGGCCCAATACGACCGGGTAGGCGTTGACGGTGGGATTGTCCACTCCGGCGCCTTCGGTGATGCTGTCGCCGAGGCAGGCCACTTTGATCGCGGCGGCTTGCGCGGGGAGGGGCCAGGCCAGGCTTCCGGCCCACAACATAAGGATCATCAATTGGGTTCTCATGGCAAAATCAAGGCAGCAGAATGGCACGGTAAAAACGGGGCGCCGCGGGCGGGGCATTGGAATCCACCACCTCCAGGAGCCCATTAGTATTGACCAGGGTGCTGATCTGCACCCAGTCAGCCAGGTTGGTGGAGGTTTCGATGGCGTAACGTCCGCCCCGGGCGCCGACGAGGGTGAATTGGAAACGCCCCGGGTCCGGGCGTTGGGCGCCCACCAGGTGGGGATTCAGGCTGACGCGGTTGGCCACCGTGCGGGCCCCGCCGTATTGGAGGCCCTGGCCGACAACCAGGAAATGGCCCCCCATGACCGCGAGGCGGGGCGCCACCTGGTCGTAGGCGTTGGTGTTCACCAGCGCCAGGGATCCGGGGAGGACGGCGCCGTTATCCGCCAGGGATACCCCCACCAGGTTGAAATTATTCGTGAGGCCCGCCACCGCCTCCTGCCAGGCCACAAAATAATCCCCGCCATAGGCGGCGACCGAGGGCGCCGTCTGCTGGTAGGCGGCCTGCCGGACGATCCGGATATCCGAGGCCGAGGGCAAACCATCCGCGGGCAGGAACACCCCGTAAATATCGAGGCTGGTGGTGCTGTTGCGGGAGTCGGCCCAGGCCGCGAAGAAGTCCTCACCATTGGCGGCGATGGCGGGCAGGGTCTGGCTTTGGAGGGCGGAACAAATCGCCAGGCCATTGGTATCCAGCAACCGGCCATCCCCATCCACGCGCGCGCCATAGATGTCCGGATTGGCGCTGGAACGGCGGTCCTCCCAAACCAGCATCCATAGGGAGCTGTTGGCCGCCATGGCGGGCAGGGTTTGATCGTTCGCGGCGGTGCAGATGGGGATGGCGTTCGTGTCCAGCACCGCGCCGTCCAGCGCCACCCGCGCGCCATAAATATCCCAGCGCACGAGGGTGGCGGAGCTGGATCGGGCATCCTGCCAGGCCACCAGCCAGCGGTCCCCTTTGGCCGCCACCACGGGGAAGTTTTGCACATTCGTGCTGGAGCAGATCGGAAACCCAGACGGATCCAGAACCTGGCCCCCGGCGCTGACCCGGGCGCCGTAAATATCGAGGTTGGTGGCCGCCACCGGGCTGTTCCGCTGGTCAGCCCAAACCACGAGGAAATCCCGGCCGCTGGCCGCCACGGCGGGAACTGTCTGATGGCTGGGCGCCACGGAAATGGGTATGCCAGCCGCATCCAGCGGCAGCGCGTTTTCATCCAAACGCACGCCAAGGATGTCCATCCCCGAATTCTTGAGGTTCCGGTTATCGGCCCAGACCACCAGGAAGTTCGTGCCATTGGCCGCCACGGCGGGGGTGGCCTGGAAATTGGCGGACACGCTGACCGGCAGTTCTGGCAAAACGCCAGGATCCGAGGTCCGCCCGATCCGGGCAGTGTAAATCTCCGCCAAAATCGTCACAGGATGGTTGCGGGCATCCTGCCAGACCACCTGCCAGCCATCCCCCACGGCGGAGACCGCCGGGTGGCATTGGTTGCCCGCAGCCGCGGAAAGGAGCACGCCATCCGGGTCCAGCACCCGGCCGCTGTCCTCCACCCGGGCCGCCAGGATGTCCGACTCGAGCATATTGGCGCCGCTGCGCCGGAAATCCTGCCAGGCCACCAGGAATTCGCCCTGGCTGGCCGCCACGGAGGGGTTGCCCTGGCAGTTGGTAGCGGTGCTGATGGCCAGCGCGTTCGTATCCAGGACCACCCCGGCAGGGCTGACCCGGGCCCCGGCGATGTCATTGCCCCCGGCACTATACTCTTCCCAAACCACCAGGTAATTCGTGCCATTGGCGGCCACCGCCGGCAGCCATTGGGTATTGGCGTTGGTGCAAATGGCGATGCCGGCGGGATTCACCAGCGTGCCGTTGGAGGAAATCAGTGTGCCGTAGATGTCGGCGTTGAACTGGGCGGAGGTGGCTTTCCGGTAATCCTGCCAGACCACCAGGAACTGGTCATTCAAGGCCGCCACGGCGGGAAACAACTGGTCGCTGGCGGCACTGGTCAGGGAGAGCCCATTGGTGGTGGAGAGGGAGCCGTCGTTTTTCAGCAAGGCGCCGTAAATGCCGGCGTTGCGCGCGTCGCGCCAGGCGATATAAAAACCGGCGGTTCCGGCTGCCACGGCCGGCGAGTTCTGTATCCCGGAGCTGTTGCAGACCGGCGGCAGGATCTTCACCTCCCCTTGGGCGCTCACCCGGGCGGCGAAAATATCCCAATCCGTGGTGGTGGAACCCTTGGGCGCCGACCAGGCCACGAGGAATCCGCCTTCATTGGCCGCCACGGAAACCATCGTTTGCTCGTGCGCGGGAGCGACCATGAGGCCATAAGGATCCGCCAGCTTGCCCTCCAGGGTCAGGCGGGCAGCATAGACGCTGGCCGGAGTCAGGTCGCCTTTGCCGTGCGCCCACGCCACCAGGATGGCCTGGCTGCTGGCCGCCACCACCGGGGCGGCCTGGAGCGAAGGGGTGGCGGACACCAGAGGTTGATCCACCCCAATCTCGGGGCTGATCACCGGGTCGATCGCCAGGGGATAAACCGCTTCCGCCAAAACCTGGGTGGGCAGTTCCACTCGCAAGGTTTCATCCTGCACGGTGGTGCTGAGATCCCAACGCCGGCCTTGGGCATCCACCGCGGTGGCCGCCCCGATGCGCCAGCGCGCCACACCGCCGGCATCGGCCAGGTGGATGGCTCCATCTTTCTGAAGCGCACCCGCCATCCCCACCACGGTCGTGTCAATGGCCACCGGCCCCATTGCCTGCGGATTCCACGGGATGATCCAGGCCAGCTCCACACCACCGGCCAGCGTTTCGAAATGCTCCACCAAGCCGGAATCCGGATCCAGCAAGGTTTGCACGGTGTTGCCCAGCACCACGCGGGGCTGCGGCCGGGATCGCCCGCCGTCAAAAAGGGTGGCCTGGCCATCCCCCACCCGGGAAGTGAAAAGCCGGAGCTCCAGGCCGGGGTCGGCAAGACTGGCGGCGGAGCCTCCTGCCGGCCTCAAATGCAGCCCGTCGCTGGCGATGCGGGCCTGGTATGAGCCGGCCTTTACCGCGGCTTCGTTTGGATCCGGCCCGGGGGTGAAAGTGTGGTCCACCCGCTCGATCACTTTGGATAAATCCGCCCGCCCTGGCGCCCGCCCGCCGTGCGCCGGACTGGCGGAGGCATTCTCCACCGGCTTGGTTTTCCAAAATTCAGCGCCATATTTCACCGCCCACGTAGGCTCCTCACCAGGCTGGCGGAGGATGGAAAGGCCATCCGCCACGGTTTGATCATTATTCATAGGGTGGCCCGCCAGGGCGTTTGCAGGAGCATGGCCGCCAGTTGCGCCAACGATCCCAATGGACCCGGCGTGCACTCTTTGAACAACCGGTGGCGAATTTGAGGCGCCAGCGAACCGCGGCGTTGGCGAGGGAGGCCAGGCCCAGATCGCCCACCCCAGGATCAAAGCGCCCAGGAGGGCGGGACGCCGGCCCCTGCAAATTTTGGACTCTCGATGGAGCATGGTTTCCTTTTACTCCTGGCCCCGGCAAACGGAAGCAAAATCGTCCGGCCACCGCAGGGGGGCGCGAGCTGAGGCTCGCAGCCCGCCCCCCTGCTCGTTTTAACTCGCTTCGGAGCCCAGAATCAGTTAACCAAAAACCAGACCGGTAACAGTTACTTTTGGCGCGCGGCGCCTTGCCCGCGCCGTGTGCCAGCCATTTTCGAACATTGCCAAGGAAGCGGTTTTCCGATAAAAGAGACCCATGAATGGCATTCCTGTTTTGCACGTTGAGGCCGATTGCATTGCCCGGGCCTGGGAGGAATCACTGATCCTCCTGCACCGGCAGGGTTGTGATCTCAAAACGCAATACGACAAACCGGAGGATCCCCCGAGCAAGGATGCCACCATGATCATCACCATCACCGACCCGCTCCAGGAGCCGATGATCCACAAGGATTTTCCAGGCGGCCCCGAAGATCTGCAGGAATACGTGATGGAGGTCTGCGAAGGCATCAAGGACCACCTGGTGCGCGATCCCAACGACCCCGCCGACACCCGCTGGGAATACACCTACCACCAGCGGCTGTTTGCGTATAACGCGCCCACCTTCGACCCCTTCGACCAAATCGAAATCCTGTGCGAAAAGCTGGCCAAAACGCCCTATTCCCGCCGGGCCCAGGCCATCACCTGGAAGGTCTGGGAGGACAACGAGTGCTACGATCCCGCCTGCATGCAAAGCATCTGGTGCCGGATCACCGAAGACCACGGCCACCCCACGCTCAGCATGAATGTCCGGTTCCGCTCCAACGACGCCTACAAGGCCGCCTTCATGAACATCTTCGCCCTGGTGCAAATGCAGCAGCGCATCGCCGCCCGCATTTCGGACATCACCGACCGCGAAGTGCGGATCGGCCGTTACTGCCACATGGCCGACAGCTACCACCTTTACGGCTCGTATTTCCGGGAATTCGAGGGGCGCTTTTTGGGGGCGCTCAGCAAGCGGCCGTTTGAGTCCCGGACCATGCGCTACGAAGACCTGCGCGACCTCATGGAAGGGGCCCGCCCGGCGATCCTCGAAAAAGCCCGCCAAATGGGCCAGAAAGCGGGTTAAGCCTGTAAACACCCCAATATTTCTCACAGGCCGGGCAATACCCTGATTTCGCTCTGGTGGCCGGGGTGGTTTTTCCCCCAGGCCAAAAGCCGCCTTGGTTATCATAAACGCCACCTTTGCCAGGCCTTGCTCCCGGGTCTGAAGACGGTTGCGGATAAGAGCGCGATGCGCGGGTGGAAGCGTTGCGCCACGCTCTGGCATCGCTGTGGCGTGGGATGGCGGGAATGTCTTATGAATCTCCAGAAATGTAATTGTACACCGCTGATGTACAATTGCATTGCATATTTACAGTTGCGCTGTACATTTGCGGGAGTGAATGGCCATGCTCCAATCCCACGCAAGCTGCCTTGTCCGGACCGATCCTTTTTCCTGTTCGGCCCCCGGGGGGTGGGCAAAAGCACCTGGCTGAAACAGGCTCTGCCCCAGGCGCCACGTTTTGATTTGCTGGATGCATCGCTTTTTTTGGAACTCTCCCGCGACCCACACCGCCTGGAAGCCATGGTGGGCAATCAGCCAGCGGGCGCCTGGGTGGCGCTGGATGAGATCCAGAAAATCCCCGAATTGCTGGATGAAGTGCATCGGTTGATGGAAGCCCGACGATGGCGGTTTGCCATGTGCGGATCCTCGTCACGCAAGCTCCGCCGGGGAGGGGCCAATTTACTGGCGGGACGCGCGCTTACCATGAACCTGGAAGGTTTCACCTCGGTGGAATTGGGGGATTCGTTTGACCCCGGCTTTGCCTTGGAATGGGGCCTGCTGCCATTTGTGCAAAACGACCAACTCCTGGCCGCGGATATCCTGGCCGCTTATGTGAACACTTACCTCCAGGAGGAAATCCGCCAGGAAGGCCTGGTCCGCAAAGTGCAGCCCTTTGTCCGCTTTCTGTCCGTGGCGGGCCAGGCCAATGGCCAGGTGGTCAATGGCCATAACATCGCGCGGGAAGCCGCCGTCCCGCGCAGCACCGTGGATGCCTATTTTGCGATCCTCACCGAAACCTTGCTGGGCCATTTCCTCCCGGCGTGGCGGCCAGGCCTGAAAGTCCGGGAAACCGCCCATCCCAAGTTTTACTGGTTTGACCCAGGCGTAGCCCGCGCCGCGTGCGGATTGCACCGTGATCCGGTGGACCGGATCTGGCTGGGGACGGCGCTGGAAACTCTGATTTACCACGAATTGAGGGTTTACAATGAAATCAGCCGCAAACTGCGGCCCCTGGGGTATTACCGAACTCCCGCCGGGGTTGAGGTGGATTTCATCATCGAAACGCGCAAACGCCAGTCTGGCAATCCCCCGCACCTGGTTGCCCTCGAGATCAAGCTGGCCGGCAAATGGGACCGATCCTGGGAAAAAGGCTTGCGGGATCTGGCGTCGCAGCCGGGCCTGAAAATCGAGCGTCTGTTCGGCATTTACACGGGTGAACGCACCTATGAATTCGATAACCTGAGCGTCCTGCCAGTTCGTGAATTCCTGGCGGCGCTGCACCGCGGCGAGGTGTTTTAGGCCACCGTGAATACCGGAGGGCGGCGGGCCAGGTGGGGGCGGAGGTAAAAGCTTGTCATCGGCCGGAGTTTGCGGATCAATCTGGAACTTGAAATGCATCAGAATAACACCTCAGTGAAACTGGCAAAAGCAACCCTGTGGCTGTTCCTGGCCGGCGTGGCCGTCCGGGGAGCGGAAGGATTGGATGGCAACTGGCCGCGCTGGCGCGGCCCCCAGGACCAGGGCAGAGGCGCTCCCAACGCCACCTTGCCCACCCAATTAAGCGGCCCGCAGAACCTGCTTTGGAAGGCCGCGCTGCCCGGCAAAGGCTGCTCCACACCCATCGTGTGGGAGCGCCGCATCTACCTCACGGCGCCGGTGGAGGGGCAGGATGCGGTGCTGGCTTTCGATTGGGAAGGAAGGCTGCTCTGGCAGACCATCCTGGGGCCTGAGCGCAAGGGGAAGCATCGCAATGGCTCCGGCAGCAATCCGTCGCTGGCGGCGGACGGGCAGGGTTTATACGCTTATTTCAAAAGCGGCCTGCTGGCGCGGCTGGACCTGGCCGGGGGCGTGACCTGGAAAACCGGGCTGCAGGAGCGCTACGGCCAGGACAGCCTGTTTTGGGACATCGGCAGTTCGCCCGTGCTGACGAAGCAGGATGTGGTGGTGGCGGTGATGCACCATGGCAATTCCTTCCTGGCGGCCTTCGACAAAGCGAACGGCGCCGTGCATTGGAAAGTGGCGCGGAATTATGAAACCCCGCTGGAAGGGGACCACAGCTACGCCACACCGATCGTGCTGCAAAAGGGCGGCCAGGAAACCGTGCTGGTCTGGGGGGCTTTGCACCTGACTGCGCACCGGGCTGAGGATGGGCAAATCCTCTGGAGCTGCGGCGATTTCAATCCGGAGGCCACCACCTACTGGCCGGCGGTATCCTCGGCCGTGGTGGCCGGGGACATGGTGGTGGTGCCTTACGGCCGGGGCGCGCGCCTGCACGGCATCCGGCTCGGAGGCACGGGAGACGTCACCGCCACCCACCGGGCCTGGCTGAGGAAGGATACCGGATCGTTTGTGCCCACCCCCTCGGTCAGCCAGGGCCGGGTGTATCTGTTGCGCGACCGGGGCGAAATGGAGTGCATTGATGCCGGAACGGGCAAGACCGTGGGGAGCGGAGCGCTGCCCAAGGATAGCTCTAATTACTATGCCTCACCCTTGGTGGCGGGCGGCCATGTTTACGCCGCCCGGGAGGATGGCGTGGTCTTTGTGGCCCGGGTGGAGGGAAAATTCGAGGTCGTTTCGGAAAACGACATGGGCGAACGCATCATCGCCTCGCCGGTGGCCGTGGCCAATCGGCTGCTGCTGCGCGGCGAAAAGAATTTGTTTTGCCTGGGGACGAAGTAAGGGCAACCGGCAAAACTTTCGCGCCGCCGGGTACTTGGGCGAGCCAATTGCCGTCCGGTCCGGCCTGGCTGCCACGAACATAATTTGTCGTGACTGTAATTCAGACAGTGGGAGAGGGCTTTTAGAATGGGCGATTTCCTAAGGTTCGAGTCCTGGCAACGGGCATTTTTCAAGATTCTCACTTTTCCGGGCTTTTTGCCCGGGGCAAACGCACTTAAAAGCCCAGCAAATGCGCTAAATAGTTATGATCCCAGGCAGCGTTGAGCTGTCTGGCTTTGAGGCCCCGTTTTTTGGTGGTGTCCTTTTTGAGTAGATTCATGGCCAAGCGGCGAAGCGTGGAGAGGTTTTCGGCTGCGTGCCGCGTTCGCGCGCGGCTCTGGTCCTCGCCAAAACTGACGTCCAATACCCAGTGGAGCTGGTTTTCCACGCCCCAGTGGTCGCGAACTGCTCGGGCGAACTTGATCACATCCAAGGCTAAACTGGAGATAGAGTAGCGGCGTTCCCATTTTCGGTCTTTTCCAATTCGCCCCCCCCTGCGCAAACCTTCCCAGGCTTGGAGACCGGCGAACCAAGCCAAATCCTCACTTTGCCAACCGCGCCGGATTTCATGCCGCCCATGGTCCTTCTCCACGCTTTGCGTGAAGGCCAGCTTTTTGGCCGCCTTTTCAGCAACCTTCTTGCCCTGGCAGGAATGTTGGCGGCGGTTGCCAATAGCGATGATTTATGATCGACTTGCCAATTATCTGATTATGACTGACCAGAACATGACTATCGGCCGCCGAACCTTTCTGAAGGCGGTGGCTGCGGCGGGTGGCGCGGCGGTGTTTTCCAATCGGTTGCACGGAGACGAGGCCAGCCAGCCGGCGGCGCCCGCGCCTCCGATGCGGTTGCAGGGCCACCGCTTCCTGACGTTCAACACCGTCGTGCGGGTGAACCAGATCGAGGTCAGCCGGGACCGGAATGCCGGTGCGGATGAGGGCACGATCCATACGCTGGAATCGGTGCGCCTGCTGCGTGGGAGTTTCGAGCGCGGTTTCCCGGGCGGGCGGATGACTTGGGCTTTTTCCTGGCTGGCGCTGCGGGATCAGCGGCCCAATTACCAGGACATCCGCAAGCAGGTGCGGGAGTATCACCAACAATATGGCGATGAGATCACCTTCATTCCCGGCGGCTATTTCGCGCCCATGCATAACCGCCGGGAGCAGGTCAACCGCGACCTGCATGAGGCGCTGTTGCGCGTGTCGGACCTGGTGGGCGGCGGCTACCGGCCGCGCAGCGTGGTGGCCGGCTACCTGGCGGCTGAGAACCTGCGTTTCCTGGCCGAGCGGGAGGGCATCCACGTTGCCCAGGCGAATATCTGGAGCCAGCATGCCATCGACAATGGCGATGGGGATGGCTCCCTGTCGTATCCCTATTACCCGAGCCGGGAGCATTTCTGCAAACCGGCCCAGGGCGGCGCCGATTTCATCGACTGCGTCAATCTCGACGGCTGGACGATGGATTTCCTGGCCGCCCGGCGGCAGGGGTTCCAGGGCGGCTACAACAGCCGGATGGGGGTCGGGCCGATCGAGACCGTCTTTGCCCACGGCCCGGAGCAGGGGCTGCGGCAGATGATCGAAACCACGGCGGCCCACTTCGACGCTGGCTTCCAAGCCAATGGATTCGCCTGGGTCACCAACTGTTGGGAGGTGTGCCTGCTGCCCCGGAGCATTGAATCCCTCACCCAATGGCTCCGGGAAATCCGGCGCCGCTGGCCCGCGGCGGTCTGCGTGACCCAGGGTGAGTTCGGCCTGGCCTGGCGCCGGCAATTCCCCGCCAACGATGCCGTGGATTATCGATTTATTCAGCGGGGCACCGGGATCGGTGGCTCGGATGCGGACCAGGAGATCCGCTGGTTCATGAACCGGGACTTCCGCCTCGCGCTCCTGCGCCATTGGCAGAGCAACGGCCCGGAACTGGTGATCGACTTTACCCGGTATGATTTGCCGGCGCAGGAGCCGCCGGACGGTTCCGCCGATCATCCCGCCCGCAATTGGAGCCTGATGAACCGGATCAACCAGAAAGGCACCCGTCCCCAGGACCGGCCAGCCCGGCTGGCGGATTTGCCCGCCGGGGACCGGGAATTCATCCGCCGCCGCCTTCCCGAGTTGATCCGGGGCTGAGGGCCTGGCTCAATTGGCTTCAGTTCTCAGGTGCTGAACAAAGGCACGGACGAGGATCACGGTTGCCGCTGGCGCCACCGCCGGACGATGGCGAAGAGGCCCAAACCCAGGGCGCCCCATAGGGCGGTTGCCGGTTCCGGAACGGCGGTGTAGCCCAAGGCCATGTCGAGCATGTTCAATTCGAGCGAACTGATCGCCCGCCGCTGGCCGTTGATTATGGCCGGTGTCATCAAATATCCCGCCGTGGGCCCGCTGGCCAAGAGGTGCGATAGGTCGCTGGCCGACGCCAGTGAGACCTTCAGCCCGCCTGGATCAAAAGTGGTGCCGGTCACATGGCTGGTCCAGTAATTGACTGCGGATGAGGTGCCCATTTGGCTGGCGTAAAAGGTGGAAAAACCTAAGGCGTGGCCAATTTCGTGGCGCGCCACGCTGAGTGCATCCCAACTCTCAAAAGGTTGATCTGACCCCGTGGTTGGAGTGCTGTCCCACCACAAATAATTGCCGCCGGTAAAGTAGGCGGCGTTAAAGTGAATCGACAACGTCAAACCGCCATACCATGGGGTGACATTATCTCCCGCCGAATAAATAGCGCTCTGCTGGCATTGGGCCAGATAACTCCCGGGGACGGAGGTGAAATCGAATTGAATGCTTATGTGGTATGTATCCGCAAAGGAGGAGGACCATTCTGAAATCGCCTGGTTGATCACGCCTTGGCGATCCCCAGTCCAGGTTTCGCCAGAGCTATCCACGAAAGTGGGGGTGATGGTCAGCGCCGCGTTCAGCGATGGCAAAAGACCCACGAAGGCGCAGACGATAAAACAGGAGAGTGTTTTCATTTTTGTTGGTTACCCTTCGGTTTATTGCGGGGGGAATATTGAAGGGGTGGTGAAGGCATGTCAACCGGGGAATATTCCAATCAATTTTCGGCGTTCGGTTTGATATTTCAGGCCGAATCCTGGCCAGGATTGATTAGGGTGGCCTGCCTCCTGTTTTTTGGGGTTGTTGGGCGGTTGGCCGCGTCCTCTGTTCCGCTTCCCAGTTTAGGAATGGATGGCGGCGTTATAGCGGCTTTGTTGGTGGCTGGCTTGGCCGTGACCAGGTAATTGGCTCAGTCGTGCTTGCGGTTTTTTTTGTGCAAGACATTCGTTGTTCGCCACTTATCCCGATCAAATCGGGACGGCTCGATTCTCGTCGTGCGCAAAAAACTGTGGCGCAATCACTTCCCTCCCACATGCAGGGACATTTAACAGGAGCAGGGTGCGGAAGGCCGCGCCCACATTTGGGTGAGACGGGCATTTCTCGAAAAAATCCGTTATGACTTTGTGGAGCCGCCGCGCTGTCTCGTTGTCGCAATCTCTTGGAAGGTCTGCTGGAAGGCACTCGAACAAGTTCGAAACCACTCCACGGCGCCTTGTTTCGGCCAGTGCTGCGAAGTAGATGAAACAAGTATTGATTGCAACCGAGCGGTCTTCCTCAGCCGAAACGAGAGGCTGATAATTTCATCAAGTGGTGTGGTGTTCATTGGTTCACTCCAACATGCTTGCGAAGTGCATCGCATTGAGCAAACGTCTGGCCGAAGTGCTGTCCAAGAGAACCTCACTCCCTTCGCTACCCTTGGCCTGAACAAAGAGCTTCGGTGAATCAAGCTTGCCAGAGACAACGACCTGCCCTCCATCGGCAGTCTCAAACTCAGTATACCCTTCAGTCGCAAACTGCCCCACAGGGGGTTCCAGCACGGAGGCGCTTTGGTAAAGTTGGCTTGCCTCGGGGAAAGTCAAACCAATGAAACGGAAGTATCCTTCTCGGCATTGGAAGGAGGGATGGTCGGAATGGAATCCAAACCGCAACTGGCCATTTTCCGCAAAGCGAGCCGTGAAGCAACTCAGGTTTATGGGCATAGGCACCGATTCCGTAATGCCGAGAAAAGCCAACTCCAAATGCGATGCTGGAGCGGAACAACAAGCAACCAGAACTCTGAGGCCAAGTCCCGATACCCTGCCCGTTCCTTCCACCATCAGGGCCGTCCGGCAAAAGATGGCATCGATGAGGGAGGAATCGTCCCAGCACACGTTCCCGGATATTCGCTGTGCTATTTCGTTGCTGCTAATCTCCTGCCATGCGGTGTTCATTGTAGAGGACGGCTAATCAATCAAGCCGCATTCCTTCGCCTATTGAGCCAGACACGTTAAAGGGGTCAAGGTCTTTCAACCTTCTCAGGATGCAGGGGAGAGCTTCCTATTTCAGTTAATTGGTTCAGCACACCCTCATCCTGCGCGGGGCGCCGGCCTTTGCCAAGCGGTCCCATTCGGCCCAATCCGGCCGCAGGAATCCCGCTGAGGACGGGATGATCAGGCCGGTTTTTGGAGGCTGCGCAAAATGGCCAGGTTTTCGATGTCCTCGTGCAGGCCGGGGGATTTGGGGGTTTCGAGGCAGCCGGGGTGGCTGGCGAACCGGGCATCATTCAGGATATGCCGGAATGCCTCCTGGCCGATGTGCCCCTGGCCGATGCCGGCGTGGCGGTCCACCCGGGAGCCGAGCCCGCTTTTGGAGTCGTTCAGGTGGAAGGCGAGGATTTGCCCCAGGCCAAAGAGCTGGTCCGCCTTATGCATGACTTCGTCCCAAACCTGCGGGGTGCGGAGATCAAAGCCCGCCTCAAAGAGGTGGGCGGTGTCGAGGCAGACACCCAGCCGCCTGGGGTTGGCCACCCGCTCGAAGATCCCGGCGATGTGCTCCAGCTGATGGCCCAGGCAGGTGCCCTGGCCGGCGGTATTCTCCAGGGCGATGCGGACCTGGGACCCGCGGGTGGCGCGGGCTGCTTCATCCAGGCCGGCGGCGATCTGGCGCAGGCCGGCCTCCTCCCCCTGGCCCAAATGCGCCCCGGGGTGGAGCACCAGGAAGGGCAGGTTCAAGGCGGCGGCCAATTGCAATTCGTTGATCAGGGACTGAAGGGATTGGTCGCGCTTGGGGCCGGGCGGGCCGCCCAGGTTGATCAAATACCCGGTGTGGCCGAAGACGCAGGCCAGGGAGGATGCCTTCCGCGCGGCGGCAAAACGATCGGCAGCGGCTGGCGGCAGCGGGGCGCCTGTCCACTGCATGTTGTTCTTCACAAAGATCTGGCACGCTGCCCCGCCAATCGACACGGCCCGTTCCAGAGCCTTGTGCAGGCCGCCAGCGGTTGAACAATGAGCGCCGAGAATCATGCGCCATGGATAATGCAGCCAGGCAAGTGTGTCCAGCCACAACGCAATTTGCCTGCGGCAGCGGTCTGGTCAGGCACGCCCACTGCTTTTGGCCGTTTTTTGGTTCAGCACCCTGAACTCATTTCCACTCTTGTCTGATCCGCCACATCGCCATCGGGGTTGGTTAGGAGGACGAACTCAACCCTTGCTGTTGCTCTCAAAAACCAGTTCCGCCTCTGCAATCAGTTCCGCCAGGGACAAACCCAAAGCATTGGCGATGGCCTTTGCGGTGTCCAAGTTGGGGCTTCTTTCCGCGCGCTCCAAAAGCCCCACATAGGTTTGATGCAACCCCGCCTTTTTCGCCAGTGCGGCGCGGCTCAAACCGCTCTTTTCACGGTGGATCTTGACCACCGTGGAAAATGCATCTGAAACGCCTGACTGGTTTTGCACCATTTACCCCAGATTGCCAACCAGCAGCAATGACAAGTATAAGACAATTGTCTTATATTGGCGTTGACAGTGACCACACCCTTTGAAAGAGTTGGAGTGAAGTTGACCATTTAAAAAAAGGATAACTAATGAGAAGGCTAAAGACATGCCGAACGGTCGCAATGCTCTTTTGCGGATTGGCTATTGCGGTTAGCGGATACTCCCAGACCTTTATGAGCGACGGCCTTGTGGCCTATTTTCCATTTAATGGGAATGCCGACGATGAGAGTGGCCATGGCGCAAATGGCACGGTCACGGGAGCCACCCTGACAACAGACAGATTTGGAAATGCGAACCGTGCTTTCTATTTCGGAGGAGGATCGGCATCCATCAGCATTCCATTCGATAGCACCGTTTACATTGGCGATTTTTCTGCGTCTTTATGGTTCAATGCATCTGATATTGCAAACGGATGGCCAACGTTGATGATTCAGGAACCCTTGCCTCCAGACCATGTAACAGCGCCATTCAATATCTCAATCAATGGTGCCGCATGCGGTTGCGGGGGGCCAGGGTACCTAAATTCGGGTTCAGTCTATGGTCCTGCCTCGTTTAGTTATTTGCTAATCAGCGGTCAACTTGCTCCCCTCAAATCCTACTGCCAAGTGGTAGTCACAAAGTCAGGCACAACCGTTACGATGTATCTAAACTCTGAAGTAACGGCCACCACAAAAGTATCGCACCCGATCTCAGCATCGCAGAGCATGCTCAGAATCGGAGCGCCTGAGTACCAGGCTTCTCCAGGTGGTTGGGCTTTTCATGGAGTGATCGACGACATCCGCATTTACAACCGTGCCTTATCCGCGTCCGAGGTAAAATCCCTCTATGACTACGAGAGAGTAAGTCCGCAACCTTTCCCAACCATTCTAAAGCATCCCCAGTCACAAACCGTGAATGCAGGTGCCAATGTCTCGCTCTCCGTAACAATGCAGACAGCAGGGACTTACAATTACCAGTGGCAGTTGAACGGGCAAAACATTACAGGCGCCAACCAAGCCAGTTTAACTCTCAATAACGTGGCCACTGGAACTTACAGTTATCGGGTAATAGTCAGCAACACCACGGGGACCGTGATAAGCAATGATGCGATTCTCACGGTTAATCCCAATCCACCCCCCTCCATAGTTGCCCAACCTCAAAGCCAAACCGTCCAAGAAGGTGCCAATGTGGTATTCGCGGTCACGGCTACTGGCGCAGGAACGCTGAATTACCAATGGCAATTCAATCAGCAGAATATTGCGGGTGCGACGCAATCCACGCTTTCGCTGGCTGGAGTGAAAGTGACCTCCGCTGGAAGTTACCGGGTATTGGTCAGTTCCCCGTATGGAGTGACCGTCAGCAGCGATGCCACTTTGAGCGTTAATCCCAATCCTCCGCCCACCATTAACACTCAACCGCAGAACCAAACCGTTCAGGAGGCAACGGATGTCACGTTTAGGGTGGTTGCCACTGGCCCAGGCACTCTGGGGTATCAATGGCAGCTCAATGGCCAGAACATTCCGGGCGCAACCCAGTCCACCTTGGTTTTAAACCGCGTAACAGTTTCCTCGGCTGGCCAATATCGAGTGCTGGTAAGTTCCCAGTATGGCCTGACCATTAGCAGCGAGGCAACCTTGGTCGTAAATCCCAATCCGCCACCCTCAATAACCGTCCAGCCGCAGAGCCAAAGACCAGCCGAAGGCACTCAAGTGGTTCTTGCCGTGCAGGCAACAGGCATTGGCAATTTGAGCTACCAGTGGCAGTTGAATCAGCAGAATATCCCCAACGCCAGCCAAAGCAGCCTGGTTTTGAGCGCCATCCGTTCATCGGCCAATGGAACCTATCGGGTGTTGGTGAGCAATCCTTACGGTGTGACCATCAGCAGTGAAGCCACAATCAGTGTGGTGGTTACTGATTCCGATGGCGATGGCCTGAGTGATTACGAAGAGTTGCTTTATGGAACCGACCCGTTGAATCGCGACACTGATCGCGACGGGTTGAGTGACGGCGAGGAAGTTCACAGTTACCGCACCAATCCTTTAAGCTGGGACACTGATGGAGACAGTTACAGTGACGGCGTTGAAGTAAAACTGGGCAGCGATCCCAATAATCCAGCGAGCATTCCTGCGGGGGCATTGGTTATTCACCCGGCCGTGGATGTTGAGTTTTATACGCTAACCGGCGTGAATTATCAGTTGGAGGCATCCTCTGACCTTGTCCAATGGAAGGCTGAAGGAACCGTAGTTTCAGGTAATGGCGGGATGCAGAACTATATGGTGCGAGTTGCTGAAACAGCCAAGTTTTGGCGGTTAAAGGTTGTTCGTTAATAACATGGTTCCAGGAATGGGGTGATCCCCCCGCGGTGTCTCAAGATTTTGACGTCATCACAGGGCCACGTTACTTCCGCCTGAACGAAGTGCCATAACCCACTTTTGGTTTCATCAAAGCCCCATCGGTTTTCTTGCTGGTGGGGCTTTTCTATTTTACCACCAAAGCGATTGATGCTCTCCGCTTCAAGGAAGGCGCTATCGTTCGTCGTTCGTCATTTATCCCGATCAGATCGGGGCTCCCGACTCTCTTCGCGGCTTGCGCAAAAAATCCGCGGCGCAATCGATTCCCCCCCCAATACCGGGACACCGCTCAAAGGCTCCCGGGTTGGCTGAGCAGGGAGGTGATGCGGGTCAGCAGGCGGCCGGCGCCGCCGCCGTCGAGGACGCGGTGGTCGAAGCTGAGGGTTAAATTGGCCTCGGTGATGGGGACAAAAGCGCGTTGGGCGGCGTCCCACCAGGGGGCCTGGTGGCCGGCGCCGAGGCCGAGCACGAGGGTTTGCTCCGGGAGCGGGATGGGGGTGGCCCAGTCCAGGCCAAAGCTGCCGAAATTGGTGACGGTGGCGATGGAGCCGCCGGTGGCGCCCGCGGGCAACTTCCGCTGGCGGGCGGATTCCACCAATTCATTGTACCGCGCCGTCAGCTCCTTGAAGGTGCCGGAGTCGGCGCGGCGCAGGACCGGGACCAGCACGCCATCGTCGGCTTCCACGGCGAAGCCGATATCGATGGCGGGGGGATGGACAATGCGGGTGCCGACGAGGCGGCCGGCGGGGGCGCTGTTTTCCGCCAGGGCGATGGCCAGGGCGCGCAAGGCATAGCAGGTTGGCCCCGGCTTGGCCAGGCAGCTTTTGCGGTGCGCCAGGACGGGGTCCAGGCAGACGCGGAGGCCCACGGTGGCCAGGGGCCGCGTCCAGCTGCGGCGCATGGCGTCGGCGACGGCCACGCGCATGGAGGAGGCGGGGCTGGTTTTGTTGCGCTCCAGGCCGGCGAGGAATTTCTCGAGGTCGTCGATGGTGACCCGGCTGCCGGCGCCGCTGCCGGGGATGCCCGCCATGTCGGCGGCGTGCAGACCGAGCTCGTGCATCCGGGCTTTCATGCGGGGCGACATGAAGCCCGCGCCGGCGGCGTTGGCGGGAACCGGGAGGCCGCGGACACGCGGCTCGACATTGGAGGAAGCCGCGGGCTGGCTGGGGTGGGATTCGGGGCTGGGTTCCGCGGCCCGGGGCGGCACGGATCCCTGGAGGCCGCGGCGGCGGGCTTCCTCCTCGCTGGTTTCCAGGTAGGCCAGGACGGAGCCGACGGCGTAACTTTGGTTCAATTCCGCCAGCAGACGCTCCATTTTGCCGCGGCACGGCGAGACGACCCCCAGGGTGGCCTTGTTGGTCTCCACGGTCATGACCTCCTGGTCTTCGGCCACCAGCTCGCCGATTTTCACGTGGCAGTGGACGACGGTGGCCTCGGCGATCGATTCCCCCAGCTGGGGCATGATGATTGGGACTTGAGGCATAGGTTTCAGGCCCTGGTTAGAATGGCAGGGGCATCATAGTTTCAAGAGGTTGCGCGCGGCGGCGGCGATGCTTTCGGCGATCGGCCGGTGGGCCGCCCAGAGCTGCGGATGGAAGGGGATGGGGGTATCCCTGGCATTCAGGCGCTGCGGGGGGGCATCCAGCAGGCCGAAGCCCTCGGCCGCCACGCGGGCGACCACCTCGGCGGTGACGCCGCCCCAGGGCCAGGATTCACCGATGGCCAGCAGGCGGCCGGTGCGGGCCACGGAGGCCACGATGGTGTCGGTATCGAGCGGTTTCACGGAGCGCAGATCGACCACCTCGATCTCGGTGCCTTCGGTGGCCAGCTCCTCCGCCACGGCGAGGGCCTCGTGCAGCAAGGCGCTGTAGGCCACGATGGTCAGATCGCGCCCGGGCCGGGCGATGCGGGCCTTGCCGATGGGCAGGGCCTCGGTGGGCAGCTGGCCGGCCTTCAGATGGTAATAGAGCAGCTTGTGCTCGCAAAAAACCACCGGGTCATCCAGGGCCACCGCCGCCAGCAGCATGCTGTAGGCGTCCTCCACGGTGGCCGGGGTCAGCACAAACAGCCCGGGAAAATGGGCGTAAATGGACTCGAGGCTCTGGCTGTGGAACGGGCCGCTGCCGGCCGTGCCCCCGGAGGGCAGGCGCACGACGATGGGGCAGGGGACACCGGTCCGCCAAAACAAGGTGGCGGCCTGGTTGACCACCTGGTTGAAGGCGATCGTGGAGAAATCGGCGAACTGCATTTCCACGATGGGCCGCATCCCCTCGAGGGCGGCGCCCACCGCCAGGCCCACGATGGCATCCTCGCTGATCGGGGCGTCCAGCACCCGGCCGGGGAATTGGCGCGCGAGATTTTTCGTGGCTTTAAAGGCGCCGCCGAAGGGGCCGACATCCTGGCCGTAGATGAAAACCCGGGGATCCTCAGCCAGCGCCCGGGCTAGGGCTTCGCGGATCGCTTCCAGGTAGGTGATGCTCATGGCCGTTGGTCCTTACTCCCCATGGATGACTCCCTGCCCGGTGGATAAGGCCTGCCACGCTTCCTGGTAAGGATCCACGGGCGGATCGTGCTGCACCAGGTTCAAGGCTTCCTCCACGGCCTGGATTTGGCGGCTGCGCCACTCCTCGATCTCCAGGGCGGTGGCCCAGGCGTTTTGCAGGAGGAAGGTTTCCGACTGTTTAATGCAATCCTGCCCAAAGGGCGCCTCCCGCAACCGGAGATCCATGTAGGCGCCATCGTCGTGCTCGCCATGGCCGCACAGGCGCAAGAGATCGCCCACCACCATCTGCGGCCCGCCCCCCTGGCGGGCGCGTTGGAAGGCGCCACCCAGGGCGCGCAAGCAGGCCATCAGATCCGTGCCATCCACCCGGGCGCCCTGGAAGCCGTAGCCCACGGCGCGGTCCACCAGCGAAGCACAGGCATATTGGCGGGCCACCGGGGTGGAATAGGCGTATTGATTGTTGGCGATCACGGCCACCAGGGGCAGGCGCTCCACGGCGGCCTGGTTCAGGCCTTCGTGGCTGGCGCCGGTGGAGGTGGCGCCATCCCCCAGGGAAGCCACGCCGATGGACCCCGGGGTTCCTTTCATGGCGCGGGCGAGCAGGATGCCATTGACCACGGACACCATGGCGCCCAGGTGGCTCACCATGGGGAGCAAACCCGCCAGCGGCCGGCCGCGGTGGACGTTGCCATCCCGGCCCCGCATGGGGCCCAGGGGCGAGCCTAAATAGGTTTGCAGGACTTCCAGGACGGTTTCGCCAAAAGCCAGGCGGCCGGCCAGGTCGCGGATCAAGGGGGCAAAAACATCCCCGGGATGCAGCAGGATTCCGATGGAGACGCTCAAAGCCTCCTGCCCGCGGCCCAG
This sequence comes from uncultured Verrucomicrobiota bacterium, assembly GCA_964409245.1. Classification (GTDB taxonomy): domain Bacteria; phylum Verrucomicrobiota; class Verrucomicrobiia; order Limisphaerales; family UBA1319; genus CAIMWS01. The sequence goes on from CAYPCQ010000009.1 coordinate 57,381, forward strand.
GTAGAGGCCGCCGGAAATCTTGCCGCCCCGGTAAAGGCTGGCCAGCTTGTCATCCAGCGCGCGCGCCAGCAGCAGGCCGCGAAAAGCCTGGAGGTATAGATCCCGGGAGGGATCCGCAAGCGGGGCGGGCAAGGGCGTGCCTGGCGTATTCATCAAAACATCGGCGATGGTCCGGGGATGACGGCGCGCGGGTCTTTATTTCATGGCGCGGGCGATGGCGCCCCACCAGGTTTCGTGCAGGCTGGCGGTCTCCATTTCACAGGATCCGCCCGGATACTCGAAGCTCAGCTTGGTCCCGCCTGCCACGCCCAGGCGCGCGGCCGGAACGCCCATTTTCTGCGCCAGGCCCAGCACGCGCCTGGCCTTGCTCTTGGCGGTGGAGATGATAATCCGGGATTGGGTTTCGCCGAAAAACAAGGCGTCGAGCCGATGCCCCTCAAAGGCGCGCAGGTCGATGGCGGCGCCGATGGTCTTGGGGGTGTTGCGGGCCGGTTTTTGGGAGATGCAGCATTCGGCCAGAGCCACCGCCAGGCCGCCTTCGCTGCAATCATGCGCGCTTTTCACCAGGCCATCCTTGATGAGCTGCAGCACGGCTTGCTGAACCGCGATTTCGCGATCCAGGTGGCAGCGGGGAGGGACGCCGGTTTTCAAGCTGTGAATCTGTTTCAGATAGACCGCCCCACCCAGGCCGCCCAGCGGGTCCGCGGCATCCACCGCGGAGCCTAATAAAATGATCACATCCCCTTCATCCTTGAACCACTGGGTGGTGATGTGTTTTTCATCCTCGATCAGGCCCACCATGACCACGGTGGGGGTCGGGTCGATGGCGCCCACGGGGTTTTGGTTGTAGAGGCTGACATTGCCGCCGGTCACCGGGGCGTTGAAGGCCCGGCACGCTTCCGCCATGCCTTCGATGGCCTGGCGCAGCTGCCAGAAGATCTCCGGATTCAGCGGGCTGCCAAAGTTCAGGTTGTCGGTGACCCCCAGGGGGCTGGCGCCGGAGCAGGCCAGGTTGCGCGCGGCCTCGGCCACGACGATCTTGCCGCCCTCGCGGGGATCGAGGTAAACGTAGGCGCCGTTGCCATCGGAACTCAAGGCGATGTATTTGGTTGGCGCCGGCGGTTCTCCATCCTCGGTTCCCGGCTTGGGCGCGGAGACAGGTATGGAATCCGCTTTGATCCGCACCACGGCGGCATCGGATCCGGGGCAGACCACCGAACCATTGCGGACCATGTGGTCATACTGGCGGTAAACCCAGTTTTTGGAGGCAATGGTTGGATTGCCCAGGAGGCTGGACAGATCGGAGGCGATATTGGCCGAGTCGGGGATCGCCTGGAGGGAGAATTGCCGTACCGCCTGCAGGTAGGAAGGCTCGCTGGCGGGCCGCTGGTAAATGGGGGATTCATCGGCGATCTGGCGGGCCGGGATATCGGCCACAACCTGGCCGTGGTTTTTGACCACCATGCGGCCGGTATTGGTGACAATGCCGACTTCGGACCAGGGGAGATCCCATTTGTCGAAGATGCGCTGGATCTCCGCTTCATGCCCTTTTTTAACGATGATCAGCATCCGCTCCTGGGATTCGCTGAGCATGATCTCGTAGGGCGTCATGTTCGGCGCGCGCTGGGGCACCTTGGCCAGCTCGATCTCGATGCCGGTGCCGGCCCGGGCGGCGGTTTCGCAGGTGGAGCAGGTAAGGCCCGCGGCGCCCATGTCCTGGATGCCGGCCACGCAACCGGTGGCCAGCAGCTCGAGGCAGGCTTCCAGCACCAGTTTTTCCATGAATGGATCCCCGACCTGCACGGCCCCCCGCTGCTGCTCGGCCGATTCCTCGGTCAGATCCTGCGAGGCGAAGGCGGCGCCGGCGAGCCCGTCGCGCCCGGTGGCGGGGCCGACGTAAAACACCGGATTGCCGATGCCCTTGGCGGCGCCCCGGGCGATCTGATCATGGCGCAAAACGCCCAGGCAAAAGGCGTTGACCAGGGGATTGCCCTCGTAGGAGGCATCGAAATAGACCTCGCCGGCGATGGTTGGGATGCCGAAACAATTGCCATAATGGGCGATGCCCGCCACCACGCCCCGGAACAGGCGGCGCGATTCCGCCGAGGTCAATTCGCCGAACCGCAAGGAATTGGCGGCGCAAATCGGCCGGGCGCCCATGGTGAAGATGTCGCGGATGATCCCGCCCACGCCGGTGGCGGCGCCTTGGAATGGCTCCACGGCGCTGGGGTGGTTGTGGGATTCCACCTTGAAGGCGATCGCCAGGCCGTCGCCGATGTCGATGATGCCGGCATTTTCCTCGCCGGCGCCGACCAGGATCTTGTCCGATTGGGTCGGAAAACCTTTCAGGAGCGGACGGGTGCTCTTGTAGGAGCAATGCTCGCTCCACATGACGGAGAAAATGCCCAGCTCGGTGTAGCTGGGCTCGCGGCCGAGGATGGCCTTGATGCGCTCAAATTCATCCGGCGTCAGGTTGTGCTGTTTGACGAGCTGTGGCGTAATGGCTGGTTCGTTCATGGTTGGCGCAGATTGCGGAGAGGAAAAATAACGATCATGTTCGGGGGGAAAGCAGATTTCAGGCGGGCTGGGCGCTGGTTTCCCGCTGGGCCAGGGCCGCGATCATGCTGGCGAAGATCCACCGGCCGTCTTCGCAGCCCAGGATGGCTTCGCTGGCACGCTCCGGGTGCGGCATCAGCCCGGCCACGTTCCGCTGCTCATTGCAGACCCCGGCAATATTCAAAACGGAGCCGTTGGGGCTGGCATCCGGAGTGGTTTCCCCGCTGCTATCCACATATTCCCAGAGAATTTGCCGGCGTTTTTTCATGGTGGCCAGGGTGGGTTCATCGGCGAAATAACATCCCTCGCCGTGCGCCACCGGAATCCGCAGGAGCTTGCGGCGCGGGATTTGGGCGGTGAAAGCGGAGTCGTAACAACGGGTTTTGAGATAGGTGTGCTCACAACGGAACTGCAGGGAGCGGTTGCGCACCAAAGCCCCCGGCAGCAGGCCCGCTTCGCAAAGGATCTGGAAGCCGTTGCAGATGCCCAGCACCAGGCCGCCCTGGGCCGCGAAATCCTGCACCGCCTGCATCACGGGGCTGAACCGGGCAATGGCGCCGGTGCGCAGGTAATCGCCGTAGCTGAATCCCCCCGGAACCACGACGGCATCAGCGCCACCCAGGGACCGCTCCTTGTGCCACAGGAGGCGGGCGGACTGGCCCAGGACGTTCTTCAATACGTGAACGCAATCCTGGTCGCAATTGGATCCGGGAAACTGGAGAACGGCGAAGTTCATGGCTCGAGAGTGAAATGATAATCTTCGATGACCGGATTGCTCAGGAACTTGTGGCAGGCTTCAGCTACCTGCTGGCGCGCGCTTTCCAGGTCGCCTTCCATTTCGATCTCCAGGAACTTGCCCACATGCACACCTTTGATCCCCCCGTAGCCCAGGTGTTCGAGGGCGTTTTGGACGGCCTTGCCTTGGGGATCGACCACGGCTTTCTTTGGCGTTATGACGATTTTAGCTTTCATTAAAAATTATGGCGGTTTTCGCCGCCGACCCCATTATTCTGGAGGTTAAGCCCGTGTGAAGCGAGATTTTTTTAGTGGATGGAACCCGGGCGTTCAAGGCGCTTCTTCGATGTGGATCAGGCGCAGTTCGGAATTGCCCAGATCCATCAATGCGGCATTGATATAAGGCTCCAAATACGGCTTTTTCACCTCGCGTTTGGCGATGCGGCGCTGGCGGTCCAATTCAAAAACGGAAAGCACATCCAGCGCCACCGGGTCTTTGCTGAAACGCAATTGGTTCAAAGCGGTGGCATAATTCAGCCGGGGCTGCACCTCGCCCTCGTATTGGCAAATCAGGGCATCCACGAGGCTGAGGGCCACCTTTTCAGATATTTCCGGCAGGGCATAAATTTCTGGAAGGGCGGTGGCTTCGAGGGTTTGGTTTTGTTCAAACCTTAATATGTTATCCACGCTGCCGGAGGCCAGGCTGAACAGGTTGCCGGCCACGCCGGCGGTGTTGTGATTCAGCAGGGGGGTGACGTTGATGATTTTGGTGATTTGCCGGGTTAAAAGATTCGATACAAATGATTTGCGTCCGTAATTATGGGGCGACTGCTGGAGGATGACGGGCTTGGTGGGCGGCTCTTCATCCTCCCGCGGGGATCGATAATCTTCGTGGTGGCGGCTGAATTCGCTATCCCCCCAGATCAAACGGCCCAGGACGGAGGATTCATAAAACACGGTAGGATCATAACCGGCTTCCTCGCTGGAGGTTACCCTGCTGCCCAGGCGGCGGCCCAAGGCTATGAATCCGGCATCCTCCAGATGGGGGCGGCGCTTATCCCAAATAACGATTTGAGAAGCTTGGAATCCTGCGCTGAGCAAACTTTCCACCAAGGCGGCAACCACCATCGGGCGGGTGCCGCCAACCGGGCCGGGAGCGGAATAAACCTTGATGCCAATGATGTCCTGGGAGGAAAACAGGCTGTGCCAGGCGGCTTCCGGAGAGTTGGTTTCGCAAAGGGCCATGATGCCGCGATGGATCATATCCGGCAGGCGCGCCTTTTGCGGGGTGAAATTGGTGGTGGCCAGCTTGTCGGTGACATAAATGACCCGGGATTGCTCCGGCGCGGTATTCCGCGGAGCAGCATGCAGCTCAGATTTGGCCTCGGCGCCAAAGCAAATTCCGGGGCAAATCAGAGAAAAAATCAGAAAAGCCAACTTCATCCTCGGCTAATATAAACCGTCATTTTCCCCTGATGACAAATAAAAACATGCCGCCAAACATGTTTGACGCCTCGCGCCGCCAGACTTAGGATGGCCTGCACGAGCTATGAAAACATATTCCTGGTTTTTTACCGCATTGATGGTTTTGATGGTATTGGCGGGCGGCTGCGGCAAGCAAGGGTCTGCTGATCCGGCCAAAGTTTTTGATGGGGCAGACGCCACCTTGAAAGGCTACTGGGAAAAAGCCCAGGTCGCGGTCAAGGCCAACGATTACGCCGGCGCCATCACCTTGCTATTTACGCTGCGCAATCAACCCAACCTCACGCCCAAGCAATACGAAGCGGTGCAAATCGCCTTTTCAGACATGTACACCAAGACGATCCAGGCTGCCAATGGGGGGGATGCCAATGCCAAAAAAGCCCTGGATATGACCTCCCAGCTCCGCGGCCGGTAATTGAAGGAAACCCTCGCTCCGTCCGCAACTGACTGGAATTGGTTTCTTGAACGCGGCGCCTGACTCCAGCGGATCATGATCCCACGCCGCTGGCTCATTTGGGTGCTGCCGGGGGTGGTTTTGGGTGCGGTGCTGATTCGTCAGATTAAGCCACAGCCAACCTCTGTTTCTCCCTCTGCCAAGGTTGCCCAAACCACGCTGCAGGAATTAACCGCCCAAGTCACTGCGCTGGAGGCGAAGGAAAATGAAGTTGCGTCGCGGGATTGGGGGCCGGAACTGTCAGCCCAACAGTGCGGTGCGGTATTCGAGAAGCTCTGGGATGCCCTGAATGCCGCCGCCAATAAATTTGAAATTTTGAAGGAGTTCCCGTTCCGCCAGATATGCCTGCCGGTGTATGGTCCGGCCAAGCCGATCAAGCACGGGATTGAAGGGTTTGAAAATGCCAGTTCAGGCCATTGGGCGCCAGCCTCAGAGGGGATGAAAGCGCTCGATAAAATGGGCGCAGCGGGGTGGGCGATCAGCCGATCGGAATTCCGGCATAACCAGTTTCAAACCAATAAGTTCGGGAATCCTGGAGCCAGCGTGTTTCAGGTCCGATTCGATTTGGTGAACGCGCCGCAAAATCAACGGGCCACCCTGGAGGGGGATCTGGGCGTTGAATGGGTTGCGGAACCGGCGCCAGATGGAATTCCCCGCGTGGACCGTTTGCATGCCAGCCAATTGCGGTTGTTAATGCGCACCGGAACTCCGCCTTTTCAGCCCGTGCTGGTTGAAGAGGTTGCGCCGTTTGAAAAAACGCATTTTATCGATCCATTGATGCTTTATGACCTTGATGGGGATGGCTTTCCCGAAATCATATTAGCGGCCAGGAACCTGGTGTTCAAGCAGCAGGCCCATGGAGGTTATGCCCAACAGCCGCTGTGCAAATTCCCTCCCGGCTTGGTTTTCACGGGGTGCCTCGCCGATTTCGATGGGGATGGCGTGGCTGACTTCCTTTGCGCCTTATTCGAGGGGCTTATGCTTTTCAAAGGTTCGCCAACGGGTGCCTTTGATGAGCCTGGCCGCTGGGTGTGGAAAGCGGTTCCCCGGCTCAAGTATGCGCAGACGCTCGTTTGCGGGGATATCGATCACGATGGCGATTTGGATGTGTGGCTGGGCCAGTATAAGAATCCCTATGAGCGGGGCCAGATGCCAACACCTTATTATGATGCCAACGATGGCCATCCCTCGTATCTATTGCTTAACGATGGCCAAGGCAACTTTTCGGACGCGACCGAGGTGGCCGGCCTGGCTAAAAAGCGGTGGCGGCGCTGCTATAGCGCCTCTTTGGCGGATTTGAATGGCGATGGCCACCTGGACCTTTTGGTGGTGAGCGATTTCTCCGGACTGGATGCTTATGCCAACGATGGCCAAGGGCATTTCACCGATTTAACTGAAAAATGGATTCCGGCCCGGCACCTGTTTGGCATGGCCCACATTTTGGATGATTTCGATGGGGATGGACGCTTGGATTTGCTGGCGATGGGGATGCGCTGCCCCACCGCTTCACGCCTCGAATGCCTGGGTTTAAAGCGTTCCGGACGAGCCGATTACGAAAACATGCGATCCACCATGACGGAAGGCAATCGGCTGTTCCTGGGCAGTCCGGCGGGCGGTTTCCGATCCACCCCATTAAATGATTCCATCCGGCATTCCGGATGGTCCTGGGGGTGCGGCGCCTTGGATTGGGATAATGACGGTTGCCTGGAGGTGGCCATTGCCAATGGCCATGAAACCCGCCAAATGGTGAAAGACTATGAATCGGAGTTTTGGCTGCATGATATTTATGTGGGCAATTCCCGGGAAGATCTGGCCATCAGCGCCTATTTTGGAGCCAAAATAGCGCGAACGCGGGGGCAGGGGTGGTCTTACGGTGGGTATGAGAAAAACCGGTTTTTCCTCAACTTGGGTGGGCAATCATTCCTGGAGGTGGGGCACTTGTTGGGCCTGGCCCTGGAGCAGGATTCACGGAACCTGGCGGTGGATGATCTGGATGGAGATGGGAAGGTGGATTTAATGCTGACCACCTTTGAAGCTTGGCCGAAAGTCCGGCAAACACTGCAGGTTTTCCGTAATTCTCTGGAAAGCCCCCATCATTGGATCGGTTTTCGATTGCGCGAGGAAGGCCATGGGGTTTCACCCATTGGGGCCACTATAGCAGTGGTTTATGGCGGAAAAAAGTCGGTGCGCCAAATCATCGCCGGTGAGTCACACCGGGTGCAGCGGTCCAATACCATTCATTTTGGGCTGGGGCTTTGCGAAAAGGTGGAGCGCGTGGAGATTCAGTGGCACGGCGGGCATCGGTTTTCCATGAACCAGCCGGCCATCGATCGCTACCATGAAGTTCGGGTGGCGGTTCCGCCAAAAAGGTGAACGCCCGAAAAGCAAAAGCCCCGCCAAAGCGGGGCTTTATCAGTCCAAAGAGCAAACAGGCAATTACTTGCGGTAGCCCGGGCCGTTCAGGACATCGTTGGGGGCCGGGATTTTTCTGGTTGTCATATCCAAAAAGGCGCCCATCTTGATGAAGCTGGCGGTGCCGCCCACGCGACCGATCATGGCCCCCCCACCACGATTGACAGTGCCGTTATAAACGCCCTTGCTGGAATGCCTTTGGGAGACGCCTTCGCCAGCCGTCTCAGGAGCGTTGCCCGCGTCATTGAAATAAAAGCCATCGGTTTCGTTTTGCTCCCAAATCACAATGTCCATGGGGCGGTATTGAGTGGCTTTGTAAGATTTGCCGTTCATGCCCACATCGCTTGGGCAATAGCCGCCGACGGTCCCATTCATGCAATAAGAGGTGATTTTGACGTAACGGGCGATCCACCATTGTTTGAAAGGAGCGCCACCTTTCATGGCCCAATCCTTGGGGCAATACATCACGTTCACGTTATTGAGGTATTTGCCAAGCTGGCTGATTTTGAAAAAGCCAATCTGGTTGCTGTATTGCATGGAATTGACGTCGTAACCCGCCGCGCTGGGGATGTAGGTGGGGCCGCCGGCGAAACGGCCATTGTTGGCGACCGCGTAAGCCCAGCCATCCGGGCCGGAAGCCCCGCCATTAACCCCACCCCAAGTCGGATGGGGCATGTAATCGTTGTTGTCGGTCTCGTAAGTCACGCTGGCCAGCATGATTTGTTTGACGTTGTTAATGTCGGTGGTGAGCTGGGCTTTATCCTTGGCCCGGGCGAGGGCAGGCAGCAGCATGCCGGCCAGGATGGCGATGATCGCAATCACGACCAGCAACTCGATCAAGGTGAATCCAAATTGGTTGATTGGATTCCCAATGTTACCAGAAATCTCTTTTCGGTTAACTTCTTTCATAATTTAACAACCCTCAGGCTTGGTTAATTCTCAAGGCTTACGCAGAAGGCTAACTACCACGAGCCAGCTTGTCAATCCCCTGAATTGCCCCAATATGGGTATTTCTGAAGGATGCCTTTAGGGTACCATAACGCTTTTTGCTGAATGCATTCAACTGTGCGTTTAATTGCACATACGAACTGGCCAATCCAAAACTTTGAGGGTGGGCAAAAACCCAATCCAGATGATCCATCGGCCCGGCGGAAACCTTTGGCCAAACAAAGCCGAGAGCCGTTTAGCTGGAGTTCAACTAAACGGCTCGCCTGTAAAACTACCATCCAACTGGCTGGAATGGCTCGCGATCTTAAGGCGCCGAGGGTTAGCTGCTTACCGGCGCCCCATGGTTTTCAAGCTTTCGGCGGCTTGGATGGCTTTAGGATCGCCTTTTTCAACCAAGGAGACCAGTTTTTCACTCCAGTTTTCCATCGTTTGGTCCACAGCCTTGGACTGCTCGCCGCTGAGGTTGGGCACTGTCCGCAAGCTCCGCAGCATGACAAAAGCGGCGCTGAAGTCATTGCTTTTCATCGCGTTGTTGGCGTTATCCCACAGTTGCTTGATGGCCGGGGGAGCGCCCTGGAAAGCTTGGCTGGCTTTGGCCGTCGAGTTTTTGCCTTCTTTGTCACCGCAGCCGGAACCAAGAAGAGAAACGGCAGCGGCCAGAGTCATCCACCAGCTTGGTTTCATGATTCGCATAGGTTAAAGGAATTATTGATTATCGGTTTAAGCGCCATCGCCCGTTTTGGAACCCGGATCGCACCAAAGCCGGCCAGGGTGCCTGGCTTTTTCCCGGTCAAAGGCCGGGATTTTCAAGTATTCCACACTGCCGCTGACCACGCCGACTGTGGTGCCGACGTTATGAATGCGGGTGATGCCTTCATTGGGGGTGCTGGAACCGTCATTCCAATCCCCGGGATTTTTTTCGTTGGCCTGCCACATGATGATGGCCGTTGGTTTGAACTGGCTGGCTTTATAGGACCAGCGGACAATTTTGTATCCGCAAACGGCGCCGTTTTCAATATAGCTGGAATATTTCTGGCCCCGCAACTTGAAGGCGGCGTTATTAGTCACATCCAGCGGACAACGGTATATCTTATAATTCTGAAGGAATTTCCAGAGCACACCAGTGGAAATGTTGGTTTCACCGAGTGTGAAAGGAGGTTTGCACAACCAGCCGGGGACGGTGGTGTCAAAATCCCAGTTGGGATGGGGAAGGGAATCATTATTGTCGTTGGAATATAGCACCGTAGCCATGATGAGCTGTTTCTGGTTGTTGGTGCAGGCGGTGCGGGATCCTTTTTCCTTCGCCTTGGAAAGCACGGGCAGGAGCATGCCGGCGAGAATCGCGATGATAGCGATTACAACCAGCAGCTCTATGAGCGTAAAGGCGCCAATTCCGGGGGCAGAACCTCCGCCACGGGCCTGATGGGTTTTTTCATTCATATTGATCGATTCTTCGTTGAGCCAAACTAATGAAGGTGCAGGCAGGCGTCAAGCAACGCTTCCGGCGGTAGCGAAACGAGTCCCCTGAGCCGAACCGGTTTGTGCCTTGAAATATGGGTGAATAGCCTTGCAGCCTGGCCGATTCTTTGGTAAACCGTTGCTCCCGTGGCTGAACCCGTTATAGAGACCCTCAATCTTCGCAAAACCTTCGGCGCCTTGAAGGCCTTGGATGGCGTGAATCTAAAAGTATTCCCGGGGGCCATCGGCTTGCTGGGACCCAATGGGGCGGGCAAAAGCACGTTGATGAAATGCCTGTTGCAGCTGCTGCCCATCACCAGCGGATCGGCAAAATTGCTGGGCGGTGAAGTGGGATCAGAAGGGCGCGAAATCCGCATGCGGGTGGGCTACACTCCCGAACAGGATTGCCATATTCCGAACATGGTGGGGTGTGAATATGCCACCTATTGCGCGCAGCTCTGCGGACTGCCTTTCCAGGCCGCCCGCCAGCGGGCCCACGAGATGCTGGATTTTGTCGGGATGGGCCAGGAGCGGTACCGCAAGATAGACACCTACTCGACCGGCATGAAGCAGCGGCTGAAGCTGGCCCAAGCCATCGTGCATGATCCGGAAATCGTCTTCCTGGACGAGCCTACCAATGGTTTGGACCCCAAGGGGCAGGCGCAAATGCTGGAGCTGGTGCAGGACTTGTGGAAGCGTTATGGCATCACGGTGGTCTTATCCTCCCACCTGCTGCATGATGTGGACCGCATCTGCGAGCAAATCATCATCATCGCCCGGGGCCAGGTGCTGGTTCATGACTCACTGGAGAATTTAAAGGCGCGCCGGAAAGGCGCAGCCGAGCTTGTAGTGCGCTCGCGGCATGCGGATTTGGTGGCGGCTTTTCACAAGCGTGGGTGGCCCAGCCAGCAGCTGCCCAATGGCCATATCCGGGTGGAACACCAAGGCCTGAACCTGACCCCGGTTTTGGAGCTGATGAATGAACTGCGGATCCCCCCGCTGGAAATCATACCCAGCCCGAACGCTTTGGAGGAAACCTTCGTGCAAGCTTTGGAGACCTAGCCATGACCATTCACGAGAGCCACTATCAGCACTGGGATGGCCAGCGGCAGGGGATTTGGCGGCGCCGGGCGGTGATCACCTGGCATGGTTTGAAAAGCTGCCTCCAGAATAAATGGATGCGGCATATCGTGACGGTGAGCTGGGGGTTCTGCCTGGCCCAGATTGCGTTTCTTTTTTTGATCGGCCAGCTCCTGGTGACCGACAGCCTCGCCAACCAATATTTGCCCACTTTCAGCAGGCAGGTGCAATTTTTCGCCAGCGCGCTGGTCACCTGGCTGCAGCAGCATCCGGAAATTTCGGTGCGCACCACCCAGAACCTGTTGTTCTACTTTTTCTCGTCCAAGCTGATGTTTTTGGGGCTGGCGGCCATCGCTTTGGCCATGCCGCACCTGATCAGCCGGGATTTGTCCAGCCGGGCGATCATCATCTATTCATCCAAAGCCGTGGGACGGTTGGATTACCTGCTGGGCAAGGGGGGAACCTTGGTGGGTTTGCTGGCCCTGACGTGGGCGGGGCCGGTGCTGGTGGCCTGGCTGGCCGGGAACCTGCTTTCGCCGAAGTGGCATTTTTTCTGGCATTCACGGCTGGCCTTGGGGCACATGCTCTCCTTCATGCTGGTGAGCATGCTCTTTTTAAGCGTGCTGGGGCTGGGGGTTTCAGCCCTGTCGGGCAAGGAAAAGATCGCCATGGGCATGTGGATGGGGTTGTGGTTTTTGGGGAATTCGATCGCCGAAGTCGCCCAGCAGACCCAAACCAATCCCTGGCTTAAATATTTCAGCTTCCGCAACAACCTGGACACCATTTGCTCCGCGATTTTCCAGCTGAAAAAAGATTTCATCCTGGCCCAGCAGAACATCCCGATTTTTGGCGATTTTCTGCGGGGGGCGGTCAACCCCCAAACCATGGATTCCATGCAAAATCCGGATCTGTTCGGAGCTCTTGCCGGTTTGGGAGTCATGCTGGTCCTGGCCGCCGGCATACTATTTTGGAGGGTTAAACCTGAATGACGCCGATCATTGACGCGCGGGAATTGAACCGGTGGTATGGCATCGTGATGGGGCTGAACAACGTGTCGTTCACCATCCCCCCCGGGCTGACTGGCCTGGTGGGACCCAACGGCGCGGGGAAATCGACCTTGCTCCAGATCATCACGGGGCAAATGCAGCCCAGTTCCGGGACACTGACCGTTTTCGGGGAACGGCCGTGGAATAACCCCAAGGTGCTCAAGCGAATCGGTTTTTGCCCGGAAAAGGAGGCCGTCCACCAGGAGTTGCGCCCCACCACCTGGCTGCATAGCCTGGCTTTGGTGTCGGGCATGACGCACCAGCAGGCCAGCCAGCGCGTGGAACAAATCCTGGAAAAGGTGAAGCTGGCCCGCCCCGCCTGGAAGGAGCCAATGGCCCAATTTTCCAAGGGGATGCGCCAGCGGGTAAAATTGGCCCAGGCGCTGATGCACGATCCGGATTTGCTGGTTTTGGACGAGCCGATGAACGGCCTGGATCCCATCGGCCGCCAGGAAATGGTGCAAATCCTGAGGGACTTGGTCGCGCACGGGGCCAGCATCCTTATTTCCAGCCATATCCTCGCGGAATTGGAACCGATCTGCCAGGGTTTCCTGATCTTGAACTGGGGGCGGGTTCTGGCGTCGGGCAGCCAGCAGGAAATAAGGACCGATATGCGCGATTGGTCGGAAGAATTGGCGGTGAAATGCGATGATCCGGAAAAGCTGGCCGGTTTTTTATTCCGGGCCGGGGTATTGTCCGGATTCGATTTGGATCTGGCCGAAGGAGTTTTGTATTTGCGGGTTAAACATCCCGTCTCGTTTTATGAACAATGGGCTCGTTTGCTGCTGGAAAGCCAGGTCGTCATTCACGAGATCCGCAGCCAAAGCCTTTCGCTGAAGCAGATTTTTGAAAAGGTAACTACGTGAGCACGCCCAATTCCGACCTGCCACCCGCGAATTTCGGCAAAACGGTCATCCTTGAGCCGGATTGGCTGTCCAGCTTTCAAGGCCTGTGGGCGATGACTTGGCGCCGCAAGCTCACGGTGCGGTCCTTGCTGGGCCTGGTGATCGGCATGCTGGCCCTGCCCACCCTGGCTTTCTTTTCCACCGAAGCGGGCAGCGAGAAGGTTTTTTATTATTGGCTGATCAATTTCTATTTGCAGGTGGTGGCCCCCCTGTATTGCCTCGCGGCTTTCGGGGATTTGATCCGGGATGAAGTGCAGTCCGACACGCTCAGTTTCCTGGTCACCCGGCCGGTCAGCCGGTCGAAGTTGTTGCTTCTGAAGTTTTTCGCCCAGATGCTATTCGTGCAGATCGTGCTCGTCATCGCGATGCTGCTTTTTAATTTCGTGGGCATCGTGCGCGAGATTCCCGGATTGGGGAAACTGATGCCTGTTTTCCTGGGCGTCCAAATATTGTCCGTCCTGGTGTATGGTGGGCTCTCCAGTTTGTTCGGCCTGCTGGCCCGCAAATATCTCGTGTTGGGGATTGTTTACGGATTTGTGGTGGAATTGGGCATCGCCCTGATTCCCACCAACATCAACAACCTGGCGATGAGCCGCAACCTGCGCACCATCCTCGCCAATGACGAAACCGTAAAACGGCTCTATTCCTGGTCCGCTGAAGGAACCCCCCTCGCGATAGGAATCCTGTTTTTTGCCACGGTGCTGTTTCTTTTCCTGAGCGCTTTATTGTTCACTTACCGTGAATATCACTCGGCTGAAGAGGTGCAAAAATAATGAAAACTGCAATCCAAGTGCTGCCGCTGATTATGGCGGTTTTATCAACCAGCGGCCTGGCCATGGCGGCGGAAGATCCCCAAGATCGGCCATCCCAGGCCACTCAATGGCGCGCCGAACACCGCCTCGTGGATCTGCACCAGCACGTGGCCTATTCCGAGTCCACCTTGCGGCGGGCCATAAAAATCATGGATGCCGCCGGGTTGGGCGTGGCGATCAATTTAAGCGGAGGCTCAGTAACCCATAAGCCAGGCGAAAAATCCGAATTTGAGACCAATAAAGAACTGGCTGACCGCTTGTTTCCGGGCCGTTTTTTGCATTACTTCAGCCTGGATTATGCGGGTTGGGGTGATCCGGATTTCGCCGGGCGTGCCGTGCGGCAAGTAGAGGAGGGGCATCGTTTGGGGGCCGCCGGATTCAAGGAGTTCAAGCGGTTGGGGCTGTACCTGAAGGACCGTTCCGGCAAACTCATCAAAGTGGACGATCCCCAGCTGGATCCGGTCTGGCGCCGGTGTGGTGAATTGGGCTTGCCGGTTTCCATTCATGTGGCTGACCCCAAGGCCTTTTGGCTGCCATTTGACGCCGCCAACGAACGCTGGAAGGAACTCAAGGACCACAAAAGCTGGTGGTTCGGCGATCCCCAAAAGTATCCCACCTGGAAATCCCTTTTGGAGGATTTGAACCGGGTCATCGCCCGGCATCCCAAAACCACTTTTGTATGTGTGCATTTTGCCAATAACGCCGAGGAGGTTGAAACGGTGGATCGCTGGCTCGACACGTATCCCAACCTGATGGCCGATTTGGCCGCCCGCATTCCTGAAATTGGCCGGCATGATCCCGATTTGGTGCGGCGGATTTTCATCAAGCACCAGGATCGCATCCTGTTTGGGACTGATTTCATGGTCTATGATCAATTGATCCTGGGTTCGGGTGGCAGTGGCCCGCCGCCGACCGATGACGATGCCGTCCGTTTTTATGCCAAGCATTGGCGTTGGATGGAAACCCGGGACCGCAGTTTTGAGCACATGACACCGATCCAGGGGGATTGGACGATCGACGCCATCGGCTTGCCGGCTGCGGTGCTCCGCAAGATTTACTTTGATAATGCCCGGCGCCTTTTGGCTGCTGCCTGGCCTTTGCCCCGCATCCAGGCCCAACGAATGGATCAGGATTTCAAGCTGGATGGGGATTTGACGAAATCTGCCTGGAACGGGGTGCCGCCTGCCCGAATGGAATACCAGAGTGGGAATTCCCGGCCCGTGCCGGAATTATCCACTTCGGTACAAATACTTTGGAGCGATAAATACTTATACTTGGGATACCGCTGTCCGTTCACCCGGTTGACGACTTTTGAGCCGCCCAACCTGGCCGCCGAGCGGATTGGTTTATGGGATCGGGATGTGGTGGAAGCCTTTATCGCGGATGAGACTTCCCGTTTGGATCAATATCTTGAGTTTGAATGGGCGCCCACCGGGGAGCAATTGGATCTGTTGATCGATGGGCCGCGCAAGGATTTCGCCTGGAGCAGCGGTTGCGAATCGGTCGTAAAAGCCGATGCCAAGGCTGGGATTTGGACCGCAGAAATCCGGATTCCCATGACCGCATTGACCAAAAAAATGCCGGTTCCCGGCGCCAAATGGCGGCTTAATTTTTATCGTTGCGATTATGCCAACCGGGCTTTTCTGGCTTGGAACCCCACCGGCAAGGGAACTTTCCATGCCCCCGAGAAATTCGGAATCCTGGAATTCATGGGTGCGAAGAAATAACCAACCTTTTTTCACTTCCCTCCGCATTATCCAACCCGCCAATCGGCGGGTTTTATTTTGCAAGTGCTGTGTCTGTAGTGGGTTGAGAAAATAATGCGGGAAGATACTGGGGCCACCCCGGAAAGCGAAACCGCCGGTGAAGTAAATCACCGGCGGTTTCAAAGGCCTTGCGACCTAACACACGGAATCTGTTACTGACAAACGGGAATCCTTTGGTTACTACCTGCTCATCAACGAGCACCGCAGCACATCCAAACCCAGTTGTCTTCAATCTCACCACCCTTCAGGCATTCTACTGAGTCGCTCAGTTGGCAACCTGGACAGCTACCTTTAGCCATCTGCGGTCAATATCGCAAAAAAATGGTCATTCGCCTAGATACATAAAGATGTGTATTACCTCCCAAGGAATTTTGCGACCGCCTCGCCCCGCGAATGGACATGCAGTTTGCTGTAAATCCCTTTGATGTGCATGCGCACGGTATCGATGCTCAAGGCCAGGGAATCGGCGATTTCCTTGTAGGCGGCGCCTTGGGCCAGTTGCTCGAGGATTTCCCGTTCCCGGCGGGTGAGGGAATCGACTTCGCTGGTTTTTTCACCCATCCGGTTGAAATACTGCACCACTTTGCGCGCAATGGGCCCGCTCATGGGCGAACCGCCCTGGCAGGCTTGCTCGATGGCCTCCAGCAGATCCGATTGCCGGTTCCGCTTGAGCAAATAGCCGCTGGCGCCGGCCACCAGTGACTGGAAAATTTTTTCGCTCTCCTCATAAACGGTCAGCATGATGATCGCCAGCGAAGGGAACTGAGCTTTGAGTTTGCGGACGCACTCGATGCCGCTGATGCCCGGCAGGTTGATATCCATGATCACGACTTCCGGCAATTGGTCCGGGATGGCTTGGAGCGCCTCCTCCCCGGTGCGGTAAGTGCCGATGCAGATGAGTTTGTCGGTCTTATTCAGCTCTTCCGCCAGGTTGTTCCGGATCCAATCGTTGTCCTCGACTATGGAGATTTTAATTGCCACAGGAAAAAATGTAAACCCCGCCTGCCAAGTTGCGCAATCCCGGATATTCGCGCTTGGGGACCGGTGTGCGGCCTTGCGGCAGGAAAGTGATTCATCTGGGGCCTGAGTGGTGTCCAGGCAAGTGGATCCGGCGTTTTTGCGGGATCTTCTTGGGCAAGGCATTTGTCATTCGCCAATTATCCCTGCCTGATCGGGACGGTTCCTATTTCGTCTGGCACAAAAATCTGAGGCGCAATCATTTCCATCCCAACTTCAGGAACGCGGCCAAGGGGGTATCACTCGTCCCAATTGCTTTCGCCAGGCGGGAATTCCCCGGGAGGAATAGGCGGTTAAAACACTTTCACCCGGTCCAGCTTCGATCCGCTGCGGATGGCGGGGGGATGGATTTCGGATCCTAATGGGCAGGCTCGGTGGATTTGTCCATGGGGATGGGAATCGAGAATTGGATATGGGTGCCTTGACCGGGGGAAGATTGCAGGGAGAATTGGCCGCCCGATTTTTCGATGCGGTTTTGCATGTTCAGGAGGCCGTTGCCCTTGGTTTTGGCGTTGCTGATATCAAAGCCCTGGCCATTGTCGTCGATGGATACACCCAAAGTGCCACGGTCAAATTTGAGTTCAATCCGCACTTCGGAGGCACGGGCATACTTGGCCATGTTGTTCAGGGCCTCCTTGACGGTCAGGTAGAGGTTGTGGCGCAGTTCGGCGGAGAGGCGCACATCCGGCAGATCAGCGGGGATGCGCACCCGGTGGCGGGTGGGGGAATCCGCCAGGAAGCTCTCAACGTAGTTGAACAGGTAGGCAGCCAATTGCTCCAAGGTGTCGTTTTGGGGGTTGACGGCCCATACGGTTTCATCCAGGGCTTCGATGATTTCGCGGGCCGCAACATTCAGCCGCGACAGGCAGTCGGATGCGGGCGCCTGATCCTGGGCGGTCCGCTGGGCCTGCTCGGTGAGCATGCTGATTTTGGTCAGGCGCGCACCCAGGTCGTCGTGCAGATCCTGGGCGATGCGGGCGCGTTCGGCTTCCAGGAGGCGGGCTTGCTCCAATTGCTGGAGCCGGCGCTGCAGGCGGCGGATGGAGATGATGCGCGCGATCCCCGCAGTGCCGCCCAGGAGCACCGCCGCACTCAAGGCCTGAAACCAGCGCCGCTGCCAGAATTGGGGCGACACCCCGAAGGCAAGGCGGGTTCCCGATTCATTCCATACCCCATGGTTGTTGCAGGCTTTGACCTCAAACACGTAATTGGCCGGAGGCAGCTGGCTGTAATAAGCCGTGCGGCGGCCGCTCGCGTCCACCCAATCCGGATCGTAGCCGCGCAAGCGGTATTTGAAGCGGACTTTGCCGGGATCGGCGAAGCTCAAGGCGGTATAGGAAAACACGTAGTTGCGTTTCCGGCTGGAGAAGCTGAGTTCCGGCTGCCCTGGCTGGTTGCCGCTGCTTCCGCGCAGATCCTGTGCCTGGCCCGCCACGCTGAATTCCTCAATCTGGACTGGCGGCGGCACCAGGTTCAGCCGCAGGTTGGCTGGATTCACGCGCACGCGGCCTTTGACGGTGGGGAGGCAGAGCTGGCCATCGGCGGTTTTGATGCCGGCGGGCTGGTAGCCGCCCGGGCACTCGATGCTGGGCAGGCCGTCGGAAATCCCCAGATTCAGGATCTCCAGCGGCGCTTCCGGATGCTCCATTTGGGTGACCAGCGAGGCCTTGGGGATGCGCAGAATGCCTTCGTAAGAGGTGAGCCAGAGGTTGGTGAAATTATCCTCCAGGATGCAGCAAATGGGCAGGGGAATAGAGGCATTGGGGCGGTTGAAATGCACGAACCGGCGGTCCTGGTAGCAACTGAGGCCACCGTCGGCAGAGCCGATCCAGAGCCGGTTTTGCCGGTCCGCGTAAAGCGCCCAAACAAATTTGTAGGGGAAGCCATCCCGGCTGGAATAAGCGGTCACCACCTGGTTGGAGAGGCGGGCCAGGCCGCCGCCCGCGGTGCCGACCCACAAGGTGCCCGTTGAGTCCTCAGTGACGCAACAGATGTCATTATGCGGCAGGCCTTTGTTGACCGTATAGATGGTGGGGCGGTTGGTGCGCATGCAAACCAGGCCTCCCTGCGTGCCGAACCAGACATTGCCACTGCTGTCCTCATAGCTCGCGGTTATGAAATCCAACCCGCCGGCCGATACGTGGTCATCCGCCTGGGGGGAGGAAAAATCGCGCAGCGGTTTGCGGCTGAACAGCCCATCCTGCAGGCGGAAAATGCCGCCGCCGCGCGTGCCCGCCCAAACCTGGTTCAAGTGATCCACCAGGATGGTGGACACATCCGGATTCAGCAGCCCTTGGGCGGGGCCAAAATGCTCGGGGGGGTCGAAATTGCGATGGTGGTAAATGCCGCGGCCGACACTGCCGCTCCAGAATTCCCCATTGGCCGCCACATCGACGGTGACCACGAAGGATTCGGACAAGCCCGGCTCGGCATCGATCAGTTGCACGCGCCGCTGGTGCAGCCGCCACAGGCCAGCGGTTTCCAGGCCAATCCACAGGCTGCCTTCCCGGTCTTCGAGGAGGCATCGGAAACGATCCCGCGTACGCCCGCTGCCCACCGATTTGAATCCGGCCGCGGGACGTCCATCCAAATGAAAGAGACCTAACCCAACCACACCGATCCAGACGTGCCCCGGCCGCCCTTGGAAACAGATATAGGAGCGGGCATCACCGGGCTGGGAGCGCAGCAGTTCGTCCTCGCCCAGGGTTTCCTGCCACCCGTTTTCATCGCACCGGCGAAGGCGGCCGTTAGCCAGCACATAAACGCCGCCTTCCAGCGCGGGAAACATGGTTTGGATGTTCGGCGCGGAGGCGCGGAGGCGCAATTTCCCATCCTTCCATTGGGCGATTTCGCTTTTGCTGGCCAGCCAGGCGTTTTGCTGGGAGTCCCGGACCACCAGCTGGCAGGCGAAATCCGGCAAATCCGGGCTGGGGGCAGGCAGGGGAATGGCCCCTTGGCGGAAGCGATAAAGCCGGTTGTTTCCGGTTTGCAGCCAGAGGTTGCCCTCCCGGTCGCTGGTGAGCGATTGAACGGTTTCGAAATTAAAATTGGTGCTGCCGGCCACCTGCCGGATTTGATCTTCAAGGATGTGATGCAGGGTGCCATCCTGGCAGGCGAACCAGGCGCCACCCTGGTTATCCATGACCACCCCCACCGGGTTCCGCACGCCGCGGGTGGGTTTGACCAGGGTGGAAAACCGGCCAGACCGGTATTGGCAAAGGCCTCCATCCTGCGTGACAATCCACAAGCGTCCCTCGGCATCCGTGTGCAGTTGGATGATTCGGTTATCCACCAAATCGGGAGTGTTGAGGGTATTGAAAACTGTGAACCGCAAACCGTCGAACCGCGCCAAGCCGTTGAGGGTGCCAACCCACAGGTAGCCATCGCGTGATTGAATCACGGAAGTCACTGTGCTTTGCGGCAGGCCGCTTTCCTTGGTCCAGGAATCCTCCAGGTAATCCTCGACGAGGCTGGAAAGATTATGCGTCTCCGCAGCCCCGGCCAGCCCGGGCCCGAGCAACATCAGCCAGGACAAAAGCCAGGACAAACCGTGCGTGCCTGGCGCCTGGGGCGTAGTCTTCCAGCGATGCATCATATCTTGTGCAGCGGCTTTTGATCTCCAATGACCGCACCCATCAAGCGCTTCGGAATCTCATGTCCACTGCCATTGGTGGCAGGTTAGCGGGCCCCGCATTCTGAAACAAGCCGGGAAAAACCAGCTTGGGCGAACCCGCCTGGATTCGGATCATGGCGTTCCGCAGGTCGTAGCTTTTTCGTCCAGGGCAGTCCCGGGGGGGCGGGTGATGTAACATTTTCCCCGTCGCCATCTCATTTTTGGCAGCGCGGGCAAAAAAAGGTGCTGCGGGCTGCCTGGACAATTTTCCGGATTTTCAATGCGCAAGTCCGGCACGCCAGGCCTTGGCGGTCGTAAACCGCCAGTCGCTCCTCGTAGTAATCCGCCGCGTCCGGGGCCTTGCCGTAGTAGAACAATTTGTCGGAACGATCCGGCGAACTCCAATTCAAGGGTACGGTGCTGCCGAAAGCGATGGCCTCGGCCAGAATACTCTGGATGCTGCCCAGGAGTTTTGCCACTTGCGGGCGGTTCAGGCGGCGGCCCATTTTACGGGGTGAAAGGCCGGCCCGATGCAAGGCTTCGCTGGCGTAAATATTGCCCACGCCGGCCACAATGTTTTGATCCAGCAACAAAATTTTGATGGCCTGGGAGCGGGTTTTCAGGCGTTGCGCGAAATACTCCTCCGTGAATTCACCAGCCCACGGTTCCGGGCCAAGCTTGGCGATGGCGGTGGTGTCCAGCGTCATGCGGCCGAAGTAACGGGTATCTTCAAATACCAGGTCGTGCTGGCGCAAATGGAATACCACGGCGGCATGTTTGGGCGGGGGCGTGCCGCGGGGAACCAGGAAAAGCCTGCCCGTCATACCCAAATGCCCCAGCATTTGGAAGGGTGGTTGTGGCGCTGGCGGTTGGAGGTTGAAAAGCAGGTATTTGCCCCGGCGGTTCAATCCGGAAAAACGGCAGTTTTTCAAGCGGCTCAGAAAAAATTCCAGGGGAGTGGGGGCCAGGATTTTGGCACGCTGAACGGTCACCGATTGGATGATCTGGTTTTCCAATAGGGGATCCAAATGGCGCACCAGCACTTCGACTTCAGGCAGTTCGGGCAATTCAGTAGCGGTAGGGTGGGCTTAACGAGAACGAATTGGGCAGATGGCGAAGCTCCGTGGAGCCATCGGCTTGGTTCACGACCTCAACGACGTCGAACCGGATCAGGACTTGGGGATTTTTCAGAAGTTTGAGGTAATCCAGCGCGGTCAGGGTCAGCAGACGGCGTTTCCGCCGGTCAACCGCCGCGGCCGGCCGGGTCCAGTTGGAGGCATGGCGGGTTTTGACTTCAACAAAGACCAGGCAATCGCCATCCCGGAAGACCAGATCGATTTCCCCACGCCGGGAGCGGAAATTAGCGGTGAGGAATTTCAGGCCGGCTTTCCGCAGATAGTTCCTGGCTGCGGCTTCCCCCTGGCGGCCGATGGCCAGGTGCGCCGCTTCCGAGCGGCGCTCCCTCCACCAAGCCTTGATCCAATCCCATAATCGCATAGCTGGCCGGTTGGCTGGTGCAGCTAAAACAATTCGGCCTGTTTTAGTTTCATGGGGGCGAAGGTGCGGCGGTGGATGGGGCAGGGACCGTGCTTTTCCAACGCCGCCAGATGCGCGGCCGTGCCATAACCCTTGTGTTCCGCAAATCCGTAGCCGGGATATTGGCGATCATATTCCTGCATCAAGCGATCGCGGGTGACTTTGGCGAGAATGCTGGCGGCAGCAATGGAATAGCTCAAGGCATCCCCCTTGATGATCGGCGTTTGCGGGAACCGCATGGAGGCGACCCGGCGGCCATCCACCAACACGTGCCGGGGTGGGGGAGCCAGGCTGGCCAGAGCTTCGTTCATGGCGCGGTGGGTGGCTTGGAGGATATTGATGTCATCGATGATTTCGGCAGAACATTGCGCGATTCCGAAGCGGATAGCGGCCGCCGTGGTGAGAAATTGGAAAAAACGGTCGCGGGCGGAAGCGGTTAGCTGTTTGGAATCATTCAACCCGATCAGCTCATCGGGCAGGCCGTTTTGAATCCACTCGGTAGGCAGAACCACTGCCGCAGCCATGACCGGTCCTGCCAAGGGGCCGCGCCCCGCCTCATCCACGCCGGCGATCAGGGAATCACCGCGCTCAAGGAGCGCTCTCTCGAAGGCGAACTGATCCTGGGGAACCGGCATCGCCTGGTGCAGCACAGGTGGCGACCGTTAAAGACAGGAAAAAAAACCCGGTTCCATAGGAACCGGGTTTGTCCTGGAAAAACAGTTTAAGCTTTGGCTTTAGCTTTGGCTTTGGCTTTTTTGGAGCCGCGCGTGTCCGACTGGCTCTTTTCTTTCACCGCCATGGCGCTCTTGCCAATACGCTGGCGGAGGTAAGTCAGTTTGGCGCGGCGAACATCGCCCCGGCGCTCCACCTCGACGCGATCCACGCGCGGCGAATGAACCGGGAAGACACGTTCCACACCCTCATTGTAACTGATGCGGCGAACGGTGAAAGTGGCGTTCAACCCACGGCCACGGCGTCCGATCACTATGCCCGCGAATACCTGGATGCGCTCTTTGTCGCCTTCAACCACTTTAGTGTGTACTCGGACAGTGTCGCCCACGCTGAAATCCAGCGATTCCTTACGAAACTGCTCCGACTCGATCTTATCAAACAACGCTTGATTCATAAATCACTCATTATGTTCCGCCGCGCCTTCCGGCCGGACCGGTTTTTCTGGCTCCTGCAGTAAATCCGGGCGGCGTGCCAACGTCCGCATCCGGCCTTGCTCCTTTCGCCACTTGGCGATTTCAGCATGATGACCGGACAGGAGCACCTCCGGAACTTTCATCCCCCGGAAATCCGCCGGGCGCGTATATTGCGGATATTCCAGCATGCCGTGGCTGAACGATTCATCCTGGCTGCTTTCATCATCGCCCAGCACCCCAGGCAATAACCGCACCACGACATCCACGATCACCATGGCCGGCAATGCGCCATTGGTAAGCACATAGTCGCCAATCGACAACTCCTCGTCCACCAATGCCTCGCGCACCCGCTCATCCACCCCTTCGTAGCTGCCGCAAATCAACAATAAGCTCGGTTTTGCCGCGAGTTCCCGGGCCACCGCTTGGTTGAACACCCTCCCGGCGGGCGTCAACATAACCACCCAAGTGTCATCCTTTGCCAGATTTTCCACCGCTTCAAATAGCGGTTCCGGCTTCATTAACATCCCAGGCCCGCCCCCAAACGGACGGTCATCGACCGTTTTGTGCCGGTCGTGGGTGTAATCCCTTAAATTGTGCAAACCCAGTTCCAGAATCCCCTCCGACCGGGCCCTTTTAACGATACTTTCATCGCATGGCCCCCGAAACATCCCAGGAAACAAGGTCAGTATATCGATCTTCATGACCCCGAGGTGTTTTCACCTCCACCTCGGCGGGGAATACTCAAGGGGCAGGAATCCCCCCTAGCCAGCCGAAGCCCCTTCCTTATCTTCAACGATTTCGACCACGCAACGCAGCCCTTTCTTGGCACTGCCAACCAAGAGCAGCGAACGAATGGCGTTGATCGTCGTGCCCTGGCGGCCAATCACTTTGGCTACGTCCTTGGGATCGACGCGCAACTCATACACGGTCAATCCATTACGATCCACAGGGGTGATTGAAACCGCATCCGAATTGTCCACCAATCCTTTTACGACGTATTCCAAGAAGGCTTGCATAATAAAAAAGCCAGCGTTAGGCCGGCACGGCGGCGCGTTCAGCTTGCCTGATGAAACTGGCCACGGTGTCCGAAGGTTGAGCGCCAACGCCAACCCAATATTTAACACGTTCCAAATTCATTTGGACGTTGTCGCTCTTTTTGAGCGGTTGGTACGTGCCCAACTCTTCAATAAACCGACCATCCCGCGGACTCCGGCCGTCGGCCACGACAATGCGGAATGCCGGGTGGTTTTTCGCACCGATGCGCTTTAAGCGAATTCTAACCATAATGCAATTTCTGTATCCGGCGGTTACCTATGAACCGCTCAGCTTATTTTTCTTACCGAAAGGAAACGGAGCCTAATCTCACCCCATACCCATGGCAAGTCTTCATTTAATTTTTTTTTCGACCTTTTCAAGTTCTGCGCCAAAGATCCCACCTCTGCCGGCGTTCCTTGCGGTCTGCCTGGGCAATCAGCCATCACTGCCGCGACCGGCAACAGAAAATGGAACCGGCAAACCGCCAGCCAGCGGATTTTGGCAACTACTTCAATTTGTTCAGCTGCAAGGTCAGCCGGGATTTTTTGCGGTCGGCTTTGGCGCGATGCACAACTCCGGTCTTGGCCGCTTTATCCAAAGCGGAGGAGAACTGGCTTAACATGGTGGTGGCCTCCGCCTTTTTCCCGGTTTCGAGCAACGCCTCGTATTTGTTTTCCAAGGTCTTTAAACACGACTTGGTCCGCCGGTTCTGCTGGTTTTTGCGACTGCTGTTGCGCATCCGGCGTTCCGCTGATTTTTTATTCGGCATAAACTGTTTTCTAAACTTTTATCAATTCGGGCTGTTACAGTAATGATCCACCGTCATTTGTCAATGACAGGTTTACACGGATTTGGCCGGGCCTGAATCCTTCCCTAAAAATGACCGTTCACCGGCTGCCGGCATGGTCAAATAGATGGGTGCTGAAATAACGCTCAGCGCGGTCGCATAAAAGGGTCGTAATAGTGGCTTGGGTGCCAAGTTCGGCAGCCAGACGCAGCGCCGCTGCCACGTTGGCCCCGGAACTGGTGCCCACCAGCAATCCAAATTCGCGGTTCAATCGCCTGGTCATGGTCATGGCTTCGGCACTGGATACCTTGATTTCGCCGTCGAGCAGGGCGCTTTGCAGCAGCGGTGGGAGATAGCCTCCCGCGACCCCCTCGATATAATGGCAGCAAGGGCATTCGCCCAGCAGCATCGCTGCCTCCGCTGGCTCCATGGCGATGACGCGGGCGTGAGGATACCTGGCTTTAATGCCCCGGCCCATGCCTGCCAGGGTGCCGCCGGTGCCATAGCCTGCCACAAAGGCGTCGATTTGGCCCGGCACTTGGGCGATCAACTCCGGCGCGGTGCCGCGCTCATGATCTTCGGCGTTCAATGGGTTTTCAAACTGGCGGGGCAGAAAAATGCGCGGATCTTGAGCCGCCATTTCCAGCGTCAGATCGATGCCCGTGCGATAGCCTTGGGTGGCCTCGAATAATACCAGCTCCGCACCCAGCTGATGCATGAGGTATCGCCGCTCCACGCTGGCCGTGTGCGACATGAGGATCTTCACGGCATAACCGAGCGCCGTGCCGACCATGGCCAGCGCAATGCCGGTATTCCCACTGGTGCACTCGAGGATGATGGAATCCGGCTTCAGCACACCCCGTTCTTCCGCATCGCTGATGATGGTCTTGGCCAGGCGGTCCTTGACGCTCCCGCTGGGATTCAAGAATTCGCACTTGGCCCATACGGTCAGACCCTCCGGCTCGAAACGCAAGGGCACGGTAGGCGTGTTGCCGATCAGCGGCAAAAGCGCTTCGCCGCGGCGGGATGCCGGAGCTTGGCCATCGAAGTTGTCAAAAACTGGCATGTCGGTGAATGGGTTTATCTGGAGGATGCCGCCGGGGCGATCAACACCTCCAAGCCGGCGGCGCGCAGGGAAGCCACCAGTTCTGCCGGGGCGCCAGCATCCGTGACCACCGTGTGCAGATTATTCAGCGGGCAGAGGAAAGAGAGTGATTTGCGGCCCAATTTGGTGTGGTCCAGGCAAAAAACCACCCGGCGGGCGGCGCGCATCATGGCCAGCTGGATTTCAATGAGCAGGCCGTGCGAATTCGTGATGCCTTCCAAGGTGAGCCCGCCAGCGCCCATGATCGCCACATCGGCGTGCATTTTGGAGAAAGCTTCCACCGCCAGCGGCCCGACCAGCACCCCCAACCGGGGATATACCACTCCTCCCGATACCACCACTTCCACCTGGCTGCTGGATAGGAACAGATTGGCCACCGGCAGCGAATTGGTGATGATCTGCGGCTTGAGGTGTTCCAGGTAGCGGGCCACATGATATACGGTGGTTCCAGCATCGATGATCACGCTTTGGTTGGGTTGAATCAACTCAGCGCATTTCCGGGCGATGCCTTCTTTTTCACCCAACTGATGCGTGTCCCGGGCTGAAAAGGTGAATTCATCCGTCCTGGGCGACATGATGCGCGCACCGCCATGGGTCCGGCGGACCGTTCCCGCCGTTTCCAAGATCATCAGATCCCGCCTTACGGTGGATTGGGAGGCATCCACCTCATTCGCCAGCTCTTCCAAAGAGGCAAATTCCACCTTTTGGAGGAAAGCTTCGATTCTCGATTGCCGTTCTTCTGGTTGCATTTGCACAATATTGAAAGATTTTGAAAGAATCTGCCAGATTTCTTTGACATCTTTCCATCACTCTGCTCTGATTCTGCAAAAATAAGCTTTAACTGGTGATAGTGGAAGCGTAAATTCAGACCCACATATGGCAAACATGGCAGGCATGCCGCCCCGGGCGGCAATTGAGCACTTGGTCCGGCAGGTGGTTTACCAGCGGTTGGGGAAACCCGCCCCGCCGGCAGTGCAAGCTCCCAATGCATTGTTGGTGAATGTCAGCGCCCGTCATTGTCATTTGACGCAGGAAGCCGTGGATGCTTTGTTTGGCAAGGGGCATGTGTTGACCCCCTTCAAGTGGCTTTACCAGGAGGGGCAATTTGCCGCCAAGGAGTCAATCACTTTGATCGGGCCGCGGAGCCGGGTCATTTCCAACCTCCGGATTTTGGGTCCGTGCCGGACGCTCAATCAGGTGGAATTGGCCTATACGGACGCCATCGCGCTCGGCTTTGAGATTCCGTTGCGGTTGTCCGGGGATATCACGGGCACCCCTGGGTGCATGCTGATGGGGCCGGCCGGATTTTTTGAAATGGAACAGGGGGTGATCCGGGCGAAGCGGCACGCGCACATGAACCCGGATGATGCCGCTTTTTACGGGGTAAAAACCGGTGGGATCATGAGGTTGCGGATTGGGGGAGAGTGTGGATTGACGTTGGACAACATGCTGGTGCGCGTGGATAAGAGTTTCAAACTGGAGGTCCATATTGATACGGACGAGGGCAACGCCTGTAATTTACAGCCCGAAACAACTTGTGAGTTGATCAAGTAGGGCCGGGAAGCCGTTTTAAAACCAATAAAAACTGAGGAAAAACCATGAGTGAAGCGTTAGGAATGATCGAGACCAAAGGCTTTGTGGGCAGCGTTGAGGCCAGCGATGCCATGGTCAAAGCCGCCAATGTGAGCCTGATCCGCACCATCCAGATTGGTGGGGGCATGATCACCGTGCTGGTCAGAGGCGATGTCGGGAGTGTCAAAGCGGCCGTGGAAGCGGGTTCCAAAGCCGCCGGCAAAGTGGGCGAATTAATCAGTTCGCACATAATTCCCCGGCCCCATGATGACTTGCTGAAAATCTTCATCGAAGGCACCGCGCCGGCCAAGGCGGCCAAGTAATTAACCGCAGCGACAAAAGGATATTTTATGGTACAACAAGCGATTGGAATGATTGAAACCAAGGGGCTGTGCGCCCTGCTCGAAGCCAGCGATGCCGCCCTCAAATCGGCGAATGTGACTTTGGCGGGCTGGGAGAAGATCGGCAGCGGATATGTGACCGCCTTTTTCCGGGGCGATGTGGCGGCGGTGAAAGCGGCCACCGACGCCGGCGCAGCGGCGGCCTCCCAGGTGGGGCAGGTGGTGTCCGTGCAGGTCATACCTCGGCCGCACGACGATTTGTCCGTCTTGGGCAAATGGCTGCAATAGGGTGATGACGCGCGCTGCCCGGAGCCGAGGGGAACTGGTGGCCGCGGAATGCCTTTTGTTATGAAGATTCTGGTAGCCAACTTGGGCTCCACCTCCCTGAAGTACCGCCTGTTTGATTTTTCCGGGGGGCAGGAACGCATGCTTGCCCGCGGTGGCTTCGAGCGCGTGACCGATTATGGCGCGGCCATTGAATCCTGCCTGGCGGAATTGAAAAGCGGCGGTTGGATCCAGTCGGAAAAAGACCTGGCGGCGGTGGGCTTCAAGCCCATTTTGGCCAAAGGCATCACCGGCTGCGTTCGATTTGACGAACGGGTGCTGGCGGCCATGGAAACCTATAACGGCATTGCTCCCGCGCACAATCCGCCCTACGTGAACGGGGTGCGGATATTCGCCCGGAAAATGCCCGGCACTCCGCTGCTGGGCTTGTTCGAGACCGCTTTTTACCAATGGGCGCCGGAAGCCGCGATGCGCTATGCGGTGCCGGATGCCTGGTATCAGATGGGAGTGCGGAAATGGGGCTACCATGGCGCGAGCCATAAATTCATCGCCGAACGCTCGGCGGAAATGCTGGGCCGGGAAGATGTGGCCGAGCGGGCGCGCCGGCTATACATCGATGGCGGAGCCTCGCCGGTGAACGGCCCGGCCTTGCGGGTCATCTCCTGCCACTTGGGGGGGAGTTCATCCGTAACCGGCATCCTCAATGGCGCAGGCATTGGCAATAGCTTGGGCATGAGCCCGCAATCCGGGTTGCCGCACAACAACCGGGTGGGGGAGCTGGATTCCTTCGCCTTGCCTTACGTCATGCGCGCCACCGGGGTTTCGCTGGACGAAGCCGAGCGTCTGATGTGCAAGGAAGGCGGTTTGAAGGCGCTGTCCGGCGGATACAACGACATGCGGGACATCGTGTCCCAAATGAGGGGAGGGAATGCGCCAGCCACGCTGGCGTTCGAGGTGCTGGTGCACCAGGCCCGCCATTGGATAGGGGCGTATTATCTGCAGCTGAACGGGGCGGATGCCATCGTGTTCACGGCGGGCATCGGCGAGAATACGCCGGAGCTGCGGGCGGCGGTTTGCCAGGGGTTGGATCAGCTGGGAATCGAGCTGGATGCCGAAGCCAACGCGCAGGTGAGGGCGCGGGAGGCGGTGGTCAGCGCGGCCGGATCCCGGGTGAAAGTCATGGTGATCCCGACCAACGAGGAGTTGGTGATCGCGCGGGAAGCGCGGCGTTTTTTGGAGCAACACAAGCAATGAATCCCGGAATGGGAAAAACAAATTTAAAATCAATCAGGAAAAATATTATGGCACAACAAGCAATCGGATTATTGGAAACACGAGGATTAGTGGCGCTGGTGGAAGGCACCGATGCCATGCTCAAAGCGGCCAATGTGCAGCTGGCCGGCCCGATGACGCAGGTGGGCAATGCCCTGGTCACCGCGGTGGTGGTGGGCGATGTGGCGGCGGTGCGCGCGGCAACCGACGCCGGCGCGGCGGCCATCAAGTCCATCGGCGGCGACCTGGTCAGCGTGCATGTGATCGCCCGGCCGCACGCGGACACCGACCTGGTGCTGCCGCATAAATCCGCCGCCAAGTAAGGGCTATGTTCCTGGCCCGCGTGGAAGGGTCGGTGGTATCCACCAAAAAGGATCCATCGATGTCTGGCCGCAAGTTGTTGATCTTGCGGCCCCAATTGGTGGATGACAAGGATCCCACCCGGTTCCGTCCGGGCAGCAACAGCATCGTGGCGGTGGACAGTGTGGGGGCGGGCGAGGGGGAGATGGTGCTTTTCTGCCAGGGGAGTTCCGCCCGCCTGGCGCCGAATTTGAGGGAGGCGCCCGTGGATGCGGTGGTGATCGGCATCGTGGATTCCGTCGATGTCCTGGGCCGGCAGATTTACGGCGCCCGGGATGCCTCTGCCTGAGGCCAGGTGACCACCCTGAAACCGAGCCTGGCATGGGGCCGCGCCCCGCAGGCGGCGCACCGGAAGTGAAGGAAGTGAAATAGTGAGACTAAGGCTTGACAGATATTTTTTATGAGCAATCAACCGGCTGTGAATGAAAGTTTGATCCGCGACATCGTGGAGGAAGTCCTGGGGCGTTTATCCCGGGCGGGCGCCGCGCCGGCTTCGGCCAGTGCCAGCGCCGGCTTCCCGTCGAATCCATCGGCGGTGCCGGCCAGCGGCTCAGCCCGCCGTCTGGGAGTGTTCCAAAACGCCAATGAAGCCTGCGAGGCCGCCCACCAAGCCTATCGGCAATTGCAGGAAAAAGGGGTGGCGGCGCGGCGGCGGGTGGAGGAGATCATCAAGACACTTTGCTTCCAGAATGCCGCCGAGTGGGGGCGCATTGAGCTGGAGGAAACCAAGATCGGCCGGCTGGACCACAAAATCGAAAAGCTCAAGGGCATACGGGCCGTGCCTGGGGTGGCTTTTTTGAGGCCGGACGCCTTCAGCGGGGACCACGGCATCACGCTGGAAGAATTCGCGCCGTTTGGCGTCATCGCTGCCATCACCCCCTCCACGCATTCCATTCCCACCCTCGCGTGCAACGTCATCAACATGGTGGCGGCGGGCAATGCGGTGGTTTTCAACGCGCATCCCAGCGCCTGCCGGTGTGCCGCCATGGCCACGCGGGTATTCAACGAGGCGATCCAGCGCGAAGTTGGCATTGAAAATCTGATCACCATCATCGAGCAGCCCACCCTGGAATCCTTCAAGGCCATTTGCGGCAACGAGCTGGTGAAACTGCTGTGCGTCACCGGCGGCCCGGGCGTCGTAAAGGCCGCGATGCAAAGCGGCAAGCGCGCCATCTGCGCCGGCCCGGGCAATCCGCCGGTCCTCGTGGACCCCACCGCCGATCTGAACCGGGCGGCCCGGGATGTGATCCTGGGTGGAGCCTATGACAACAACCTGCTGTGCATCGGGGAGAAAGAGGTTTTCGTCATCTCCACCGTGGCGGATGCCTTTATGACGGCTCTGGAAAAGAACGGCGCCGCCCGCCTCAACGCGGGGCAGATCGAACGTCTGACCAAGGAGGCCTTCAACGTCGCTCCCGGGCAGGGAGTGGGCTGTCCCCACCCGATCCTGAACAAGGACTTGGTGGGCAAGGATGCCGCTTACCTGGCGCGCATCGCCGGGGCCAATGTTCCCGCCGGCACCCAGATCCTGTTCGGCGAAACCGATGCTTCGCACGCCTTCGTGCTGGAGGAGCAAATGATGCCCTTCGTGCCGGTGGTCCGGGTGAAGGATGTGGCCGAGGGTATCGCGGCCTCCAAAGTGGCCGAGCACAATTACAAGCATACCGCCATCATCCACTCGCACGATGTCACCCACATGACGGCCATGGCGCGGGCTCTGGAAACGACCCTGTTCGTGAAAAACGGGCCGTGCGTGGCCGCCTTGGGCAACGGCGGGGAAGGCTATCCCAGCTTCTCCATCGCCACCCCCACGGGCGAGGGAGTCACCACGCCCAAGACGTTCACGCGGGTGCGCCGCTGCGTCATGGTGGATAATCTGCGCATCTTTTAAGTGGCAAGCCCCGTGCAACTGCCGGCTTCATCCAGTTTGAGCAGCTTCCGCCCCGCAAAGGGGCGGGATGGCCGATTGAACAGGGAGGGCTGGTTATGATGCTCGCGCGTGTCGAGGGCAATCTTACCGCCACCTGCAAGCATCCGAGCTTCAATGGCTGGCGGTTTTTGATCTGCCAGCCCGTGGATCTGGCGGATAATCCCGAGGGGAACCCGGTGGTGGCGATTGACCCGATTGGCGCCGGCTTGCACGAGCGGGTGATCATCTCCACCGATGGCTCCGCCGCCCGGGTGGCCGTAAACGATCCCATCAGCCCCGCGCGGATGATGGTGATGGGCATCGCCGATGAACTGAATCCCCCGGAGGCTAAATGAGGCTTGGAACGGTCATCGGGCGCGTCACTTTAAACATTACCGTGCCAGCTTTGCGCGGGGCGCGCTGGCTCCTGGTCAGCCCGTTCACCCGCGGGCATTTCCAGCGGGGCACCCAGGCCCCGGCCGGGTTAAGCAAGGATCCCACCCTGGTGGTTTACGATTCCCTCGGCGCAGGCTTGGGGGACACCATCGGTTTTATCGAAGGCCGCGAGGCGGCCATGCCCTTTTCGGTACCGACGCCGATTGATGCGATCAACGGCGCCATAGTCGATAATGTCTTTTATACACCAAAATCATGAAACAGGTTATCAGCGTCAAAGATATCGAAGAACTGTTGCGCCGCGGCGGCAATGTGCAATCGCTCCCTTCAGAGGCCATTTACACGCCTTCCGCGCGCGACCTGCTGCGTGAAATCAAGGATCGGGCAGGCAAGACCACCTGCTGCTCCCCGGCGCCGGCCCGCCCGCCGGAGACGAAAAAAAGCGAGCCAGCGTGCGACTTGGAGCGCCTTTATCGCTCGCCTGAGGTGGAAGCCCTGAAGGAGGAGATGTGCGATATCGGGCGCCGGCTGTGGCAGCGGGCCTACGTGGACGGCAACGGCGGGAATATTTCGATCCGCCTGCAGGACAACCTGGTGCTCTGCACGCCCACGCTGGTTTCCAAGGGCTTCATGAAACCGGACGACATGTGCTTCGTGGACTTGGATGGCAACCAGAAAATGGGCGCCAAGAAGCGCACCAGCGAGATCCTGATGCACCTGGAGATGATGAAGGCCCAGCCCAAAGCGAAGGCGGTGGTCCATTGCCATCCCCCTTACGCCACTGCGTTCGCCGTGGCCCAGATCAAACCACCCACCTGCATGATCCCGGAGATCGAGGTCATGGTGGGCGAACTGGCCATCGCGGATTATGACACTCCCGGGACGGTGGAAATGGGCAAGAAGGTCGCGGCGCTGGTGGAGAATCACAACACGGTGCTGATGGCCAACCACGGGGTCGTGGCTTGGAGCCATTCCATGGAAGATGCCTATTTCAAGATGGAGATCCTTGAGGCCTATTGCCGCACGGTGGTGGTGGGCGCCCAACTGGGCACGGAAATGAAGGCCTTTTCGCCGGCGAAGCTGAAAGATCTGCTCCAGATCAAGCAGAAGATGGGGATTCCGGACAGCCGGTTCGGCCTCAAAGAATGCGAGCTTTGCGACAACAGCGAGTGGCGGCCCGGGGTCGCCTGCCAGGTGCCTCCCGCCAATCCCGAGCCGGCGGCGGCGGATCGGCAGGCGGAGTCGCTGGTCCAATCCATCACGGACCAAATCCTGGCCCGGTTGAAAGGCTGACCACTGCGGGATGCAGCTGGCGGCAGAATACGGAAACCTGGCCCTTGGGTATGATCAAATCTCTGGACGTTAAACTCGCCGAAGTCAAAGCGAGCCGGGCTTCCCGGACCTTCATCCTGGCGGATGCCAAGGATGCTGATATGGCTTTTGGCGTGCGGGCTCCCGGGCCGCGCAGCTATTTGTCCGGCCGGGGGGCCAGCCCGGCCCAATTTTCGCCTGAAGTCTGGACCCGGGAGGAGTTTGGCCACCGCAATCTGCCCGAGTTCCTGGACATCATCCGCGAAGTGACCCGCCAGGGATTGATCGACATCATGCTGATGTCCGCCAGCGTGAACGAGCAGCTCAGCATCAAAGAGGGCCTGTTCCGGGATTTGCCGGTGACGCCGGCGGCACGCGCCAACGACGCCACGGACGTTTGGGCGGTGCGCCATGGCAGCTACCTCAAGGAGCCTTCCCAGCCTTTCCGCAGCGCCACGATCGATCACATCCAGTGCGGCAAACACGAATGCCCGCGCGACGGCGGCGAATTCCCCGGCGCCAACCTGGGGCTGTATTCCATCACCTTCGTGAACCAGTTGCACCAGGATCGGGCGGCTTTGCTGGCTTTCAAGGAGTTCCGCGAGGAGGCGGAGCGGAAAAAGTTCCGGTATTTCCTCGAGGTTTTCGATCCCAACGTGGCCAGTGGCGTGGCCCCGGAGAAGCTGGGCGAATTCATCAACGATAACATCCTCCGGAGCCTGGCCGGGGTGACTGAAGCGGGGCGGCCCTTGTTCTTGAAGATCGCCTACCATGGCCCGCGGTTCATGGAGGAGCTGGCCCAGTATGATCCGAACCTGGTGGTGGGGGTGTTGGGCGGCAGCGCCGGCACCACTTATGATGCCTTCAAGCTGATCCACGACGCCCAAAAATATGGCGCGCGGGTGGCCTTGTTCGGGCGCAAGATCAACAATGCCGAACACCAGCTGGCGTTCATCGAGATGCTGCGCCTGATCACCGACGGCCGGATCGCCCCGGAGGAAGCGGTGCGCGCTTATCACGGGGTGCTTCAATCGTGCAAAATCAAACCGCGGCTGGAGCTGGAAAAAGATCTGGAATTGACGGATCAGTCCATGAGCTACGGCGGGGAGTCCCGCGCCCGGGTGCAGGCGGCCAAACCCGCTGCCTCAGCCCCATCCAAACCTGCTGCCGGAAAGCCATCGCCCACGGGCCAGCCGGGAACCCCGGTGTCCTCCCCATTGTGGCCGCGCAAAGCCGATGGTGCGCCTGACTTCGAAAAAATGACCTCCGCCCAGCGCGGTTCTTATGATCGTGCGCGGTTGTCCAGGCGCCTGGGCTGACACCCTCTGCCTCTTTCAGTGCGGTGCTGGAGATTCTCCTGGGTGGCGGGTTCGCGCCAGCGGGCGTTTTTTGATTGTCACACCTTCTTCAACAAAATATTAACAAACCATGACACGCATACCATTGGTTCATTGTCTGGCGGTGTGCCTGGCTCTCCTGACCGCGGGAGTCCGGGCCGAAAATGCCCAAGCGCAGCCCGCCCGCATTAAATGGTGGACCGACGCCCGCTTTGGCATGTTCATCCACTGGGGGCCGGTAAGCCTGCGCGGCACTGAAATTGGCTGGTCCCGGGGAGAGCCGGTTCCGGCCCGGGAATACGACGAACTTTACCGGCGGTTTAACCCCACCAATTTCAATGCCCGGGAATGGGCGCGCACCGCCAGGGAAGCCGGCATGAAATATTTGGTGCTGACCTCCAAGCATCACGATGGATTTTGCCTCTGGGATACGGCTTATACCGATTACAACATCATGCATACGCCCTTGGCGCGGGATGTCATCAAGGAGCTTTCCGCTGCTTGCCGGCGTGAGGGCATCCGGTTCTGCCTTTATCATTCCATTCTTGACTGGTTTCACCCGGATTACCCATTGGACAGCCCCGGGGGGCGTGGCAAAAAGCCCAATGCCAATATGGACCGCTACACCCAATATCTCAAAAACCAGCTGGCTGAACTCCACCGGAAATATGGCCCGATCGGGATTTACTGGTTCGACGGGGAATGGGAGTCGCCCTGGAATAACGAGCGGGCGAATGATTTGTTCCAGCATGTGCGGCAGCTGGATCCCCAAGCGCTCATCAACAACCGCGTGGGCAAGGGGAGGGAGGATATGGCTGGCACGACCAAAACCGGGGCGCTGGCGGCCGATTTTGACACTCCCGAGCAGCGGGTGGGCAAGTTCCAGAATGACCGCCCTTGGGAATCGCGCATCACCATTTGCGAGCAGTGGGCCTGGAAGCCCAACGATAAAATGAAGTCCGCCACCCAGTGCCTGCGCACACTGATCCAGTGTGCCGGGGGTGACGGCAACCTGTTGTTCAACGTGGGGCCGATGCCCGATGGCCGGATCGAGCCGAGGCAGGTCGAGCGCTTGCGGGAGATGGGGGCCTGGCTGAAAAAGTATGGGGTCACCATTTACGGGACGCATGGGGGCCCCTTCAAGCCCGGAACCTGGGGCGCCAGCACGTTCAATGGCCGAACCCTCTATATCCATATGTTCGATCTCAAAGGGGGCAAGCTGGAGCTGCCGCCCATCAAAGGCCGGATTGTCAGCAACAAACTGCTGACTGGCGGAACGGCCAAGCTGACTCAAAGCCCAACTGGGATATCCATCACCGTGCCGCCATCGAACCGCCAGATTACCGACACCATCCTCGCCCTCAAACTCGAGGTGCCGGTGGACAGCCTCGCGCCTGTGGAGGTCAAGTAAGCTGGTTCGCTTGCCTGCTCATTTGCGCGGGGGCCAGCCTGCTGGCAAATTGGCTTGCCTTTATCGGTCAAAGTGGAGATAGAATTACAGACTTAGGGTTATGGAATTCAAAAACGATATAGAGCGCTATCAGGCTTTTCAGCACGCCCGTGAGAATTTAAAGCGGGTTTTGCTGAAAAACCTCCACAAAAAAACTGTGGAACGCTGCGCCA
The DNA here is from genome assembly GCA_964409245.1 of uncultured Verrucomicrobiota bacterium. Classification (GTDB taxonomy): domain Bacteria; phylum Verrucomicrobiota; class Verrucomicrobiia; order Limisphaerales; family UBA1319; genus CAIMWS01. Next base: position 93,679 of record CAYPCQ010000009.1, read on the forward strand.
AGGAACTGGGGCTCTGGGAAAAAGGACGCATCTCGCTTGCCGACGAAGCTGAGCTGCCGGTCTTGATCGATTTTGCCTTGCATAGCCGGCGCCAGGATGGGGACACCCTTTGCGAAAATGCCCGGCAATCGCCACCGCCAGACCTGAGCGCCCATGAGGTGGCCGTGCTCAACGCGGCGGTGCAATCGCGCTACAGCCTGATCAGTGTGGACAGCATTGTCCCCAACCTCGGCATGAACGTGCGGGACATCCTGTTCAACGACGGGTTTTTCCTGGCGGATCGCCTGCTGGACCAATTGGCGGCGCCGGTGGGTTCCGTTTTCGCGACCCGGATCTATTTCCTGCCCAATTTTGCCATGACGGCCGGTTCCCCCATTGTGATCCGGCCCATGATCTTCAAACGCATGATTGAAGGGGTGGCGCAAATATTCGGGCGGTTTCCGCTCCAGGAATTGGCCTTGGATGAGCGCATCCGCCTGGAAGCCTTCATGATCCCCATGAGCATCCTGGCCTTGCGGCGGTCTGCCTGACCTTCAGGCCCGGCGATCGCGGCGCCACCGGCCTGGCTCAATCCTGGGCGGTGGTTTGACTTTTCAGCGGCAGGACATCCTTTTTCCGGTAGGCCAAACCTTGGAACACGGCCACCAAGTCCTGCTGCTCGTCCCGCACCTCCACGGTGTAGCTGGCGAGCTTGGGATTGGCTGAAATTTCCCTCGCTTCAGCGGTCAGCGTTCCCGAACGGGCCGCTTTCATGAAGGTGATGCTGACATTCACCGCCACCGCCAAAGTGCCGTGTGAATTCGCCGCCGCCGCGAACGCAAAATCCGCCAGGGTGAAAATGGCCCCGCCATGGGCGGTGCCCCACCCGTTCAGATGACTCTGCTGGATAGCCATCCGGGCTGTTGCCTGGCCGGGATTCACCTGGATTAATTCCACTCCGCTGTGGCCGGCAAACCGGTCGTTCTTGAAAAATTCCTTTATCGCGTCCATTGGGTTTCAGGTTTATGTGACAATGACTTCCGACTTATTTTGTGCATCTTTTTTACTAAAGCTCATCCCACCCGTTTTCAATTCATTTCGGTTTTGCCTGCCGGCATGGAGCATGAAAAAACCGCGCCAGCCGGAAAATTGGCAGGGCGCGCTGGCTGGGTGGAAAACCTTGACCAGAATCCGGGGGCCATTGAGACTGCCTCCTCATTGCCTGACGCTTTGGCTTTCCTGGCCCGGCTGGCTGGGCTTGGGGAGGGTGACGAGAACCAGGGGGATTTGGCCAGGCAGGTGGCAATCTGTTGGAGAACAATACCTATGAAAAAATATTCGATCCATGGCCGAATCCGCCCGGCGGGGTGTTGGCGGCTGCTGGTGCTGATGATGGCAACCGCCTGGGGTTCGGCTTTTGCGCCGGCCGCCCTGGCCCAGGTTGGTGAAGCCAGGACGGAGTTCAACCCCGGCCTGCCTTGGCCGGCCACGGATGGACTGGGCCGATCCCTGCCGCTGGCGGCTGAAGCCGGCCCCTCCCAGCCGGAGCGTTTTGTGGGTATTTTCTATTTTCTGTGGCTGAATAACGAGGGGGGAAAAAGCCCCAACTGGAATGGGCCATATGATGTATCGAAAATCCTCGCCGCGGATCCGGAGGCGTTGAAAAAACCGGACTCCCTGCTCTGGGGGGAGCGCGGCATGTATCATTTTTGGGGTGAGCCGCTTTATGGATATTACCTGAGCCAGGATCCGTGGATCCTGCGGCGGCACGCCATGCTGCTCGCTGACGCGGGGGTGGACACTTTGATTTTCGACACCACCAATGCGCAGACCTATCCCGAGGTTTACCTCAAGCTGTGCGAGGTTTTCCGCCAGGTGCGGCAGGAGGGGGGGCGCACGCCCCACATCGTGTTCATGGTGAATACCCAGGCGGGTGCCACCGCCGAAAAGATCTACCAGGATCTATACCGGCCGGGGAAATACCGCGAGCTCTGGTTCAACTGGCGGGGCAAGCCCTTGATGATCTGCGATCCGGCCCAGGCCAGCCCGGAGCTGAAGCAATTTTTCTCACTGCGCCGGGCCCATTGGCCCTTCACTTTGGTGAACACCGACAATGCCTGGCATTGGGAGGCGACTTACCCGCAACCCTACGGTTTCACCGACGATCCCAGCCAGCCGGAACAGGTCAATGTGTCGGTCGCGCAGAACCTGCGCCGGAAAGATGGCAAGGTGACTAATATGAGCAACCTGGATGCCCGCGGGCGCAGCTTCCACCAAGGCCGCATGGAAACCGCCCCCGGGGCGATCAACCATGGGTATAACTTCCAGGAGCAGTGGCAGCGGGTGTTTGAACTGAAGCCCCCGTTTGCCATGGTCACCGGCTGGAACGAATGGATCGCCGGCCGCTGGGGCGAGCCAGGCGGCCCCATTGTTTTCGTGGATCAATTCAGCGAGGAGTACAGCCGGGATATCGAGCCAATGAAGGGCAGCCACGCCGATCATTATTACTGGCAATTGATCGCCAATGTGCGCCGGTTCAAAGGCACCCCAGCCTTGCCCGCGGCTTCCCCCGCCAAAACCATCCGAATCAACCAGGACTTCGCGCAGTGGGGTGAGGTTAAACCGGAGTTCCGGGACCATGTTGCCGAAACCTCGCCCCGCGATTTCAATGGGGCCGCCGGCTTGCGCTACCGAAATGATTCCGGCCGCAATGATCTGGCGCTGATGAAAGTGGCACGGGACCAGGAACAGCTTTTCTTTTACGCCCGCACCCGGGAGCCGCTGTCCGGCCCGGAAGGCGGACGCTGGATGTGGCTTTTCCTCGATACCGACCAAAACCCGGCCACGGGCTGGGAAGGCTATGATTGGATGGTCAGCCACGATGCGGACCGGGCGGGGACCGCCTGGCTGGAGAAAAATGCCGGGGGATGGAAATGGACCAAAATCTGCCGGCTGGAATGCGCCTTCAAAGGCAGCGAACTGCACCTGGCCATCCCCAAAGCGGCCCTTGGCCTGCCGGAAAAAACGGCGGTTGATTTCAAGTGGGCCGACAACCTTCAGACGCCCGGCGAGGTCATGGATTTCTACCTCAGCGGCGATGTCGCTCCCGAAGGCCGGTTCAAATTCAGGTTCCAAACGGAGTGATTCCCCAAACGGGCTAATTCGTATTCGAGGGAATTACCCGGGCAAAAGCGGGGGGGGTAAAAACCCCGGATGTGGAATTGGGTGGAAACAGGCGGGATTTTCCGGGGCAAACCGGAGGGTGGCAGCCAGGAGCCGGGGCCTGGGGCCAAAAGCATTCAGCCAAGAGGCGGGAGCAAACCGGTTTCGTGGTTTTCAGTTTCATATCGTTGCCAGGCGCGGCGAGGCAGCTCCTCTGGGAGCGGTGCCTTGCCCCGCTATTTGAAGCATGGCAGAAAATGGTTTTGGAATCCAACCTTCCATGGACTGGGTGGACTCCATTAGGGAAAAGTGAATCAGGGCCGGAAGTTTATGGGAAGCTGAAGCCCGGGGCGCAGGATCCGCGAACGATTTCGTCCGCTGCCCCCCCAACCCGTGTCCAGGCAATAGGAGGGGGCGGTTTTGTGCCAAGCCCTGGCCGTTCGCCACATATCCCGGGCAGATCGATACTCAGGGTTCGCTTCACGGCTGGATCAAAAGCCTGCGGCGCAAGCGCTACCATCCAAGATTTAGGTTCTCCGCTGTTTCCAGTGGAATTCAATTCCGTGCGGGATCAGCATTGAGGCAAGCGGAGTTTTCCTGCGATCAAATAGAGCATGGTAATGAGATAGGGGGTTGAGCGGTAACCCCGCGCTTTGCGTTTGGTGCCGCTAAACACACTGTTCAATCCCTCCATGAAAGCATTGGTCACGCCCCATTTCCAATGGGCTATTATCCCCGCCAAATGATCCTGGACCATTTGCGCTAGTTTCACCATTGATATCATTAGATTAGCCTTGTAGAACCGGGCCACCCAGCGCACCCAGCGGCACCACACTTTGAAACGCCTCTGAGCCGTGGAGGCCCGGTCCGACCGATAGATGTCTTGGAGCACCAACCGCATTTGATAAGCTTTAGCCGTGGCCAGATTCTTGTCCTGGATCTTGGCCAGCCGCGTTTGCTCCGAGGCGGTCAGATTCTCCGGATTTTTGCGCCATAGCCACTGGCTTTTATTGAGCGCTTCCCACACCCCTTGGCCACCGATCCGAAGCTCGGCACGCCGCACCTTGTCCACCGCTTCGTTGGCATTCTTGAAGACATGGAATTTATCAAACACCACCTGGGCATGGCGGCAATTCTCAGCCACCCCGGCCTGATAGGCCCGGCTCATATCCATGCTGGCTTGTGTGATGGCATGCCGATGGCCATTGTGTGCTTCCAAGGCCTCGATGAATTTCGCCCAAGTCTCCCGGTCCTTGCCTTCGACCCCAAACAGCACGCGTTTAGCCACCAGATCCGCAAAGACGCTGATGTATTCGTGGCCCTTGCGCACGCTCAATTCATCGACGCCCACGCAGCAGACCTGGCTGAAGTCCGCTTCCGCATAAGCCGCATCCACTTGCCGGAAAAGCAGGCGCCAGAGCCGCGTGTCGGTCTCGCCCACCATGGCTGCCACTTGGCTCATCGGCATCTCGCGCATGAGCAACAGGGCGAAGGCTTCAAACTCTTTGGTGAAGTGGGTGCTCAATCCTTCCCAAGGCGGCCGCACGCGGAAGACATGCCCGCACTGCCGACACTTGCCGCGCGGCAGGCAGCAGATGATTTCACACCGATGTTGGAAAACATTGAGGTGCCGCCAAGCCAGCGCTTTAACATGGTCGTAACAGAAGGCCACACCCCCATCGTGGGGGCAAGTGACCTTTTCCCACAGCTTGGGTGTCTCCCGCAGGTCCAAAAATACAGTCCCGATTTGCGAATCAAAGCGGCTCTCAACCACTTCCCAACTCAGCCCTAAACCCAGTAAATCATGAAATAACTTCTCAGGTGTCATGCCGCCAGATTACCACCCTATTCCACTGATTTCAGCGAAGAACCAAGATTTAGGAACAAGGCTGAGGCGTGCCGGGTAGCGCGTCCCACAGCCGGCCGGTTATGCAATAACCAGATCCGTTTTGCTGCCCAAGGACATGAGCAATCCACAGCCGGATTGTCCGCCGGTTTCAAGGCGTAGCTGAAGACCTTGAGTTCTTAATCGGCCGCAAACGAGAACATTCCACCGAAAAAAATCTGCGCCCCCGGCGGTTTTAACCGTTTTGGAGCAACCAGGCCTCCAGATCAGCCTTGGAACCGAAATCCAGCAGGGCATCCGCCAGCCCGTCCAGCTGCGGGCTGGAAAGCTGCTTCAGCCTGGCCTTCATCCTCGGCCCCAACACCCCAAACCGCCGCTCCAGCAACCGGCTCACCACGGCCAACTGGCCTTTGACCAAGCCACGTTCCAAGCCCTGCTCCAGACCTCGTTCCAAGCCCTGCTCCAAGCCTTGCTCCAAGCCTTGCTCCAAGCCTTGCTCCAAGCCTTGCTCCAAGCCTTGCTCCAAGCCCTCCTGCCGGCCCTGCTCCA